>CAYOND010000001.1:0-329012 GCA_964405225.1 uncultured Pseudohongiella sp.
CCCCACCAGTAATACGGTCTATTGACCCAGTACCAGTGATAGTTGAACCAGTCTTGATAGCAGTAACCGATGCACCGAAGCCTGTGTAACCTGAAAGGTCAACGTTCTCGAAACCAGTAACCGATCCAGAGATCGCACCGCCATCTAGAGTTGAGATTTGCTCACCAGTAGCTGATAGGTCTACGCTGATTCCACCAAGGACAGCCGCGTAATTCACATCAAGCGTATCGCTTGTGCCAGCGCCACCAGCAATCTTATCGGCAGTAGTCATCATGATGAACGTGTCGTTACCTGCAGAACCCGTGTAATCAACGGCAGTTGTAGCGGCATCAGTCTCAAAGTTGTTGACGTGTAGCGTCTCAACAGAGTCTGTGATCAGAGCTTGTAGCGTGTAAGCGCCGCCAGAGTCACCAGACACAGAGAGAGTCAGCTTATCAGAGCCTTCACCCGCATTGATGGTGTCACCCGGCTGAGCCGTTGAACCAGTAGCGCCAGCGCCAACGAGTGAGGCTGAAAGAGAGTCAGCTCCAGCTGAACCTTTGATGGCGTCTTGACCTGTAGTGAGAGTAAAATACCGGTGGCCTAGGCATTAACATAATTAACACGCTCACCTATCCAGCGTCGGACCAGAGGATCTATTAGTTCCGGTTGATTTTTCAAGATCCACTCAGCCGCATCGCGCACATCTTCCAGCAGACTTGCATCGCGGGCGATATCAGCCACCCTGAAACTCATCAGGCCGGTTTGTTCCGTACCCAATACCTGGCCAGGGCCGCGCAACTCAAGATCTTTTTCCGCAATATAGAAACCATCGTTACTTTCTTTCATGACAGCCAGGCGTTCTTTGCCTGCGCGGGACAAAGGGTTTTGATAGAGCAGCAAACAGTGACTCTGTTGGCTCCCGCGTCCTACCCGTCCACGCAACTGATGCAGTTGCGCCAACCCGAGTCGCTCGGGATTTTCTATCACCATCAAGCTGGCATTGGGCACATCCACACCCACTTCAATAACAGTGGTAGCAACCAGGAGCTGCAGCCGCCCTTCTTTAAAGAGTGCCATTACCTGTTGCTTTTCCTGTGGCTTCATACGCCCATGAATCAAGCCCACATTGATACCCGGCAACTGTTTGGACAGGTTGGCATAGGTTGCTTCCGCTGCTTGTGCCTGCAGGGCTTCGGATTCTTCGATCAGTGTACAAACCCAGTAGGCTTGTTTGTTTTCAGCGCAAGCTTTGGCGATGCGCTGCACCACATCTTCACGCCGTTCGGAGGAAATAATCACGGTATTCACCGGACTACGCCCGGGAGGCAGTTCATCGATTGTTGAGCAATCCAGATCGGCATATGCACTCATGGCTAACGTGCGCGGGATGGGTGTGGCAGTCATGACTAGCTGGTGTGGATTATTACCGGGCGTGGCTGCCTTTTCACGCAGCGCCAGGCGCTGGTGTACGCCAAAGCGGTGTTGTTCATCGATGATCACCAGCCCGAGTTTCTGATAAACCACGTCATCCTGAAACAGGGCGTGAGTCCCCACCAGAATCTGGCATTCGCCCGCGGCCAGTTGTCCGAGTTGGGTGCTGCGCTTACTGCCCTTAATTTTTCCACTAAGCCAGCCTACATTGATGCCCAGCGGGGCAAACCATTGGCTAAAGTTCAGGTAGTGTTGCTCGGCCAGGATTTCAGTCGGGGCCATAAGCGCCACCTGGAAGCCATTGCCAATGGCCTGCAAGCTGCTCAGTGCTGCCACCACAGTTTTGCCCGAACCCACGTCGCCTTGCAGCAACCGCAACATAGGTTGTTTACTGTCCAGATCGTTACTGATGTCGCTCCAAACCCGTTGCTGGGCGGCAGTGAGATCAAACGGCAGGGATGCGACAAACTGATTCTGGAGGCTTGTCGCGGGGGCAAGTTGTGGTGCCGTCTCCTGGTTGGAATGTAATTTAAAACGGCGCATCGAGAGCCGATGGGTAAGGAGCTCTTCAAATGCCAGGCGCTTTTGGCCCGGGTTCATGCCAGCGCCCTGCCAGGCCAGTGGCATATCGGTTGGCGGCCTGTGCACCAATTGAATTGCTGCTTTAAGCTCTTCCAGCCCATAGCGCTGAATAAGATTCGGTGGCAGGTAGTCAGTAAGCACCATGTTTTTGGACAGTCTTTGCAGTGCCTGACCAATAATCTGGCGCAGTCTGCCTTGTTGCAAACCTTCAGTCAGCGGATATACCGGTGTTAGTTCGTTACTGACTACCTCATCCTCTGCTTCCTTAAGGATACGGTACTCGGGATGATAAATTTCGAAGCCAGCCCGACCTGGCCTGACCTCGCCATAACATCGCACGGTGGCGCCAGGTACAAGGGCATTTTTTTGTGCGGTGCTGAAATAGAAGAAGCGCAGACTGATGATGCCTGTTTTGTCCTTGATGAGACATTGCAAGCTCCGTCTGCGGCCAAACTGAATCTGGGCGGAAATCACCTCGCCCTGCAGCTGCACGATGTCACCAATGCGGGTCTTGCCGATGGGGTTAATTCGGCTCCGGTCTTCATAGCGCAGAGGCAGATGAAACAGCAGGTCCTGCACTGAATGGATACCAATGACAGCCAGCTTCTTCTCCAGCGCTGGACCTACGCCCTTTAGTGTCGTCAGAGCAGATTGATCCGGGTGCTGAGGACTAGTCATCAGGTGAGTATCAGGCCTTTGTTAGATGCTACCTGAAGTATAGGAGCTAATACCGGGCAGGGCTATAAAGCGAGGATGGCGTCGATTTCCACCAATGCATCTACCGGCAGCTTGCTGACTTCGATAGTGGCACGGGCAGGATACGGTTCGGAAAAATTCTGTGCCATGATCTCGTTAACGGTCTGGAAGTTGCCAAGATCATTAACATAGATAGTAAGCTTCACGGCATTCTGCAACGTGGCACCGGCTGCTTCGGCCACTGCAGCCAGGTTGGCGAAGACCTGGCGCGTCTGTGCCTCGATACCTGCAACCAACTCTTTACTGGCGGGGTCGAATCCCACCTGGCCGGAAATAAACACCAGGTTGCCTAATTTGATTGCCTGTGAGTACGGACCTATTGCGCCCGGAGCTGACTTGGTTTCTATTTTTTGTTTCTCGGCCATGGCGGGTTAGTGCACTCCAATAGTGTTCTTGATGATTTTCTTGACGCGGCGACTCTTGACTCGCGTTACTTTGGTTACCGACGGGACAAGCCTGACCCGTTTCATAACACGCGCCAGGTGTATTCTGTTACGTACGCTGAGTGACAAGTTCACAATACTGAAGCGGGCGTCACGTTCGACCGTACTGATCTTTTCAATATTCGCTTCGGTGCCAGTAATAGTAGTTGCCAGCGTGGCAATAATGCCGCGCTGATTCTCCAGCTCAACACGCAGCTCAACTGAAAACTCTCCCTGTACTTCCGGATCCCAGCTAACCGTTACACATTTTTCGGGATTGTCCCTGATGTCCGAAACGTTATTGCAGTCATCGGTGTGTATCACCATGCCTCGGCCTGAGCTGATATGGCCGATGATGGGATCGCCAGGAATAGGGTGGCAACACTTGGCATAGTTCATCACCATACCTTCGGATCCGCGAATGGCAAGAGTGCTTTGTTTTTCAGCATTGCGTAAATCTTCAGGGTTGGGTGTTTCCTGGGCCGTGAGTCGCTGGGCGATCATGTATGCCATGCGATTGCCCAGTCCGATTTCTTCCAGCAGGTCATCGATGGACTGGTTATTGGTTTGATTAACCACGACTTCGATATTTTCCTGCGGAATGGAGTCGAGCTGGCTGCCGAAACTGGCCAGTGCCTTGTTTAAAAGACGCCGACCCAGAGCCACGGACTCAGAGTGCTTCTGGTTTTTCAGATAATGACGAATATTGCTACGCGCTTTGCCTGTAACGACAAAACTTAGCCAGGCCGGGTTGGGTTGTGTGCCTGGCGCTGTAATGATCTCTACCGTTTGTCCGCTCTGTAGTGGTTCGCTCAAAGGCGCAAGTCTGCGCGAGATGCGGCAGGCCACACAGGAGTTGCCTACGTCTGTGTGGATAGCATAGGCAAAATCTACTGCAGTTGAGCCTGCTGGTAGTTCGAAGATCATGCCCTTGGGTGTAAAGACGTAGATTTCGTCCGGGAACAAATCGATCTTGACGTTCTCAATGAACTCCAACGAATTACCGGCGTTCTTCTGCATCTCCAGTAAGCCGTTGACCCACTCACGTGCGCGCAAATGGGCGTTAGTTGGCATGTCTTCGCTGGATTTGTAAAGCCAGTGTGCAGCAATACCATTGTTGGCCATCGCTTCCATTTCTTCGGTACGAATCTGGATTTCGATGGGCACGCCGTGCATACCGAACAAGGTGGTGTGCAACGATTGATATCCGTTGGCTTTGGGGATAGCGATGTAATCCTTGAATCGGCCAGGCACCGGCTTGTAAAGACTATGCACTGCGCCTAACACACGATAACAGGTGTCGACGCTGTCAACGACAATCCGGAACGCATACACATCCATGATTTCCGAAAATGACTTGTGCTTGCTGCGCATCTTTTTGTAAATACTAAAAAGATGTTTCTCGCGGCCTCTGGTGCGCCCGGGCAGTCCTTCCCGCTCAAGGCAGGCCTCCAGCGAGGTCTGAATCTGTGACACGATTTCTTTGCGATTACCGCGGATGCGTTTGACTGCAGCGGCAATACGGCGCGCGCGCATGGGATAGAGCGCAGAGAAGCCCAGTTCTTCGAATTCAACTCGCACATTATTCATACCCAGACGGTTAGCAATGGGGGCATAAATATCCAGAGTTTCGCGGGCGATGCGGCGACGTTTATCTGGAGCTAACACATCCAGAGTACGCATGTTATGGAGACGATCGGCGATTTTGACAAGGATGACCCGCAGGTCTTTGGCCATTGCCATTGCCATTTTTTGAAAATTCTCGGCTTGTGCTTCTGCACGACTGGAGAATGTGATCTTGTTGAGCTTGCTGACACCGTCGACCAGATCGGCAACGGTATTGCCGAATTGTGTCTTGATGGCTGTCTTGGTAATACCGGTATCTTCGATGACATCGTGCAGCATGGCAGCCATCAGGCTCTGATGGTCCATGTGCATCTCGCCAAGAATACCGGCCACCGCAAGAGGGTGGGTGACATAGGCGTCACCACTGCGGCGTGTCTGGCCTTCGTGGGCCTGTTCGGCGTAATAGAAGGCGCGTCTTACGGCATTTACCTGGTCCTTGCCCAGATAAGTACCGAGGTCTGAGGCAAGGGAGTCAATGCTGTCTGTGGCGTGCACCTGCATGACTCTTTGCCTCGTTACTCTTTTTCTGTGTCTTCCGACTCTTCGCTAGCTGCTGCGGGCTCTTCACCAGCTGAAGGCTCTTCATCAGCCGCAGACTCTTCGCTTGCAGATGATTCTGCTGAAGCCTCTTTATCGGCTGAAGGCTCTGTCTCGCCGTCTTCACTGCTGGCGGATTCAGCTTCCACAGCTTCGATTGCTGCTTGCAAACTATCGGTTTCGTCGTCGATTTCGATGGAGGGCTTCTCTACGAGAATGGCAGCGTCTACAAGGCCTTCGGCGATTTCGCGCAGCGCGAGTACTGTCGGCTTATCATTATCAACCGGCAGCAATGGATCCTTGCCTCCGATCTGTATCTGGCGGGCGCGCTTGCTGGCCACCATGACCAACTCAAAGCGGTTATCCACATTGTCCAAACAGTCTTCAACAGTAATACGTGCCATTTAAATACCCTTTAATACCTTGAATTTACCGGATTTCGTGTGATTTCGCAGTATCTCTGCGACATCAGGCGTGAATCTGTGCGGGCCCGGCGCGGCCCTGATCACGCAGGACCGGGGATTTTACTGAATTCCGCAGCCATTTGCATGCCTTTCTCTGCCCTATTGGCAATGGGAAGCGGGGCCTGACGGGCCTATATGGATACTATCTGGGGGCGGTGAGGCTGGCTAACAAGTCAGACAGGTCACCTTCGCGAGCGGTCACGGTAAGACGCCGTGCCCTGACAATGGCGCGCAGGTCCGCGACGGCGGTGTCGAAATCGTCATTCACCACGATAAAATCGGCCTCCGCCACATGGGAGATCTCACTTGCCGCTTCCTGCATGCGTTTGTCGATGGTTTTTTCATCATCCTGTGCCCGGGACTCGAGCCGTTCACGCAGAGTCTCAACTGCAGGGGGCAGAATAAAAATCGAACATGATGCGGGATACAGATTGCGAACCTGTTGTGCGCCCTGCCAGTCTATCTCGAGAATTACATCGACGCCTTTTGCCAACTGCTCATTCACCCAGGTCTGGGAAGTGCCATAGCGATTGCCATAGACCTCGGCACTCTCGAGAAAATCGCCGCTCTGTAACATGTCGAGAAAGACACTTTCTTCAACGAAATGATAATTAACGCCGTCTTGTTCCCCCGGACGCCGGGGCCGGGTTGTGTGGGAAATGGAAACAGCCAGGCGCGCATCATCCGCCACCAGCGCATTAACCAGACTGGTTTTCCCGGCACCAGAAGGTGCTGTCACGATATATAGTATGCCGACCGCCAAGTTATGTTCCGCTCCAGATTTTGAAATTTTGCTATTCGATATTTTGCACTTGTTCGCGCATCTGCTCGATCAGTACTTTAAGTTCAACTGCATTAAGTGTTGTTTCTGCAACAACAGACTTGGATGACAGGGTGTTGGCTTCCCGGTTGAGTTCCTGCATCAGAAAATCCAGCCGCCGGCCTTTTTGTTCATTCGCCTTGATAACTCGCTCAACTTCATTGAGATGGGAGTTAAGTCGGTCGAGTTCTTCATCTACATCGGCCTTCTGGGCCAGAAGCGCGATTTCCTGCTCCAGCCTTGCGGGTTCCAGTTCAGCTTGCATGTCCGCAAGACGATCCACCAGATTTTGTTTTTGATTTGCCAGAATCTGCGGCATGTTAGCTCTCACGGATACCACGATTTCCCGCACGGCTGCGACACGCTGCAGCAGGAAGCCTTCCAATTCGGCGCCTTCACGTTCGCGGCTGGCGATGAGGTCATCCAGGGCACGGAGAAACAGATCCATTGCCTGTTTCTCACGTGGCGCCAGATCCAGTTCGGGCTCTTTAACCACGCCAGGCCATTTCAATAAATCAATGCTGCTCAGTGTTGCTTCCAAACCTGCGGCTTCAGCTATTTGCTGATTAGCCCTGACAAGCTGGTTGAGTAAATCATTATCAAGTTCCATGTCGCTGGCCTGCGCATCGCTGGCTTGATAGCGAAGCTGGCACTCCACCTTGCCGCGATTGATGTGCTTGCGTAGCGTTTCACGGACGGTATTTTCCAGGCCCTTGAACATCTCGGGCAGCCGCACATGGGGTTCGAGATAACGGTGGTTGACCGAGCGTATCTCCCAAACCAGTGTGCCCCAGTCCTCACTGGACTGCTGCCTGGAAAATGCTGTCATACTTGAAGTCATGCAGGGTGCCCTGAATTTGCGAGCCGCTATTCTATCGTAATGTGCGATTAATCACAGTCGCTTGACCCCGGCTCGCGTTGCTGTGCCAATTCAAGGATAATCCCGACCAAATTAATTCACCAGTCACCAGCCGTAACGGACTATTCATGACAGATCAACTCAGGCCCAGTACACGCTCTCCAGAACAAATTCGCGACATTCGCATCACTCGCAACTACACCATGCACGCGGAAGGCTCCGTGTTGGTTGAGTTCGGCAATACCAAGGTCCTGTGTAACGCCACGGTCGAAGAAGGTGTGCCGCGCTTTCTCAAGGGTAGTGGTCAGGGCTGGGTCACTGCCGAATACGGTATGCTGCCGCGTTCCACAGGTGGGCGTATGGACAGAGAGGCCGCACGCGGCAAACAGAGCGGACGCACCCAGGAAATTCAGCGCCTGATTGGCCGTTCACTTCGAGCCGCAGTGGATATGAAGCGGTTGGGAGAAAATACCATCAAGCTTGATTGTGATGTGATACAGGCCGATGGTGGCACTCGTACTGCCTCCATAACCGGCGGGTGTGTAGCGCTCGTTGATGCGCTCAATCATATGTTGGCGAAGAACATTATCAAGGAGAATCCCTTGAAGCAGATGGTGGCTTCGGTGTCAGTAGGCATATTCAAGGGTACAGCAGTCGCTGACCTGGATTATGCCGAAGACTCCAACGCGGAAACCGACATGAATATAGTAATGACTGACAATGGCGGT
The DNA here is from genome assembly GCA_964405225.1 of uncultured Pseudohongiella sp. Classification (GTDB taxonomy): domain Bacteria; phylum Pseudomonadota; class Gammaproteobacteria; order Pseudomonadales; family Pseudohongiellaceae; genus UBA9145. The sequence goes on from CAYOND010000001.1 coordinate 8,208, forward strand.
TTTATCGAAGTGCAGGGCACTGGTGAAGACGGTGAATTTACGCATCCGCAATTGCTTGAGATGATTGGTCTCGGCAAACAGGCTATCAAGCAATTGGTAGAAGCTCAGAAACGAGCGTTGGCATAGAATTAACAGAAGGTCGTCTCTCAAAACATCACAGCATAATGAAAGAATACCAGGCTAAATTTCTCGAATTTGTTATCGCCAACGACATTCTGCGATTCGGCGAGTTCACGCTGAAATCAGGGCGCACCAGCCCGTACTTTTTTAATGCCGGTTTGTTCAATACTGGCAATAAACTGGGATTTTTGGCTGCCAGCTATGCAGACGCAATCAATGATTCCGGAATTGATTTTGATGTGATGTTCGGTCCGGCCTATAAAGGTATTCCGCTCGCGGCGACGACTGCCATGGCGCTTGCAGAAAGACATCAAATTGATACGCCTTATTGTTTCAACAGGAAAGAAGCCAAGGACCATGGCGAGGGTGGTTCGATAGTCGGTGCAGCGTTGCAAGGCAAGACCCTGATTATCGATGATGTGATTACGGCGGGCACGGCCATCAAGGAAGCCGCCGGAATAATTGCCCAGGCTGGCGCAGAGCTGGCGGGCATTGCAGTGGCCATGGACAGGCAGGAAAAAGGCACCGGTGAATTGTCAGCCATTCAGGAAATCGAACAGCTCTACGGTATAAAAGTCGTCAGTATTATCAAGCTGCAGGATATAATCAGTTATCTCGGCACTGCTGAGAATGCAGAGCTCGCGCAACATCTGGATAGTGTAGAGGCTTACCGCAAACAGTATGGCGTGTAGGGCAACTCTGTAAGTGGTGCCCTGAGCTTACGGCGATTGAATTGCAGTAAAGGGTCGCAACATATCACGCGACAAAAACTCCCACTGCACATCCCAGGATTCCACCGGCGATTGTTTGAACTCACTGCGCACGAATTGCTGCAACTTGCCTTCACAACAGGCTAATAGCAAATTGGCCAGGGCGGCAGGCGAGATTGTGGGTTTAAGATTTTCGCGGATCTGCGCTTCTCGTAATATCTGTTTGATCTGTGCTTCAAGCCGACTGAAAAACTGTGTTATGCGTTCGCGCAATCGTTCCGTTTCGCCAGTGAGAGCTTCGCTGGTGAGCAAGCGTGTCAGCCCTGGATTGCGATCCGCAAAAGTAAGTAACAACAGGAGGATGTTGTGCACTTTTACTGCGGCCCGTTGTTCTTCCTGCAGAATACGGCTAATGCGCTGGAACAGTGTATCTTCGATAAATCCGATTAAGCTCTCGAACATGCGCGCCTTGCTGGGGAAATGTCGATAAAGCGCTGCTTCTGAAACACCGACTTCTTTGGCCAGTGCCGCCGTAGTAATCCGTTCTCCAGGGGAGTTTTCCAGCATGCTTGCCAGTGTCTGGAGGATTTGATCTTTGCGGGATATTTTTTCTTTAATAGCCATTATCTTCTTCTACTTGTTCAGGCCGTCCTTGGTAATCAAGGTGCCGACCCCTTCGTCAGTAAAAATTTCAAGCAGGACTGCATGCTCAACCCGACCATCAATAATGTGCGCACTGGTTACACCACCCTTCACTGCCTTCAGTGCGTATTGCACCTTGGGCAACATGCCACCGTTGATGACTTTGGCTTTGATAAGTTCATCTACTTGCCTCGTACTCAGGCCAGTTAGTACATTGCCCTGGTCATCCTGCACGCCAGCAATATTGGTTAGCATTATCAGCTTTTCTGCGCCGAGCACATCGGCAATTTCACCAGCGACAGCATCAGCATTAATGTTATAGCTGGCGCCATTTTCATCGGTACCGATTGGCGCAATAACCGGGATAAAGTTGCCCGCTGCCATCGCCTCAAGTACGGCGGTGTCAATGTGTTCAACTTCGCCTACTTGTCCGATGTCGATCAGCTCGTCATCGGTGTCATCGTTCTTGCGAAGCAGTTTAAGTTTGCGCGCCCGGATAAGATTGCCATCTTTACCCGAGATGCCCACGCCGCGTCCCTGGTTGCGATTGAGCAGGTTGACGATTTCCTTGTTTACCAATCCGCCCAACACCATTTCCACGACGTCCATGGTTTGGCTGTCTGTGACACGCAATCCATCGACAAAGTCGGACTTGATGTTGAGCTTCTCCAATACTGTGCCAATCTGCGGGCCTCCCCCATGCACGATGACAGGGTTAATACCAACAATCTTCATCAATACAATATCGCGGGCAAAGCTCTGTTTGAGATTTTCGTCAACCATGGCATTGCCACCATATTTGACTACAACCGTTTTGCCTTTGAACTTCTGGATGTAAGGCAGAGATTCGGTAAGAACTCTGGCAATATTTCTGGCGCTATCCACTGTTAATGACATGAAAAAATTCCCTGTGACTAGCTGGCTTTTGCTGTGTGGGTATTGGGTTCATCAGCCATGAAATCAAAGTCGAGTGCTGCATCAAACTTTTTTAGCAGGGCTTTAAATTTCGCCTGAATGGCGTGAAGGGCGCGTAGATTATCCGCTTCAAAACGAAGTAGCAAGGCAGGGCTGGTATTGGACGCACGGATCAGCCCCCAACCATCGGTAAATTCGGCCCTGATGCCGTCCAGCTTGATCAGGCAGGCATCTTTCCAATCGCTGTGCCGGGCGATTTTGCGCATGAGGTCGAACTTCTGTGCATCTGGCACAGCTATACTGATTTCCGGTGTCGCAATTGAGTCCCCAAGAGTGTCCAATTGACTGCTGGCGGGCTCTGATTCGACACTTAAGGCTTCTATTACCCGGGCGGCCGCATAGAGTCCGTCATCATAGCCATACCAGCGATCCTTGATAAATATATGGGCAGCAAACTCCCCCCCTAGCGGTGCATTGGTTTCCTGCATCTTCTGCTTCATGAAGGAGTGGCCGCTGCGGTGCATGACAGGTTCGCACCCCAGTTGCTCGATAAGCTGTGCCAGATGACGGCTGCATTTGACGTCGAACACGATGGGCTGTCCCTGGTAGTGAGGTGCCAGGCGTTTGACGAGCAGGCCCATAATGCTGTCTGCATTTATAAACTGGCCCTTCTCGTCAACGACCCCCAGCCTGTCACCATCGCCATCGAAAGCTATGCCGAGATCAGCGCCGTGATCGATAACGGCCGCAGAAAGATCCAACAGGTTTTCAGCACGAGTTGGGTCGGGGTGGTGATTGGGGAACCGGCCATCGACATCACAGTAAAGTGGAATGACTTCGCAGCCCAATGCTGTAAATAATTCAGGCGCGGTAATTGCTGGCACTGCGTTACCACAATCTATAACAACCTTCATGTGGCGTTCGATGGTTATGTCACGCACAATGCGGGAAATATAATCAGGCTGTATATTCAATTCAGAAAGCTGGCCTTTGCCGCTGTAAATCTGTGCGTTCAAAATACGCGTGCGAATAGACTGGATCTGATTATCAGCGAGGCAGGTGCGACGGAAAACAATTTTCAATCCGTTGTAATCCGCCGGATTGTGGCTGGCTGTGAGCATGACTCCAGAATCATATTGAGTCTCGTGTGCAGCGAAATACAACAGTGGCGTGGGTACCATGCCCAGATTCACCACGTTGACCCCGCTCTCCAGTAAGCCACCGATCAAAGACCGGGACAGCTCCGGGCTGGACAGTCGCCCATCGCACCCTACAAGAAGTGAGTGGATGCCAAGATCGATTGCCTCGCTGCCTATTGCCCGGGCGATTTGATAAACCACATCTGCCGAGAGTTGTTCTTCAACTACGCCACGGATATCGTAGGCACGGAAGATCGCTTCCGGAATGCCAGCAGGAGTGAAACTTTCCTGAGTTTTTGACTGTGTCATTTGTTGTCTGTTTTTATCTGCTCAGCGATGAGTTGCAGCATCTGACGCGCTGCAACATTTTTATTGGCCAGCGGCAGCTCCTGTTCGAGATCTTTGCCAATTGCAGTGACCTGCACTTCGTCCTGACCAAAGGTGTCGGTGGCCATATTGGCAAACAGTAGATCCAGCTTCTTGTTCTGTAATTTGGATTTACCGTTCTTCAGGATGTCTTGTGTCTCGGCGGCAAAACCTACAACGAAGGGGCGGGTCGGCAATGCCGCAACCGTTGCAATGATGTCCGGGTTCTTAACCAGCCGTAGCGTGAGTTCGTCTGCATTTTTCTTGATCTTCTGTTCTGCTATTTCCGCTGGGCGATAGTCAGCTACTGCAGCAACACCAATAAACACATCCTGATCAACAATGTTTTGCATGACCGCTTCCGACATTTCAATGGCAGTCGTCACGGGTATGGTTTTTACGCGGTCAAGATTGGGCAAGTTCACCGGGCCGCTCACCAGAGTGACACTGGCGCCAGCCGCCACAGCTTCCTGGGCCATGGCAAAGGCCATTTTCCCGGAACTGTGATTGCTGATGTAGCGCACCGGGTCAATTGCTTCCCGGGTAGAGCCGGCGGTAATCAGCAGATTTTTACCTGCCAGAAATCCGGTCTTGAACATGCTGGCAGTGGCTTCAAGCAGCTGCTCCGGTTCCCACATACGGCCCAGCCCCACGTCACCGCAAGCCTGCTCGCCAGTGCCAGGCCCGAATACATGCATGTTGCGTTCGCGCAGATTGTCGAGATTGGCCTGTGTCCCACTGTTGGCCCACATGCCCTGGTTCATCGCGGGTGCTATGGCAACAGGAGAAGGCGTGGCAAGAATGAGCGTGGTGAGAATGTCATCCGCCTGGCCACGCGCGATGCGCGCAATAGCATCAGCAGTAGCTGGAGCGACCAGCACAACATCTGCCCAACGGGCGAGTTCGATGTGCCCCATGCCGGCTTCTGCTTCGGTGTCGAGCAAATTCAGATGCACGCGGTTGCCAGACAAGGCTTGCATGGTGAGCGGGGTGATAAATTCCGTGGCAGCGGTGGTCATGGCCACGCGCACTTCAGCACCAGCGCGTACAAAAAGCCGGGTTAGCTCGGCACACTTGTAGGCGGCGATGCCACCGGTGATGCCCAACAGAATCCGTTTGTTAGTGAGGCTTAACATGGAGAGGTTGATGATCCGGGCTTCTAACAAGGATGGCTAGACTAGCAGTAAGTGTCTACTGACGCAATTTGTGGGTTGGCTGAGCGTTTCACCAATGCCCATCTATTATTAAGATAACCATTAATCTTAGGTATTCCTATGTCAATTGCCGCCTGGCCTGAGTCGGAACAACCACGGGAACGCCTGTTAAATGCTGGTCCCAATTGTCTGTCAGATGCTGAGTTATTGGCACTTTGCCTGGGTTCCGGCACGCGCGGACAAAGTGCGCTGGATCTGGCACGACAACTGATGGCGCAATTCGATGGCATTGCTGGTTTGTTGGCCGCTGATCCGGTGCAATTGCAAAGCGTCGCTGGCATGGGTAATGCCCGCGTGGCCTGTCTCTCAGCAATTTGGGAGCTCTACCAGCGAATCTTGCTGGAACAGGTGATCAAGCGTGACGTGCTGACCAGCTCGGCCGCCACGCGAAAATACCTGAAGGCCCGTTTTCTGGGTTGCCAGCACGAGGTATTCAGCTGTCTGTTTCTCAATAATCAGCATCATGTGGTTACCCTGGAGGAACTGTTCCGCGGCACAATTGACGGGGCTGCAGTGTATCCACGAGAAGTAGTCAAACGCTGTTTGCATTACAATGCCGCTGCGGTGATCTTCGCCCACAACCATCCTTCGGGCGTGGCAGAACCCAGCCAGGCGGACATTGCTATTACCAAAAAGCTTACCTGTGCCCTGCAAACCATTGATGTGCGTGTGCTGGATCACCTGGTTATTGGCGCCGCTGGTGTGCTGTCTTTTGCTGAACGCGGCTTAATCGAAAGTGGTGCATAACGCGAAATACAGCGTATTAGCGCAAAGTTTGCTTTATTTTTGCGGGGTGTTTTGGTATAAAACGCGACTCTTTTTCGCCTGTCACGAGCAGTTTTCTCTTGGCGGCAAAATATCATTATATTTCAAGCATTTAAGAGGCAGCACCATGTCCAGGGTTTGTATGGTCACTGGCAAGAAACCGGTTACCGGAAATAATGTATCGCACGCCAACAACAGAACCCGGCGTCGATTCTCTCCCAATATTCATACCCACCGCTTCTGGGTTGAGTCTGAGAAGCGCTTTGTTAAGTTGCGTGTTTCCTCCAAAGGTATGCGTATTATCGACAAGCTGGGTATTGATTCAGTACTGGCAAATATCCGTAGCAATGGTGTTCGGGTTTAATTAAGGCAGGAGACTGGGATTATGAGAGACAAGATCAAGTTGGTTTCCTCGGCTAAAACCGGGCATTTCTACACAACTGACAAGAACAAGCGCACCATGCCTGACAAAATGGAGATCAAGAAATATGATCCCGTTGTGCGCAAGCATGTGATCTACAAAGAAGCCAAGATCAAGTAATACTGCGTCAGTCAGATTAATTAAAAAGCCGGCTCACCCGATGGGGTCAGCCGGCTTTTTTGTGCATGGCCAAAAATATTCGGCAGTAATACCTTGCCTCGTTATTTTCCCTTGCTGAGGCTTTTGGCAAGGCGCTCAGTTGTTGTCAGTAATTTGGGGTCTTCTGCAAACTCCTTTTTAAGTTTGCCCACGGTAGTGGAAACAGTGCCGTAGCGTTGCAGCTTGAATAGTTTGGCAATGGATTGCAGTGTTACCGCAGAAAGTTCCTGACACAAATACATGGCGACCCAGCGAGGGACATTTTTGGAACCAGGCCCGCGCGCAGCTTTATAGATGCTTGCCTCAGTGACTTTGAACTGTTTGGCAACGGCCGCAATTATCTGTTTGCAGGATGGACGCCACTTGGCATTGGCCCCACGGGAAACACCGCGGGCGGATGTGGCCGAACGCTTGCGTGCGGCAGCACGACGAAACTGGGCATCGCCCATGATCGAAGACAGGTTTTTCTTGCCATAGAAATGCGCCATCTCATCGTCAATACCTTCCGCCACATAACGGCGATATGCCGCTTGTCGCTTGGCAGCCGGGCCTGGTAATTGCTTGAGCGTCTCATCCCGATTGAACCATGCAGGCGGGTTGGGCTTGCGTGAATAATAGGGGTAGCTGCTCCATTGATAGTTTGCAAGCTGTGAGCCGCGTACCAGTGAATGAATATAACGTGACAATGGCAGCAGATACTTGTCAGCTTGCACGAGTACCGCCTTGTAGCGGCCACGGAACAGCGAGCCTTCCATGTTCTTCATGCGCTGGTAATGCTGGGTATACAAGCCGTCAATCTGCCGCATGAAGCGGCTCAGATTGCCCTCTGGGGTCTTGATCACGAGATGATACTGATCACGCAGCAAGCAGTAGGCGTGCACTTCAACATTAAGTCGCGAACAGGTTTCATCCAGCGCATCAATAAATGCCTCGAAGTACTTCTCTGACGGGAACACTCGTTCATTATCGTAGCCGTAATTTGAAACGTGATAGACGGCATCGGGATATTCTATGCGGAGAGGTCTGGCCATTTTTATTCTCTGTTTTTATGCATGGATAGAATTAGAGCTGACCCTGTACAAGGTCAGCTGTATAGTTATCGCAAACCAAACAGCCCGTCAATACGAAAGAAACACTTATCGCTGAAATGATCAAACAAGAGGAGAGGTGCAGGGAATTTTCGATTCTGTGTCACTGTAATTGCAATGCAGTGACAAATTTTTACTGGCATGAATAATGCGAGCCTTGACCCCTTTTCAATACCAACACCGTTACTTTTTCTGACAGGTGGCCGTAACAATTACCCTTCTTGGTGCAGGCAAGCCTTCAATTGTGAGTGCGTTATTATTTTCATCCAGCGCATCGCTGAGTGAATCAAATGGCATCCAGGCAGTCGCGCGCTGTTCTGCAATTGTTGTAACTGATTCATCGATTATTTTGCAGTTATGGAATCCACAACGCTGTAACCAGCGCAACAAGGTTGCCCTGGATGGGACGAACCATACATTGCCCATGCGCGCATATTTGTTTTCGGGCGTGAGGCTGTATCCCTCCTCACCATCGATGTAAAGCGTTTCGAGGATCAGTTCACCACCGGGTGCAAGACACTCTCTTAATTGCTGGAGGTGGTCCAGGGGCGCTCTGCGGTGGTAAAGCACGCCCATGGAGAAAACCTTGTCAAAGCATTGCAGGCGCTCAGGCATTTGTTCCAGTGTAGCGGGCAGTACGAAAAGCGGAATATCACCAGCAAAGTGTCGCAGGGCCCAGAATTGGGCGACATAGTGTAAATGGGGGTCAATTCCGATCACCAGTTCTGCGTCTGCCTCAAGCATGCGGAAACCGAAGTACCCGTTGCCAGATCCCACATCCAATACGCGTTGCCCGGCCAGAGAGCCCAAATGGCCAGACAGGCGCTCCCACTTGAGCTGACAACGCCATTCGCTGTCGATAGTAACGCCAAACAGCTCAAACGGACCCTTGCGCCAGGGTATGAATGCCTCCAGTTGATGGCGTAATAACTCAGACTCAGCGTTATTGATGTCATCGCTGCTGCCTATTTTCACAATCTCGGAAAAGTCACACTGGGATGCGTCGAATACCGGGAGTTCACGCAGAAGCTTACGCCAGCGGGGAAAGTCTCCATATTTTAGTGAATCCATATAAGTTGCACTGAGTAGCGGCGACAAGGCGGCCAGCGGAGTGTCGGCAATTCGGGATTGCAGTGATGTGAAGTCAATGTCCATGGGCTACTTGAATGCCACCATGGAGGCAAAATTGAAACACTGAAACCACAAGTCGACAGAATGGAAGCCGCAATCGGTCAAGCGCTTTCTGTGTGTGGCAATGGTTTCAGGTAACAAGACATTTTCCAGTGCGGCGCGTTTGCGGCTAATCTCCAGCTTGCTATACCCCATGGTTTCCTTGAACTGATGATAAAGGTCTACGAATAGTGCATTGACGTCAGCATCAGGAAACAGGATTTTCTCGGATATGATCAGAATGCCGCCGGGTCGCATCCCCGCATAAATTTTCTCCAACAATCGCGTGCGTTCTTGCAGAGGAATGAATTGTAACGTGAAATTCAATACCACCACTGAAGCCTCGGTAATATCAACAGTACTCACATCTGCACACTGACATTGGATATTGTACTGATCATCCTGGGCCGCCAGCTTCTCCTCCAATCGGGCGAGCATGGCAGATGAGTTATCAATGGCAATAATAGGTAAGTGCGCGGTATCGACCTTGCGCGCCATTGCCAGTGTGGCACCGCCAAGGCTGCAACCCAGATCGTAAAGCCGGCTGCCTGCTTGACCATAACGCTCTGCCAGCACTCCGATCATGGCAATGATCGTGCTGTAACCCGGTACCGAACGATTAATCATATCGTCGAATACAGCCGCCACGTTCTCATCAAATACGAATTCTCCGGGTAATCCTGCACCGGCAAAAATTTCATCGCGGCTGTTCTTATCTTTTTTCATTTTTCGTCAATTACTCTTTGTTCATAGTACCCGGCACGGGTAAAATTCACGCCGCATTTCTGCCTCTTGAAGTATTGCGCCAGCGTTGAGCCAATCATGCACTCTGCTGGTGTATCTTCGCACAGGCCGAACGTATTATCCGGTAATCAATGTCACATTCAAATGCCAGCGCTGCCGAGCTACTGGTGCAGCACATAGATTTGATCACAGATCTGGAGCCGCAGTCGGGAGTTCTTGATCTGGCATGTGGCTATGGCAGAAATGGATTATTTCTTGCATCGCATAATGTAAAGGTCATATTTGCAGATAATAATATGGCAGCGCTCGATGTGGTGAGCGCAACACTGAATGAGCGGCGCTGGCCAGGAGAATGTTGGCCGGTAGATTTGGAAGACGGCAGTGGCCCATTGAACACACACTGCTTTGATGCCGTGATTGTGTTCAACTATCTGCATCGGCCACTGTTTGATGCATTGCGTGCTGCAATCAGGCCAGGTGGCCTGATAGTGTATGAAACGTTTACTGTTGCGCAGGCCAGTTTGGGTCGGCCCAGCAACCCGGATTACCTGTTGCAGCCGGGTGAACTGGTGCAACACTTCCCGGGGTGGGAAGTGTTGCATGAATTTGAAGGTGAAGAAGGTAAATCAGGCAAGCCGACTCGGGCCATTGCCAGTTTGATAGCAAGGAAACCCAGGACAGGATGAGCAAGACCAGGAAAGTCGCATTGAAATTTGGCTCTGGAAGCCAATCGCTGAGGCAGCCTTATCAGTGCGAGATCGTTCGCAGCAAGCGCAAAACCATGGCGCTACATATTTCCCACAAGAAGGTGGAAGTGCGTTGTCCGCCGCGTGCCAGCCTTGTGGCGATTCAGGCGTTTGTTCAAGAGAATCAGGACTGGATCCAGCAACGGCTGTATGAAGAATCCCGTCTGGCCAGGGAATCCCTGCGTATTGAGAAAGGCGCCAAGATATTTTTCCGTGCGCGCGAACGCACTATCGTCTTCAAGGAACACCGCAAACATCGCATCCTGATCAATGGCGATCAGTTTATTATCCAGGGCCACAAGCTGAACTCAACAAAGGCACGACAGCAGGTTGAGGAGTATCTGATCGAAAAGGCCAGTGAATACCTGATTCCCCGCGCCCGTGGACTGGCCCGGTATCTGGGCGTTGATCACAAACTCAAGGAAATCAAACTACGCAAGACCAAGTCGAAATGGGGACACTGTACTTCCACTGGCATCATTCAGTATAACTGGCTGATCATGCTGGCACCGTACAGCATCATTGACTACATGATCACACACGAAGTCTGCCACCTGATACACATGGACCACTCTGCCCGATATTGGTCACTGGTGGACTCTATCTGCCCTGATTCCGAACACTATGTGAAGTGGCTAAAAGAGCACGAACACCGGTTCTGGTTTTAAGCAGGCGGATCTTAACCAGTCGCACGCTTCCGGAAGAGTAAATCCCACACACCGTGTCCGAGTCTTTGGCCGCGTTGCTCAAACTTGGTCGCCGGCCGTTCAGGTTGCGACCAAAATTCCTCCGGCGCGATTACATTATCCAATTGGGCTTCGGCTTCCAATACCTGCAGCATCTGTTGTGCATATTCCTCCCAATCGGTAGCAAGGTGTATCACGCCGTTTGGTTGCAGCCGTGACGCAGCCAGCGAGATGAATCCCGGTTGAATCAGGCGGCGCTTGTGGTGGCGTTTCTTTGGCCAGGGATCGGGAAACAGCACCAGTAGCCTGTCGACTGAATTTGGCGCAATCGCATGCTGCAGCACTTCTTTGGCGTCATGCTGGATTATCCTGAGATTCGACAATTCCTTTTCTACAATCCCCATCAGGGCTTTGCCGACACCAGGCGGATGGACTTCAATGCCAAGGAAATTGTGATCAGGCTGGTCGGCGGCCATGGCGAGGAGGGAATCGCCCATACCGAAACCAATCTCGACGTTCAGTGGACCGGTTTGGGGGAATACTGCGGCAAAATCGATGGGTGTTTTGCTGTAAGGCACAATGAACTTGTGGCCGTACTGATCCAGTGCCTTGCGCTGAGAGCGCGTGAGTCGACCCGCTCGAATCACATAGCTGCGCACGGGTCGTGAACGGTCGTCCTGTGTGTTGTTACTCACAAACAGGGCAGCTAGAAAAAGGTGCCGTCTATAGGTGACGATGCGCTGGCATAAGCGCGCCGCGGCATGCGACCCGCGAGATAGGCTTCGCGCCCAGCGGCAACACCCTTCTTCATTGCAGACGCCATCAATACCGGGTTGCTGGCTTCAGCGATAGCAGTGTTCATCAAAACACCATCACACCCTAATTCCATGGCGATGCTGGCATCCGAAGCAGTGCCAACGCCGGCATCAACGATGATGGGAACTCTGGCGTGTTCCAGTATCAGGCGAATGTTATAGGGATTACGGATGCCAAGCCCGGAGCCAATGGGCGCACCCAGCGGCATGACAGCGACACAACCCAATTCTTCAAGACGCTTTGCCACCAGCGGGTCATCGCTGGTGTATACCATCACATCAAAGCCATCCTTGACCAGGGTCTCGGCAGCGGCCAGAGTTTCGGTGACATTTGGGTAGAGGGTTTTTTCGTCGCCCAGCACCTCGAGTTTCACGAGCTTATGACCATCGAGTAGCTCCCGTGCCATGCGACAAGTGCGAACTGCATCTTCGGCGTTATAGCAGCCGGCCGTATTGGGCAGGATCGTGTATTGTTCAGGCGAGATGACATCCAGCAGACTGGGTTCGTTCTTGTCTTGCCCAAGATTAACTCGCCGTATAGCAACTGTGATGATCTCAGCGCCGCTCTCTACGAGCGCATCAAGGTTCTGTTGAAAATCTTTGTATTTGCCACTGCCAATAATCAGTCTCGATGAATAGGACTGGCCGGCAATAACGAGGGGGTCTTCAGGTATAGGCATAATTTCTTCCAGTTTTAACCACCGCCAATAGCTTGTACGATTTCCAGATGATCGCCATCTTGCAGCTGATGGTTGGCGAATTCGCTGCGTGGCACTATCTCGCCGTTGAGCTCGACAGCAATCCTGCCATTTCCCATTTCAAGTTGACTGAGTAACTGAGCGAGAGTGTCCTTTTCTCCAATCGATCTGGATTCACCATTAACAACGATGCGCATGATTACTCCGATGCAGTGGCCAGGCCCAGTGCAAACCAGCACAATGCGGCCCAGCCCACGAGGAAGGCTAATCCACCCAGTGGCGTAATTACACCCAACCAGCGTATACCGGACAAGCTCAGGGCATACAAACTGCCAGAAAAAAGGATGATACCGATGATAAAGGCCAGGCCACTGACACGCAGTGATGTAGCTACGGAATACTGTGAACACAGTATGGCGACAGCAAGCAGCGCCAGGGAATGATACATGTGATATTGCACGCCGGTCTGGAAAGTGTTCAACAGATCCGGTGTTAGCCGGGCTCGTAAACCGTGTGCGGCGAATGCGCCGAGCGCAACGGCAAGAAAGCCGTTCAACCCACTGAGCATGAGAAACATTTTGGTCATAGCGTGCATTGTGGATGGCTACTTCGAGTCAATCAAGCAAACCAGCATCCAGAGTGAATTATCGCCCAAAAAAAAGCCGCGCCATAAGCGCGGCCTTGATTACGTTCGTTGCAAGATCAAACAGTCATGCTGCCCATTGAGGCCTTGATCTTGTTCATTGCGTTCTTTTCCAATTGACGAATACGCTCTGCAGAAATGCCGTACTTGTCAGCCAGTTCATGCAGTGTCGACTTGTCATCGGTCAACCAGCGACTATGCAGAATGTCTTTGCTGCGATCATCGAGTACAGCCATGGCTGCATGCAGGTTGTTATTCGTTACTTCTTCCCATTCAGCTTCTTCGAGCTGCGATTCAACATCGCCACTCTGGTCTTCGAGATAGTATGCCGGTGCCTTGTAGGCATTGTCTTCATTAGTATCCGGTTCACCATCAAATGAAGTGTCGTAGTTACTCATGCGACCTTCCATCTGGCGCACGACCTTGGGGTCTACACCCAGGTCATGAGCTACTGCCTCGGCCTCATCGTTGTTCAACCAGCCCAGCCGTTTCTTCGAGCTGCGCAGGTTGAAGAATAGTTTGCGTTGCGCCTTGGTGGTCGCGATCTTGACGATGCGCCAGTTACGCAGGATGTATTCGTGCATTTCGGCTTTGATCCAATGCACGGCAAATGAAACCAGTCGCACACCCACTTCCGGGTTAAATCGCTTCACTGCTTTCATGAGGCCCACATTGCCTTCCTGAATCAGGTCAGCCTGGGGCAGACCATAACCGGAATAGGTTTTTGCCATATGCACAACAAAACGCAGATGCGCCAGTACCAGTTGGCGGGCAGCATCGACGTTGTCTTCGTAATAATATTGCTTGGCGAGTTCGAGTTCCTGCTCGGGCGTCAGCACAGCAATACTGTTTACCGATGCGATGTAAGCAGTCAGGTCACGACCGGGAACGGTCGGATCCATAACTTGTAAACTCTTTCCAGTGTCCATATTTGTTTGACTAAACCTCGCAATTTAAGGTGCTTTCCAAGTCGGGTGCCCGCATGTGTTCAATGCGTGGCCCTTCCTAAAAAGGGTCCGTAGTTTAACACCGACCCCGGTAGTTCCACAATATGCCCGGATTCCTTTGAGGCCACTAAAACCGCGGCTTTAGCCAAAGGGCACGGGATTCATGTTACTGACCATCGTTATAGATAACGCCAGCAGCGAACGTATTAACCCATGTCAACAAATGGGGTCATTTTATGCCATTTCAAGGGCTATAGCTGAAATACGTGTCGTCGGGAAGGTTTGGTTCAGCCCGGGATTGATCTACGGGTTGATCGCAACAATGTGGCGAATACTGGCCAGCAACGCGGACAGCCAGCCGGCCAGTGCGCCACACAGGCAAATCAGTAAAAACCCGGTAAAACCGGGGCCTGTGAAGCCAAAATCTGAGCCGTATAGCTGCATTAATTGCGCCAGAGACCGGTTTAGCAAGGCTGTTACCAGTAGCGTGAGGAATCCTGCAACGGCGCCACCCCACAACCCAAGCCAGGCACCGGTATAGAGGAATGGCCGCGCAATATAGGCTGTGGTCCCTCCCACCAGCTTGGTCACACGTATCTCTGCACGCCGATTCTCCACACCAAGGCGTATGGTGTTGCCCACGATCAGCAGCAGCCCGAGCAGCATTATTGCACTCAACAAGCGGCCAAGTAGCCCAAACAAGCTACTAATCGCCTGCAAACGCTGCAGCCACAGACTATCCAGTTGTACGAAGTCGATGACTGGTTGCTGTTCCAGTTCCACCGCCAGGGCCTGGAGGGTAGCCGGATCAGAACTGGCAGGGGTTATCACCAGCGATGCCGGTAGAGGATTACTGGAGAGTTCGGCTAGCAAGTCGCCCAAGCCTGAGGAGGCCTCGAACTCGCTTAGCGCTTCGTCACTGGAGATGTACTCAACGCTGGTAATATCGGCTCTATTAAGTAAGTAATCGCTCACTTCAGAGATTTCATCTGCACTCGCCTGGCCAGAAACAAAGGCATTAAGGCGACTGCCGTCGGCAAAGTCGTCCATAGCCCGTACCAAATCCAGGTTAATAGAGATTAATAACGCGGGCATCAGCAGGGCAATGGCGATGACCAATATTGTCAACATGTTGGCAATTGGCGATTTGCGCAGTTGGCGCAGGCTATTGCCGGCTACTGCCCGATGGTCGGCAAATCGTTCCTGCCATGTCCGGCGTTTGGGTCGAGAGGCAGCGCTCTGGCGTCTGGCATCAGCCATGGGTATCACCTACCAGCTGACCATGATCGAGAGTCAGCGTGCGATGTTGAAATTGCGCCAGTAATGATGTGTCGTGAGTAGCGACAAGCAGGCTGACCCCAACACTTTGAAACTGGGCGAAAATAGTCATGACTTCGGCTGACAAATCCGGATCAAGATTGCCGGTAGGCTCATCAGCCAGAATGATTTGCGGACGATTCACAACTGCGCGAGCAATACCAACTCGTTGTTGCTCACCACCGGAGAGTTTCTGTGGCAGCATTTTTTCTTTGCGCAGCAACCCCACTTTGTCGAGTGCAGCTCGCGCCCGTCGTTTGGCTTCGGTATGGGAAAATCCGCAGACATCCAACGGCAACATGACGTTGTCGAATACGCTGCGATCGAACAGCAGTTGGTGATCCTGGAATACGCAACCTATGCGGCGACGATGATAGGGAATGCGACGTCGCGACATTTTCGAAAGGCATAGTTCATCTACCCAGAGTTCACCCGCACTGGGAAACTCCATGGCCAGAATCAATTTCAGCAGGGTGCTCTTGCCTGCGCCGGAATGCCCGGTCAGAAATGCCAGTTCGCCCTTGGCTATCGTAAAGCTGACATTGGAAAGCGCTACGTTGGCCTGGTCATACTGTTTGCTGACTTTTTCAAACTTGATCATTCGCTAAACAGGGCTTCGACAAATTCAGTGGCAACGAAAGGCCGGAGATCGTCTACTTGTTCTCCAACCCCTATAAAACGAATGGGGACCTGGAGTTTCTGGGCCAGGGCAAACACCACACCACCTTTGGCGGTGCCATCCAGTTTCGTCAGGGCCAGGCCAGACAGGTTGATTGACTTGTGAAAGGTCTCCGCCTGGCTTAGTGCGTTTTGTCCAGTCGTGGCATCCAGCACCAATAGGATTTCGTCGGGCAATCGCTCGTCCTGCTTTTTCAGCACCCGCACAATTTTTTCCAGTTCCAGCATGAGATTGTCTTTGGTGTGCAATCGTCCAGCAGTATCCGCTATGAGCACATCAACCTGTTTGGCTCGCGCCGATTGCAGAGCATCAAAAATTACCGATGCACTATCTGCTCCTGCACCCTGGGCCACAACCGGAACTTCGTTGCGCTCACCCCATACCTGTAGTTGTTCAACAGCAGCCGCCCGGAAAGTATCACCAGCGGCCAGCATGACGCTCTTGCCTTGCTGCTGTAATCGTTTGGTCAGTTTACCAATGGTTGTAGTTTTACCCACACCGTTAACTCCCACTAACAGAATCACGAAGGGTTTGTGTGATGAATCTATCTGCAAGGGCCGTTCACAATTGGCCAGAATGCCTGTCAATGACTGCTTTAAGGCTTCCAGCAATTGTTGTGGATCTGCCAACTGCTTTCTCGCGAGCCGTTTACGCAACTCTTCGATCACCGAGTCGGTAGCCGCAATACCCACATCTGCTGCCAGCAATTGAGTTTCAATTTCTTCCAGCAAATCCGCATCAATGGTTTTTTCACCGAGCACAAGGGCGCTTATACTTTCGCCCAGTCGGCTGCGAGTGCGACTTAAACCTTGTTTCAGGCGACTGAAAAGTCCAGCCTGATCGGTGGCGCCGGAATCATCGGGCGCGTCCTTTTGCTTCTTGCCTAAACCAAACATGAGAGATACTTCCAGCGGGGTTCAATCAGGCGGCTATGCTACCACTCCCGCTGCAACTGGAACATAAGCAGGCGGGCTAAACGCCAAGATTACGCAGGTTTCCGGATAGTTTACAATCCGCTACCGCGTACACCAATACAGGAAAGCAATGAGTAGCAAGTCTGCATCTACAAGTCGTAAAAACTCTGTCCGTATTATTGGTGGGCAGTGGCGCAGCCGGCGCATTGCTTTCCCGGATCGTGCAGGTCTGCGTCCTACCTCGGATCGTGTTCGAGAAACCCTGTTTAACTGGTTGCAGCTGGATATCCCGGGTGGTTCTTGTCTTGATCTGTTTGCCGGTAGTGGCGCACTCGGATTTGAAGCATTATCCCGTGGCGCGAGTTTTGTGCAGTTTGTTGAACAGGACGAAGCAGTAGCGCGAGCCATTGAGTCTGGCCTGGCAACTCTGGCATGCACCGCCGCGGCAGTTGAACATGGCAGTGCAGACAGTTTTCTGGCGCGTATCCCGCGTCCGGCGACAGCGGTTGAGGCCCCGCCTTATGACGTGGTATTTCTTGATCCGCCATTCTCTGATAATCGGTTGTTGACAGATTGTCAGCGACTGCAGTCCTCTGAAGCAATCAGCCCGGGAAGCAAGATTTATATGGAATCAGGCACAGTGGTGGATGAGGATAGCCTGCCCGGCAATTGGGAAATCATCAAGTCGAAGCGGGCAGGCAACACCCATTTTTATCTGGCTGAGGTTCGGCAATCAAATAACTGATGAATGAAATGACACATCAACAATTTCGTCCTGCCTGGTGGCTGTATGGTGGTCATCCGCAAACTCTGTGGCGTAAATTCGCACCCATAGAACCACTCATTCACTCACGCCAGCGCATCGAGCTTGATGATGGAGACTTCATCGACCTTGACTGGGTCGGCCAACCAGCTGATCCCCAACACACTGATCGAATAGTGTTCTTGCTGCATGGTCTTTGTGGCTGTTCCGGCAGTTCCTACATTCTGGCACTGCAACAATTGTTGACAGCGCGAGGTGTTGCGAGTGTTGCCATGAACTTTCGCGGCTGTAGCGGCGAAGCAAACCGACTGGCTCGCGCTTATCATTCTGGTGTGTCGGAAGATGTGGAGGCGGTTTTTCAAAAACTGTCTGCGCAATATGCCAATAGCGAGTTTATGTTTGTAGGCTACTCACTCGGCGCCAACGTGTTGCTCAAATGGTTGGGAGAGCATGATCATGCGCAGGTCTCAAGAGGTGTGGCTGTATCCACCCCCTTTTCGCTGGCGTTGTGCTCTCGGGCCATGTTGGGGGGTTTAAGTAAATGGTACGGTAGATACTTTCTTAATCGCCTGGTGCAGGATTTCAACGCCAAGAAGTTGGCACTGGGAGCGCGGGATAGTCAGACTGAATTGGCAAAACTGGATGCGTTGGGCGACCTGGATCAGTTGCGTACTATCTGGGAATTCGACGATCGAATTACGGCGCCGCTACATGGGTTTGCCAATGCCGAGGACTATTACAGCCGCTGCAGCAGTGGTCAGTTTCTTGCAAGTATTGGCGTTGAGACCCATTTGATTCAGAGCACGGATGATCCCCTGATACCTCCCGCGGCCTTGCCGGATGCGGCCAGGTTACCGGCCAATATCAATCTACATACGTCGTCCCGCGGCGGGCATGTTGGATTTATCGCCAGCCCCCGCGCCTATTGGCTGGAAAACACCATCGCCACCTTATTGCAAGCGCATTGAGGCAGACGGGGCAATTCGCTAGAATGCAGATCGCTCCCGCAATGAGTTGGTTATGAAAACCGCAATTTATCCAGGCACATTTAATCCGATTACCAATGGTCACACCGATTTGGTGGAGCGCGCCTCGCGCCTTTTCGACAAGGTAATTGTCGCCGTTGGCACCAATCGTCAAAAATCCGAGACGCTCTCAACAGAGAAACGCGTGGAACTCGCCAAAGAAGTATTAGGTCATATTGAGAATGTCTCGGTTGAGTCGTTCGATTCGCTCTTGACCGAGTTCGTGAAAATGCGTGGCGCCAATATTATCTTGCGCGGGCTGCGTACCGTGGCAGATTTTGAATACGAATTTCAGCTAGTGGGAATGAACCGTGTGTTGGAACCGGAAATCGAGACCGTGTTTTTGGCCCCGGCTGAACATCTGTCATATATTTCATCAACACTGGTGAGAGAGATCGCTTCTTATGGCGGCGACATTTCCAAGTTTGTACATCCGGCTGTCGCAGCTGCCATGGCATCCAAATCCTGAATACATAATTTGCTAATCATTTCTGGCACTGCTTGCAGTACACGGTGCTTCGCTGGCCCAATCTGATCTCGGTCAATGTGTTATCACATGTCTTACATGGTTCGCCAGCGCGGCCATAAACCGCCAATGACTGTTTGAAATACCCGGGCTCGCCGCTGCTGTTTGTGAAATCGCGCAATGTGGTGCCGCCCACCCGAATGGCGTCGACCAAAATTTTTCTGATACAAGTGACAAGTAATTCATAGCGATCCCTGCCCACTTTTCCAGCTTTGCGCAACGGGTGAATGCCCGCCATGAACAATGCTTCATTGGCGTAAATATTGCCGACCCCAACTACCACATGACTATCCATGATGAAATTTTTTACTGGCACTTGCCTTCCCCGACTCTTCTTGTGCAAGTATTCTGCATCGAACTCATCCCCGAGTGGTTCGGGGCCGAGCGACTTAAGCAGGGCATGATCTTCAATATTGCCGGTGACCCAGAGCAGGCAGCCGAAGCGGCGCGGATCACAAAACCGCAGAACACACTGATTCGCAAACACAATGTCCACATGGTCATGTTTGCGCGGAGCGGTACCTGCCGTAACAATGCGAAAGCTGCCCGACATGCCCAGGTGTGCCAGCAGCATCCCTGCTTCAGATTGCAACAGCAAATATTTGCCGCGCCTGTCCACGCCTGTGAACATGGACCCCGGCAGTAGTTCTGTGATCTCGGGGCTCACTGGCCAGCGCAGTCGTGGCTCCCGCACTACCACACTCTCTATGCGTTGCATTGAGATATGAGGCGCAATACCGCTACGTGTGGTTTCTACTTCGGGAAGTTCTGGCAAGCTGGAAGTCTGATTTGATAATTGAGCAAGCTGTAGTGTGTGACAACCGCTATAATCCTGCAAGCCACAAATAGTAAGGACCAGTATATTGTCCAGGCAAGTCATCCTCGGCGTCGACGCTGGAGGCACATTTACGGATTTTGTCAGTCTTGAGTTGCAGGACACGGTAGCTATTCGTGTCTATAAGACCTTGTCCACACCCGATTCACCCGAAACTGCAATTCTTAACGGGATCAGGGCGCTTGATTTGGAACAGGAGTTAAAAGGGGGCAAGTTGCACATTATTCATGGCAGCACTGTTGCAACGAATGCCACCCTCGAGGGCAAGTTTGCCCGCACTGCGTTTATCACTAACCGGGGTTTCGCAGATATGCTGTACCTCGCCAGGCAAACCCGGCCAGCACTTTATGCACTCGAGTTTGCGCCCCGGCCTGCACCGGTTCCTGCAGAGCTGTGTTTCGAAACTGGTGGACGTTGTGGTGCCAATGGAGAGGCAGTGGAAGACCTTACTGCCGAAGACTTGCAGGAGTTGGTGCAAGCGGTGCGAGATGCCAAACCTGCAGCCGTGGCGATTAATCTACTGTTTTCATTTCTCGATCCAATCTTCGAACAGCGTATCGAAACAGCTCTGCAAAGCGCCTTGACCGATGTGTATATCAGTCGTTCATCGACAGTGCTGCCCGAATACAAGGAATACGAGCGAGGTATAGCCACCTGGCTGAATGCCGCACTGGGGCCGGTGACGGGAGGGTATCTGGGAAGGTTACAGGGTCAGTTGCAGGGCTGCGATTTGCAAATCATGCAATCCAGCGGCGAGACGATTGCCGCAGACATGGCTGCCCTTTCTGCTGCACGGTTGCTGTTATCCGGACCGGCCGGCGGGCTGACAGCAATGCGTTTTCTGGGTCGGCAAATTGGGCAGGACCGTATTATCAGTTTTGACATGGGCGGAACTTCCACCGATGTGGCCTTGCTGGATGGTGATATCAACATCAGCAATGAATCCCATATTGGGCCTTATCCAATTGCCCTGCCCATGGTCGACATGCACACAATTGGTGCGGGTGGGGGATCAATTGCTTATGTGGACACCGGCGGATTGCTGCAGGTAGGCCCCGAGTCGGCAGGGGCAGATCCCGGTCCGGCCTGTTATGGCAAGGACGGCAAACGTCCCACAGTTACAGATGCCAATCTGGTACTGGGTCGCTTGTTACCGCAAGCCTCGCTGGCGGGCGATCTCGTGCTTGATCTCGCGGCAGCACGCGCCGCCGTTAAAACCATCGCCGACCAGGTGGGGTTATCTGTCGAGAAGACTGCTGAAGGAATCGTTGCCATTGCCAATGAGCACATGGCCGAGGCCATTCAGCTCATTTCCGTGAATCGTGGCTTCGACCCGGGGCGGTTCATCCTGGCCAGTTTCGGTGGCGCGGGTGGGCTGCATGTGTGCGCCATTGCAGAGGCAATGCAGATGAATGAGGCCATGGTTCCGGTTAATGGCGGTGTGCTCTCGGCGCTCGGCATGATTGTAGCGGAGCGAGGTCGACAGTTTTCCCACTCGTTATTGACCGAGGAAGCAGCAATTGATTCAGGGGCGCTGGAAGCTGAGTTCATTGCGCTGGAACAATTGGCAAGCAGGGAGCTGGCAGCCGAGGGGGTAGCGGCTGGTGCTCTGGCTTACACGCGCAGCGTTGATCTGCGCTACGTTGGTCAGTCCTATACCCTTAATGTCACTTACACAAATCTGGAGCAGGCATTACAGGGATTTCAGGAACTCCATAAGCAACGCTACGGCTATTCCCTGGATGAACCACGAGAATTGGTTAACGTTCGAATCAAGGCGGCAACGCCGGGTGTTTACTTTGATTTGCCTGCAGTGACACAAGATGTGTCAGGAAAGAAGCCTGGCACGTCGCGGGTCTTTGGTCAGGAGCAGCCAGTGCCGGTTTTCGCAAGAGACGACCTGGAGCCGGAGGTCGAATTAAGTGGTCCGGCGATAATCACGGAATATGCTGCCACGACATATGTCGCACAGAACTGGAAAGTGATGCGCGACCGGATGGGCAACCTGATCTTGCGAACACAGTAAATTTATCGCGGTAATCTGCAACAAGCATTGCGGCGTTTACACTGTTAATTCACAGGTGATATAAAGGTTTGCCGCGCGTTGCGGGCATTACGCTCGTTTTTATCTGAGGCCCCGAACCGGAGAATCGCGTAGCACAATAGACAATCGATGAGTGCCAAAATTCACAAGTCTGTTTTGCCCTGGTTATCCTGCGCCTGGCTGCTCGCATCTGTTTCGGTTAGCGCACAGGACGAACCCCAATCTTCGCCAGAACCTGAACCCCAATCCCCATTGTTGTACATTGACTTGCCTGTGCCGATTGATCCACAAAGTGATCAACTACCGCAGCCCCCAACGTATCTGGATCCCACCGAAGATCCTGCGTTTCAGCGCCGCATGGAAGCCATCGATGACTACAACACCAATATTGCCAATATTGAATTTCAGGGCGGCGCCTGGGACAGCGATCTTGTCGAACAACTCAGGACCCTGGGCAATCTCCAACAACAACAGGGTGATCATGTCAGCGCGGTAGAAATTTTTGAGCGAGCCATGCATGTGAATCGCGTCAATGCGGGATTACACAACCTCGAGCAGGTGCCCCTGATTGAAGAAATGATCGAAAGCTATTTGGCGATGGGTGACTGGGAGAACGCCGACCTTTATTACAATTATTTTTATTACGTTCAGCAGCGCGCATATGGTCCCAGTGACCCCCGCATTATCCCGGTGCTGGACGAGCTGGCAAAATGGCATTTGCAGGCTTTTAATATCGGATTTGGAGAAAACCTCGGACTGCGTTTGAGTTATGCGCAGATTCTCTTCAGTGCAGCCGCGCGAATGGTGAACGTACACTTTGGCAGAAGCGACGAACGCTTTGTCGAATTACAGCGCAGTATTGCCAATTCTGCCTACCTGGTAAAAACCAATGGCACACTAATGACAGCACTCGATACACCGGCGGTGCGCTCATCCCAAAGTCTGTTATTGGCACAATTGAATGAACGTGACCAGCCGCGGATAAGAGGCTTCGTGACAGGTGAGCGGGCCTTGCTGGAGATCGTCTCCTTTTTCAAAAACCAGCCAGGTAGCGAAGTGCAGTATGCTGAAGCGTTGGCGCAAGTTGGCGACTGGTATCTGATTGATGAGCGGCGTAGTGCAGCAGGTGAATATTATACTCAGGCCTGGGAGATTCTCGATGCTTTGGAAGATGGCGCAGAACAACAACAAAGGTTGTTTGGTCGCGTGATCCCCATCCCTACCTTCGCAGGACCCAGTGAAGAATTAATTGCCACGATGAGTGCCGGCGCAGGTTCAAATCAGGCAGGTGCGCTTAGACATGACTATGCTGATCTGGTTTTTGATGTCACCGAGAATGGCCTGGTGAGGAATATTCGTGTCATTAGCGAAGAAACTGAAGAAAATTCCAGTCAATTCAATCGCATTCGCCGCCTGGTACGCAGCAGTTATTTTCGCCCTTTGCTGGTAGATGGTGAAAGGGTGTCTTCAGAAGACAATCGTTTCCGTTACACCTACTGGTATTAGGCTTTATACGCACTGGTACTATTCTTGCCTTAAAACTTAATGCGTAAGATATAGCCATTGAGCGGGTCTGGTAGTAACGTATTAAGCATTGGTTAAGGGCTCAAACCCTAATAATGGCAATAGTTGGCTAACTGAGTCTCGTTGATCAGTAAGCTGTCGTTAAATGAGGCGAAAATCCGTAAAAATCCGGATATTTGTCGCCTTATTGCACGCAAAATACACTTTTTGATTGCTGCTTGCCAATCGGGATAATAGATTTATGAACAAGTATTTGCAGACACTGCCCCAAATTTTGGTTGCCGGAAGCCTGGCGATCGGCTTGGCTGCATGCCAATCCAGCTCCCAGAGCAGTTCATCATCAATGCCTTCGATGCCGTCGAGCTCCAGCAGTAGCAGTTCATCGTCCAGCTCTCCGAGCATGCCATCGCCTTCAAGTTCGTCCAGCAGTTCTTCCAGCATGCCTTCGATGCCATCGAGTTCCAGTAGCTCCAGTTCATCGCCCATGCCGTCTCTGCCATCCAGCAGTCAGGGTCAAAGTGGCAGTGACTCCTCTGCAGTGCCCGCAGGTAGCCAAAGTTCAGCCAGCGGCAGTGCGCAGCAGGCGGGCAGCAGGTCTGCCAACCTTCCGGGGGACCAGTCTGCAGCCGGTAGTCAGGATGGTCAGAACAGCAGTGTCAGTGGTGCAGCGCAGAGCTCCGGCAGCCAGGGTAATAACCCGGGCCAGAACGCCGGGACACAGTCCCGCCTGCCTGGCGATGCCGCAGGCAATAGCAGTGGGCGTGATGGTGCCACAGGCGACCTGAATGGCGGCAATAATGGAAATTTGGGTGGTAATTCGGGCACATTAGGGGGTCCGGGTGGTGATTACAGCCTGGATACATTACCTGATGGCGTGTTGAGTGGAGGTTCTGATCAGGGCGATGGCCAGGGCCAGAGCGCTGCCACTACCAATTCAGGACCAATGACATCCGCTGAGCGCGCAGCAGTGCTTGATGAAAGATTGCGGCGTGGCTATGAAACTTTTGACGGATTTTTACTGGGTGAGCGGGAACGCGCTCAGGCTGAAAGCAACGCAGCCGGTTCAGCACGGATCGGTCAGTCAGAAGGTTCTGGCAGTGGTAATTCTTCAGCCATGCCTCAGACTATGCCAGAGCAGGGTGCCACACCAGGGGGAGTGGTGGTTGCGAGTCAGCCAGTGCAGTCCTCAACCGCGCCCACAGAATCTTTCCCACCGCCGGAAGATATTCCCAGCGGTCGTGATGATGACGTGGTTGCCCGCCAGTTAAGGGAAGCCGCGATGAGTGAACCGGACCCAGAGTTGCGCGAAGCGCTCTGGGATGAATATCGCAATTACACAGGTTTAGGTGATCCACAATGAATTATCCGATGCAGAAATTGATCGGTTTATTGTTATCCGCATTCTTCCTGGTGGCGTGTGAAACCCACACAGTGAAGACCACTTCCTATACGCCTATCATCCAGGATAGTCAGCATGTGCCTGAAGCCCTGCTATTGGATGTGGGGGTACACGTGTTTGACCCTGGACTGGATGAAATCGAAAGCGATGAGGAAGAAACCACCAATCATGAAATTCGCGTGGCCGAATCTCGCTACGTACCCTACCTGTTGGCAGATACGCTTCAGCGTTCCGCCAATTGGGGCATCGTACGCCTCATGCCAAATCAGGCCAGCCCTATGGATGTCATCATTCATGGCACGATTCTGCAATCCAATGGTGAAGCCATGGGACTGCGGGTGCAGGTTTCTGATTCCAGTGGCAGGGAGTGGTACACCCGTGAATACTATGAAGTTATCAGTCAGTTCAGCTACGAACCTTCGGAGCGGCAGAAGAATGATCCGTTCCAGGTAATCTACAACAACATCGCGAATGATCTGCTTGAGTATCGGCAGGATAATATTTCCGATGCGCGCATCCGGGAAGTGCGCACTATCTCTGAAGTGCTTTTTGCCCAGCGTTTCGCACCGGAATTGTTTGAGCGCTATCTCACTACCAACCGCGCCGGTCATTACCAGATCGTGTCGCTACCTGCAGAGAACGACCCAATCTTTTCGCGCGTACGTGACATTCGCGAGCGAGACTTCATGTTCATAGATACGGTGCAGGATTACTATGCTACCTACGCCCGACAAATGCGTTTGCCTTATGACTCCTGGCGCGAACAGAGTTATGTGGAAACCGAGACGCTCCGCGAGTTACGTGATTCAGCGCGCCGTCGTTTTATTGCCGGCACTGCAGTAGTGCTGGGCGGGCTCGCTGCGGCAACCAGTGGCGGCAATTATGCGACCCAGACTGGCGGTGCTGTTGGTGTGGGTGCCGGTGCTTACCTGATCAAAAGCGGCTTTGACAAACAGGCTGAAGCGCGCATCCATATGGAAGCTCTGGAAGAGCTGGGTCAATCTCTCGAAAACGAAGTCGCACCCCGCGTCATCAATCTGCAAGATCGCACAATTACCTTAAGTGGTACCGTTGAAGAGCAGTACGAACAATGGCGTGAAATCCTCGCGGATCTCTATGCCGCGGAAACAGGCGAACTGTAAATAGCTCTTCGTATTAAATAGGCCCGAGATGAAGAAAGTCCCATGTCAGAGAATGATGTCGAAAAGCTAGACTCTGCGGAACCCAGCGCCAACGCCAATTCAATCTATACCTCTTCTCCAGCACCCCAGGTTAATTCCAAATCATCGACCTGGCGCTGGATTGGGCTTGGTTCCCTGGTGTTGCTCTCGCTTATGGTGATATTTGTGCTGCCCAATATTGTGTCGGAGTACGAGTTACCTCTGGAGCGTCGCGTCGATGTAACACAAACTGCGTCATCGGTATCAGCACCGGCAGAAACGGCGATCTCACCGTTTGAAGAAGCTCAACGTGCCAACCAGCGGCGCGAAGCACAAGAAGTGTTGGCAGAACTATTGGAAATCCAGGCCGAGCTCGAAGCTTTGGAAGTGGAGCAATGGGGCCAGGAGTCACATGAAGCCGCCCTGGCGCGAGCCAGTATTGGCGATGAATACTATCGTACTCAGGAATTTGAAATAGCGACAAGTTCCTATGCCGAAGCGCGCGATCAACTGGGCGAGTTGCGACAATCCATCCCTACTGTTTTCGCACGCCTTCTGGAAGAAGCCCAGAATGCCCTGGATGCAGGTGATGCCGAAACTGCAGCCGAGCGTTTTTCAATGACGCTGTTGCTGGACCCTGAAAGCCAGGCGGCCGAGATAGGTTTGACGCGCGCCCGTACTCTGGACGAAGTAACTGCACTGTTAGCCCAGGCAGAAGATCAGGCAGAAGACAACGAGCTGGAAGCCGCGCGAGCATCGCTGCAAAATGCGCTCGATCTTGATGCATATTATGAAGAAGCACAGCAACGTCTTGCTGCAGTGAACAGCCAGATACTTGCCAATGAATTTTCGCGCATCATGTCAGCCGGCTACACTGCACTGGACAATAATGATCCGGATGCTGCCATTGCACAGTTTCAGCGTGCTGCAAGTCTTGGTGTTAATGATGAGCAGGCGCGAGCCGCGATAGTGCAAACCGAAACCAATCTGGACCTCGCTCGTATTAACCGTTTGCGTGAGAGCATCGCCATAGCGGAATCCAATGAGAACTGGCAAAGCGCTGTCACCGATTACGATGCAGTTCTCGCTATCGATCCGAATCTGACATTCGCCATCGAAGGCCGGGATTATGCAGCCAAGCGAGCGCAGCTGAATCGGTTGTTGGTCGAAGCCATAAATAACCCCGAGCGCTTTGCTGAAGACGCTGTCTATAACACCACAATTGATGTGTACTACACCGGCAGAGCCATTGAAAATCCTGGCCCGAAGCTGGTCGGCCAACTGGATGAGCTGCAGGTTTTATTGGAAAATTCCCAGATACCTATCGATGTTCGGCTGGTATCTGACAATCTCACCGATGTCACGGTATTGAGAATAGGTCAGCTCGGTTTGTTCGAGCAAACCTCGCTGGCACTGAAGCCAGGAAACTACGTGGCTGTCGGAAGACGCAACGGATACCGGGAAGTGCGTCGGGAATTTACAGTGGGGTTTGGCAAGACACCAGAACAGGTCATCGTGCAATGCGAAGAGCGGGTGTATGCCACCAACGGGCGTTAAATAATGAGCGACGTCGATAAAAATACCATCAATAATGGGTCAACTGACCCTATTATTCCCGTAGATTTCACCCCACATGAGGTGAAAGAGTCCAGATTTTCAGTACGGTTTACGTGGGTGCATGCCCTGCTTGCCGGTTTTGCCGTGGTGGCAGCAGTTGCAGTCTGGTTTGTCTTGACTGCGCGGTCGGTTTTCATCGAGGTAAACCCCATTACAGCTGATATTGAGATTGAAGGCGGAATGAATTTTCGCATGGGCCAGCGTTACCTCATGCGAACGGGAACCTATTCCATATCGTTAGGCAACGAGGGTTATCACGATACAGAAACTCTATTGATTGTGAATGACCAGCAAGCGCAAACCCATTCGTTCAGCATGCGTAAATTGCCCGGCATAGTCTCTATTGAAACTCCTGGTTTGACCGGCGCCAGAGTGCAGGTAGACGGGATTGACCTGGGTCAGACTCCGATTTTGGAGGCCGCTATAGAACCAGGTGAGCACCAGATGCGAGTGTCTCTGGACCGTTACCTGGACTTCGGCCAGGTAATTGAGATTGAAGGTCGTTCGGTAGAACAGGATTATGAGATAAATTTGGAGCCGGCCTGGGCTGTTATCAGTCTTGCCACCCAGCCTCCCGGTGCCGATGTGCTCGTAGACGGCGAGCTGGTAGGAACTACACCTGTAAATGCGGAGATTCTGCAGGGGCAGCGTGACGTGACATTGAAACTGGTTGGGCACAAGGCCTGGCAGGAAGACTTTGATGTTATCGCCGGTGAAGATATTGCTTTGCCATTGGTGACCCTGGAACCGGCAGACGGCCTGGTATTTATTCAATCATCGCCCAATACGGCCAGTGTAACAATCGGCGGTGAATTCCAGGGGCTAACCCCACTGGAAGTTGCGCTGGCACCGGATCAAGATCACGAAGTGACTTTTTTCAAAAATGGTTATGAATCCAGACGTGCGACAGTTCGTACTCAGCCGGATCAGGAAAGAGAATTAAGTGTGAGTCTTGACCCTATAATGACGAGCGTGAATGTCATCGCCGATCCTCCCGATGCTGAGCTGTATGTCAACGGGGAGTTGCGCGGAATGGCCAATCAAACCATCCAGCTGATGGCTGCCAGTCAGCAGATCGAAATTCGTAAAGCAGGCTATGTGCCTTACAACACTGAATTTACCTCCAGGCCAGGCCTGGAACAGGCCATACGCGTAACGCTCAAGTCACTGGAACAAGCCCGGTTGGAGGAGATCAAGCCGGTGATAACTACAGTTGCCGGGCAAGATCTCAAGCTATTCTATCCCGGTGCATTCACGATGGGTGCTTCGCGCCGGGAGCCAGGTCGTGGGTCCAATGAAACGTTGCGCGATATTCAGCTCGAGCGACCGTTTTACATGAGCTACCGGGAAGTCACCAATGCTGAATACCGCAGGTTCGATCCCGAGCATTCGTCTGGCACCATTCAGGGTCTGACCCTGAATAATGAAGCCCAGCCAGTTGTCAGAGTGTCCTGGAATCAGGCGGCACTTTACTGCAACTGGCTCAGCGCTCAGGAGTCACTACAACCTTTCTATGAAGTAGAAGGAGACGAAGTTGTTGGCTTCAATGCTGAATCAACTGGCTACCGACTTCCCTCTGAGGCTGAATGGGCCTGGGTAGCGCGTACTGACGGGTCAGGCAATACACTAAAGTATCCATGGGGCGAGATATTACCTCCGCCGGAGAATGCCGGTAACTTTGCCGATGTGACAACGCAAAACTATCTCGGCGAGCTGATGTTCAATTACGATGATGGCTTCTTTGCCACTGCGCCAGTGGCGTCTTTTGTGCCCAACTACCATGAAATATACGACATGGCTGGTAATGTTGCGGAGTGGGTGCATGACTTTTATGGTGCCGTAGGCTCTCTCGGCGGTGTCGAGATCGATCCGCTGGGGCCAATTGATGGACAGTTTCACACTATCCGCGGTTCAAGCTGGGCCCATGGCACAGTAACGGAACTACGTCTTTCGTACCGGGATTTTGGCATTGATCCACGTGACGATGTGGGCTTCCGCATCGCGCGCTATCTGGAGGACTAATATGCGTAATCTATTGTTGTGCTGTTTTATTCTGCTGCCGCTGTCTTTGGTTGCGCAAGCTGCGCCGCAGGAAATCGTAGAACCCGACACGCCTCCAGCTGGATCAGTCACACCTGAAGAAGAAGCTACTGTGGAAGAACTGGTTTTTGATGACGAAAACTCAATTGCCGATGTGAGTGAAGATTCAGACGAAGAATCTTCATCAAGATTTATACCTACCGAAGAGATATCTCAAGACCTGGGCGTTTCATTCCCGGTAGATATCTGACGGCAACTGAAATCAAGGTGCATTACCTATGAAGCAAGGATTGTTGAACGAAGCGTTTTATCAGATCGTGGCATTGCTGTTTGCCTTTCTTATTGTGCATGCAACGTATGTCACCTTGATCAGACCCAACGCAGAGCTGATTCAGGAACAACAGAACCTGCTGCAGGAAACAGATGAGAATTTTGTTCCGGAACGGTCAGTTTATATAATCTTGCGGGATTTCGAGCAGGAAACCTGCATCATCCTTCTGTTATGGGCGATGTCCATTATCGGGATGAAAACACAGCAGGTGCTCCGCGAACGAAAATTACTGGAGCGTAATCTGGTGCAGGTAAATGATGGAATGAGTATTTTGCCAGAGGATGCACGTAATTACGCGCGGCCAGTTCAGGCACTCTCGGAAACAGAAAAGGCCTATTTATTGCCGCGCGCGTTATTGGCAGGGCTGCATCGATTCCAGACTACGCGCAGTATCCAAGATGTTTCCACGACCATTAAAACAACCTGTGAAAACGAAGCCGATCGTATGGAAACGGAATTAACCATCGTGCGTTACATTGCCTGGGCAATTCCATCCATTGGATTTTTGGGCACAGTACGTGGTATCGGTACAGCACTGGGCCAGGCTTATCAGGCAGTGTCGGGTGATATTGTCGGGGTAACCGTCAGCCTGGGTGTGGCATTTAATTCTACATTTGTTGCCCTGGTAGTCAGTATTTTTCTGATGTTCCTTCTGCACCAGCTACAGTTACTACAGGACAGACTCGTGCTGGATTGCCAGAACTATTGCGATGAACGCCTGACCCGACACTTGCAGGTACCCGGAGACAATAACAAATCAGCGCCCAGAGATACGAATTCATTGCAGGGGGTTGAGAACGCATGAGTCTCACTGTGATCGAATTAAACGATCGCGCGATAAAGGTCGGTAACGATTCCGGATTAATTTTTTCCAGCCCGGGGTTTGCACTGGCTTCGGGTAAGGAACTCGTGCTTGGTGAGGAAGCCGAGCGCCAGGCACGGATGCACCCCACATCCAGTTATAACAAGTACTGGCATGATCTGAGTATGGAGCCACTTAATCATGCGAATAGCGTGCGCCATTATGCAGATATTGCCTACGCCCACCTGCAACATCTGGCAGACAGTGCAGGGATATCGGATGAAGTGGTGTATGCAGTACCGGGCAACTTCACCCGCCAACAGTTGGCAATTCTGTTGGGACTGACCCGGCAAACTCCATTCGAAGCCGTCGGTGTAGTCGATTCGGCGCTGGCGGCGGTGGCAGAGCAGGTTGAATCGGCAAACGTGATCTATGCCGATCTACAGTTACATCAGACGCTGTTGTCGCGACTCAGTGTGCGAGACGCCAAACTGCATGTTGACAATGCCGTGCAGGTGCCCGCATTGGGCAGCCAGAATCTGATGAACATGCTGATGAATCTGGTAACCGAACAGTTCATCCAGCAATGTCGTTTTAATCCCCAGCATAATGCCGAATCTGAACAGCAGCTCTATAACCAACTACCGGTCTGGCTGGCGCAAAGTGAAGCGGACAATGCCAGTCTGATACTGGAACTAAAAACTGCGACCGCAGTGCACACTGCAAAACTGCCACGGGAAGACATACTCGAATTATTACGGCCGCAATACCAGAAATTGCAGCAACAGATTCAGAGCGTTGCCACTGATGAAGATGTGCAGCTTTTTGTGAGCCCGTCACTGATGATGTTACCTGGCTTGAGTGTCGCGCTGGCCAGTTTGCAACCACAGGTTGTAGCAGAGGATGCAATTCACCGGACCTGCATCTCTCGATTGACTGAAATCCGTAGTGCAGCCGGGAGCATTCATCTTGTGAATTCTCTTGCCCATGCCGCTTCACCCGTTTCTGCGACCGGGAAGTCTGCGGCACCAACTCATGTATTGTATGGCAATCGCGCAGTTCGACTGGGTGATATCAGCTTGCTGCCCGCGAGCCTGGTGAATGGTAGCCGCAAAACCGGTGCGCTCTATATTGATAGTGAAGCGCCAGATGAACTGGGTCGTATCTTTCGCGAAGGCGGGCAAGTTTATATTGAGCCCCGCCAGCAGGACTTTCTGCTGAATGAGTGTCCCAAACAGGGTAGGCAACCGCTACAGCTCGGCGATCGCATTCAGTTCGATGCGGATGCCGACCCTATTCAATTAATTCAGGTGAGTGATGGCCAATAAGGCAACACGCAGAAAAGTAAATCCACTGGGGCTGGCGTTTCTGGATGTCATGTTCTGTGGTTTTGGCGCAGTGATCCTGATATTCCTGATTCTTGACCACAATGTCACCGACGCACTCGTCGAAACAGATCCAAGCCTGACTGCAGAGATTGATTTGCTGGAACAGGAGGTGCAGGAAGGGGAGCGCGGGTTAGTACAAATTCGCAACACGCTTTCGGATGTCAGTTTTGAAGTGGTAGAGGCACAGGGACTGGCACGGCAAATACAGCAACAGATCGATACTTTTCTGCAGGAGCTGGCAGCGCTGGAGGGTTCCAGCATGGCAACAGAAGAAGATGTCGCCAGATTGCGTGCCGATGTGGAATCACTGGAGGAAGAATTGCTCAGGTTACAGGCTACTGCTCTGGAATCTGAAGGTGATAGCGTGCGCCAGTTTCTTGGGGATGGTAATCGCCAGTATCTTTCCGGTTTATTCCTGGGTGGCCAACGCATTCTTATTTTGATGGACAGCTCGACGAGTATGCTGGATAGCACCCTGGTAAACATCCTGCGTACTCGCAATATGGGTGATAGCCAGAAGTTGCAGGCGCCCAAGTGGCAACGCGTTATCCGCACCGTGGACTGGATCAGCACCCAGCTACCTATTACCAGTCGGTATCAGCTCATGCACTTTTCCAATGATGTCGAACCAGTGCTGGAAGGTACCGACAATCGCTGGCTGGAAGTGGCCGATCGTGACCAATTGAATGCCGCCATAGAGAATACCAAGACCATAGTGCCCAATAATGGCACTAATCTTGAACGGGTATTTCGCATGGCCGCGCAAATGACACCGCCGCCAGACAATATTTTTCTCATCACCGATGGATTACCGACGCTCAGTGGAGACGGCAACGGCAGCGGGCTGGTAACTCCAGGTCGCCGAATGGAGTTGTTTGAAGATGCCGTTGAACAATTACCGGAAGGTATTCCGGTCAATATTATCCTGATGCCACTGGAAGGAGACCCAAGCGCGGCTGCAGCCTATTGGCAGTTGGCCCAGTTTTCGCAAGGTTCGTTCCTGACACCATCGAAGGACTGGCCGTAGTAGAGCATAGCGTAACAGATGAAACGCAAGAACCGAGAATCTGAATCATTTACCGTGTCTTTCCTGGACGTGGCCTCCTGTGGCTTTGGTGCCATGATTATCCTGCTCATGATTGCCAAACCCACTGCACCAACCACGATTGAAGTTTCAGAGGTGCCTCAGGAAGCCACTGTGCTGGAGCTGCAGGAACAGCTATTTGAGATTCGCGGTGAAACTACCATTCTCAATCGTGAGCTAAATGCCAAACATGAGCAGTTATCTGCAGTTACCGAACGTGTCGCCCGATTGCGGCGCGACCTGGAGAATATTGAAGGGCGCTACCGAACGTCTGACCAACTATCGGATGAAATTACTGATGAGATTGGCCGTCTGACCATAGCGCGCCAGACTCTGACCGAGGAAATGCAACGCCTGTTGGCCGACACAGTCGCACCTGACAACAATGCCATAGGTGGCGTGCCGGTGGACAGTGAGTACATTATTTTTGTGATCGATACATCTGGCAGTATGTACAACAACCCGAGCTGGAACAAAATGCTCGGCGTAATCAACGATACCCTGAATGTGTATCCTGAAGTCAAAGGGATACAGGTCATGAATGACATGGGCGATTACATGTTCGATTCTTATCGTGGCGACTGGATACCGGACACACCCGGTCGGCGTAGCCAGATTATTTCCACATTGCGAACCTGGAATCCTTACAGTAACAGTAGCCCTGTAGAAGGTGTGACACGCGCTATAAATACCTTTTATTCCCCTGACAAGAAAATTAGTATTTACGTTCTGGGGGACGATTTCCAGCCTGGCGGGTCTATTCAGAACGTATTACAGACTATAGATCGCATAAATGTGGAAGACGCAGAAGGGAATCGGCTGGTACGCATCCACGGTATTGGCTTTCCAACCATTTTCGCCGGTCCTAGTCGATTCCAGCAGAGCGTTTACCGCTATTCCACGCTAATGCGCGAGATGACGCAGCGAAATGGTGGTACATTCGTAGGGCTGAACGATTATCGTTAAAGTAACGTAAGTTTAAGCAATACAGAGTCAAGAAAGAACTGGTGATCAAGAGACTTTAGGCAGATAGTGACAATCATGCAGACAGCAACAAGATTAATGACAAGCCTGCGGGCCAGGGTTCTGGCCAGCGCCATACTGGCAGGGCTGTTGTCTGCCTGTGGTGTAAGCAATGTCGTTATTGAGGGGAATTACCCGACGCCGAATATTAACAAGCTACCCCTTTCCATAGCGGTCTACTACGACGATGCTCTGCGCAACTTTGCCTATATAGAGTATTCGGAAACCGGGAAGGAGGAGTACAATATTGAAAGTGGCCTGTCACACATGGATTTATTCGATGCCATCCTGCCGGCTATGTTTGAACAGGTGGTTCGTATAGAGTCCATGGATCAGGCCAGTAGAATGAGTGTAGACGCAGTCTTTGCGCCAGCAATCGAAGAGTTTCAATTGGCACTGCCTGCCAAAACCAAACTCGATGTCTTCGAAGTCTGGATCAAATACAACATGCGTCTGCTATCTGCCGAAGGTGACTACATTGCCGATTGGGTAGTGACGTCATACGGCAAAACGCCCCAGGAAACATTTCAGTCAGTAGAGGCGTCGATCAACGAAGCTGCGGTAGTAGCACTGCGTGATCTGGCATCGAGCTTTTCCCTGAGTTTCACCCAGGTGCCGGAAGTGCGCGACTGGTTAAACACCCTGTAAGCGAGAGCTTGTGAGGTAACAAATGAACGCGGATAACGTTATTACAAATAAACTGATACTGGCGGGCCTGACTTTACTGGCGGGTCTGTTAGGTGCGTGCACCAGCACCACCGTCGATGAATTTCGTCAGGGTGAAACAGGTATTACCAGCGAAGAATCAGTCGTTATTCTCGGGCGCCGTCAGGCCAGTGACTATGAGACTGATTCCGATTTTGTCAGTTGTGTGGGGGATCATATTACCCGTGGTCAGGATGGTATTGACGTAATTCCGGAACAAGAATTTATTGATGCCATGTTTCCATGGTTTGAGCCGCGCACGGCGCCATTACGTACACGCGATCTTGAGCGTCTGATGGCAGAGGATGTGGTGGCAAGTAAAATAAACGATTTCGGTATTCGGTACATCATCTGGGTCGATGGTTTTACTGAGACAACTGATCGTGCCGGATCAATTTCCTGCACCATAGGCCCAGGTGGTGGTGGCTGTTTTGGCTTCGGCTCCTGGGAAGACGACGCCAATTTTGACGCACGTATCTGGGATGTAGGCTCATTGTCTTCAGTGGGCACTATCAGTACAGATGCAACCGGACAATCCTATCTGCCTGCCATAGTAATACCAATTCCGCTGATAGCGCGAGTAGAGGCTAACGCCTGCAGTCGACTAGGCGCTCAACTAAAGAATTTTGTGAACGGTAGCTAATCTGACTGCTTGCTACCCATAAAGAATGACAGGTGGCACCATGTACTTGGTAGTTAATATCAACTCCTTTCTGAGAGTGGCGGCGCTAATGATGGCCCTGCCGCTTATTGTTTCCTGCGCTGTAAACCCTGCCACCGGTGGTGCCAATCTGGTATTGATGTCTGAAAGCCGGGAAAAGGAAATCGGCCAGGAAGAACATGAGAAAGTGCTGAGCAGCATGCCACTGTTTGAAGACGAAGAACTGCTCGCCTATGTTCGGGAAGTTGGCAACAAGATGGCTGAGGTTAGCCACAGACCTGACCTGGAATACCAGTTTTACATTATCGACAGCCCGGAGATTAATGCATTTGCACTTCCGGGTGGTTATGTGTATGTGAATCGTGGATTGCTTACATTCATGAATTCGGAAGCCGATCTGGCTGCAGTGCTTGCCCATGAGATTGGTCATATCACCGCTCGGCATGCTGTGCAGCAGCAAGCGCGTGGCGCCCTGGCACGCACTGCTGCCACAGTTGGTGGTTTCGTCACTGCCGTTGCCACAGGCAGTGGATACGTGGGATCCCAGATCAGCGATGTCGCTTCCATCTGGGCACAGACTGGTTTAAGCGGATTTGGCCGAGAACATGAGCTGGAAGCAGACAGTCTGGGAGCCGAGTACGTGGCCAAAGCAGGCTATGACCCCCAATCAGTGATTGATGTGATTAGTGTTTTAAAAAACCAGGAAGATTTTAATCGCCGCATCACGAATAACTCCGGTGGCTACCATGGCTTGTTTGCTACACACCCGCGCAATGACACGCGCTTGCAGCAAGCCATCGCTAACGTGGCTGAACTGGTCGATACTGAAATCACCCAAACGGATAACACCGCATTTCGTGAAGCTATTGACGGTTTGATTGTAGGCGCCAGTTCGAATTCGCAGAATCAGGATGCGCGCAATCGTTACTACCAGAATCTATTGGGCTACACTGTAGTATTCCCGGATGAGTGGGAAATCAGCGAGACCACAACCACTGTCACAGCGTCATCGCCAAATGCAGGTTCGATTCGAATTGAAGCGCAACGCATCCAGGACAATATAGAGCCCAGAGTATTTATCCGGGACAAAATGGGTATCTCTAACCTGCAGAAGTCAGAAGCCCTGTCCCAATATCGCCTGCTAGGCCATACGGGCATAGCTATTTCTCTCGAGACCGGCAATCCTGTACGTGTAGCAGCAATTTACTTTGGTCCGCGGGTTTTCACTTTTCATGGCGAGATTGCCAACGCCAGTGCTGTTGATGAAATCGACAGTATGTTACTCGATTCCATTCGTACCTTTCGCGCCATTCAGCGTGGCGAAACCAATTCAGGCACGCAACGGCGGATACGCTATGTGCGCGCCAGTGAGCATTTCGATTTCGCCGTGATTGCCCAGCAGTCCCCTATAGCCAACTACGCCGAAGAAACTCTGCGTCTGCTGAATGGCTACTATCCCACTGGCACGCCCGAGGCCGGAGAGTGGATCAAAGTGATCGAATAGGATTACTACGTTCGATTTTCCAGCCTTTACTTCCACGCGAGCAGACTGATTCCCGGTTCACAGAATGAGGTAGCGATGTTTGTTTTTCAGAATCAGGGGTATACACTTGGGTAACTATCTGAAAATAAACACATTCACGAGTCAATTA
The DNA here is from genome assembly GCA_964405225.1 of uncultured Pseudohongiella sp. Taxonomy (GTDB): domain Bacteria; phylum Pseudomonadota; class Gammaproteobacteria; order Pseudomonadales; family Pseudohongiellaceae; genus UBA9145. The sequence goes on from CAYOND010000001.1 coordinate 45,685, forward strand.
TGAGTACAGCCAAGGCCCCATCGAGTACTGGCGCACAGCGCAGGGAATTGCTCGATATCAAGGTTTTCCTGGATGGGTTGATTGCCAGTGGTCGCGTGTCAGCGGCTGACGCAGAGGCAGCGATAGCCAATCGCCGCTCGGCAGATGACCGCAAGAAGAATGTGCTGGTGTATTTGGCAGAACAAGGCCTTGACGACCAGAAATCCCCTGGCAAGAAGCTGGATATCGAATCGTTGACCATGGTTCTCAGTGAACAATGTGGTCAGCCTTACTTTCGCATTGATCCACTTAAAATAGATGTGCCTGGTATTACCCAGGTAATGTCTTATGCGTTTACTCAACGTCATCACATTCTTGCTGTGGAAGTAAAGGCGGATGAAGTCACAATTACCAGTGCAGAGCCCTACATTGATTCCTGGGAATCAGATCTTGCGCATGTCACGCAAAAAAGAATCAAGCGGGTCGTTTCAAACCCAATCGACATCAAACGCCTCACCACTGAATTTTATAGTTTGTCCAGTTCAATTCACCGTGCTCAACAAGGTGGCACACCAGCCAAGGGCATCAGCAATCTGGAGCAGATGCTGGAACTGGGGAACATCAAGGATCCAGAAGCAAATGATCATCACATAGTTCGGGTTGTGGACTGGTTGCTACAGTATGCATTCGAACAACGCGCCAGTGATATTCATATAGAGCCAAGGCGAGAACAGGGCAATATCCGTTTTCGTATCGATGGCGTGCTCTACACAGTTTACTCATTGCCCATGCAGGTAATGGCGGCAGTGACGAGCAGGCTTAAAATCCTGGGCAGGATGAATGTGGCGGAAAAACGTAAGCCACAAGATGGACGAGTCAAAACCAAGAGCCCTACTGGCGAAGAAGTCGAACTCCGCTTGTCGACTTTACCGACTGCATTTGGCGAAAAGTTGGTGATGCGCATCTTCGACCCGGAAGTACTACTCAAACCATTCGAGGCGCTGGGTCTGATTAACGAAGATTTGCAGCGCTGGAACAAAATTATCGGCAATAATCATGGCATCGTTATCATCACGGGTCCTACCGGTTCCGGTAAAACCACAACCCTTTATTCAACTCTCAAGTCACTTGCCACGGACGAGGTCAATGTCTGTACTATCGAGGACCCGATAGAGATAGTCGAAGACAGTTTTAACCAGATGCAGGTACAAGAAAATATAGGGCTGAGTTTCGCCGACGGTGTGAAAGCCTTGTTGCGACAGGATCCGGATATCATCATGATTGGTGAGGTCAGGGATCTCGCCACTGCTGAAATGGCGATACAAGCCGCATTAACCGGACATCTGGTATTCACGACGCTGCACACCAATGATGCGCCGTCAGCTATTACACGTTTACTGGAACTGGGAGTGCCGTCTTACCTGATCAAGGCCACGGTAATCGGTATCATGGCGCAGCGTCTGGTGCGTGTGCTGTGTCCCCATTGCAAACAGCCCTGTAAGATTGAATCCGATGTGTGGGAACCACTCACAAACCCCTGGAAGGTGAAACTTCCCACTAATGCAGCGCATAGCAAGGGTTGCCTGGAATGCCGGGAAACCGGGTTCATGGGGCGCCAGGGTATTTATGAAGTCATGCCTTTTACAGAAACCCTGCAGCAATTTGCCGATAACAAGGATGACCTGCCTGCATTGCGCAAGCAGGCATATAAGGAAGGCATGTTAAGTTTGCGTTTAAGCGGCGCACAAAAAGTGGCAGCAGGAACCACCACAGTCAACGAAGTGCTCAGAGTGGCACCTGATACCAACAACTCTTAACATTCACTGGTTTCCTTCATAGCCTCGCCGGTTGTACATTTATCTGGCAATACATCAGTTGTCTGCCGATATATGCTTGCAGACCTGAGAATAATGATTTGATCTATCCGAGAGTAGAATGGAGCACGCAGTAAACGCCCCTGGGGAAAGCATCTTGATCATCGGTCCTTCCTGGGTTGGTGACATGGTGATGGCGCAGACGCTGTTTCGTTGCTTGCAGGAAGAATTTCCATCCTGTCGAATCGATGTCATGGCGCCCGTTTGGGCCTTGCCCCTTGTGGCACGCATGGATGAGGTGACAAACGGGCTGGAGCTGCCCTTCAATCACGGTGAATTCAAATGGTGGCAGCGACGCAAGCTCGGCAAGTCCCTGCGCGAAAACGCTTATACACGGGCAATTGTTCTACCCAATTCTTTTAAGTCAGCATTAATTCCGTTCTATGCCAATATTCCGGTACGCACCGGCTGGTTGGGCGAGAAGCGCTGGCCCTTGCTTACCGATGTGCGCAAATTGGACAAGCAAGAATATCCACTGATGGTGCAGCGCTTCGCCGCACTGGCATATACCCCTGGCAGGTCCTTGACGGCTGATTTACCGCGCCCACGATTGAGTACAGACGAAGCTGTGGTGCAATCAACGCTGTCCGATCTGGGATTGCAGCTCGAGCGCCCTGTGCTGGCAATCTGCCCGGGTGCCGAGTATGGGCCCTCAAAGCAATGGCCCGCGGAGTATTTCGCCACAGTTTGCAATGAAAAACTTGCTGCCGGTTGGCAGGTATGGGTTTTCGGTTCAGCCAATGACAGCAACACTGCGGCGGTGATCACTGGCGCCGTCGATCCTACTCTGGCAGAACAAATGCATGATCTGACGGGGCGCACGAGTCTGGCTCAAGCCATTGATCTACTTTCACTAAGTAGTGTGGTAATAACCAACGATTCCGGCCTCATGCATATTGCGGCGGCTCTGGAGCGCCCCATTGTTGCGCTGTATGGCTCAACCACGTCAGACTTTACACCGCCATTGACCGAGAGGGTAAAATTACTCGCCACAGATATAGAATGTCGGCCGTGTTTTGAGCGCGAGTGTCCACTTGGTCATCTGCGCTGCCTGACTGAGATACGACCTGAACAGGCGGTAGAGGCGATAGAAATACTCGTCGCCGCAAACAAATAGGGAACTCCGTGTGCGAATTTTAATCGTTAAAGTCTCATCACTCGGGGATATCATTCATACCCTGCCAGCAGTCACCGATGCCAGTCTTGCCAACAATGACGTTGTGTTTGATTGGGTAGTTGAAGAAAATTTCGTAGAAGTGCCTGCCTGGCACCCGGCCGTAGACAAGGTAATTCCGGTGGCGTTTCGGCGCTGGCGCCGTAATTTGTTAAAAACCTGGAGAACCAGTGAATTTGGCGACTTCAAGCAATCCTTGCAGGCCGAACATTACGATTTGGTAATTGACGCCCAGGGACTCATCAAAAGCGGCATCATCAGTCGTATTTCGCGTGGTCTCACAATCGGGCTAAGTAATACAACTATCAGGGAACCACTCGCCACATTGTTCTATAACAAAATGTATTCAGTGCCATGGACTGATCATGCCGTCGAACGTGTGCGTCAGTTATTTGCTCGCTCACTTAATTATCGCTATGACAAATCTCGAGTTAACTACGGCATAAAATTTCAAACCAATGCATCTACCTCATTGCAAACGAATCGCCCAACAATTGTTTTCCTGCACGGTACAACCTGGGCAACCAAGCACTGGCCAAAATCATATTGGCGCCACCTCGCACATATTGCCACTGAGTCAGGGTACCATGTATTGATCCCATGGGGGTCTGAAGAGGAGCGCAGTCGTGCCGGCTATATCGCTGCTGACAATCAACATGTTAGCGTACTGGACAAGCAATCACTGACTGGACTGGCCGGCTACATCAGCGAGTCTGCAGGAGTGATCGCTGTCGATACAGGGCTCGGCCACCTGGCGGCCGCCCTCGCCAAACCCGCAGTGTCGCTCTATGGGTCTACAGACCCGAAACTCTCCGGAACATATGGGCCAAATCAGCTTCATCTTAACTCTGACTTGCACTGTGCGCCCTGCGTAAAGAAAACCTGTGGGTACACCGGGCCCGGTATTACCGATACTTATGATGGTAAGGATTTTCCGGTCATACCACCCTGTTTTGCGACTCACAAGCCTGAACTGGTGTGGCAACAGTTCCAAAAATTGCTGCAACAACCGTAGAGCATCCTATGCGACTGGGCTTCCTCATCTATTCCTATTTTCCCTACGGTGGGCAACAAAGAGACTTTCTTAATATCGTCAACGAATGCCTGCGTCGCGGGCACGAAATTGATGCGTATTGCCTTGGCTGGCAGGGGGCGAAACCTGACGGCATCAACGTGATCAAAGTACCTGCAAAGGGTATGACACGGCCACGTCTCTACCAGCACTTTACGAACTGGATGACGACAGCACTGCAGGATAACCGGCCCGACCTGGTAATCGGATTCAACAAGATGCCTTTACTGGACCTGTATTTTGCCGCCGATCCCTGCTTCGAAGAAAAATCCCGCATAGAGAGGGGTGCCTATTATCGATTCACGGGCCGTTACCGACACTTCAGAGCCTATGAAGAGGCTGTATTCGGATTGAGCAGCAATACCGAGGTAATGATCCTGTCTCCGCAACAGAGACGCGCATTTTTGACCTATTATCCCAATTGTGAATCGCGTTTGCATGAAATGCCTCCCGGTATTTCCCGAGATCGCATGGTATCTGTGGATGATAGTTCTCACAGGCGCAGTGTCAGGCAGGCCCTGGGACTGGGTGATGAGGATTTATTGATATTGCAGATAGGATCAGGTTTCAAGGTGAAGGGCGTGGATCGGTCTCTGCAGGCAGTCGCCGCATTACCTGACTCACTGCGCGTGCGTTGCAGATATCTGCTTATTGGCCAGGATAAACCAGCGAGATTTCTGAAACTGGCCCGCAAACTCGGCATCGCCGAAAGAGTGACAATATTGCCGGGTCAGGATGACATACCACGGTTTCTGGCGGGCGCCGATCTGTTGCTTCATCCAGCCTACAGAGAGAGTGCTGGCTACGTTTTGCTGGAAGCTACGATTGCCGGATTGCCGGTGCTCACAACGCAAACCTGCGGCTATGCTTTTCATATTGAGCAGGCCGGGTCTGGCAAAGTATGCCCGGAGCCTTTTTCACAGAACGAACTTAATAAACACCTTGCAGACATGTTGGCCCGCCTTGATGATGCGCCCTGGTCGGCCAATGGGCTGGAGTATGGCAAACAGGACGAACTGTATCGGCTGGCAGAAGCTGCCACCGATCTGATTGAGAACATGGCTTCCGCGGGAAGGGTGAGCGCCTGAATCATGCTATATCTGAATTCCGACTTTAGTGAGTTCTTTGCAGGTCGCGACCCCTACGACGTGTTGGGTAGTATTGAAGGAAAAATATACCGTCACAAGGAAGGCCGTAAAACATTTCAGTTTCAGCTGAATGAGAGTAGCTATTTCGTCAAATTACATTCCGGTATCGGCTGGCGTGAAGCGTTAAAAAATCTGTTGCAATTGCGCGTACCGGTATTTGGGGCGCGCAATGAATGGCGAGCGATCCAGAAACTGCATGATATTGGTGTGGATACCATGCAACAGGTGGCATATGGAGAGCGCGGCTGGAATCCGGTAAACAAGCAGTCGTTTATTATCACTGAGGAGCTTACTGGTACGGTAAGCCTTGAAGACTATTGCCGCAACTGGGGCCGCAGTGCACCGCACTTCACACATAAATTGCGTTTGCTCCAAAAGCTGGCCCAGATCAGCCGCGCAATACATACCAACGGGATTTGTCATCGGGATTACTACCTGTGTCATTTTCATATTCAAGCGGGTGCCGACCTTACCGCGCCATTCGAACTTCCCCTGATAGATCTGCACCGCGCAATTTGCCAGTCTCACTTGCGCGCACGCTGGAAGATAAAAGATCTTGGGGGTTTATATTATTCCGCCATGACTATCGGCCTCACGCGCCGCGACCTGTTTCGATTTATCCGAATCTATGACAACACACCGTTACGACAGAGCCTGGCTGAAAGGAAACAGTTCTGGGCCAAAGTCGAACGACGAGCTCAGGCGATCATGGACAAAGAGGGGCCGGCTTTTGAGTAACACTGACAGCAATCTGGTGCAGCTCAAGCCGGGAGACTTAAGTTCTTCCGGGCGTCATATCCCTGTGCCGTTCAACTTATGTATTCAAGACGCAGGCGCGGTACATGACATCCGCTTTGAATCCATATTACGGTTAGTTCCGGGTCGGCGCCTGACTGGGCTGGCACACTGGCAGGGCAATAGAATCATTGCCAAGCTTTTCTTCCAGCCTGGTAGCTGGCAGCGCAAATGCAGCCGCGATAAGCAGGGAATACAGGTCATCATGGAGGCCGGCATCAGTACCCCCCGGCTCATCGAGTCAATCGATTCAGATGCGGCAGAGTGCGGAGTCTTGCTCATCGAATATCTGGAAAATGGTGAAGGCCTGCGTCACCTGATCGAAACTGCCGTGGATGACGAGCAGTGCCTCTCAGTGCTGAGCCAGGTTGTACAGATTATCGCGCGCAGTCACGACGCAGGACTTTGGCAAAAAGACATACATCTGGGTAATTTCATGTTGCAAGACGGTCGGGTGTATTTACTCGATGGTGGGGATATTGGTCAAAGTGATGGCTCCCTGGGACTGGACACACGGTTGAATAATCTGGCACTGTTTTTTGCCCAGCTGACTGTAGATATGGATACACAGATACCAATACTGCTGGACGAATATGTAACGAATACCGGAGTGGCGGCAGTTAATCGTGAAGAATTTCTGCAAAGAGTCGTCCAGGCACGCACAAGGCGTTTAAAGGTTCTGGAGAACAAGCTGTTTCGCTCGACTACTGCACATTGCTGCTTAAAGACCCGAACCCGCTTTCTTGTTTATGATCGCGCTATTCATTCCGCTGCGGTGGAACGATTTGTGCGTAATCCGGATGAATTCATCGATGAGGATTCTGTCATCAAGCCTGGCAATTCCTCAACTGTATCTCGTATTGAACTGGACGAGACCTCCTATGTTCTCAAGCGTTACAATATCAAGAATAAATGGCATGGCATCAAGCGCCTGTTTCGGCCCTCCCGTGCACACCATAGCTGGCGCAATGCTGCGGTACTGGAAATGCTTGGTATATCTACATCGCATCCCTACTTGCTGATGGAGGAGAGGATACTGGGAGTCATGCGTCGACGCGCATTCTTCCTGGGGGAACAAATTGCAGGTCCGACGCTGGCCGAATTGATAGAAGCAGACAATGGCGATGAAGTAATGCATGCTTTGGCCCAGTTGCAACAGTACCTGACTACCTTCGCCACATACTTGATCAGTCACGGAGATATGAAAGCCAGCAATTTTATTTTCAGTGATGGCTGCCTGTATGTGCTGGATCTGGATAGCATGAAGCGACATCAGCAGCCAGCGACGTTCGCCAGGGCGTATCTAAAAGATCTGATGCGCCTGCAAAAAAACTTTCTCGGTACACGCTATGAAGACGCGGTAGAGCGTATGATAGTCAATCTGAAAACTCACAAGCCAGGTATCTCTCAGTGATTACTCTCGGTCTGGCAGGCGCAATTGGACATGATCCAGCGGCAGCATTGATTGTCGACGGGGAACTGGTTGCTGCCATGGAAGAAGAGCGCGTTCTGCGCCGGCGCCATGCCAAAAATGAACAGCCTTATCACGCTGCGCGCACCTGCCTGCGAATTGCCGGAATTCGCCCGTCACAGGTCGACCAGGTCGCCATACCGTTCGCCCCAATATCGTTATTCAGTCGTGCTCGCTGGCATTACGCTTATCGTCACTGGTATGCGCCTGATCGAAGTCTGGATGGCTTGTTCAATGGCAATCGGCGTTATCGACGCTACCTGAAGGACCTCAGCGGTCTGTTGGAAAAGCTGCATATTCCCATGTCGAGCATCAAGCTGATTCCTGTGGAGCACCAACTCGCCCATGCCAGCAGTTGCTATCACGTGAACGAACCGGCGGAGAAAACAGCGATCTTCTGTAACGACTCCAAAGGCGAATATGCCAGTATATTTTTGGGCTATGGTCACAACGGCAAGATCGTCAAGATCAAACGTTTCTATAACCCTGACTCACTCTGCGGGATGTATGCGGCGCTGACCGACTATCTGGGATTTGAAATTCTTGATGGCGAATTCAGGGTGATGGGGATTGCGCCTTTCGGTGACCCGGACAAGTATGATCTGTCTTCGCTGGCTTCTTGCAATGGTAAAGATTTCAGGGTTAACAATCGCCTGATCGGTACAGTGGGACTAAGGCGTTACAAGGCGAAATCAAAAGGGCATTATTTCAGCAAGAAACTGGTTGATATGCTCGGTCCGCGCCGCGTGGGGCACCTGGAAGATGACCCCTACGTTCATTACGCCGCAGCAATTCAAAAGTTATATGAAGACATCGCCGAGAAGATGGTTCGGCATTACCTGGGTGACATTCTCGCCGAAACCGGCCGCCTTGCTGTTGCGGGTACGGGTTCCATGAACATTCGGCTAAATCAGCGCTTGAACCACATGCCTGAAGTCAAAGAACTTATCGTGCATCCGGGTTGTAGTGATTCGGGTACTGCTATTGGTGCGGCGACCTATGCTGCGCGCCAGCAAAGCGAAACTCCGTTGAAGCCGGTTAAGCATTTTTTCTTGGGGCCCAAATTCAGTCGCCTTGATTATATTGATGCCTGTAAACGGCACCGGGACAAGCCCCAGTGGGAAGAATTAAGCAATCCCCATGAGCGAGGCGCCCAATTACTGGCGGCGGGGGAATTGCTGGGCTGGTACCGGGGCCGCATGGAATTCGGTCCACGTGCTCTGGGTCATCGTTGTATCCTGGCTAACCCGGCACAGGAAGGGGTTGTGGAAAAGATCAATACACTGGTCAAGTTTCGTGAACGCTGGCGCACGTTTTCTCCAAGTATTCTGGCTTCAGCTGCGCCTGAATTACTGGAGGAGGAGTACAGAGATCAGTACATGTGCGTCAATGAGGCAGTAAGCAAGACTTATCAGGATCGGTATCCGTCGGCCACTTATATCGATGGGTGTACACGCGCACAGATTGTAGATCCGGACAGTAATGCTGATTTTCACAAGCTGCTGGTCGAATTCGAAAAGCTCACCGGCCACCCCATGTTAATCAACACCACATTGAGTCGGCCCGGTGAAGCGCTAGCCTGCACACCAGAACATGCAGTCGATGTATTTATGGGCACGGATCTGAATTATTTAATTCTTGAAGATATTCTCGTGACCAAGAGAGAAGAGCCGAAAGACTGGTAGGCCTTCCTAAAGTCGGCGGTAAATTTCTACCCGGTTATTATCTTCGTCTGCAAAGGTTTGCAGTAATTCAATCTGCCCGTTGGTCACTCCGAAACGGAATGCCCCCTCCATTTCAACACTCCACTCCAGAGCGATGATGTCACCGCGTTGTGACTCTGCGATCTGATCGCGTCCAATATAACGGGGAATATAATCGTATTCTTCCACCCGGCCTGACTTATAGGCGATGGCATGATTGTTGGTGATTAGCGTAGTCGATACAGTTGTATTGGCAGTGATCCAATCGGCGGCTTCGAATACATAGTCCTTGGAATCACCAAAACTGATAAAGGCATCAACGGTACAATATACAAACAATACGACCAGGCTATTACGCAGCAACTGTTTGCGCGCATCAGATACGCGTCGCAACATCTCTGCCAGGATTACTGGCACGAAGGCGAGCAATACCAAACTCATCAGCATTGCATAGCGTGAAGTCAGGTACCGCGTTACAAAAAGAAAAACAAACAGAATCAACAGATTGAGAATGACAATCCATAAAAGCACTACGAAATACGTCCGTGGAATCAGCAACATGCGACGCCAGACACCGGCAATCAGGAGCAGGAAATACGGCCAGCCGATTGCATTAAAAACATTCTCGAAAAGTATCGCCAACAACCCCGTGGCAAAGAATGCCACGATGTACTCATCAGAATATCCGCCGGCATATTCACCGAATAACACCGAAGCAATCAATGCTTCTTCCGCCGGGTCAGGGTTGATTAGAGTCTGGAGAAAAGGCACATAAGAGGCGACGAAGCTGGCAAAGAGGCTGATGATGTTTACTCCGACCATGCCGAGGATCAGTAGTGCCGCGATACCGAGTGCGCATACCACACTGTAAATTCTGACTAACAAGGTATTACGTGATTGTACTTGCAGCAGAAACAAGGTCAGGGGCAGCAACAGCATATAGATCAGTGCTTCCGGTCGCATGGTTGCTGCAAAGAGGAACGACAGCGTGTAAGCCACAGCGGTTTGCCAGCGTGCAGTATCCAGGTAGCGCATGAAGAGATAGATGGCCAGCAAGCTGAAAGTCCAATAACCAACATCTCGAATAATCAGGTAACGCAGTTCGTTAAGCTCGGGGTAGAGCAGCACGCAAAGCACTGCCAGCGCATTGATCATTTCGTCATTCGTAATTTCCCGCACGATGCTGAGAAATACATAGACCAATAGCGCGTAAAACGCTGCATTTATTATGTGAGCAGCCAGAAAAAGATCGATACCGATGCTGCCCAGTGCCGCGATCAATATCGAATAAGTGGCCCACGAATAGTGCTCGAACGCTGCACCGATACCCTGATCCAATACGATCTCTGCCGTTCTTATATAGATGTAGGCATCATCATTGGGACTGTCGGGCAGCAGTATTGTATATAAAGAAATGAACAGGCTGGCCAGGACTGCGAAGGGGCGCAGATCTTTCCGAAGCCAGTTGTCACTAATCAGAGTATTCAATTAATAGGGCCTCGCGGCTTTGCCAGCGGCCTGGGTCTTGAAGCGCTTGTGTAACCACAGATATTGATCCGGTTGCTTGCGAATCGCTGTTTCGATTATCTGGTTCATTCTCAGTGCGTCCTGCGTTTCATCTGCGCTGGGATAATCTGTCAATGCCGGACTGAACGCAAGATGATACCCCGAGTTGTCGGCATTTCGATAATGGCTATAGAACACGACAGCAGAGTCGTTGGCACGTGCGAACCGGCTGGTGGCAGTAATCGTGGCGGCCTCTACTCCGAAGAATGGTACGAATACCGAGTGTTTGGGTCCGTAATCCTGATCAGGTCCGTACCAGAGTATATTTCCGGTCTTGAGACTTCGTATGGCACTTCTGACATCTTCACGTCCGATTACCTTGTTGTAAACACGCAGGCGACCATTAAACATGAGGGCCTGCATCAACGGATTTTTATTGGGCCGATAAGTGACATCCAACGGCTTGAGCAGGGTAAAAAGAAAGCCGCCCATCTCGATCGTGGTGAAATGGGCACAAACGAGCAGCACACCTTTACCGCGGGCAAGTGCCTCATCCAGGTGCTTCATACCACTGACTTGTACACGCGATTCATATGAATGAGGCATGCGATTCCAGGCGATAGCAATTTCAATCAGACCTATGCCATAGGATATGAAATTTTTCCTGGCAAGCTGGTGGCGCTCGGAGTCAGACAGTTCAGGGAAGCACAATTGCAGGTTTACTTCACATACATGCCGACGTTCTCTGGCCACGTAAAAGCTCAGCAGCCCGAGGGCCTGGCCAATGCGCATCTGCCAGGAAAAAGGTAAATGCGCCACTACCCACATTAGTCCGACAGCCAGCCAGGTAGGCCAGTAGCGTGGTCCCAGAAACTGTCGCAGAGGTATTGGTTTCTGACTAGTAGGAGGCGATTTGGTGTGCAAAGGGAGGCCCGGTCGTGATGGGTGATGTAGTGGCGCGAATTGTAGCAAATGCGCAGCTTAATGCCCGATTGGGAAATCAGGGCAGATTTCTATAAAAATCGGTCCATATTCACCACATTTGCCAGGAGAACACTCGATATTCATCATGAATATTCCACTTTTGCCCCAAAAATGGCGATATTCCGACAGAATGTCCCTGATCTACAGGCGCAAAACCCTGTGATATGATCACCCGCCATGATTTTCCCTTTAATTACAGTCAGTTCGGAGCGCCAGCCATGAAGCTGAAGATGCCACCCTTCCAGGAAGCTCGGGTTCTTGTCGTGGGTGATGTGATGCTCGACAGGTACTGGCATGGCACTGCAAATCGCATATCGCCCGAAGCGCCGGTACCAGTGGTGCGGGTCGGTAATAGTGAGGACCGCCCCGGCGGTGCGGGGAACGTCGCGCTCAATATCGCGGCACTGGGTAGCGCCGCGACGCTCATTGGTATTGTTGGGCAGGATGACACGGGCCGGGAACTGGCATCACGCCTTGCCGCAGCAGGAGTCTACTGTGAGTTCCTGCAATCGGCAGATAAACCGACTATCACCAAGCTGCGGGTAATCAGTCAGCACCAGCAACTCATCAGACTCGATTTTGAGCAGGAATTCGATGAGCAGGACAGGGAGGGCATTCAGGGCAAAGTAGAAGAGTTGTTGCCCAATGCGCAGGCAGTAGTACTTTCCGACTATGCCAAAGGTGCATTGGCTGACGTGTCGAAAATTTTGCAGGTCGCCCACAAACATAAACTACCGGTAATTGTTGATCCCAAAGGCAGTGATTTTTCGCGCTACTGGGGTGCGACGATTATTACCCCCAACCTCAATGAGTTTGAGAACATTGTTGGCAAATGTGTCCATGAAGATGAGCTGGTAAAGAAGGGTCTTGAATTAATTCGCCAGTTGGAGATCCAAGCGCTCCTGATTACCAGAGGTGAGCACGGTATGACTTTGATTCGCCCGGATTCACCAGAACTGCACCTGCCCGCCAAAGCGCAGGAAGTATTTGATGTAACCGGTGCCGGTGACACAGTCATCTCGGTTCTCGCAGCTTCTCTGGCAGCAGGCGAGGGGCTTGCTGATGCTACTGCCATGGCAAACCTGGCCGCCGGCCTGGTAGTTGGCAAGCTTGGCACGGCTGCGATCAGCGGGCCTGAGCTGCGCCGCGCAATTCTGTCCGAACAGCAATCCGGTCGCGGCGTAATGACTGCAGAGCAACTGCAAATAGCGGTGCAGGATGCTAAAGATCATGGTGAAAAAATCGTATTCACCAATGGCTGTTTTGACATTATTCATGCCGGCCATGTAGGATATCTGAGTAAGGCACGCGAACTCGGCCAGAGACTCATAGTTGCTATCAACGATGATGATTCTGTTCGTCGCTTAAAGGGGTCTGGTCGCCCAATTAATCCAGTGGAACGCAGGATGGCTGTTCTGTCTGGCCTTGAGGCAGTTGATTGGGTAGTAAATTTTGCTGAAGATACACCTGAATCTCTGTTGAAGTTGCTGCAGCCAGATATATTGGTCAAGGGTGGTGACTATGCTCTAGATCAGGTAGTCGGCGGAGAATATGTAAAATCCTATGGCGGTGAAGTCAAAGCACTGGAGTTTCTGGATGACTGCTCTACTTCTGCAATGGTAGAAAAAATGAAGCAGGTCGACGACGAGTAATAGCAGTAGAAGAATAACCGCGATTGTTAGATGTTCGCGACAGCGGCTGCGTTGGCCTTTAGATGGCCAGCATTGATAGTCCCGACAATCACACTACTCACTCCTTCAGGTGCCAGGGCAAAGCGCAAGTTGTCTTCCGGACTGCCGTTTACACAATCATGCCCACTGTTCAGTGCCTTCTTGATGAGCACCCCTTTGTTCAATTCAGTGGCACGCTGTATAACTTTCAGATCATCAGGCATGGAAGGGTTGTATGTCACCATGACTACATCCAGCAGTTCCAAGGCCTTCAGCCCGCCAGCTACGGTCTTTGTAGACATGCCTATAGCCCTGATTTTGCCATCTTCCTTGAGCTTTCGCAGGGCGGCCACGCAGCCTGAATTTTCGAGTATGAATTCATCGCGGCCATCGGAATGAATGAGAACAATGTCCAGATAATCAGTTGCCAGATATCGCAGGCTTCTGTTGATACTCATCAGCACATGGTCGTGACTGAAATCGTAGACAGACTTGCCATTAAGGAACTCCTCACCAACTTTGGTGCACAACACCCGGTCTTGCCTGTCCTGTAATAGTCGGCCCAGACGCTGTTCACTGCTGCCATAGGCGGGCGCGGTGTCCAGCAAATTGATACCAAGGTCGCGAGTCAGGTCCAGTAGACTCTTGATCTGGGCATCTTCAGGAATGGCGAAATTGGCAGGATATTTTACTTCCTGATTGCGCCCGAACTTGACCGTTCCGAGCCCAATGGTGGAAACGGCTATCCCGGTGTTACCAAGCATGCGTTGTAGAACCGTCATGGCTTTTCCCATTGCGGTGTGGCGATGGTTGGCAAGGTGAAGCCCAATGCTGATAGCGAGTCTGGCCTGGCGTTGGATTTTGCCACGTTTTCTGCCTGCAGATAGTCAACTACTTTATCGGCCAATGAAGGTGCCAATGTAAGTTTTGTTGGCCAGGCGGCCAGAACATTGTGCTCACTGCAAAACCAGGCATCGTCAGGTCGGTAGTTGTTATTGATATTGGCTTCAGCGCGATCGACATCAAGAATTCCCCACTGACCGTCGGTGTCTATCCAGGGAAATTGTCTTGCCAGGAGTTCCTTCGCATTGGCGATCTGCGTTTCGTTATCCAGCCCGACGCCGTTCTCGGCCAGTTCGCCACCCAGATACCAGGTATTACCGTCTTGTTCCGATTTGTGAGTTGTCACAGTCAGTACCGGAGTCAAGCTGAAGTTTTCGCCGATACAATGCACATACATAGGGGGCAGGTCTGCTTTTTTCACATATACCATCTTCAATGGGCGTCTTTGTGTCTTGGCCGTGGTCAGCCCGGCTGTTTTAATCAGTTCCTCGTTGCCTTTACCAGCAGCAAAGACAAACCTGCTGGCCGACACTGTTGCTCGCGCGGTGCCATGGGATATATGCACGGCCTCGGCGTTGCCATCAGCTGAAAAATCGAATTCCACATTAGCGCTGTCGATCTGGACAATATGCTCGGAATAATTACTGACCAGTTTGCGCAGCAGCGAGCTTGTATTAATGACAAAATCAGGCAAGCGGTAGAGTGAGCCATTGACATTGGCTGTTGTGAAAGCGGCAGGATAGTGCTCCGAAGGCACCGCCTCGACGCGACCCTGTAGACTCTTGCTGCCGAAGAATGTTTTCAGTTTGGAGCGGAATGAAGCCTGCGACCACATGTAGTAGTGCTCGCTGAGAATTTCCACACCTTGCAGATCCACTTCACCCTGGCCATTGATGCAGTCTCTCCATCTGGCAGGCATTTTCGCAGTCACATTCGCTGCGCCAGTGAGTACGCCACTTAGTGCATACTTGAGGCCGCCGTGAATTATGCCTTGTGAGGCGATGGTCTGATGACTGCCGAGTGCGCTGGTTTCCACCAGCAATGCCTGATAACCCTCATTGCGCAGCCGGTTGAGTAGCCACAAGCCACCGATGCCGCCACCAAAGATGACGATGTCAGTTGAATAGGAGTGGGACATTGGTTAATTTAGCTCCCGGCTCAGGTGATTTCGCAGCACAGTCGAAGTATATCGACTACATACCGGATTTCCCAACGCCACCCGCGCTTATCAGGCACCTGCAGCAATGTATCGTTTCATTTACAACATAATCTTCCATCTGGCACTTCCTTTTATTCTTCTAAGGTTGTGGTGGCGCTCGTTTGCAGCACCTGACTATGCCAAACGTATTGGTGAACGCCTGGGGCGTGTGCGATTTCAGGAATCCTTGAATCGATCTGGCGGAGTGCTGTGGATACATGCTGTGTCGGTGGGCGAGACTGTCGCAGCGAGCCCTTTGATATATGCCTTACAGAAGACCCACCCAGACTTGCACATTCATGTGACGACCATGACTCCGACTGGTTCGCAGCGAGTCAAAGACCTGTTTGGCAATAGCGTGAGCCATAGCTATTTACCATACGATTACTCGGGTGCAGTGCAAAGGTTCCTGAAAATCTTGCAGCCTGACATATTGGTACTGATGGAAACAGAGCTGTGGCCCAACCTCATCCACTACTGCCATGCGAGCAATGTAAAGATCCTGCTGGCAAATGCCAGACTCTCGACCAGATCTGCTGCAGGTTATCAACGTTTTCCGTCAGCTACCGCCGATATGTTGCAGAACCTGAATTTTATTGCCGCACAGGCCAGTGAAGACGCACAACGATTGATTGAACTTGGTGCTCCAGCAGATCGCGTGGAAGTCACCGGAAGTCTGAAATTCAACGTTGACTCAAAGCCACACTCTGATACCAGCGACACAATATTCACTCAGATTACAGAAAGCGGCCGACCCGTGGTTATTGCCGCCAGTACCAGGGAAGGCGAAGAGCACCAGGTTCTGACAGCTTTTCAGACCTGTCTTCAAAGTATTCCCGATTGCCTGCTGGTGTTGGTGCCACGTCATCCGGAGCGGTTTGCCGAAGTGGCGAACTTGTGTGAACAGGCAGGATTGAATCTGGTTCGTCGAAGCAGTGGTACTGCCGTGAGTGACTCAACCCAGGTATTTCTTGGTGATTCCATGGGCGAGATGGCATCTTACTGCTCTCTTGCCCAGGTCGCCTTCGTGGGTGGCAGCCTTGTCGATACCGGTTGTCAAAATGTGTTGGAGCCGGCGGCGCTGGGACTACCTGTTATAACGGGACCATCGCAATACAACTTTGCCGTTATCTGTAATCAACTTGAGCAAAACGGGGCGCTCATTACAGTGCAGGATCACAGTGAACTGGCAGGGTTATTGATCGAGTTATTAAAGGACTCTGCCAGGCGCAAGGCCATGGGAGAAGCAGGAAAAGCGCTTGTTGCCGCCAATCAACAGGCGTTGCCTAACATTCTGCGCC
The DNA here is from genome assembly GCA_964405225.1 of uncultured Pseudohongiella sp. Taxonomy (GTDB): domain Bacteria; phylum Pseudomonadota; class Gammaproteobacteria; order Pseudomonadales; family Pseudohongiellaceae; genus UBA9145. The sequence continues at coordinate 62,403 of CAYOND010000001.1, forward strand.
TGGTGGAAAGCCTGCTTGCGTAGTTTGAATCTATAATGCGGCTCGCGTCAGATTTTCACTACCGTCAGCCAACACTCTTACATTATCCTCGATACGAATCCCACCATAGGGATAGAGTTCATTTACCAGATCATAGTTTATGAATTCCGCTTTCGGACCATTATGTTCAGCGTCCAGTAACATGGGTATAAAATACAAACCCGGCTCAATAGTGAATACCATGTCCTTATCAATCATACGTGTATTGCGCAACGAGGGTGACTCTTCGGGTGGTTTGCGAGTCGCGCCTGAAGAGTCTTTCTGGTGGCCGCCCACATCATGCACTTGTATACCTAACAAATGACCTACGCCATGTGGCATAAACAATTGAGGGATTTTGTTTTCCATCAAGCTTTGCCTTGAGCCCCGGCAGATGCCTTGTTGCAGCAGAATATCGGCCACGCCAGTGAGTGCCGCTTCATGCAAATCTTTGTATTCCAGGTCTGGGCGAACCATTGCAACGAGGCTCTGTTGCATGCCATCCATGGCCTTTAATACAGACTTGAAAACCGAATGTGCGGAATCTTTAACCGTGGTGCGTGTGATATCCGCACAATAATTATTAACTCTGTATCCTGCGTCAATCAGCAACACATGACTGTTCTCAGCCGAGTCGTGGCGTTTATGCTGGTAATGCAATATCGCTGCCTTCTCGTCTATGGCAACGATATTTGTATAAGGACTATCGAGCTCGATGATGCGACAGGCTTCCAGGTACGCCATATGGATATGGTATTCACTACCACCATTCAGGAAACACTGCTGTGCTGCCTGGTGCCCATCCAGGGCATGTCGATTGGCCAGACGTAACTGTTCTATTTCATATCCGGACTTCACGGCGCGGTGAAAATCCAGATAGTATGATAATGCCGGTGGATTGATCAGTGACTTCCCGATATCCAGGTGTTCGGCGAAATCCTCTTCAGGCCCAAGATAGGCCATCGTGGCGTCTTCCAGATAGCGCCCGAGTTCACTGGTCGAGCCCAGCCTGACTGTCTGAAACTGGTCTGCCCACCATTGCTCATTGGCTATCGACTGGTCGTACCAGAAATCGTCAGGCACAACCTGATAATAAATTGGTCGCTGACCGGGCGAGAACCAGACAAACTGATCGGGGCGCCGCACTGGAAGCCAATGGCTGAAGTGCCCGTAGGGCTCAAAGGGAATATGGCGATCATCGCCGAAATAGCAATGCTCACTGCCGCTGTGTATCAGTACAGACTCGGTAGCGGTTCCCTGCGCTGTCAGTTCCTGTAGCGCGGCGCTGTAGATGTTATGCAGACGCTCAATGTGCCGGGAATAAAGTTGCGCGCTCAATTTTGACCTCGATCTATTAGTTGTGGATTAGCAATCCTGGACAATGCAGGATGCTATTTAATCCTGATGCATCGCATTATACTGCGAGACAGCACATGCTACCTATTAATCAGAGTTTTATTAAACATCGACAACAAGGAGAATAGTCATGCTATATCCGATGTTCATGCTTGTACTGCTTACCAATGTGGTGATCATTCTGACAGCGCGCACCAGAATCGGATCCGTGCAGTCAGGCAGGGTACCAATGAGTTATTACGCAACATTTACCGGCGACGATGTGCCGGAATTTGTTGCCAAGACCAGTCGCCATATCAGCAATTTATTCGAGGTTCCCGTCTTGTTCTATGCTGGCGGAGCAACTTATCTCGCCATGGATCTTACTACCAGTTTTCCAGTGTGGTGTGCCTGGGCATTTGTAGCCTGCAGGCTGGTACATACTTGCATACATCTGGGCTATAACAACGTAATGCACCGCCTCGTGGTTTTCGCTCTGGGAAATCTGGCAGTCCTGGCCATGTGGTTGGGCATACTCGGTGCAGCGCGCGTCTGATAGCGCGCATTTTTAAGTGAGCCAATGACAATGACACGTAAGCTGAATGCGCTGGATCAGATAATGGACTATCTGTCTGAGAGTTATGACAAAGGGGGGCTAATGCTCCAGGAGGAGGAACTGGGTGAGAACTTCTTCGATTTGTCCACCGGACTGGCACGAGAGCTGTTCCAGAAATTCACGAACTACAATAGCCGGCTGGCATTGGTGATTGCTGACCCAGGGAGATATAACAACCGTTTCAGGAACTGGCTTATGAGCATAAGTCACATCCCGGAGTGCGCGTTTTTTCTACTGTCGAAGCAGCCCGGGACTGGCTCAACGCACAAGTCGCATAGGAGGAGACAACGATGATTCGATCAACAACACCAACGCTGGAAGGCAAACAGATTACGGAGTATTGCGGGATCGTAGTCGGAGAGGCAATTCTTGGTGCCAATATATTCAAGGATATTTTTGGTGCCGTGCGCGATATCGTAGGGGGGCGAGCTGGTGCCTACGAGGATGAGTTGAGCCGCGCTCGCGATATTGCATTCCAGGATATGGAGCAGGCTGCGGGCATGATGGGTGCCAATGCTATTGTGGGTATTGACCTGGACTATGAAGTTATCGGTCAGAAGGGCGGCATGATGATGGTAAGTGTTAGTGGAACAGCCGTTAAGATTCGTTAAAGGGCCACTTGTTGGCGTCTTTCGCATAAGACATCTAGACTTTTACCATACAGGAACAGCACTAATCGTTAAGACATAATCGGCAGGTCATGGCACAGGGAATAGGCTGGACCACCAATGCCCGACGCGGCGCGGCACCGGGTATCATACAATCGCGAAGCCGGTCTGAGAGTCAGACTTGCGGCACCGCTTCGACTGGTGCCCGCTTGCCTGACTGGCAACACTTTCAAAATATTGCTGCGTACCTGCATGAACCGGTAACACGATTACGGCATATCTTTCGGTGCTACAAAAGGCATCAGAAATATCTCGCGACTATTCGTGACAAGCGTCAATCCCCTGTCATGCTGCAGCAAATTGCAGAGAGTTTCGACTTCCCCCAGCATGAGTCCTATTCACAGTTACTGAAGCTGGACACACGTTCCCGCATCATTGTCAGTGCTCACACAGGCAACTACATATTCCTGCCTGCCTTACTGGCATCGATAGAACCTCCGTGCCGGCAACAATTTGTCCTGAGTTTGTCCGCTGCCAGTGAGGCCTGTGTCGAGAATCTGAAGGGCGCGTTTCCTGCGGTGCGCGCACATTTGCAAAGCCAGCTATTGGTAAGCAATGCGAACCCGTTGGTGCTGGCGAGAATCCTGCGCCGCAACAGAACAACACTCTATACATTCGGCGACTTGCCGCCGCAGTTTGGAGAATCTGCGCATGTTGAATTTTTGGGGCGCTCAGCAGTGTTTCCCCGTGGCCCGGCTAGCCTGGCGGTGGCCTGCAGAATCCCCATATTGCCCATCGTGCCGGTATTGGTCGATGGTCGTTGCCAGGTTTTGGCTGCACCACAGTTGGAACCTGAACAATTCAGTGGCCGCGACTGTCAGGCTGCAGCACGGGCAATTACACAGATCCTGGTGCGTTTCTTTGAGAGTGTCTTGCAGCAGTATCCCGAGCAGTGGAGATACTTGCCCTGTTTACCGCAGTACTTTGCAATGGCGCCAGATTAGCCATGAACTTGAATGCATGAATAGAAAAGGAGTTCTGTTATGCCAAATACGAAACCAGATACACTGATTCTGGAGAACATGCAGGGCCTTCTGTATGAAGAGGGCGTCGAGGCACAGATCAGCCCTGAGACATTACTCAGCAGCCTGCCGCTAGTTTCCTGAGTTTGCTGGAAGTGATCTATACGCTGGAAGAGAGTTTTCACATTACCCTGGAAGATGGGCAGTTCGATCAGTTTGTGAGAGTCGGAGATGTCATTGACGTGTTCAAGCTCGCCATCCAGCAGGCTGGACACTTATCATGAGCAGGGCAGCCACAGTATATGTGCCGGCTGATACTCAATGCCTGCATCTCCAACCGGCCTGCCAGACCGGATCATTCTTCGATAGTGCCTGTTACCGATTTTACTGGCTCCGGTTATTGAGTTGTCATCGATCATTTCAGGTCCGTTTGCATGCTGCAGTATTGTTACCGCGCGCCATATGGCTGCTACTGACTCCACAGCATGTCCGCGGGCTCGATCATCTGCTGAAGTTTCTTAATCACTCTTATTCTGCCTATTACAAGCTGCGCTTCGGCCATGGCAACCTGGTCTGGCAGCACCCTGCTGACGCCAGTGTTATGGAAAGCGATCAACTGACTCTGGAATGCCAGAAATTTATTGAATTGTTGCCTGTTCACGAACGGTTGGTGGAGCACCCCGGGCGATATCAGTGGTCAACTTATTGTGAGCATGCCTTCGGAGGTAAACCCAGACGCACGTATTCTCATAACGCGTATCGTATGTTTATAAAGGAAAACAGTAGATCCGGTTACCGCGATTACGTTGCTGCAGGATTTTCAGCAGCACGCTGGGATTACTTCAATTATCGACTGAGCGAGGGAATGTCGCTGCGCGGCGCACGCCCCAGGCGGAACAACGCCGCTGTGGCCCGGTAGTTGTTCGGGTTATTCGTAATTTTCTATGGCGGGGCAAGCGCAGAATAAATTACGGTCTCCATAAACGTTGTCAATGCGATTCACGCTGGGCCAATATTTGTTCTCGGCGCTGCTCGTCGCCGGGTAGGCCGCTTGCATCTTGCTATAGGGTCGATTCCAGGTTTCATCCAGAATATCTGCCAACGTATGGGGCGCATTTTTCAGAGGGTTGTTCTGCGCATCGATCTTGCCAGTTTCAACATCTGCTATTTCCTGACGGATTAAAATCATTGCATTAATAAACCGGTCAATCTCCTGTAGCGATTCGCTCTCAGTCGGCTCGATCATTAATGTGCCGGCAACAGGAAACGACATCGTCGGTGCGTGGAAGCCGAAATCCATCAGGCGTTTGGCGACGTCTTCTTCAGTAATTCCAGAGGCCTGCTTCAATGGGCGCAGATCGATGATGCACTCGTGGGCAACCATGCCGTTGCGTCCGGTATACAACACCGGGAAATGCTCGGCGAGGCGGTGGGCAATATAGTTGGCATTCAAAATGGCAACCTGGGTTGCCTCCAGTAAGCCCCGGGCGCCCATCATGGTGATGTACATCCAGGAGATCGGGAGGATGCCTGAACTGCCCCAGGGCGCAGCGGATACCGCTGAATTGCCAGCATCCGGGCCATCCAGTTCGACCATGCTGTGATTGGCCAGATGGGGTGCCAGATGTGCCTGCACGCCAATGGGCCCCATGCCGGGTCCACCACCGCCGTGCGGAATACAAAAGGTCTTGTGAAGATTGACATGGGATACGTCCGCACCCATCGCAGCAGGTTTGGCGACTCCCACCTGGGCGTTGAGATTGGCGCCATCCATGTATACCTGCCCGCCATGGTCATGCACTATCCGGCACACTTCAATTACAGTTTCTTCATAAACACCATGAGTGGAAGGATAAGTAATCATGAGTGCCGCGAGGTCATTGCTGTGCGCATCAGCCTTGCTGCGCAGATCATCCAGGTCGATATTGCCGTCGTCATCACAGGCTACCAGTACTACTTTCATACCAATCATCTGGGCGCTGGCTGGGTTGGTGCCATGTGCTGAAGTAGGAATAAGGCACACGTTACGCTGAGTCTGGCCCTGAGCATCCAGGTACTTGCGGATTGCCAGCAGGCCAGCATATTCGCCCTGGGCGCCGGAGTTAGGCTGCATACTGACCGCATCGAATCCGGTTATCGCCTTGAGCATGTCTTCCAGTTCAGTAATCATCTGGCGATAGCCCACCGTCTGCGAAGTGGGGGCAAAGGGGTGTGGCTTGGCGAACTCCGGCCAGCTAATTGGAATCATCTCGCTTGCTGCATTGAGCTTCATTGTGCAGGAGCCGAGCGGGATCATGGCATGAGTCAGGGATATGTCTTTGTCTTCAAGTCGTTTCAGGTAGCGCATCATTTCAGTTTCGCTATGAAAACTATTGAAGTTAGGATGCTGCAAAATTTCGGACTGACGCCACAGGTTATCAGGGATACCTGACGCCTCTTCGCCTTTGGATATAGCAGCATCAAAATTCGATACAAATAGTTTCTCAGCTTCTGTGCCAAGAATTATTTGCCAAAGCTGTTCCACTTCAAGATTCGTGGCACATTCATCAAGCGTGATTCCAACTTCGCCTGTTGCAGCCAGTCGATCGATGCGCAGATTTATGCTGGCGGCTTCGGCGCGTTCCAGCACAGCATCAACTTCGTTCGCAGGCAGCTTCAGTGTCAGCGTGTCGAAAAAATGAGTATTGCGTATTTCGATACCGCTCTGCCTGAGACCGAGTGCGAGAATGGTCGTGAGACGGTGGATACGTTCAGCAATGCGGCGCAGCCCGACAGGCCCGTGATACATGGCATATAACGCAGCAATATTGGCCAGTAATACCTGCGCGGTACAAATATTACTGTTCGCCTTTTCGCGCCTTATATGTTGCTCCCTGGTTTGCAGAGCCATACGAAAGGCCTGGCGGCCTCTGGTGTCTACTGAAACACCGATGATGCGGCCGGGAACTGCGCGCTTGTAGTCATCGCGAGTCGCAAAATACGCGGCATGAGGGCCGCCGTAGCCCATGGGTACACCGAAGCGCTGGGTACTCCCTGTAACTACATCGGCTCCCATTTCGCCAGGAGGTTTAAGCAGTACCAGGCTCATGAGATCGGCTGCCACGATAGCGATCGCTTTCTGTTCATGGAGTGACTCAATCAATCCAGTCAGGTCTTCAACCTGGCCCAATGCTGACGGGTATTGAATCACCGCACCAAACAAACCCTGGTCTGGCAGATTTTCCAGATCATCGATAATCAGTTCGAATCCAAAGCAGGCAGCCCGGGTCTTGAGCACGTCGATGGTTTGTGGAAAACACTGACGATCCACGAAGAAGCGGTTTGCGCCACGGTTCTTGCTGACGCGTTTGGCCAGCGCCATGGCTTCGGCTACAGCCGTAGCTTCGTCAAGCAGCGAGGCATTGGCCAGATCCATAGCCGTAAGATCCAGTGTCATCTGTTGAAAGTTCAGCAGACATTCCAGCCGACCCTGGGAGATCTCGGGTTGATAGGGTGTATAGGCCGTATACCAGCCAGGGTTTTCCAGCACATTACGCAATATGACGTTGGGCGTGATCGTGTCGTAGTAGCCGGTGCCAATAAACGAACGCGCTGACTTGTTCTTTTCTGCCAGTTTCCGCAGTCTTTGCAACGCGGCGCTTTCTGAAAGAGGCTGGCCCAGAGTCAGTGCTTCTTTCAGTAAAATGGAACCGGGTACTGTGCGCGCTACCAGTTCATCGAGGTCAGCCAGTTCCAGTGTTGCCAGCATGTGGGCAATTTCTGATTCGCTGGGGCCTATATGGCGCTCGATAAATTCGCCCTGATGGCTGAGGCTATCAAGCGTGGGGGCTGAATCATTTTGAGCTGTGCCGTGGCCTGGCTCGGAAGATTTCTGTGTTTGCATTCGCTACTCTGGGAGTCGTATTTGCTCGTTCACTAAAAATACAAAACGGGCTCGGACCATAATCCGAACCCTTACTTAAACTAAGTAATTACTGGCAAGCTGGTTCTAATCGTCGTCGCAATGCTCGGCGTAAGCTTCAGCATCCATCAGCTCGTCGAGTTCGCCTTCTTCAGACAATTCAATCTTGTAAAACCAGCCATCGTCATAGGGTGTGTTGTTGACGGTTTCCGGGGCGTCGAGGAGCGCGTCATTAACTTCGATAATTTCACCTGAAACGGGGCTGTAAATATCAGATGCTGCTTTGACTGACTCCACTACCGCAACTTCATCTCTGGCATTTACTATAGTGCCAGGTTCCGGTAGTTCAACAAAAACGATGTCGCCCAGGGCATCCTGTGCATGGTCACTGATGCCGACTGTGCCAATGCCATCGTCATCCACGCGAATCCATTCGTGGCTTGAAGCGTACTTCACATTATCAGGGAACTTACTCAAGTCTGTTTCCTCACTGCAATTTTGTCATCAAGCGGCAGGTTTCATTCAAAAACTTTCTTGCCGAAGCGCACAAAATTGGGTTTCACAATTCTGACCGGAGTCAGTTCGCCACGCAATTCCACCTGGCAGGTGCGGCTGTTGACCGGAATTCTAGCTAATGCGATTGAATGCTTCAATGTGGGTGAGAAACTACCACTGGTAATAACGCCTTCACCGCGGTCCGTGACGACTCTCAACCCTTCCCGCAGGACGCCCCGGCTTTCCAGCACCAGTCCGGTGAGCTCTGGCAACGCCCCGTCTGCCTGCAGTTTGCGATGTATAGTAATGGCTTCCCGGCCAATGAAATCACGCTCTTCAGGTTCCCAGGCAATGCTTAAATCCATATTGGCCGCCAGCGGTGACACATTCTCGTCCATATCGTGGCCATACAGGTTCATACCGGCTTCGAGGCGCAGCGTGTCGCGGGCACCTAACCCGACTGGTTTGGCGCCAGCCTGCATCAGCTTGTCCCAGAGCGCGGGAGCCTGGTCTTCGGGCAAAATAACTTCGAGGCCTTTTTCACCGGTATAACCTGTGCGGGCGATAAACCATTCATCAAGCTCCACACCGCGGAAATTGCCGAGTTCTGCCACTGCCTGAGCCTGTTCCTTGCTGAGCACCGAGCAGGTCAACGCGATTGCTTCGGGCCCATGGACTGCCAGTATGGCCAGTCGCGGGCGTTCTTCTATGGCCACACTGAAGCCACTGCTTTGCTTCGCCATCCAAATCAGGTCTTTCTTGCGCGTTGCACAATTGACTACCAGTCGATATCCGGATTGCATGCGATACACGATAAGATCATCGACGACACCACCCTCGTAATTGAGCATGGCGCTGTACAGTGCACGTCCAGGCGAGTCCAGTTTCGCGACATCATTGGCAAGCAGGTTTTGCAGGTATTTTGTAGCGTCGTCACCGCTAATATCGACCACCGTCATGTGGGAGACATCAAATACCCCAGCGTGGGTGCGTACTTGCTGATGCTCTTCTATTTGGGACCCGTAGTTGATGGGCATATCCCAGCCGGCAAAATCCACCATTTTGGCGCCGGCATCGATATGTTTCTGGTATAGAGCTGTCTGTTGACCCACTGTAATTCCATGCCTTGTAGCTTGAACAAAGCAGGCATTCTAAATGGGATTAGAGTGGTTTGACAGGTCCAGCATTAGTGGCTGTTCTGCCTCATCGATAGAGTGGATGGTGGCTGTCCTCATGCTAATAGTCTCGAAACTTCTCGCTTTTCACAGGATGAGACGCGTGGCAAAGCTAAAGGTTTGCACAAATCGACTTAAAATGCTGTTTTTGGGGTTCAGTCCCGATTGGGGCTGATACAGATATCAGGGCTGCCAGGCGTAGCTGAATTTGGCAAAGAAAGTGCGATTGGTTTGTTGCAGCGAATCATAGCTGTCGTTCTGAAAGCCGGCGTCAGAGTATCCGACAAAGAACCGAGTTGCTGCATTTACTTTGTAGCTGTAGAGAAGTTGTGTGGTGAAGTTTTTGCTACGGCTTTGTACAGAGTCGTTATACAGGCTCTGGTCACGTTCAGTATCGGAGTACTGGAGAATCAGGCGCAGGAAGCTGCGTGTATTGAATTGGTAAGTCGTACGGAAATCAGTAATGTTGGCAGTGAAGAGGCGGCCTCCATCTACATCGAATTCCTGTCTTGTGTGTTCCAGATTGAGTTGCAGGTGCTGGCCCCATTGATAGCGAATCTCCGGTCGCAGAATTACTGATTCACCGAGCTGTGTGTTCGTGAAGTCAACAATATCCTCAAAACGGTACTGCATCTGGATTTCCAGATTGGAATAGGGGGAAAACCCAAAGTTGAAATTATTAAACTGCTCCTCGAAATATTGGCCGTTCCAATAGGTATCACTGCCACCGATCAAAATATTGAAATAGGATTGCCAGGGACCGTTGCCGTTTATGAAATACTCAACTTCTTCTTCCAGCTTTAAGCCATTCTGGTCCTCAGTGCGATCGTAATCGGCGGCAAATCGAATACGCGTGAAGAAGCTGTCGGCGCTGTCCCAGCGCCATGTGTGCCCGACATTGGCAACGACAAACTTGTAACCTACCCGGTTGATGAAACCCAGGTCGGCGCGAAAATCATCACCGATATCCTCATAGGCCACGCGGGCATCCCATCTGGCATCGTTGTGGCGGTATTCCACCACATGGTTGTGTCCGCTGACGGAATCTTCCAGACCGTAACTGTTTTGAATCTCGACCGGGTTGTCAGTCTCGGAATGAACGCTTTGCAGGTAAAACGTATCCCGGTCTGTTGGCCGCAATACTGCATCGACACTTAATACGGAATTCTGATAGTCGTCGCCGCGGCGATCAGTAAATGTTGTACCAATAGATGAATTCTGGAAGATATCGTAGCGGTACCGTGCAATGGCTATATTGCTTTGCGTGTCATTCAGTGTCGCGATACGTGAACGCAGATTCCCAGGCAAAATAAAACTGGTCGAATCGTCGTCCGCTGTCATAACAGCATATGTATGGTCACCGGTTTTACCGGTCAGCTTAAGACCATAGTCGGGATTCGCAATATTGCGCGTATAAACCAGATTGCGAAAGCTGTTGAAGTAATCAGCGCCATCGAGGAAAAAGGTGCGACGTTCAGGGAAGAACAGGCTGAATGTGTTATTGATATCGAGCTGCGCGCTGTCCGCTTCTACCTGGGAAAAATCCGGATTGAGGGTCGCATTGAGGTACATGTCCTGCGTGATACCCCAGCGCACATCGAGGCTTGCTTCAGGATCCAGATCACCACCTTCCCAGTCACCTATCGCAGGGTCGCGGGTTTCGACAGCGGTCGTTGTCAGTGTCGGAATAATTTCCAGGTTGCGGCTGGGTTCAAGATTGGCCAACCCTTCGGCTTTACTGAACTGACAGATGGCACAGGAAATATCCCTGTCACGCGGATTGCTGCGAATCGTCGTAATGCGGTTGCGTGGATATCGGCGTATGGCTTCAATTCCCCAGATCTGCACTGGCTGATTGGCACGAAAACGCAGTTGTTTTAGCGGTATGGCCAGTTCTACTGTGTAGCCGGTTTCAGTAACTTGTCCAATACTTTCCCAAATGCCATTCCATGACGAATCTTCGCGTTGATTCACATCGTCGAAGATCGCATCCATCTGCACACCCAGCGGATTGGTAAAAAACTCGAAGGCCCTGCGTTCGTCATTGAAAGTGTCAAACAGGATGCCCATCCAGTCATCAGACCAGGCGCGGTCACGATCCCGATAGAAGGCGCGAATTTGAGAAGGGTCAGGATCTTCTGCAACAAAGGCAACATACAGTACTTGACCGTCTTCCATCACCAGGGCATGAGCCTTCACCGCGGCTTCAATATTGTCGCTTGGATTGGTTTCTATATTGACTTCAATGCGTGCCGCCTGGCTCCATTCATTTTCTGAGAGCGTGCCATCCAAAGTGGGTGAATTGCTGATGCGAGGGATGTTGTATGCGATGTCGGCAGGTTGCGCAGTGGTCAGCGACGTAAGGCCTGCGAATACTGCGGTGGTTATCAAGGCGAGTACTGGTTTTGCAACATGTCGCAGAAACTGTTCAGGTCGCATATTCATCCATGTTCTCCAGCCTGATACGCTCAGGGCTACTCTCCAGCGGTCCTGGTGCTGACCTGTTATTAAAATGCGGCCGCTTTCACCTTAGACGTTTATCAGTTAATAAACGTTAACTTGTTATTGTTTTGCATCCATAAAAAAAGCAGGGAACTTGTGTTCCCTGCTTTCAAACTCAAGGACTCTTACTGCATATCTGCCGCAGCTTCCAGTACTACATCGAAATCAGGTCGATCCCGATAAGATTCTTCGGCAAATTTAAACTGAATTACGCCTTCACTATCAACCAGAAATATCCCCGGGTATGGTATTCCATACACTCGGTGTCCTGGCTCATAATCAAGATTGCGAATGCCCAATGCATTTACATGCGTTACATCAGCATCGTGCAGGAGTGGAAATTCCACTCCTTCATCTTCTTCCACGGTCTTGAGAAACTCAACCGGGTCGTAGGTCATCGCGGCAATATTAATGCCGAGTTCTTCAAACTGGTCTGTAATTTCTATCAGCTGCACGAGCTGGGATTTACAGAATGGTCACCAATCAAAGGATCGGCTCAACATGAAGAGCAGACCCTTTTCGCCTTTTAGATCGTCGAACGTGCGGACATTACCATCCTGGTCCTGGGCAGAGATGTCGATGATTGCCGTGCCTACCGGAAAATCCGGTGCCCAGATAAAGTCCTGGGCGCTGCTGAAACTCGACATAATACCCAGCAACGAGGAAAGCATGACTGCTGCTGCGCAACGCATACTATGACTTCTTTGTGTCATCTGTGTTTCCTTATTTTAAGGGTTCTCGCCTGTATAAGTACGGCGGATGGCCGGAGATATTTCAGCAGTAAAGTTTAATCTGCATCAAGTTCGGCGAGAAAGCGGTCTCCGCGTGGCAGGTATTTATTTTCGCTATCCAGTGAGAATACGATTGAACTGGATCTGCCAATGAGTTCTTCCCGCGGTACGAAACTGTATACGCGGCTGTCTGCGCTATTGTCGCGATTGTCGCCCAGAACAAAGTACTGGTCTTCGGGCACTACCACAGGACCATAGGAGCGAGTCGAGCGATTGATGTAATTGCGTGAAAGTTTGGCCTGATGCGGATGCTCTGGAAGCTCTTCCAGGATAATGAGCTCATCGTCGTCGCGTGACAGCACTTCGTAATCGGCAGCCACACCATTAATCACAAGTGCATTGTTTTGCATGTAGATAGTATCGCCGGGGATGCCAACGACGCGTTTGACCAACCGCTTATTAGCCTTTTTTGAGTCGATAATGACAACATCGCCGCGTTCAGGATCGGCAAGCTCGGCCAGAGAGATTTCAGTGAAGGGGATTTTTACGTCGTAGGCCAGTTTGTTGACCCAGACTTTGTCGCCGTCCAACAAGGTAGGTTGCATGGACGCACCCGAGATAGAGCTCAAGTCCGCTATCGCACTCTTGAAAAACACGATGCAACACAGCAAAAACAGAAACTGGCGGTTCTCTTTCCAGAACACACCGAGGTTGCGCTTTATGCGCTGCAGTGCAGGGAGTTTGTCGACTTCTTCATTCATGGGGCTACTTCCGGTTACGCAGCATAAAGCTAGCCGTAAGGCCGTGAGCTGTCAATCCATTGCGGTCGATTGGCGCTTTGGGCGGGTTTGTTGGTGGTGGGGTCAGTACACAGTTGCAAAAGCCCGGGTCGCGCACTAACCTGTACGTTCGTACAGTAGTTAGTGGATCTACGCGATATGGCGCTGGACAGTTTTCATCCTGCCTGCCGTGGCTGGTTTGAGGCCCGGTTTGGCCAGCCGACAGCGGCTCAGTCCAAGGCATGGCCCGCCATTCAGGCGGGGCAGCACACGCTTATATCGGCCCCAACCGGCAGCGGCAAGACTCTGGCTGCCTTCTATGCTGCGATAGACAGCCTGGTGCAAAAGGCCTCCAGCCAGCAACTCGAAGACGGTGTGCACATTCTCTATGTGTCGCCCCTCAAGGCGCTGAGTAATGACATTCAACGTAATCTCGATGCGCCTCTGGATGGGATTGCCGAGCATATGCACCTGCAGGGGCTGGCTCCGGTAGATATTCGGGTCGCAGTGAGAACCGGAGACACCCCGGCTGCTGAACGCCAGAAGATGGCCAGGAAGCCTCCCCATATACTGGTTACCACACCCGAATCACTCTATCTGCTGCTGACCTCAGCCAGCGGCCGCGCCATGCTTGCCAGTGTCGGCACACTCATTATCGATGAGATTCATGCCATGCTGGGTGATAAACGTGGTGCGCATCTGGCACTTTCAGTCGAGCGCTTGCAACGGCTGGTCGTCCAAGTAAATGGCCAGCACCTGCAACGCATAGGTCTGTCTGCAACACAGAAGCCGATCGAAATGGTGGCGCAGTATCTTGTGGGTAATGACGCGTCAAAAGATCTATCCAAAGCCTGCACCATCGTCGACGAAGGCTTCAAGCGTGAGCGTGACATCACACTGGAAGTGCCGGGCTCTCCACTATCAGCATTGATGAGCAATGAAGTCTGGGAAGAGCTTTACCAGCGCCTTGTGGATTTAATTAATACTCATGACACCACGCTGGTTTTTGTGAATACACGGCGACTGTCAGAGCGTCTGGCACTGGCGCTGGCTGATCGACTCGGCGAAAACTGCGTGTGTTCACACCATGGCAGCATGAGTAAAGATCATCGCTTCGCCGCTGAACAAAAGCTTAAAGCGGGTGAGCTCAAAGTACTGGTTGCTACCGCGTCAATGGAACTGGGTATCGATATCGGGTCGGTTGAACTGGTTGTACAGTTTTCATCACCCAAGAGCATTGCCACATTTCTGCAGCGGGTAGGCCGCAGTGGCCACTCGGTACACGGCACACCCAAAGGCATTTTGTTTCCCCTGACGCGCGATGACCTGGTAGAAGCAACCGCCCTGATTCACAGTATCAGGCAGGGCGAGCTTGACCAGATTGTAATGCCCGAAGCACCCATGGATATCCTCTCACAACAGATTGTTGCCGAGGTGGCATCTCCGTCTGCTACTGGCGCTGATGATCCTGTCACCATAGATGAATTGTTTGAGTTGTTTGCCAATGCCTATTCGTATCGCAATCTGCAGCGCGAAGAATTTGACACCATAATAGAAATGTTAGGAAAAGGCTATACAACACGCTGGGGCCGGCGTGGCACTCATCTGCATCTGGATAAGATTAACGGCCATGTACGTGCCCGCCGTGGTGCCAATCTGGTGGCATTGACAAATGGCGGTGCGATTCCGGATATGTTTGATTATCAGGTAGTGCTCGACCCGGAAGATACAGTGGTCGGAACGCTGAACGAGGACTTTGCACTAGAGGCATTGCCGGGTGATGTATTTACGCTTGGCACGCATGCCTGGCAGTTACTGCGAATAGATGGGTTAAAAGTCAGAGTACGTGACGCAACGGGGATGCAGCCTACAATCCCATTCTGGTTTGGTGAGGGGCCGGGTCGCACACAAGAGCTGTCGGCATCTGTATCTCGCCTAAGGCAAATAATTGCAGATCTTCTTATTAATGATTCTGCCAATGCTGCCTGTCAGTGGTTGGTAGATACGGTAGGCTTACCAAGATCAGCGGCTGTCCAGCTGGTTGAATACCTTCAATCGGGCATGAATGCCCTTGGCGTAATGCCGACACGAGAAACGCTCGTCATGGAACGTTTCTTCGATGAAGTGGGCGACATGCATGTAGTAATCCATTCACCCTACGGTAGTCGTTTGAACAGGGGTTGGGGGCTGGCGCTGCGCAAACGCTTTTGTCGTTCCTTCAATTTCGAGCTGCAGGCAGCGGCCAATGAAGACAGCATAGTTATTTCACTTGGGTCAGTGCACAGCTTTCAGCTGGACGAAGTGTTTCGATATCTGACCAGTACAACCGTAAAGGATGTGTTGATCCAGGCTTTGCTCGATGCCCCGATGTTCGAAGTACGCTGGCGCTGGAATGCCACACGCTCGCTGGCATTACAACGCAATCGCAATGGCAAACGTGTGCCACCACAGTTTCAACGCATGGATGCAGAAGACCTCGTGGCACATGTATTCCCCGACCAGATCGCGTGCCAGGAGAATCTTACCGGCAAGCGCGATATTCCCGATCATCCATTGGTTCAGCAAACCATTCATGACTGCCTCACTGAGGCGATGGATATCGATGAATTAATACAGCTCGTGCAAAACATTGAAGAAGGCAAACTGACTCTGATTGCCAAGGATTTGCGAGAACCCTCACCGTTTGCTCAAGAGATTATTAATGCACGACCCTATGCCTTTCTCGACGATGCACCATTTGAAGAGCGACGCACGAATGCCATCAGACATCGCAGCTGGGCAGACCCGGCCGATGCGCGTGATTATAGCCAACTCGATGCTGCCGCCATTGCACGGGTGAAAGAAGAAGCCTGGCCAATCGTAACGAATACGGAAGAGCTGCACGATGGCTTGTCAGGTTTGGGATACATGCTGGCTTCCGAGTTTGAGCAGGGCGGTTACCAGGCGCTGGCCCAGCCACTATTGCAAGCGGGCAGAATTCATCAGCTGAGGGAGCTTCACAATGCGCCATGGATTGCCGCAGAACTATTACCAGTGTTCCATACTCTGTTTCCGCAACTGGCTTCGGCTTATCCAATACCTGAGAAATTACAACAGGAAACTATGGACCGTGACGCAGCCATACAAACACTCATGCGTGCACGACTGGAAGGTCTGGGGCCAGTTGCAGCAACCAGTTTGCATTGTGAGCTGCAATTACCAATGAACGAAATTGAGCAGGCATTGATCCGGCTTGAAGTTGAAGGCTTCGTATTCCAGGGTAATTTCACTCCCGCGAATGGGCGGGTCCAGTCTGCTGACAAAGCTGTAGAGTGGTGTGAGCGCCGACTATTGCAACGTATTCATCGCTATACCATCGATGCACATCGCAAGAGCATCAAACCGGTTTCTTTACAAACCTACACGCGGTTCCTGTTTCAACGTCATCAATTATCTGGCAATCGAGATGGCATTGAAGCGCCACCTACAATCGATGGCCAGACCCAGCTACAAAATGCGTTGCGCCTGCTCGATGGCATCACCATACCTGCAGCTGCCTGGGAAGCAGACATATTGCCCGCCAGAGTGCGCAACTACGACCCCAACTGGCTAGACGTTCTATGCATTAATGGGCGTGTGGCGTGGGGCAGGTTTACGCCAATGCAATCCAGCCTGCAACGTAAAGCGGGAGGTCCAATCAAGAGTTCACCGATCACATTGTCTTCACGACAGAATCTTGATTTGTGGGAAGCGCTGGCGCATCGCAAACGTGTCGAACATAGCTCTCCAGCCCTCAGTACTGTAGCGCGGAAAATCACCGAGGATCTGCAGCGCCACGGCGCCAGTTTCGTGGATCAGTTGCAACAGCGTACCGGCTTGTTAAAAGCGCAACTGGAAGAGGGTCTCGCCGAACTGGTTAGTGTTGGCTACGTTAATTCTGACGGCTTTACTGGCCTCAGGGCTTTGCTGACACCGAATGCAAAAAAACCAAGTGCCAGTCGTAAACGAGGTCGGCGGGCCATGTTTGGTATAGAGGATGCCGGACGTTGGAGCTTAATCACTACAGAACTGCAGGAGTCGGCAGACAATAGTGGGCCGGTTTTGCAGGAAGGGCAGCTTGAGCGACTTGTGAGTATTTATCTACATCGCTGGGGAGTTCTGTGCAGGGCATTTGTTGATCGTGAATCTTTTGCTCCGCCATGGCGCGAACTACTGCCTGTGTTGCGTCGTATGGAGTTGCGTGGAGAAATACGTGGCGGTCGATTTATCAGTGGCGTCGGCGGTGAGCAATTTGCACATGGCGAAACAGTGGACGCATTGCGTCGGACTAACAAGGAGCAGGAGAACGGTGCGAGTAAGCAAATGCAACTGGTCAGCCTGACGGCCA
The DNA here is from genome assembly GCA_964405225.1 of uncultured Pseudohongiella sp. Lineage (GTDB taxonomy): Bacteria > Pseudomonadota > Gammaproteobacteria > Pseudomonadales > Pseudohongiellaceae > UBA9145. Next base: position 79,951 of record CAYOND010000001.1, read on the forward strand.
GCGACCCGCTTAATCTTCTGAACTTGATAATGCCCACGCAAAAATTATCCAGACTGGTGAAAAACCGGGTACTTTATCGTGATGGGATACCAATCGCCGTACTCGACAGTGGCGTGGTAAATTTCCTCAAAGAGATTCCTGTTGAAGAGCAGTGGCAGCTGCAACAGACATTGATTAAACAGGAGTTCCCTCCGCAATTGCGCGCTTACCTGCATCATTGATGCTGGCGTTGTACAGCCAGGAACGTCGTTTTTTTAAAACACCAAAATAAAAATCCCGCTATCACAGAAGTGATAACGGGACCTTCTACGGATGGGAGCTTGGACGAGTTGCAATGCAACCGCCTCTCCAATTACTGAAACTGACACCAGCTAAGCCGGTATCTACTGCATCCAATAACTGGAGGCTCCCTTAATAGATTGACTATTGATGGGATCACCTCCTTTGTAATACCAGGGTAGCAATGGTTGCTAGGAGGCTCCCCCTGAAAGAACCGCTAACAAAAGTCTGAGGTTTTTATATCCTAACCTAACCAGACTGTAAAGCGCTGTGGTTGAAATGATGATCGATTGCGTATGTCTATCATTTCCTACACGCGGAACACTGTTAATTTTCATTACGCGCAATTTATTTACAGCGTTACGGCCTGGTAACTACCAAAATCCAATTATGTGAGGGAAAAATGTGATCGCTCTCACAGGATTCAGTCTTGCCAGATGCACCTGGCAAGAGCATCTGGATAATCGAGCTTCCGATATAGCTGGATTAAAGGTCTAGAAGGTTTTGATCGATAGACGCAAACATTCGAGGGTACCCGTGGGATACTGGGCCAGCCTTCACCACCCATTGATGGGCACGATGACGGGCAAGATTCGCAACATGTCCATTGCTGGTGTCGCCATCAAAATGGACTCGATTGACAACTGCTTTGTGATGATGGAACTCAACGTCAAGATTCATGGCCCAGGATGGGATGAAACCTGACCAGCGCTACCTGCGCAAATAGTACGGGTAAGTGAATCAGAGATTGGTCTGAAGTTTCATCAAACCTGCGAACAATACTGGCAACCTGAAGAATATAACCCTGAAATATCACTTAACCCGCGTGCTCGGAAAAATATCTCGTTACATCAATTATCGTACCTAGAAGCTTAGAAAGAAGCGCAACGACAGGTACAGCACCACTGCGATCAGGGCCATATAGCCAATAAAACGCAGTGGATTCTCGATGAAACTATGCCACATCGTTCTGAGCTCACCCCGTTGTCGAATCAATTCATATTCCTGACGCATACGATCTGCACGTTGTACCTGGTAATGATCAATTAACTGCCGCGCAGGAGCAAAATCCTCATCCTTATGTACCCAGATGGCAGGCATTGATATTCCCCAGTTTCCCGGTGAAGTTTCGAAATACTCTATGTCATTGTCACTGAGCAAAGTCCTGACGTCCTCTGCCTCATCGTCTGGTACATTACGCAGTCTGAATACCAATTTTGCCAAGATTACTGATTCCGGGTATTTGTGAGTTGTATTTTGCCGCAAATTTGGAGGCGTGCTACCTTTAATTAAAGATTGCCCAAGTCTAGAACATTTATATTCCCAGCGGGGTAAACCTATGTATTTTCATCGGCAACCAACAGGCTCTGTGATTCGTCCGGGTTTATTCGCAATGTTGCTGTTCCTGCCTTTGATCTGGACATCTGCTCTGGCCGATACATCGGTATGGCGTATAGACCGTGGCGGGAACAGCGTATACCTCGGTGGTACTGTGCATTTGTTACGCCCCAGCGATTATCCGCTACCGACAGAATTTGAAACTGCTTACGCTGCTTCCCAGGAAATCTACCTCGAAACAGATCTGTCAGCTCTCAATGATCTGACTACTCAAGCGCAGATGTTACAGCAACTCACTTATATCGATGGTCGCACTCTGCAGACAGTCCTGAATGAAGAGGCATATAGCGCCTTGTCTGACTATGCAGCGGGCAGCGGCTTACCTTTGATGATGCTGGAGCGTTTTAAACCGGGTATGGTCGTGAGCACTCTGCAGGTACTCGAATTTCAGCGTATTGGTTTCACACCTCAAGGTGTTGACTCCTATTTCAATACGCGAGCTATGGGAGATGGTAAACCACTGGGTCAATTGGAGACTGTACAGGAACAGATTGGATTTTTGGCATCCATGGGTGAGGGTAATGAGAGCGAGTTTATATTGTTATCGTTGCAGGATCTGGAAGAAACAGACCAGATGATGGAAGAGATCATCACCGCCTGGCGCGCAGGTGATAATGAAACCCTCGCTGAAGCATTCGTAACTGACATGCTGGAGGAAGCGCCAGAGGTTTATGACACACTACTAAGGCAACGGAACCTGAAATGGATACCGATAATTCGTAGCATGTTTGAAGATGACGACACTGAATTTGTGCTGGTGGGCACAGCCCATCTGGTGGGGCCCGATGGCTTGCTGGAATTGCTGGCGGCCGAGGGATATACAGTGACTCAAATCTAGGTGGATGTTGTGCTGGTATTTTTCGATATCAGAAAAACCAGCACTAAAAAAACAGGGTAACGAATCATCGCTACCCTGTTTTTATTGAGCTATATCAGGAGCTGGTTTTGTGGCTTAAAACGATTTGGCGTGGACCGCTTGTTGAAGTTTGTCCACTGACCCCGGAAGGGATCTGTTGTACCTTGCCACCAGATTTTAGAAAAGCTTCGATGTGCTCTTCCAAATCAGCGCGATTACTAACCGCTGCTTCCTTCTTTGATCTATTTGCCATAAAAAACTCTTTCTGTTTGCGCCAAAAACCAACAATTATACACGAATCTGATACTTACGGCCAAATCAGCGGGTAGTAGTCGACTACCCGTGATGCAATAACTGTGGGGAAAAGCCTGCTCCATGAACGGAATAGGGCAGGTTCATGACTGCTTGCGTGGCTTCGAACCCAGCCGTTTGCGGGGACGCGTATAGTACTCAGAATAATAGTCTTCGGGAAGATCCCCGACGATAGCGTCCAGAGACGTCTTGTATATGACCTTCATCTTGGCCAGTAATTCAAGGTCCAGGTGGCAGCCATAGTTGCGGATTGTTTCTATATCTTCGAGCTGCTTGCGAGATACACCCAACAATCGAGCGCCTTCGTTCATTGAGTAGCCGGCATTGAGACGTAGCTGCCGCACGTTCTTCTTCACAGTGACAGTGATCGGTGAAAACTTGGAAAATTGAGGTAATGTCATATCTAGTGCTCGGAAAACCACGCTCAAATACACGATTTCAGGGGTTTTACGTTCCTCTATGTAACGTTGCTGATTAAATGTAAAAATTCCTGAAAACAGGACACATTTCAGGTAAAAATTAAGCTATCACAGTCCAATGAACTTGGTAATTTAATGTTGAAATTTGAGGGAAACTGCTGAATTTTTGCAATTTCCAGATGCAATTATGTGGAAATTTCATTTTAGAAATCACCGACTGGATCGCAGTTTGGCCGAATTTTCCGAAATTGCATTTTTGAACCATTGCTGAAAGTAGCATTCCTGCCCCCAATTGCGGTGCGATTCGGCATTAATCAGAAAAAGCTGGATTTGGCCACTATCTGCTAGAATCGCAGCTTCACAGGCAGGATTAGCTATGACAGAAGAAAAAAATGAAATCCCCGACACTTCAGAAGTGGCTAACTCGGAAACTATCGAGCGCGACAAGGTCGTGACATTTCACTACCGATTGCGAGAGGTTGATGATAGTGGCAGCCCGACTGAGTGGATGGAAGAATCTTTCGGCAAAGACCCGTTGAGTTATCTGCATGGCTACCAGAATGTTGTGTTGGGACTGGAGCAAGCGCTGGAAGGTAAAACTGTGGGAGATACGGTGGAGATCACTCTGTCTGCGGAAGAGGGTTATGGCAAGCGCGATCCCAAGGCGTTATTCAGGGTTCCTTTGAAGCATTTGCGGCTTCCTGCCGGAGTCAAGCGGCCAAGGCCGGGACTGTTTGCGGCAGTCGAAACCAATAAGGGCGCGCGACGGGCGCTTATACTGAAAGTCGGAAAATTCAATGCCGATGTGGACCTGAATCATCCACTCGCCGGGCGTACTCTATACTATGAAGTGGAAGTTGTGGGCATGCGGGATGCAACCGAGGAAGAAAAAGCCCATCGACATGTACATGGGCCGGGTGGTCATCACCACTAGTAGTCAGGCCGCGTTAAGATTATTAATACGCTCTCTGATCATCGAAGTTATCTTGCGATTAACCACAACCTCATAAAACACTTCGTCACTGTCTACACCTTCCTGAATTTGCAGCTCTTTCCACACGCCAACTTTACCCTCTCTTATAACAAGGTCCTTCTTGCGCCCCTGCATGTCCGGATACTGGCCAACGTGAAACAGATAGTCTTTACCATTAATTTTGATCTTCAGGGTGCGCAGTGAAACTTCTTTATTGAGTTTCTCAAAAGCATCATTGTCCAACAAAATGCCATTAACGTTGTAACGGATGTACTGCTGCCCTTTATCTGATTCCCCATCAGCGATGCGTAAAACATCTACATTAAACAGGGTTTTATTAAGGGCTTTGCGCAAGTTCCAGGAGCAGGAAGACATGCGATCGGCTAGACCAATGGCGCCGGAGATCATAATGGGTTTGTCTTCATCGTAAAGGAAACGCGGCGCAGCGTCCGAATAACAAATACCAACTCCCAATTCCAGATTAGGCAGGCCCATCTGGCTGGAGTACCTGTTGTTTGAGCTTACTATCTTGATCATATCCCTTGAGTAACCGCAGGCGCGCGCGACAGCAAACCATTGCTGGGGTGTATGCTCGTACTCCAGGAAGCTGAGAATTATCGCATCACCCTCAATGAATACCTTGCTGGCACCATAGGTTTCCAAAATCTTGTTTATGGGGTTGAAGAATCGCATGCTGAAATAGGAAGCCGGGTTCAAGCCTTTCGCCTGTAGCTCGTCTGTGACCGTCGTGGATCCCCTGACGTCGGCTTTCATGATTGCGTGATGACAGATACGCTCGTCGTCTTCTTCAACTTCAGCCGTGGTTGGAATCTGATACAGCGTTCCTGCGGTGCGCGACAATTTGAGGTCTTCTTCGCTACGCAAGATACTGATGCGGTTAATCGCACGATGCGCGAAGCGGTAGTATTTAAGGTCGCGGCGATAGGCACTGAAATCACAGAGCAGTCTCAAGGTATCATCGTGGTCAGCTTTACTGATCTGCTTCTTGATCTTGCTGCGCAGCTCTTCCAACGATTTAATCTGTTCCTTGTTGAGTTTGGTGCTGCCCTTGATGCTTTCCTGTAACTTTTTGATTTTTATCTTGCCGCACAAAAACTGGCACACTACTTTGAGGTCGACTATTTCCAGAATGCTCGCACTTAGCGAGCGGCGCATATATTGCGACGCAAGCAGTTGTCCAAGTGCCTTGTTGCTGCGCAACATGCGAGAGAATGACAGTACGGTGGTTTTGATGCGGTTTAATTCTGCACGTTGTCGCCACCATTCTTTGAAACCCAGCTCTTTGCGCCTGGCTTTAAGCTCATCTGACAGCCGGTTTATATCGAAGAGTAACTCTATGTTTTCTTCAATCTCAAACCAGTTGAAATGTTCCTGTAGGTGATTTTTTGCATCAGCGGCAGTGCCGAGAAAGGGTTGGGTTTCAAATAATCCGCCCAGTTCATCATGGATTTCAGGATCCACATCGGGGTTTTCAGAGTCGCGCAGCGGCGAAATCTCCAGATCTGCCATGCGGCGATTCATCAACTTCTCAAGCTTCTTGTTGAGTTGAATGAATCCTTCGTCTTCCTCGTTCCAGCTGAACAAACTATATTCGTTTAATAGCAGCGGCAGTGAGCTTAACTGCGACGTGTACAACAGAGGGTTGAAGAATGCGTGGCGAGTGAACTGGAATTCTTCGCCCAGGAATTGGCTGCGAACAGTCTGCAGTTCACGCTCTTCCGCCCTCAGCAACTGTCCGAAGATCTGCTTACTGACGTTGTACATAATCAGGTCGTAGTTCTTTTTCAACCAGAATAGTCTGTGGGAACCGGCCAGGGCTTCTGATGCACCTTTGTTGCGGTACTCCGTGAGTCGGGTAGCAACAGTGGCTACGTTATCATCCAGGCATTTTCGAATAGTGATTAACAAGTGCTTGATAATGGCGAATTGCAGGAAAGCAACATCGTCGGGTATTAGATCTGTTTTTACACGGTGTATTAATACCGTCAACATATCCACGTAGGTTTCGCGCAGCTTTTCAAAAGCGTTGGAGTTATTCCAGCGTTTCGGATTAGGCACCGAGAGTTGATTGATCAGCACTTCAATCAGCTTCTTGGCATCCAGCCGGAAGCGTTTACTCAATTGCACGTCAATGTGGTAGTTATCGATACCGCGAGCCAGATTGTCGATTGATATCTGGATATGATGGCTGCTTTGCACCCGATCGAAAATTGTTTGGTCAGTTGGTGAATTCATCGATGCTGTAGGTTTTCTTGGTTGCTCGCAGTTTCCTGTCTGTGGCGCTCTGGATCAGTTCGTATGCAATGACACAAGTAACTGATCTTGTTCGTAATTGTCATGGCGTAGTGAAGATAACAGAAATTCTATGTCAACGCGTTAGCTGGCACACAGTTTTAGAAGTCTCACTGAAAAAGTCGAAGAATCCCTGGATAATGTACTGCAAAATCAGCAGTTTGTAATGTGCGCCGAGCTTGTCTGAACGGGCCATCAAGCGGTGCTGCATTTTTCAGGTGGGAATTCTCCCCCAAACCTCATTTTGCGCAGGTCCACGACATCTTATTCCCGGTTGGCGAAGGCGATAGTGAGGAGTACACTCAGATATCATGGAAAAGCGCTGAGGTGTTGGTCCAGACCTCCTCGCAGCGGATAGCGATAGATACAACAAGTTCAAAAAATACAATAAGAGAGTCCAAGATGAATCCAGAAGATAATGGTCGAAGAAAAATTCTCAAAGGCGCAGTTGGCGGCGGCGTGCTCGCAGCTGGTGCGGCTACATTACCCAGTTTCATGTTTCCTGCCATGGCCCAGGGTGAACGCCTGGTGCCTTTTACGGATGTGCCGGAAGCTTTCCAGGTACGCCCACCCCGGCCGAATGCAACACATTGGCTGGATACGCGCGAAATCACCACCTTTTTTACCGACAATGACGATTTCTACATAGTCCAGCATTACGGCCAGCCAGAGTTGGACAACGCTTCGCATCGAGTACGTGTGACAGGCATGGTGGACAACGAACTGGACTTGTCCTTACAGGATCTGATGAACGGCGATGTTGTTGAGATTCAGGCAGGTTTCGAATGCGGAGGCAATTCTCCCGGATTATTCCACGGGCTGATTGGCAACGCCCGATGGCGGGGTACAACACTGCACAGCATACTGGAGCGTGCAGGCATTCAGGATGGTGCCAAGGAAATTGTGTTTTTTGGTTCTGATGTGGCCACAGAAGAAATTCGCGGCGAAGAAGTGGAGAAAGCCTTTGCACGCAGCATGTCTATTGACGATGCCATGCGTCCGGAAAACATGCTGGCATTCGAAATGAATGGTGAACCTTTGCCTTACTATCACGGCAAACCAGTACGCCTTCTTGTGCCTGGATGGTATGGCGTGGCGAATGTAAAATGGCTTACGCAGATACATGTTCAAGACACTCGTTACATGGGCAGGTTTATGGGCCGGGATTATGTCACCCTCAAGAAAGAAGAAGTCGGTGGTGTAGAGCGCTGGGTGGAAAACTCGGTAACTGAGATGAATCTGAAATCATCGATCGTTCGGGTAACCGAGATGAATGGGAACTATCAAATTCAGGGTTTTGTGCTAAACAATGGCACGCCGATCGAAAGTGTGGAAGTCAGCATCGATTCTGGCCCATGGATGCGGGCAGAAATAAACCCTCGATCAACCCAATATACCTGGAAGCTATTCAACTATAATTGGGCAAACCCTTCACCCGGAGAGCATACTATTGTTTCTCGCGTGACTGATGTTAACGGTAACGTGCAGCCGACTCAGGAAGAATTGCCTGAAAAGATTTCACGCTGGGAAAACTTTGGCCAATTTCCGAGAACTGTCTCTATCTAAACAACGTGCGGGGCAATGTGACGTAATGGCATTGCCCCCGATGGGGTGCCAGTTCCTAACGGCACAGCATTGACCAGTAGTCATCCTGCAGCGGAGTTACTGGACGGGTTTATTCTGACGCGCCAGTGGCTTGAGACCAGCGCCGGCCTGGAGTTGGTGTTCTGGCTCGCTTCTGATCGTGGAGCAATACGCTTCCGACTCATTAACAACGAAGTTGTCTGCTTTTTTCCGACAGAAGAAGAGAGCAGGGTGCGCAGAATCCTGTCCGCTCAGTCCGGCTGGAGCATACGCCCCACTGAACTGAAAAATTTCGCTCATCAAATCGTTTCCAGCCTCTACTGTGCCAGCCAGCGACGCCTGCTCGACTGCAGAGATCGTCTGAACTCTGCAGGGATACCTGTGCATGAAGCAGACATAAAGCCAACCGACCGATTCCTCATGGAACGGTTTATTACCGGCGGTATACGGCTTAGAGGCCAGCTACAAAAACAGCGAAACTTCTCTGAAATCATTGCCGAAAAAGTTGAGACATCCAGCTATCGTCCAACGCTTGCTTCCCTATCCATCGACATCGAAACCGACTACGCAGCCGAGACTCTCTACTCGATTGCGCTTTATGGGAATAATGTTGCGACTGTAATCATGTGTGGCGACACAACCGTGGAAGAGATTCCGCTCGATGAGAATTGCAGTATTCAATTGCACCTCGTGCCTGATGAGCGTGCGCTGTTGCAAAATTTTGTACAGGAAATCAACGCACATGACCCCGATGTGTTAATCGGTTGGAATGTTGTGAATTTCGATTTGCTGTGCCTGCAAAAATTCTGTGATCGCGCGGGTGTCGAATTCAATATAGGGCGCGATGCATCACCTCCTCGTTGGCGCCAATCCAGAGATTCGGCAGAGCGACACTATGTATTGATTCCAGGTCGGGCTGTGCTGGATGGCATAGAACTGATGCGGACTGCCACCTATCAGTTTGAAAATTTTTCGCTTGAGTATGTAGCACAGCAAATACTACAGCGCGGGAAATTAATAGATGACGTGGATCAGCGCGGCCAGGAAATTACCGAGCTGTTTCTTACCGACAAACCGGCACTGGCGCGTTACAACCTGGAAGACTGTCGTCTAGTCTGGGATATATTCAGCAAGGAAAATCTATGGGACTTTGCGGTTGAACGCAGTTCACTGACCGGTCTGGAGTTGGATCGATATGGAGGTTCGGTAGCTGCGCTGGATTATCTTTATCTGCCCAGATTGCATCGTCACGGCTATGTTGCTCCCAGTTTGCAAGATGTAAAAGTTGAAGGCATCAGTCCGGGTGGTTATGTACTGCAATCCCTGCCGGGCATACATGACAACGTTATCGTCCTCGATTTCAAGAGCTTGTATCCGAGTATTATCCGAACTTTTCATGTGGATCCGTTGGCGCTTGTTCGAGGGTTGCAGGAAGAGAACTCTATCGAAGGTTATGATGGCGCGCGCTTCTCGCGTCAGGAGTTCATCTTGCCAACCTTGATTGAAAATCTGTGGGATGCCAGGGATATGGCGAAATCGAGCAGCAATACTGTGCTATCCCAGGCGATCAAGATCATCATGAATTCTTTTTACGGAGTTCTGGGCACCAAAGGTTGTCGATTCTTCGACTCACGGCTCGTCAGTTCAATTACCAAGCGTGGCCACGAAATCATTCTAAGTACCAAACAGCAGATCGAATCCAATGGCTACCAGGTAATATATGGTGATACTGATTCAGTTTTTGTTCTGTTGGGAGATGTACCTGAGCAAGATGTGGCCGCTATTGGCAAAGCTCTGGCAGAGAAACTCAACAACTGGTGGCACGAGGAGATATCGCAAAAACATGCGACACAAAGTTTTTTGGAGATAGAGTTTGAAACTCATTTCCGGCGTTTTCTCATGCCAACAATCCGCGGCTCGGAGGCTGGAAGTAAAAAACGTTATGCCGGTCTGGTTGCCAATGCCCAGGGGCAGGGTGAGCGACTAATGTTCAAGGGCCTGGAAACGGTCCGCAGCGACTGGTCGCCTTTGGCCAGAGCATTCCAACAAAGGCTTTACGAAAAAATATTTGCCGACGAGCCATATGTTGAATATATCAAGCATGTAGTTCAGGAATTACTGGATGGTCGCTATGCGGCTGAACTGGTGCTGCGCAAGCGCCTGCGTCGCAAACTGGAAGACTATGTGAAAAACGTTCCACCACATGTACAGGCAGCAAGAAAAGCAGAGGCTTACCGTGCAGCCCATAACCTGCCAAGCCTGTATAGTTCAGGTGGTTGGGTAGAGTATGTGATGACTGTTAGCGGCCCCGAGCCACGTATGTATCAATCTTCCCAGATTGACTATGACTTCTATATAGATAAACAACTAACGCCTATTGCCGATTCTATACTTGTGTTTAAATCCATCAGTATGGATAAGATTCTCAATAAACAAATAGGATTGTTCTAGACATGACGACGCATCTGGTACTGACCATAATTGCCGACGATAAACCGGGACTTGTGGAAACGCTGGCCCAGACCATTGCTGCTCATGGGGGTAACTGGCTGGAAAGCAGCATGGCCCAACTGGCAGGCAAGTTCGCGGGCATCCTGCGTATCAGCGTGGCTGACACCGAGGCTGATGCATTGATTCAGCAGTTGGAAAATTTGCCCGATGAATTGAACATAGTTGTAGAACGGGCTACGGATTCGGCTATGGGCGATGCTGCTCATCAAGTTGATCTCAGTCTTGTTGGCAATGATCGGCCTGGCATAGTACGGGAAATATCCCATGTTTTGGCATCAGTAGCTGTCAATGTAGAGGAGCTGCATACCGAATGTGTTCCGGCGCCCATGAGTGGGGATAGCTTGTTCAAAGCCAAGGCCAGGTTACATCTGCCTTCGGGATTGGCAGTTGATCAATTACAGAAAGCGCTGGAAGAATTGGCGGATGATCTTATTGTTGAGATTCAACTGGATTAGTTTCGTTGGCGTCAAGCAAGGTTAGCGAGATTCGCTGCAAGTGATCGATCAGGTTTGTTACCGGATTGATGCATTCGACAATCTGAAACTCCAGCTGCAGGGTATCTTGTTCGGATTCCGGCGGGGTGAAGCCACTATATAACATTGCCATGCAGCCCTTAATGGCATCAAAACCCTGATAGAAGAACACTTCAAAATCTGCCGACAAATCTGCAAGCACTCTATCCAAAGTAAGGCCACCTGCATCGGGGTTGTGTAACAATAATTCTTCAACGCTATTCAGTTGAACGCTTACAGTGGTAGCAGTGGTTCTGCTATATGGTGACTGGAAACTGTCCTGATATTCCCGATTGAGTAGAGGATAGAGCGAGCGTACCAGCATTTCTTCTGTAAGCATGGAGATGTTGGATTGCAATAGTAGCCATAATATTTCACTGCCTTTCAAATCACTCAGCTCAGCGCGTGTGTTCTCACTGATGTTGTTCCACATCGTGTGTAGCACTTCAAAGTCCTCCTGCAGCGCATTGCTAACCAGCTGCAATAATTCCCGGCGCCGGTTGGGTGGTACCTGATCAATTGCATATCCGTCTGCCAATTGTTCTGCACTTAAAACTGATTGCTGCTCGAAATCAGTTACTGGTCGGCTGGCAACACCGTCCGCGTATTCTCCCCAAAGCAGGAATTCCAGTACGTGAAACCCGGTCGTGACTTCATCAATGGCGAAGGCGCCGTGCTGCTGGCGCAATGTATTCGGGTTGAGCTCAACGCCCGTATCGTAAATGATGCCACTACCTGGATAGTTGCTGACGTAGTCAATAAAGCCCGGCAGGATTGGCCAATGATTAATTCGATACTGTTGCTCCAGCCAACGCAGTCGGTTCGAGTCTTCAATAAGCAAATCAGCAAGGTAACGATGTAATCCCGTATACTCGTAGGCGCTATGCGCATCAAGCCAGGCAGAGCGCGCAGCTGCCAGCGTATCGGGTGCGGGAGTGCCTAAAAATTCCGATACTGCATATTGCAAACGACTCAAGCTGTCAGCAACCCGGTCGAAATTGTCGTCAGCCTGTTCCAGATAACGCCGTAAAATTTGTCGCAATGTCGATGCCTGGTCGGCATCAAGCGCTTTGAATTGCGCTGTTGCGGGTTCCGCTGTCAAGCCGGTATCAATATCCAGTGCTGACTCCGGAGCCTTGCTATCGCAGCCCGGCAGTACTGATATCACCCCCATACAGAGCAGAGCAATCAGGTGCTGCCATAGTTTGCGATTGGTTGAGGATCGCTTCATCTCAAGCTCATAACGGGCCACTCAAATTGTTCAGCTTTTTGTGCCAATGCCGTGTCGGGATCTACTACGACAGGATTACCAACGGCTTGTAGCAAGGGTAGGTCATTGATTGAGTCGCTGTAAAAGCTGGCCGTTGTCAATTCCAGATTCTCATCCTGTGCATCCAGCCATTGCTGAATACGGGCGACTTTACCGTCCTGATAGCAGGGGAAGCCTGCGATTTTCCCTGTAAAGAATCCTTCGCGTTGTTCCAGATCAGTCGCGAGCAAGTATGGGACGCCAAACTCAGCAGCGATTGGTTCCGTAATAAAGCGATTGGTTGCAGTGATGATCACGCAGCAATCGCCAGCATCAAGATGCCGGTTCACCAGCGATCGAGCCTTCGGTAATACCATGGGCAGGACATGATGCTGCATAAACTTGTGATGCAATGTATCGCGTTCGGCCGGATCTAGTTGCAGTATCGGGCGCAGTGTAAATTCTACGTAGGCGTCGATATCCAATTTCCCGGCCTGGTACTGGGCGTAATGACGGTCATTTTCAGCGCGGTGTGCGGCCGCTTCTACCAGCCCCTGGTCAATCAGAAATTCACCCCAGGCATGATCGCTATCACCGCCAAGTAAGGTGTTGTCCAGATCAAATAAGGTGAGTTTGGATACCATCTTTACTACTCCTGAAGTGGGATTGCGCCGGCCCTGGCCGCCTGTGGGCATTATACCTGTCAATGCAGCCAGGATGACCTTCCAGCATTATTGATCTATCTTATTGAAAAATATGTAAATTAAGGAAATCTTAAAGATTCGTACGATTGCTTCGACGGGAAGGAGTGTGAAACAATAGTTGATTCGTTTTGTCTAAGGTTTGATTGTTGTGATCGACTCGGATGGCTTTCGCCCCAATGTCGGGATTGTAATTTGCAACACCAGAGGAGAGTTGTTCTGGGCCAAGCGCGTGGGTCAATCAGGCTGGCAGTTTCCCCAGGGTGGCATCAAGTCAGATGAAACACCGGAACAGGCCCTTTACCGGGAACTGGATGAAGAAGTGGGATTGACTCCTGACGACGTGAAGGTTTTGCACCGCACGCAGGATTGGTTGCACTACCGATTGCCGGAGCAATATATCCGGCGGCATGAAAATCCAGTGTGCATCGGACAGAAACAAGTCTGGTTTTTATTGAGTCTGGAAAGCCAGGAATCCCGTTTTCGGCTTGATAGCAACCAGAAGCCGGAGTTTGATGATTGGTGCTGGGTAGATTATTGGCATCCGATTACTGAGGTCGTTGAATTCAAGCGTAATGTTTACCATCAGGCGCTATCTGAACTCGAGGATTCGTTCAGGCGATTCACCGGCCAACACAGCGGACATAAAGAATCCGTAGATTAAGTGCTGATCTGGATCGCACTGCACAGATATAAACAAGAACGATAACTTAAGCGTCGTATAGAGGCGACGCCTCCCACCAGGACTAATACATTCACGCAGGAATTTACTGTGTACTGGCCCTGTGGTGAACAATTGGAGCAACTCAGGACTCGGCATGCTGGAACGATTGCGAAGCATAGTGCAGGAAGTGAATGCAGCTAAAGACCTGCAGTCCGCGCTGGATATTATCGTTAATCGCGTGCGTGGTGCACTGAAGACGCAGGTTTGTTCAGTCTATCTGTTGGATACAGACATCAATTGTCATGTGCTCATGGCATCCGAAGGTCTGAAGAAAGAATCTGTCGGGCATGTCAGCCTCGAGTTGGGTGAAGGACTGGTCGGCCTCGTTGCCAAACATGCTGAACCCATCAACTTGCAGGATGCTTCGCTGCATCCGGCCTTCCACTATTTGAAAGAGACCGGCGAGGAAGAGTTCCATGCCTTCCTCGGCGTGCCCATCATCCACCATCGTTCAGTGCTGGGTGTGCTGGTGGTGCAACACGAGGAAAGACGCCGATTCGATGAAGGAGAAGAAGCATTCCTTATCACGCTTTCTGCGCAACTGGCGGGCGTCATTGCGCATGCCGAAGCCATAGGAACAATTGAGGGCATCAGTCCCTCGGGTCAGAAGACGGCAGATACGGTTTTTTCCGGTGTCTCAGGTTCTTCAGGCGTCGCCATTGGCCATGCCGCAGTGGTTTTTCCGCCAGCCGATTTGTCGCAGATACCAGTGCGTCCGGCAAAGAACATCGCAAAGGAAATCAAATTTTTCAAGTCATGCCTGAACAATGTCCGCGAGGATATGCGTGGATTGCATGACAAGTTGGCAGGCCATGTGGCAGAAGAAGAACGCCAAATATTCGATGTGTATCTGCGAATTCTTGATGATGATGCGTTGGGCAACGAAGTAGTTGAGCGAATCAAAGCCGGGTCATGGGCGCAGGGCGCGTTGGCATATGTTGCACAAGAACATGTGCGCTCTTTTGAGTCCATGAATGATCCTTATCTCAGTGAGCGGGCAATCGACATCAAGGACCTGTGTAGCCGGGTGCTTTCCTACCTGCAACAGAAAGAGTCAGTAACTACCAGCTATCACGACGACACGATACTGGTGAGTGAAGAACTCACTCCTGCCATGCTTGTGGATGTGCCAAAAGAAAAACTGAAAGGACTGATTTCTGTTAAGGGCTCGGGTAACTCGCATGTTGCCATCCTGGCGCGTTCAATGGGCATCCCGACTGTAATGGGTGTGCTGGATTTGCCTTATAGCCAGTTAGATGGGCGCGAGATAATTGTTGATGGCTATAAGGGCGAGATCATCAGCAATCCTTCCGAGCAGTTACGCAAGCGTTATAAGTCCACAATCAAGGAACAGAATGAACTCATAAAAGGGCTGGAAGGCTTAAAGGACCTGCCATGCGAAACAGTAGACAAACATCGCGTTCATCTGTGGGTTAATACGGGGCTAATGTCTGATGTGGTGCGTTCGCTCGACCATGGAGCCGAAGGCATTGGGTTGTTCAGAACTGAAGTGCCTTTTCTTTTAAGTGAACGTTTCCCCAGCGAGCAGGAACAGGCCAAAATATATCGTGAACAGCTTGAAGCTTTTTCTCCGAAAGTTGTCACCATGCGTACGCTGGATATAGGCGGCGACAAGGCGTTGCCTTATTTTCCGATTGAGGAGGCCAATCCATTTCTGGGGTGGCGCGGTATTCGTGTGACACTGGATCACCCGGAAATTTTCTCTGCGCAGATTCGCGCCATGTTGCGTGCCAGTATTGGATTGGAAAACTTGCAGATCATGCTGCCCATGATCAGTAATATTGCAGAGGTGGGTTCGGCGCTGCAGCTTATTAAGAAGGCTTTTCGGGAGCTCATTCAGGAAGGACACGATGTACGTTACCCGCCAATAGGTGTGATGATCGAACTACCTGCAGCGGTGTATCAAACCCGGGCACTAGCCAAGATGGTAGATTTCGTTTCCGTAGGCAGTAATGATTTGACGCAATACCTGTTGGCAGTGGACCGCAATAATCCTCGAGTGGCAAATTTGTATTCGGCGTTTCATCCGGCGGTATTGAGCGCACTAAAGTTTGTGGTTGAGAATGCCCATGCCGAGAATAAATCTGTCAGCATCTGTGGTGAAATGGCTGGAGATCCGGGCGCGGCAGTACTGTTGATGGCGATGGGATTCGATATTCTCTCCATGAATGCCACTACGCTACTCAAGGTTAAGTCTGTGATTCGCAGTATGACAATGGAAGGTGCCCAGGATCTTCTGGACCAGGTGATGGAACTGGATGATGCACAAATGATTCGTAGTGCCGTAGATCTGGCGCTTTATAATGCCGGCGTCGACCGCTTGCTACGTTCTTCGCGCACAAACTAATCTGCTGATTCCAGGTACGCCGTGCGGCTGAGCTTGTACAGAACATGAATGCTCAGACTGCTGTCTGCAGGCAGGCCGGGATGCGCAAAATTCTCACCGGTATTGCACATCCCAATACGCTCCATAACCCGGCGTGAGCGCATATTTCGCAGTGCTGTCAGAGCTATAACATTGGAAAGATTCAGGGTAGTAAAGGCGTATTTCAGAACTGCCAGTGCAGCCTCTGTGGCGTAGCCTTGTCCCCAGGAAAAGCGCCCCAGACGCCAGGCGATTTCTATTTGTTCACCTCCGGGAGCATTGTGGGTAGGGCTGATACCAACGAAACCGATAAAGGCCTTGTCATTCACGCATTCAACGGCCCAGTATCCCCAACTGCGCTCCTCAAGCTCTCTCGCCAGTTTGTGCGACAGCGCATCGCTTTGATTTTTGGTCAGTGGGGCAGGGAAGAGCTCCATCACTGCCGGGTCTGCATTAATGTCAGCAAAAGCAGGCAGGTCTGTATCCTGCCAACTGCGCAATATAAGTCGTGAGCTCGAGAGTTGTGTGGCAGGCATCAGGTCTTCACCCGGTCTGATGTTTGCGCTTACAGGTTATTAGTCGTTATTTAAAAACTCTACCGCACCGGATTCCAGGCAGTATTCGGCTCCGACAATCTGCAACCCATTTTCTGCAATCAGTGATTCAAGTATGGCAGAGCCATGCTTGAGATCATTCACAGATTTTTCGATGTTGGCTCTTACTGCGTGCGGTATCATTTCTTCAATGTCGAAATTGGCGTTTGCATCTAACAAATATTCTACGGATGGCTGAATACGACTTACGATTGAGCTCAGGTGTGGAGACCGACTTTGAGAAGGTTTGACGAGCTGTTGAAGTGTTGCAGATACAGCTCCGCAATTTGAATGGCCTAACACAACCACAAGCCGCGTACCGAAGTTCTCAGCAGCAAATTCAACGCTGGCGATCTGGGAAGGCGCGACGATATTACCTGCCACGCGAATAACAAAAAGGTCGCCAAGCCCCTGCCCAAACACTATTTCCGCAGGGACACGCGAATCTGAACACCCCAGGATGATTGCAAAAGGTTTTTGTTCAGCAACCAATTCGCTGCGGCTGCTGGCATGGGTTTTCGTAAGAGCGCTGTCACCAGCCAGGTACTGCTGATTACCAGCGCGCAGACGTTCAAGAGCTTCAACGGCCGACGTCATGCGGCAACCTCGCTAAGGGAATATCTAATCATGGGTGATTGGCTTATCAGTGAACAGAAACTCCTTGAGTTGTCCGTCAAGAAATGAATCCGGACGTCTTATCCACTCAAGCACCATCGCCGCGTGCTCTTTTTCCTCATCGCGATTGTGCGCCAGTATGGCTTTCAGCTCTTTATTTTTGCAAGCGTCTACGCGTTGATTGTACCAATCTACCGCTTCCAACTCTTCCATCAGTGATGTGATTGCCCGGTGCATATCGCGGGTTTCGTCGGATAGTTCCTCGATGGGTTCGTGGTAGCCTTCATTCGCCATGTTACATACTCCTGCTAACTCAACAAATAGAGAGGGTTTCTATAAACCATTATTACCATACAAGAAAATTGTGTCGATGTAATCTGTAAGACAGCAAGGCAATCAGGAAACCCGCTCAAATTCGAAATAGTGGCCAGTGCTTGGGTTACTCTCTGCATCGAAATTCTGTTCGGCGAATTTTATAGTGCGCTTGCCGAGCAATAAACCCGTACTGCAACGCGTGCCATATTGGCGCTGAGTATTGGCAATGAATGCTGAGGAGAGTAATCGCTCTAATTCTTTTGAGACACCAGTATCGGGCAGTTCCGTGTCAATGGCAGGTTCTCTGCTGCTCATCATCGCAATCAGGGCGTCTGTGTCCAGATTGGCTGGATTATTCAGTAAGTCCTCCAACATTACTCTGCCCTGTTCTACTTTTGGCCAGGGCGTATTCAGCAGTCCATTGGACAAACCATAGATACCGCTCTCCAGAGGCCAGTAGCTGCGCTCGAAATTATTGACGTAGTACATCGCTGCGCCATCAGCTAGCAGCAGGTTATAGCTAGCAAAATCATCATAACGCTCTGCCAGTGCGCCACAGTAATCGGCGGCAGAAACTTCGCTTTCCAAAAAATTCAGGGTAAGTGCGCCGCGAGAGCAGGGCTTGCCTTCTGCCTCGGCAGGGTCACGAATATTGGTCACCGCAGCAAACCGGCCACCCCGGGTTATGCCCAGCCAGGTACCGCCAGCTTGTAGATCCTTGCCGGCGAGAATTGTGTTGCGGGAACCGGAAGGGGTCCAGAATTGCGCTTGTTGCGTCGGTCGCGGGAAAAACTCATCGCGGTTTGCGGCCAGCACCAGAGGATAATCCTGGTTGACCTGGTAGCCAAAAATAATCAGGCACATCGTTACACCAATCTAAAACAAGCGCGGAATATAGCATGGCTGTGTTTCTCGCAACATCTCCGGCAGCTAGCAAATCCTGGGTTCAGTTTGGAATCTGTGTGCGTGATGATTGTGGGTGCATGACGTTGGTGGGCGATACAGCCTGGAGAACGCATACCCACGTCCCTGTGGGCTCGGCCTCGGCATCCACGCCTCGGGCGCCTCCTGGCCGAATGCCCACCAACGTCTGATCAGATCCGTGCCAGATTCCAAACTGAACCCCTTCCTGACAGCATCCGAGACTCCCATCCTGGAACGGGCAGCGTGGTTTAGGTGGCTGACAGATCGAGCAAAATTCGTACAGACAAGCGCAGAAATCTCACCATAATTGTGGGCGAGGAATTGATACAGGATTTCATCGTATAGGGATATCAAACGGGGTTCTGTGCCTTCAGGATGAATGCACTACCCCGATTTTTGCCTCTCTTGCCAGCCCGTATCCCCTTCGGGTTATTCCTCGACTCCCCTGCTATAATGCCGCCAGCCTCGGTGTCAGGCCGGTTTTAACTCATCATGAATTACATATGTTGACCTATCCCCAGATCGATCCAGTGGCATTCTCGCTAGGCCCCATCGCCATTCACTGGTATGGGATCATGTATATCATCGCGTTTGGCGGAGCCTGGGCGCTGGCATCTTACCGAGCCCAACGTGTGGCCGAGCCATGGACCAGCGCACAGATCTCAGACCTGGTTTTCTACGGGGCCCTGGGTGCCGTATTGGGTGGTCGCACTGGCTCGGTACTGTTTTATAACTTTGATCGTTTTCTGGCAGATCCACTCTGGCTACTTCGCGTATGGGAAGGCGGTATGTCATTCCATGGTGGGCTGCTTGGGGTATTGCTGGCATTCTATCTTTATGCGCGTCATATCAAGCGCAACTATACCGATGTGCTGGATTTCATAGCACCCTTTGTTCCTTTCGGCCTCGGGGCTGGTCGCATTGGTAATTTCATTGGGGGTGAATTGTGGGGGCGTGCCACCGATGTGCCCTGGGGCATGGTATTTCCCCATGTAGATGCACTGGCTCGTCACCCATCCCAGCTTTATCAGTTTGCGTTGGAAGGCATCGCGTTGTTTGCCCTTGTCTGGTGGTTCTCTTCGCGGCCCCGGCCACGTGGTGCCGTTTGCGGTTTGTTTGGGCTGGGCTACGGAAGTTTTCGGTTTTTCGTGGAATTTTTTCGCGAGCCAGACAGGGATATCGGATTTATTGCCTTTGATTGGATGACGATGGGGCAGTTATTATCCTTGCCAATGATTATCATAGGTGTGTTTCTTATGTGGAACGCTTACCGCTCAAACCCACAGTAGGGAACCATGCAGCAATATCTTGATCTTTGTCAGCGTATTGTCGATGAAGGCGTTTGGATAGATAACCAGCGCACCGGCAAGAAATGTCTAACAGTAATTAATGCTGACCTCGCCTATGATGTTGGCAAGAACGAATTTCCCATAATCACGACTCGCAAAAGCTACTGGAAGGCTGCCATCGCAGAACTGTTAGGTTATTTGCGTGGCTATGATAATGCGGCAGATTTCCGCGAACTTGGCACCAAATCCTGGGATGCCAATGCCAATGAGAATGACAGTTGGTTGAACAATGCCGCCCGCAAGGGTCAGGATGATATGGGCCGGGTATACGGCGTGCAGGGTAGAAGCTGGCGCAAGCCAGATGGTTCAACTCTCGATCAGTTGGCCAAGATCATAAATAACCTCTCAGATGGTCTGGACGACCGCGGCGAAATCCTGACTTTCTATAATCCCGGTGAATTTGACCTGGGGTGTTTGCGGCCCTGCATGCATACGCATACGTTTTCCTTGCTGGGAGATACTCTTCATCTAACCAGCTACCAGCGGTCCTGCGACGTCCCATTGGGGCTCAACTTTAACCAGATTCAAGTGTTTGCATTGCTGGCACTGGTTGCACAAATTACTGGCCACAAACCCGGCATGGCCTATCACAAGATAGTTAATGCCCATATCTATGAAGACCAACTCGAATTGATGCGCGACGTGCAACTCAAGCGCGAGCCGTTCCCGCCGCCCACGTTACAAATCAATCCTGATATCAAATCTCTGAAAGATCTGGAAACCTGGGTTACGCTGGCTGATTTTTCAGTACAGGGATATCAGCATCATGACCCCATAGCTTACCCATTTTCTGTATAAGTGGCCTGCATATGAAACTGTCTCTTATTTTCGCCATGGCTACCAATGGAGTTATTGGTCGGAATAACAGCCTGCCCTGGCGATTGTCTGAAGACCTCAAATATTTCAAGCGCACAACAATGGGCCATCCAATTATCATGGGGCGCAAGACCTGGGAATCCATTGGCAGGCCACTTCCTGGCCGCACCAATATCGTGATTTCGTCACAGCCTGATTACATAGCCGAGGGAGCTCGAGTCGTATCTTCACTGGATGAGGCTCGCAAACTGGCTGAGAGCATCGCTTACATTGAAGGATTGGAAGAAGCATTCGTAATTGGTGGTGCCGGCATTTTCGCCGCTGCGCTGCCAGATGCTGATCGATTTCACCTGACAAGAGTGCATGCAGAAGTGCAAGGAGATGTGGTGCTGGAAGGATTTGATGAGTCACAATGGAAAGAGGTTAGCCGGCAGGATTATCATGCCGACGAAAACAATACATATGACTTCAGTATTTGTTTACTGGAAAAGCTCTAGTGCAAAAGTTTATTCAGAAAACTAGATCAGCAGTTCCCTAGCCCAGCAACTTTCTGAGCACCTTCGATTTGCGTTGATAGTTATAAAGCTGTTGTTTCTGCAGTGGCAGTTCGCTGAGGTCGATGGACTCGAATCCGTGTTCCTTGAACCAGTGATCAGTCACTGTAGTAAGTACAAATAATTTACTGAATCCCTGCCTGGCGGCCTGCTTCTCTATATTCTCCAACAGGCGCTTCCCATAACCATGTTTCTGGTAATGCGGATGAATGGCAATACAGGCAAGTTCGGCACTGTCGCTCTCAATAGGATAAAGCGCCGCACAGGCAATCACCGTGCCTTCCAGTTCAATCACCTGAAAATTATTGATCTCGTTTTCCAGCAATTCGCGTGAACGCTCAACCAGCGTTCCCTCGGTCTCCAGAGGCCTGATCAGGTTAAGGATTGCAGCAATATCTTCAATACTGGCCGGGCGTAACAAATCAAAACTGTCGCTGCTAAGCAGGCTGCCCTGGCCTTCCCGGGTATAGAGTTCCTGTAATAATGCGCCATTTTCCTTATAGCCAACCAGGTGAATACGGCGCACGCTGTTGGTGTAGGCTCGCAGTGCGGCTTGCAATGCCTGCGCAGTGCACACTGAATCCTGGTCTGACCTGGAAGACAGTTGCCTGGCATAAAGCTCGGCCGATTTTCCATCGAGTGACGCCACCAGGTCGCCGTCATCATCGTGTACGCCATTTTCAGGGATGAACAGGATGAGTTTTTCGGCCTGAAGTGCGATAGCGGCTTCGGTTGCCACCTCTTCCGCAGTGAGATTAAACACTTCGCCGGTAAGTGAGTAGCCCAGATTCGACAGCAAGACTATGTTGTTGTGGGCAAGCTGTTGTTGAATAGCATCGGCATGAATTTTTCTTACTCTGCCGGTGTAATGAAAGTCCACACCGTCATGAATGCCCTGCGGTTTGGCAGTGACAAAATTGCCCCGGCACAGACGAATGTCAGCGCCATGCAGAGGCGAGTTACTCATGCCCATGGTGAACATGGATTCCAGGTCGACACTGAGGCCTGACACTGTTTCCTTTATACAGTGGATACTATTGGCTTCGGTGATTCGAACATTGTTGTGGTAGCTGTTTTTCAGGCCGCGCTGTTCCAATGCTGAACTGATTTGCGGGCGCGAACCGTGAACGATGACCAGCTTGACGCCAAAGCTGCGCAGCAGGCTGAGGTCGTACACAATATTGGGCAGGTTTGGATCTGCCATGGCTTCGCCACTTAGCATAATCACGAATACCTTGCCGCGATGTGCGTTGATGTAAGTGGCTGATGCACGAAACCAATCGATGATGTTTTTCATCTCTGTCATTTTCTTTCCCTAGCCCAGGCAATGTTGCCTGATCATTTGTTGCAGCATCTCAATACAGGGGTTGATCATGTCTATAGACATATACTCGTCAGGCTGATGGGCCTGGTCGATATTTCCTGGTCCAAGAATAATGGTATCCATCCCTAATTGTTGTAAAAACGGGCCTTCGGTAGCAAATGCGACGCTGATGCCGTCGTGTCCGGTCAATTTTTCCGCAGCGCGCAGCAAACTGCTGTCCTCGGCGCTGGCAAAGGCTGGCGCGCCTGAAAACAGAGGTAGCAGGTCAAACTTGATTCCCAGCGGATTCGTTATACGTGCGACCCGCTGTTTGATTTCTTCTCTCAATGTTTCTATGTGCATACCCGGCATGAGTCGAATATCAAACTCAAGCTCGCAATGACCACATATCCGGTTGGGGTTATCGCCACCATGTATACTGCCGAGATTCAGGGTGGGGTAGGGTATTTCGAACAGGTCGCTATGATAACGCTCTTTAAGTGCATCCCGGAATCTGATGAGTTCGGCAATCACTGCATGCATGGCATCCAACGCATTGCGTCCCAACGCCGGGTTGGAGGAATGGCCACTCTGCCCGAGCAGGCGGATGGATTCCATCATAATGCCCTTATGGCAATGTACGGGCTGCAGGCTGGTAGGCTCGCCGATAATCGCAGCGCGGGCTCGAGGTCGACCGAGTTTTGCCAGTTCGCGGGCGCCTTCCATTGAGGTTTCTTCATCGGCAGTGGCCAATACAATAAGGGGTTCGACAAAATTCTCCTGGCGCAGTGGTTTGACCGCTTCCAGGATCAACGCAAAAAACCCCTTCATGTCTGTGGCACCCAGTCCGTATAGCTTGCCGTCTTTCTGCGTGAGGGCAAACGGGTTTACTGTCCACAGTTCCTCATCAAGCGGTACGGTGTCGGTGTGGCCGGATAGCACCAGGCCACCAGGCCCACTCCCAAGTGTTGCAATCAAGTTGGATTTGCCATCTTTGGGATCGGCCACAGGGATTTGTTCGCAGCTAAATCCCAGCGCTTCAAATTCATTGGACAAATAGTCAATGACGCCCTGATTACCCATATCAATCTGCGAGTTGGCAGAGCTGATGCTGGGCAGCTTGATGACATTGTCCAGATGCGTGAACAAATCAGGAAAACGATTTGTCATAATATTCTTGGTCGAAAGTGTAGGAACCTCAGCTTTTGACTGAGAGCTTGGCAATCATATCGGTTTTTGCTGCCATGATGAAATCATTCACATGCAAGCCATTAATTTTATGAGACCACCAGTATACGGTTACCTTGCCCCACTCGGTAAGAATAGCCGGGTGATGATTTTCTCTTTCTGCCAGGCTGGCGATCTTATAGGTAAATGCAAAGGCATCCTTAAACTCCACAAAATGAAATTCCCGACTGAGCTTGTCCACGCCTTCGTGAAATTCACGGCGCCAGGCAGGCACCCCCAACATTAGCTGATTGGCTTCCTCGTCAGTAACAACCGGCGCACCCATACGGCAGGCTTCGCAGTGTCGCTCGAACAGTTTTTCTTCCATTTACAGGAATTCCTCCAATAGCTTGTTCAGGTGAAGATAGCCTTTGTTG
The DNA here is from genome assembly GCA_964405225.1 of uncultured Pseudohongiella sp. Lineage (GTDB taxonomy): Bacteria > Pseudomonadota > Gammaproteobacteria > Pseudomonadales > Pseudohongiellaceae > UBA9145. The sequence goes on from CAYOND010000001.1 coordinate 104,241, forward strand.
CTGGCCTTTAACCGTTCACCCTCGTGCAATAACAGCCCTTCATTGACCATACATTCTACCTGCTTTGCAATGGTGTCGAAAGGCAGGCCAGTGCGTCGGGCGAAGCAGTTTATGTCGAAACCTTCGCGCAGACGTAAAGCATTAAGGAGAAACTCCAGTGCCCGGTCCTGTTCCGGAATCACCGATTTTTCTGCCAGGCGCGACATTGAACTGGCCATGTAATGTTGTGGCTGGCGATGTTTTCGGGTTCGCACAATGTGCCCATCATTAGTGTTGGTGAGTTTGCCATGTGCGCCAGCTCCAATACCGATGTAATCACCAAACTCCCAGTAATTAATGTTATGAATCGATTGTCGGTTTTCCTTTGCATAGGCAGATACCTCGTACCTGCGGTAACCGCTCTCTGCGAGCAAGGCATGACCGGCGTCCTGTTGCTGTACCAGTATGTCATCGTCCGGCAATTGTGGTGGACGCCGGTAAAAGACTGTATTGGGTTCAATCGTCAGTTCATACCAGGACATATGTTCAGGTTCATAAGTAATAGCAGTGCGCAAATCAGATAATGCCGAGTCAACAGTCTGATCTGGCAATCCGTGCATGAGATCGAGATTGATATTGGTAAATCCGGCATTGCGTGCAACCGCAATTGCACGATGTGCGTCCGCATCGTTATGCACGCGCCCAAGTTTTGCCAGCGCATCCTGCTGGAAACTCTGGATGCCCAATGACAGACGGTTAATGCCCGCAGCACGAAAGCCGGTAAAATTGCTCTCATCGACCGCACCGGGGTTAGCTTCCAGGGTTATTTCCACATCTGTAGCCAGCGAACTTTGAGTACGTATGTGATCGAGGCAATTCGCAATATGTTCAGCCCTGAATAAACTGGGCGTGCCGCCTCCAATGAAAATACTTTGTATTTTTCTGCCATCGAGATTTTCCAGTTCGGTATCGAAATCTTCGCACAGCGCGGTGACATAATCCTTCTCTGGCAGGCTGACAGCAGCCTCATGGGAATTGAAGTCGCAATACGGGCACTTGCGGATGCACCAGGGGATATGGATGTAGAGACTTAGAGGCGGGGATTCCAGCATTGCTTCAACTGCGTGAGGGCCTGACCGCGATGACTGACAGCATTTTTGGTCGCAGCATCCAGTTCCGCTGATGCACAGTCGTACTCCGGCACATAGAACAGGGGATCATACCCGAAACCATTTTCACCTTGTTCAGCAAAAAGTATACGACCTTCCCATGTGCCCTGGCAGATCAACGGCATGGGGTCTCTGGCGTGGCGCATGAACACGATAGCGCATTGAAACCGGGCGGTTCGATCCTGTTCAGGTACCTGCTCCAGTTCTGCCAGCAGTTTGGCATTATTTTCGGCATCAGCACTGGGTCCGCTGACGCCGGCATAACGCGCTGAATAAATACCTGGCTCACCATTTAAGGCATCGACTTCGATACCGGAATCATCAGCGATTGCCGCCAGGCCGGTTTCCAGACTGGCGTGCCGCGCCTTTATCAGTGCATTTTCGACAAACGACAGGCCGCTCTCAACGGCTTCGCTGATGTCGAATTCTGCCTGGGGGATAAGTTGCACACTGCGGTCGGCGAGTATCGATTGCAGTTCACGCAGTTTGCCGGTGTTATTACTGGCCAATACTATTTCCTGCATGCTAACGATCTCCCCGGGTAATGTGATAGATGGCAATCTCTCCGAGGAAATTTGGCCACATTTTCATGTACCAGCTTCCTTGATGCTGCGAATCGACCACTGTACGTGTTAACACCCGGATGTTTTTCTCGGCGCAAAGCGCATCAAAATCCTTTACGGTACAAAAGTGAATGTTAGGCGTGTCGTACCATTCATAGGGCATGAATTTGGACACTGGCATACGGCCTCGGCTGAACAAATACAACCGACTCTTCCAGTTGCCAAAATTGGGGAACGTGACTATTCCGTATTCGCCAATCCTTAACATCTCATCAATCAGAATGTCTGGTTTGCTGAGTGCCTGAATGGTTTGGGCCAGCAGTACAGTATCGAAACTGTTGGACTGGAAGTTGGATAACCCCTGGTCCAGGTTTTGTTCGATCACATTAACGCCTTTCTCCAGGCAGTTCTCGATATTCAGTTCGTCAATTTCAAGACCAATACCGTGGACCTGCTTTTCTTCCTGCAAATAGTGCAAAAGATTACCATCACCACACCCGAGATCGAGGACGCGGCTGCCCGAAGGAATCAGTTGCTCAATGATGGCCAGATCAGGACGCATTGGCATTGACCTCCCTGTGCACGCGCTTGAGATAGCTCGACAAAGCGCTGGAATAGCGAGGGATCGGCATCAGGAATGCATCGTGACCCTGATCGGCTTCGATTTCCAGATAACTGACTTCGCGACCTGCCTTGAGCAGGTGCTGAACCAGTTCGCGCGAACGCTCCGGCGGGAAGCGCCAATCGGTGCTGAACGACATGATCAAAAACTTGCAATTTGTTTTCTCAAAGGCGCGCGACAGGTCTCCATCGAAGTCCACAGACGGGTCAAAGTAGTCCAGCGCTTTCGTCATCAACAAATAAGTATTGGCATCGAAGTTTTCCGAAAAGCGCTCACCCTGGTAGTGCAGGTAACTCTCGACCTGAAAATCCACGTTGAATCCAAAGCTGAGCTTACCCGAGCGCAAGTCGCGGCCGAAGTTGGTTGCTTGTTGTTCGAAGTCACTGATAGTTTTTCCGAACTTGGCACGCATGGCGCTGTCGGATAAATAAGTGATGTGCCCGACCATGCGTGCCAGCATCAAGCCCTGCTTCGGCGAAGTGCCGTGTTCCAGATAACGGCCATTATGAAAGTTGGGATCATGGGTAATGGATTGTCGGGCCACTTCATTAAACGCAATATTCTGCGCCGACAACTTGGGCGCTGCAGCAATAGCAATAGCATGATGCAGCCGCTCCGGGTAACTGATCGCCCAGCGCAAAACCTGCATGCCACCCAGACTGCCCCCGATTACTGCGGCCCATTTGGGAATACCGAGTCGGTCCATTAGCAGCACCTGGCTGGCAACCCAGTCGCGCACGGTGACCACAGGGAAATCCGGCCCATAAGGTTTATTCGTTTCCGGATTGAGTGATGTGGGTCCGGTACTGCCACTGCAACCACCCAGGTTATTGAGGCTGACGACAAAGAACACATTGGTATCGATAGCCTTGCCTGGTCCAATACAACTGTCCCACCACCCGGGCTTCTTGTCGTTGGCGTCGTGATAGCCAGCAGCATGGTGATCGCCACTCAGCGCATGACAGATCAGGATGGCATTGGATTTTTGCGCATTCAGCTCGCCATAGGTTTCCACCACCAGATCATAGGCAGGCAGCACTTTACCGCTACGCAAAGTCAGCGGCTCATCAAAGTGGTAGGTCTCTGGCTTTACCAGGCCTACAGAAGTTGTAGTTGTGGAGTCTGACATTTTCGTTTGTACATCACTTATCAGATTTTTCTATGCCAGCAGGTAAATGGAGTGGCGCTGCAATACGTATTACTTTGCGATTACTGGTCTGCCCGCTGACGATGTTAATGTTAGTTTGCCTGACTTTAAACTGTTTGGACAAATATCGGATAAGGTGGGCATTCCCTTTACCATCCGTTGGCGCGGCAGTGATCTTGATTCTAAGATAATCCCCGCTTGCTTCCGCTATTCGATCGACGCTGGACCTGGGTATGATCTTGCAACTTATAAAAAGTGCTTCCTGCTCCCAGCGATAAAACATGGTTCGTAGCCTGAGCCGTCAAGCGGAAAGCTTGCTTATTATCTAGACCCCAATGATCACAGGAGCAAGATTGGAGATTCCAAAGGTCTGGTTGATGATGTTACGTAACAGGTTAATACCAATGAATATGAATATGGGTGAAAAATCCAGTCCGCCCATGGGAGGAATAACCTTGCGTATTGGCCCCATCACCGGTTCGGTAAGCTGCCATATAAGTTGTAACAGCGGGTGCGGGTTCATGTTGCCAGAGAACATCATGACGAACGACATAATGATTGAAGCAATAATAGCCCAATAATAAATATTGATTATGAACATTAGCGTGCCAACTACGGACCAGGTCACTATGGATCCGATGCCAGGAATGCTCGCACCATAGAGCAAGATCAATGCGCAAATACCAAATGCCTGTAGCAAAATAGCAAGAAAGAGGCTGGAAAAATCAATACCTTTATAGCCAGGGATGAATTGCCTGAAAACGCGTACCAGAGGATCAGTTATACGAATGACCGCCTGAGAAACAGGATTATAAAAATCTGCCTTGGCAATCTGCAGCAAAAAACGCAACAGCACTGCCAATAGATAAATCCCCAAAAGGGCATTGACCAGTAAAGCGGCTGTACTTCCGAATACTCCCATACTATCTACTCTTCAATATTCCAGTTATTCGCCCAGCTCTTTGGCCAGTGCGATGGATTTCTCATATGCTGATTGTAGCGCGGTTTCCACCAGGCTTCGCAATTCACCTGATTCAAATGCAGCGATGGCCTGCTCTGTTGTGCCGCCAGGCGAGGTCACCTGACGCCTGAGTGTTGCCACATCATGTTCACTCTGGCTTGCTAATTGCGCAGCGCCCACCGCAGTCTGGTTCACCAGCGCTCTTGCGGTGTCGGAATCGAGGCCCAGTTTCACGGCCGCCTCCTGCATTGCTTCTATAAACAGGAAGAAGTATGCCGGGCCGCTACCAGATACTGCCGTAACGGCATCAATGCCTGCTTCATCTGTTACCCAGACAGCGATACCCACTGCTGACAAGATTTGCTCGGCCTGCTCTTTCTGGGATTTGTTAACCAGTGCGTTGGCATACAGGCCGCTGGCTCCAAGTCCGATCAATGCCGGTGTGTTAGGCATGCAACGCACTAATGGTACTGGCCGCTTTAGCCATTGCTCAATACTTTTGGCATTAATTCCCGCCGCGATAGAAACAATCAAAGGCGGAGACTCTGGTAATTCGGCTGCCAGCTCACCACAGATCTGCGCCATGACCTGCGGTTTTATGGCCAGCACAACAATATCAGCAGTGCGCACCAGTTCGCCTGCCTCTGCGGTTTGAATACCGCAATCTTCAGCCAGTGTCTGGAGCTTTTGGCTGTCGATATCACAGGCCCAGATATGCTCGGGATTATGACCCTGGGAAACGAGGCCCTTGATAAGGCTGCCAGCCATATTACCGGCACCGATAAAGCCTATTTTCGTCGTATTCAAAACTGCTCCCGAGACGTTGTTCTGAGTTGCCTGCGAGGCGGTATTCTACCTCACAAGGCGGGTCGGGTCATGAATAGGGGCGCACAGGTGTTGCCTGGGCTCGACATGGCTTTAGGGAGTCCTGCACGTGCCTGACTATGCAGCGCATCACAATTGAATTCAAAATAAAGAACAATTCCAGTACAGGGGAACTGCGGTCGCTAATCTGTGCGTTTGCCGAAGATTGCAGTGCCAATGCGAATGAACGTGGCACCCTCGGCGATAGCGGCCGGGTAGTCATCAGTCATTCCCATGGACAAGGTGTCCATGTGCGGCAGGCCGTGCCTGAGTTCGGTGAATTTTTCCGCAAGTTCATGAAATACCGCATGCTGCCTGGCAATATCAGTGGTCGCTTCCGGTATTGCCATGAGGCCCCGGAGCCTGATGTTAGGCAGTTCGTTTATGGCGCCGCACAGACTTGCCAATTCCTCCATGGCAGCACCGGATTTGCTGTCTTCCTGCGAGACATTGACCTGCACACACAGATTCAGCTCGGACAATTCCGGTGAGCGTTGTTCGCTAAGGCGGCGTGCAATTTTTAGTCGATCAACGCTATGCACCCAGTCGAACTGGTTGGCGATACCCCGAGTCTTGTTTGATTGTATAGGCCCGATAAAGTGCCAGACGATTTCCAGTTCGCCGAGTTCCGCGATCTTCGCTTCGGCTTCTTGCAAGTAATTCTCGCCAAAATGGCGCTGGCCAGCCTCATAGGCCTCGATAATTTTATCAACCCCATGCTTTTTGCTGACTGCGAGCAATTCTACACTGCCTGGTTCGCGTTGATTCTCTGCTTCACAACGCCGAATCCGGGTCAGTAGAGTGGCAATATTTTTTGATATGCTGGTCACGGTTTACGCAGATGACGGGTATAGGATAATCGTCAAAGGACAGGTACTATAGTTGAGCGTGGCCGATATAACCAGTATTACGGCTACTTTCCATCAATAACCACAATCGCTTTATATTAAATTGAAATAATAAACAGAAACAATAAATAGGTAAGGCCGATGGACATTACAGAACTATTAGGGTTTAGCGTCAAACAAGGGGCTTCTGACTTGCACATCACTGCAGGCATGCCTCCCCTGATCCGGGTTGATGGGGATATTCGGCGCATCAACGTACCGGAGATGGATCATAAGGAAGTTCATCAGCTGATTTATGAAATCATGAATGACAAGCAGCGCAAGGACTATGAAGAATTCCTTGAGACTGACTTTTCATTCGAAGTACCCGGCCTCGCGCGTTTTCGTGTCAATGCATTTATGCAGAATCGCGGCGCAGGGGCAGTATTTCGAACCATTCCTTCCAAGGTTTTATCGATGGAACAATTGGGAATGGGAGAGGTGTTCAAGAAAATCTCAGATGTGCCTCGTGGCCTCGTTGCCGTGACAGGCCCAACAGGTTCCGGCAAGAGCACCACTTTGGCGGCGATGGTTGATTACATTAATGAAACCAAGTACGAACATATTCTTACGATTGAAGATCCTATCGAATTCGTGCATCAGAGCAAAAAATGCCTGGTAAACCAGCGTGAGGTGCACCGCGATACACATGGCTTTAACGAAGCACTGCGTTCAGCACTGCGTGAGGACCCGGACATCATCCTGGTTGGTGAGCTGCGTGACCTTGAAACAATTCGACTCGCCCTGACAGCGGCGGAAACGGGCCACCTGGTTTTTGGAACTTTGCACACCACCTCAGCAGCCAAGACTATTGACCGTGTAATTGATGTTTTCCCAGCCGCAGAAAAAGACATGGTACGTTCCATGCTCTCAGAGTCACTGCAGGCGGTAATTTCCCAAACACTCCTGAAGAAGCCAGGCGGTGGTCGTATAGCGGCGCACGAGATAATGATTGGCACAGGTGCGATTCGCAATCTGATCCGTGAAGACAAAGTGGCGCAGATGTACTCGGCAATTCAGACCGGTGCGGGAGTAGGGATGCAGACGCTGGATCAGTGTTTGAAGGATCTGCTCGCCAAGGGGCTGGTTACCAAAGAGGATGCGCGCTCCAAAGCCAAGATGCCCGAAAATTTCTAAATTTCTGATTAAAAGCCGTGTGAGTCGCACTATTTCGTTGCGTCCTCGCTCGGCCGCTCCCCTACCAAACTGGTATGTCTCGCGCCTCGCTGCGGGGCGCCTCGTATTGCTTCTCCACACGACTTTTACTCCAGAAATTTTGTGAATTTCTGATTAAAAAGTTTTAGCGTTGCATCACTGCGTTGTGTCCTCATTCAATGCTCGCCTATCTAAAAGGTATGTTTCACGCCTCGTGCTACTTAGCTACCGTCTTTTTCATCCAGGTATTATCGTTGTTAAAATATCGCGCTATGGTGTAATTGTTAGTGCAGTAGCAAAAAGGAACCAGTCAGTGATGATGTGTGCACCGGTAGAGACCCATAGATTGAGAGTTTTTATATAAGCCAATGTGAGAATCAGTCGCGCAGTTCCGATAATTAAAATACATTGAATCAAGTTCCAGTCATAAGCAGGGAGGTGGGCTAGTCCAAACCCAAGGGCTGTTATCAGCCAGGTAAAAACAATAGCTCGGTTTTTCGAGAATCCCATTCTTGATTGGAAAAATACTATTAGTGCTAGAAATGGCAGTATCGTAAAAACTTCTTCACCGATCAGCTGAGGAATCGTAATCAGGAAAAACAGCAGGATTTTCAGACCTGCTAGCGAGGATAGCAATTCGAAAATGGCATTAGGGCTGGGATTTACCTGAGCACTTAATAATGTCGCAATCAGCAGTGTAATTGCGAGATTGAGAATGCCAAATAGCACGATGTAGGCTGAATCACGGAGATCAGGAGTCCTGAACAGCTGATTCAGGCTTCCAGGTTTCATTCGGTGCAGTGTGTAAACTGGAATGACTAAAAATAAAAGGGCAGGAATCAGCCGTGCGATTGCCCCTGAAAAGATAAAAGGGGGAAGCAGTAAGATAGTAAAACCAACTACTACGCTGAGCATCAATAACCACCATTGCCTGGGTGACAAAGGGTATTGAGACTGGGGTGTAAAAGGGAATGTCTTCATTCAACCTTTTTCTGTTGTTGTGAAAGCTCCTGCAACCAGTTCTGCAGGATGATCTGGGCCGCTACATCATCAATGTGTTTGGTTTTGGCATGGCTTTCATTTTCCTCGATGATTTGTTCAATCGCAGCATGGGATGATAAACGTTCGTCCATGCCATAAACCGGCAGGCCGAAACGTCCATGCAGGCGCTGGGCAAATTTGGTTGCCCGAATGAGCAACTCGCTATCGCTGCCGTCCAGATTGTAGGGAAGGCCAATTACCAATGCAGTAGGCTGCCACTCAGCAATTAATTCTTCTATCTTGCTCCAGTCTGGTATGCCGTCATTAGCTTTTAGAACACAAACCGTACGTGCCGTGCCAGACAAGCTCTGGCCAAACGCCACGCCGATGCGCTGGGTGCCAAAATCAAATCCCAATGCGCTAACGGTTGCAGTACGGTCGAGCGGAAAAGTATCAAGAATCATTGGCAGTCGATCACAGGTCGTTGTTCAGGAATGGCCGGCTTCAGGGGAGACCTGTTGCAGATCAATGCCGAGTATACCTGCAGCGGCATTGAGCTTTTGGCTATGGTCGCGGGAAAACAACAGGTCAGTATTGGCCGGAGCAGTTAACCAGGCATTGTCGCTGATTTCCTGTTCCAGTTGGCCGGCTTCCCATCCGGCGCATCCAAGCGCTACCAGGTAATTTTGTGGACCACCGCCTGCGGCAATGTCCTGCAGTATGGTCTTCGAGGTGCAAATTGTGATTTCTGGAGTGATAGCAATGGAGGATTCCCAGTTGTCACCCGCATCATGAATAATAAAGCCCTTGTCACGCTCAACGGGACCACCAGCGAGAACCTGTTGTTGGCGAAAAAGATTATTTTCTGTTTCACAGACGATATCCAGCTCGTCGAATATATCGGCGATGCATGCTTGCAGAGGTTTGTTGATCACAATACCCAGCGCGCCGTCTTCATTATGTTTCCATAAATAGGTAACGGTCTGGGCGAAATAGGGATCCTGAAGTTGCGGCATCGCAATCAGGAACTGGTGTTCAAGAAATCCAGTTTTGGTTTTCTCGTTCATAATGCAATATTAGGAACCAGTCAGTAACTGGTTAAAGCGTTGCCTTCGTGAAAGCGCCAGGTGCGAATAATTTCGAGTATATCAGCTTCTGCCAGCATTGCCTCTGGAAATGGCTCGAACGGCGCGGCCATGCTGACAATTTCAATTGCTGCCTGATCAAGGATACTGTGCCCGGAGGATTGCAGGATTTCGATATCGTCAACGCTGCCATCAGGACGCAATGCCACAAGGAGTCGCAGGCTGCCATAAATCTCCTGGCGCCTGGCTGCTTCCGGATAATTGACGTTGCCCACGGCTTCTATGCGACGCCGCCACGCATCCAGATAGGCTGCGTCTTCACTGCGCCTGGTGGAGGCTGATGAAATCGTATAGCGCCGCGGTCGCTTGGCATATTCCTGTCGGCGCAGGTCGAGTTGGGCCTGCAAGCTGGCGATGGCGAGGCTTAGTTCCTCGGCAGAAGCATTTTCATCCAGTGCCTGGTCAGTCTCTTGTTCCGTTTCTTCCAGTTGCTGGCGTACCTGAGAGTCAGTGTCAAAACTCGATAGCACCGCAATATCCTCGGAAATGAGTTCTTCAGATCTAGGTAGCTGTTCTGGCAGAGGCAGGGATTCCTCAATCGTGTCCGCATTGAAGTCGGATTCGAAAGGCGTGCTGGGAACCGCAGTTTCATCAAGTACGCCGCTGCCAAGCTGGTTTTCCTGCGCCAGAAAATCAGCATCATCGGGCGCGATGTCACTCCTGTACTGCGCCATAGTGATTTCCAATGCAGGCTCGGAATTGGTTTCACCCAAATAGGTAAATCCCACGCCGAGAATCAGGATTGCGTGGGCACAGGCCGACAGGAACACCGTAAAGCCGAAGCGTTCATTCGATAAATTTGCGTCATCTTCTGTCATTCTGTGAAGACCTGCTCTACTTTGCCGCCAGCTTGTCTGCTATACATGCCATCAGGTCGCCAGCGATATCCAGACCCTGTGCCTTGTCGATTTCCCGCACACAGGTAGGACTGGTGACATTGATTTCAGTCAGGTAGTCCCCGATTACGTCGAGTCCCACGAAGAGTAAACCCTTTTCTCTTAATATCGGTCCGACCTGTTCACAAATCCAGCGATCCCTGTCGTTTATCTGTTGCGTCACACCGCTGCCTCCGGCTGCCAGATTGCCCCGGGTTTCGCCGCTCGCGGGAATCCGCGCCAACGCATAGTCGACAGGCTCGCCATCAATTAACAGTATGCGTTTGTCGCCTGCAGAAATTTCCGGAATAAAGCGCTGCGCCATGATATGTCGACTGCCACCCAGGGTAAGGGTTTCAATGACCACGCTAAGATTGGGGTCATTCTCCCTGACGCGAAAAATCGACGCGCCACCCATACCATCTAGCGGCTTGAAGATGACGTCCTGGTGCTCGGCATGGAAAGCCTTTAAATGGGGTGAATCGGCTGCAACCAGAAATGGCGGGCAACACTCGGGGAACTGGGTAGCGAACAGTTTTTCATTACAGTCACGCAAACTCTGGGGGTTGTTCACCACCAGGCAACCATTGAGAGCAGCTTGTTCAAGCAGATAAGTACTATAAATATAGTCCATATCGAAGGGTGGATCCTTGCGCATCAGGATCACATCGAGATCCTGCAGTGCCTGATTGCTGGCTGGCCCGAAGCTGTACCAATCCTCAGGGTTATCTGCAACGCTCAGTTCCAGCATATTGGCGCGCGCCACACCCTGATCCAGGTAAAGGTCAGGCTGCAGCATGTATTGAATAGTCCACCCGCGTGACTGGGCGGCCAGCAGCATGGCGAGGCTGGTGTCCTTTTTAACATTGATGGAATCTATCGGGTCCATCACGATGCCAAGCTTGATACTCATTTGTAGTGATCCTGTGTTTAATCTCGGAACTGGATTCGGTGTAGGAGGCGGAGGCAGCCCTTCTGGCCCGGGCTCAAGCGTGCGCTGGGCATAATATCTCACTTTATTTCTTGATGCGAAGCACTGTCATTTACCCGCAAAACCCGGAATGTCGCTATAATAGCCCCTATCTTTGCATTTGGCGGTTTCTCGTGAGATTTATCGGTTTTGTCTGGGGGATAGGAGGCGTACTCTTATTGCTTCTATTTGCCGTCTATAGACTTTTACCCATGGCACTGGAATTGGAGCATATCAGCCTGAGCCTGTGGCAATGGGCGGCACTGTTCTTCAGTATCATCTATATGGCGTACGCAGAAGGCTACAAAGGTTTCCATCAGGGCTTTGCGCCCCGGGTAGTCCTGCGCGCTTCCTATCTGCAATCCAACCCGCGTTTGCTGCATATTATTTTGGCACCCCTGTTTTGTATGGGCTATATCCATGCAACCACTCGCCGTAAGCTGTTTTCTTTCGGGCTTACGCTGATGATTATCTGTTTCGTGCTGATTGCACGGCAACTACCCCAGCCTTGGCGCGGTATTGTAGACGCAGGAGTTGTCGTGGGCCTGTTGTTTGGCGTCATGTCCATTTTGTATTTTATGGTACTCATTAAACGCAATCCCCAATCGGTCAAAGGCTCGATTGAAGTTCCGGATGAAGCACTTGAGAACCCCGCTTCATGAAAGCCGCATCGGCTAAATCCAGTTGCGCGGTAGTGGTCACTTACAGACCTGACTTTACCGCGCTTCTGAAACTCCTGGGCCAGATCAACAAGGAGACTTCATTTGTTGTAATCGATAATGGCTCTCCGGAAATTGAGCGTCTGGCTGACTCGATTACTGTATACGAAAATTGCAAGGATCTTATCCGTCTGGACGAAAACGAAGGTCTGGCCAAAGCGCTGAACCTTGGCATTCAATGGGCAATTGATGGTGGTTTCGAGTTTGTGTTTCTGTTCGATCAGGACAGTAGTCTGTGTGACCTTTTTATATCCCGCATGATGGGCGCTTACGTCGATGCAGCGCCGCACAGCGAAAGGGGTATTGCCGCGGTTGGCCCGCGATTGATCAATCCGCAAACCATGCGCCAGAACCCATTCAAAATCTTTAACCGCTTCCTGTTACGCACAGATCGGCACTTCGCCAAGACTCGCAATCATTTTGTTGCCGATTTTCTAATTACTTCCGGCACCCTTATCGCGTTAAAGAATATTGATGAAGTAGGTATGATGAAAGAGAGTTACTTTATCGACAATGTCGATCTCGAATGGTGCTTTCGTGCTAAATCCAAAGGTTTCGATCTGATTGGCACAGACGATGCCGTGATGTATCACGCTATCGGGGAGCGTAGTCTGAACCCGCTTGTTAAAGCAGGCATCATGGCGCAGCATAATCCCTCCCGGACTTACTACTCCAGCCGAAATCGTATCCACCTCTATCGCATGAAATATTCGCCGATTGGCTGGAAGATTCGAGACATAATCAGATTTTTCATCAAGGCGACCTGGTTATTCATTTCATCACATCAACGCAAACAATACTGGCATAACATTCTTTCTGGTGTTCGCGACTCCAAGTCGCTAACCTGACACTCATTCTTTATTGGTGACAAGTGCTTCAAGTGTTTCTCTGAAAACGGTTGGAGAACAGTCTTGCGAAATTGCCTGCACTCCGGCTTTGCGAACCGAGTTCCAACAATCTTCATCCTGATATAGCTTTATGCAAGCTTCGGCGAAATCCTCGGCAGTGTCACCCTGTAATAGTTCCTGACCATGTTGCCAATCGAGCTGTCGCGCTAAGAGTGTGGTCGTTACTGAGGGCAGCCCTTGTGCAGCTGCTTCGTGAACCTTATGAGGAATGCCTGCGGCAAAACGAGTTGGTGCGATAAATACCCGGCACTGGTTGTATTTATCTACCAGAGAGTTGAGACGACCATGGAACTTTATTCTGCTATGTCTCAGCTGCGCCAGGGAGGGAGCCGAATTGCCTCCCACTACGTGCAACTCGATATCCGGTATCGTTTCTTCGATAAGAGGTAAGCATTCCTGCACAAACCAGACCAGAGAATCGACGTTCGGAGAACCTTCATCCCGCAAAGCGCCAACGAACAAAATTCCCGAGCGAGCCGCAAAGTCGTTTGGTGTTGGCTCGGGCTCGATAGCGTGGCCCAATACCCTGACATCCTTATAACCGTGTTCCCGGTAATAAACTGCTTCACCTTCAGAGACGGCAAGAATTGTACTGGCATACCGCGCCAAGTCGAGCTCATCTTCAAGTAGGCGTTGTTTGTCACGGTCGCTTAACCAGGCTCCATTAAGTTCCCGCTTCATAATCTCGCGAGGTGCTGTTAATGCTTCGGCATCATAGATAATGCGCGCATCGGTATTGGCAATCAGGCTTCCTGTTTGTTTGATATAGGCCATATTGTGTTCACGACTAACGATGATGGTATCAAATGCATTGCGTCGCTCGGCCAGGAAGCGACGCAAGCCTCGGCGTCCGCTGTCTAGAATGACTTCGATGCGAGAATCCAGCGTCCTGTAGATCTCATTCCAATCATCCTTGGGAAACTGTAGCGGATACAGACAGACATTACCGAAATCTGCCAACGTATTGAGTAGTTTTGCGCAACGCGGGAAACCTGCCCCCAGGCTGGGATGAGGAACCCGGTCGTCTATTACCAGGATGTTTGGCAGGGAATTGGAAGTGCGTGCAGCCAGCAAGTTCTTTTCTGCCGGGGGTAGCTGCCGTGCCAGAAATTCAGGGTGCCGCTGACAAAAAAGTTCCCGGTGTTTGAGCTGTAACTCTTGAGCGTTCTTCATGCCGCCTGAGCTGGCAAACTCGTAATGCAGGATTGCGGCGGCAGGCTCGTATACCGTGCGCAGTCCTTTTTTACGCAGTCGCACACAGAAATCGGACTCTTCATAATAGGCTGGGGCATAGGCTTCGTCGAACCCATTGAGCGCATCGAAATCCGCGCGGCGGAACAGAAGAAATGCTCCTGAGCAGTAGTCCACGTCGCGTCTGAATCTATACGGAGGCGCATCGGGATCGTCACCTCTGCCGTAACCGCGACAGCTACCATCATTGAAGATGATGCTGCCCGCTTCCTGCAGGCTGCCGTCAAGCAATTTAATCTTGGCACCTACCGCGCCAATGCTGGTGTCAGACTGCAGTGTGGTTAATGCTGCCGATAACGCTTCAGTTTCAAGCTGGGCATCATTATTGAGCAATAGAATATGTGGTGCTGAAGCGAGTCCAACTCCCTGGTTCACTGCTTTCACAAATCCAAGGTTTTCAGCATTGCGTTCAATGACTGCCCCGTTTATCCGTTGCAATAATTGAGAGGTCTCGTCACTGGAGGCATTGTCGATAATAATCAGTTCGAAATCGACATCTGCATTGCGCAGTAATGACTGCAGGCAAAGAAAACTAAGGGGTGCTTTGTTGAAGAACACCAGAATAATGGAAACCTGCGCTGAACTGCTGTTGGAGAACTTGAGGGATTTACCTGATTGGAGAAATTCTTCCAGCTTTTTCGCTGCCGCCAGCTCGACTTCCTGCTTTGACATAACCTCGGTCTTTTTCTGAACCTGGTTGCCGCGTACCTTGTCTCGCAGCCATCGCAACGGAGCCGTAGCGCGCCAGAAAATTGAGTCCTCAATTAGACGGTGAGATTCCTCTACATGACGCACATATTTCTCGACGTGAGCAAGGTGGGACTGCGTCTCTTTGAGGGAATGCTCAAGTTCATCCACCTGTATCTGGGCTGAATCCAGATCCGCCGTGGTACTCTCCAAGCGTTGGTGTAGTTCTTCTGTTTCCCGAATTTTTTCTCTGAGTTCAGAGTCTAGTCTGGCGCTTCGATCTGCATTGATGAGATGTCCCATGAGCTGATTCAGCTCATCTCCAGTCCAAGTCTGGGACCACTTGTCGAACATGGTGGCGCGCGCCTTGCCCAGCACACTGTCGCTTTGGTAGCGCAGATTCTCATCCCCGTTTGCGGTCTCCGATTCGCCACCCTCGCGATAGAAAGCTGTGATCTCGTTATGATGCAGAAAGGCCGTGTGCTGACTGAGCTGTAACCAGAAATCCCAGTCCTCATAATTGTCAAAGCGCTCATCGAAGCGGCAGCCCGAGGCTACCAGTGAGGCATCAAATAGCATCGCATGGATAGGAATATAGTTGTCGCGTATCAACAATACCGGATCGTAGCCCTGGTTGAAGACTTGCTCCAGTGGCTCGCCTGCCTGACTGGTTTTCTGCACATTGCTATAAGCTGCCCGATATTCATCGGACTGATCAATGGCCTGCAATAACAGTTCAATATGTTGGGGGCTTATCCAGTCGTCCTCATCGAGAAACATGAGGTATTGCCCCTGCGCATTTTCAAGCCCGGCATTGGCAGCAGCAGCTCTCAGCAGTTTTTGACCAGTGCTGACAAAGCTGACTGCAGAAAAGTCGAAGGAATCGAGACGCTTTCGGACCTCACCGTTTCCTGAAGCATCAACCAGGACCAGTTCGATCTGCTCGTGGGTCTGATCGGCTATCGATTGCAGTGCGGTTTCGAGTTCGGGTCTGCCAATCGTACGACAAATGACAGAAACCAGAGGTGTGGTTGGCGTAGATGACTTCGGGGAGTCAGTTGAGATGCTGCTGTTTGTCATTGGCGATATTCAGGTGCGCGCCAAGACACTAGCGCGTGCTGGCAATCTCGCGATCCAGTACAGCGCCTATCACGCGGCCGATGAAATCGAGGAACAGAGTGTCCAGATTGACATTGAAATAATTGTCTTCCTGATTGCCAAAGGCAATCATCGCCAGAATATGACTGTTATGCATAACAGGACACAAAGCTGTCGATCGAATTGACTCGTTATTGGGGAAGAGGTATGCAATGTCGCTCGATTCCAATGGCCCACAGTGAGTCCGCTTGAGGCGAAATACGTCGCTAAAATCCTGCTTCAACTTTGCTTCAGATTCAACACGCACCGTATTTGCTACATTAATGCCATCGAAATCAACGAGAATTATTTCGCAGGCATCAATACTGGTGTGGTTGGCTAACTGATCCTGGGTAACATTCACCAGTTCTGTAATGTCTTTGGCGCGCAGCAATGCCAGCACCAGATTGCGAGTGGTATCAAATAACTGATCGTTATTACGAGCATTGGCCAACAGATTGTTGAGTTTCTGGCGAGCCTCGATACCACGCTCGCGCAGGATAGTTACCTGGCGCTCCAACAGGGAGATGGCTTTACCACTATCATGAGGGAGCGAAAGTTCTGCCAGCAAATCTTCCTGCTCGCTAAAGAACTCCGGATGCAGGCGCAAATATTCAGCAACTTGATCTGCCGTCAGCTCAAGACTTTCGGTTTCAACCTTTTCTGCTGTTGAAACATCATTGCTCATATTTCGATTGTCCCCTCGTAGACCTTGGTGGTGGGTCCGGTCATGATTATTGGTTCGCCTGGTTGCCAGCTTACTACCAGTTCTCCACCGCGCAGATTAACGTTGACGGTACCATCTAACAGACCTTGCAGGCAACCAGCGACCACTGCGGCGCAAGCGCCAGTACCACAGGCCAGTGTCTCACCGACACCGCGCTCGAAAACCCGCAGGCTGATGCGTTCGCGGGACTGAATCTGCATGAATCCCACGTTCACACCCTCGGGGAAATCCGGGTGTTTGCCCAGTGCTTCGCCTATTTCCGTGACAGCAGTATTTTCAACATCATCCACAGTAATTACCGCGTGGGGGTTACCAACTGACAAGGCTGAGAATTGCACGCTCATGGGCTTGTCCGCCACAGTGATAGAACGCTCATATGTCGTAGCCTCATCACTGCCAAGCAGGGGAATATCCCCTGGCGTAAACACTGGTTCTCCCATATTTACACTGACCTGGCCATCTTCCTGACGCATCAGGCTGAGAATACGATTCACAGTCTTGACCTTCAGTGGATTGTTTTCACTGAGTTGCTTGTCCTGAACATAGGTCGCGAAGCATCGCGCGCCATTTCCACAATGTTCGACTTCCTCGCCATCACCATTGAAAATCTGGTAATCAAAGTCCACGTCAGGGGAGCTCGGTGGCTTGATCAGTAGTAGCTGATCAAAGCCAATGCCAAATCTCCTGTCGGCAAAATGCTGTATCTGCTGAGGGGTAAATTTCACGTCACGCACAAGCGTATCGATGACCATGAAGTCATTGCCCAATCCATGCATTTTGGTAAAAGGAATCTGCATTTATATTCTCAATCCGGCAGGCAAGATTCGGTTTGTAATAGTTGGGCTACGCTCTCACGCGGTCGCACCAGGACTGCATTACTACTGTCGACCATAATTTCTGGCGCTCGGGGTCGGGTATTGTAGTTAGAACTCATAACAAAACCATAAGCTCCAGAAGTTCTGACCGCCAGTAAATCTCCGGCAGTAATAGCCAGTGGGCGATCCTTACCGAGGAAATCGGCAGATTCACACACCGGTCCAACCACGTCGTACACGACCGTAGGTTCCGCGCTGCGCTGAACCGGCAAGATTTCCTGCCAAGCGCCGTAGAGCGCAGGGCGCAACAAGTCATTCATGGCGCCATCAACAATGGCAAACTGCTTGTGGTCGGTGTTCTTCAGGTATTCAACACGGGTCACGAATATACCTGCGTTTGCTGCTATCGATCGTCCTGGTTCGACGATCAGAGTCAGGTCGCGATTGGTGAAGCGATCTGCCACCGCATCTATCAATTCTTCAGGCAGTGGTGGTTGCTCATCACCATATGTCACGCCCAAACCGCCACCCATATCAAAATGACGCAGGGTGATACCTTCAGCGGCGAGCAGGTCGACCAGATCCAACAGGTTATCAATGGCATCGAGAAACGGCTTCACACTGGTCAGCTGTGAACCTATGTGACAGTCAATGCCGACGATTTCAATCGCATCAAGCGTTGCAGCGCGACGGTAAACTTCCAGTGCCCGTTCAGTAGTGATGCCAAACTTGTTTTCTTTGAGCCCGGTCGAGATATAAGGATGGGTTTGCGCATCCACATCAGGATTGACCCGCACACTTATAGGCGCTTTCATGCCGACCGAGTCGGCAACAGAATTAATGCGATCCAGCTCGGCACTGGATTCCACGTTAAAACAATGAATACCGGCATTCAGGCCCTGTAAAATTTCCGCTTCAGTTTTACCCAGCCCGGAAAAGATGACCTTGGCGGGATCGCCTCCAGCGGCAATGACCCTTTGCAGTTCGCCGCCTGAGACGATATCAAAACCCGAGCCCATCCTGGCCAGTACATTAAGCACTGCGAGGTTTGAGTTCGCCTTTACCGCATAACAAATCAGATTGGGCAGGCGTGAGAGTGCCTGTTCATACACACGATAATGACGCTCGAAGGTTGCGCGCGAATATATAAAACAAGGCGTGCCAAATTCTGCAGCGATATCAGCAACAGCTACATCTTCCGCAAATAATGCGTCGTCTTTGAAATTAAAATGGTCCATGAGAATACTTTTCAGGCTGGCAGGTTCAGCCTCGATGCTGTTAGCGTGGGCTATAAGTAGCTGTTTCTGCTTCGGGGCGCGTCAAGCCTCCCTTCTGTCCACATTGCAGCAGGGACAGGCTAATCATAAAGAGCAGAGTGACCGCGGCGATGCGACGCATAGTGTCATCCTGGATGGGTGATTTTCAAAGTTGGCGATTATACCTTTCATGGGTGGATAAACACAGACTATTTGTCTAATAGTGTGCTGGCAGCTTAAAGGTAAGTGATTGATTTTGAAGGCTCCGATTAAAATCCATCCCCTTGAAAATTGGCAACAGTGCGCATATATTTGCCCATCACATTTTGCGGTGGGCAGAACTACAGTCTGCTGCAGTTACGCTAAAAATCAGTTTGTAACCAGGAACTGCTGTAAATGATTGAAATAAGTAATCTGACGAAACAATTCGACCAATTTACTGCCGTTGATGATCTGAGTTTTACCGTAAAGGAGGGTGAAGTCCTCGGGTTCCTCGGGCCAAACGGCGCTGGTAAATCTACCACCATGAAAATCATCACCGGTTTTCTTGCGCCAACGGCGGGCAAAGTGACGGTTGATGGCCATGATATTGCTACTGAGCCACTGGAAGCCAAGACCCTGATAGGTTATCTGCCTGAAGGCGCCCCGTCATATGGCGACATGACAACACTGGAGTTTCTTCACTTTATCGCCCAGGTCAGAGGATTTCGGGGTGAAGAAGCAGATCGCCGGGTTCAACATGTATTGAGTGAGGTTGCGCTTGAAACTGTGGAGCAGCAAACCATCGATACGCTTTCCAAGGGCTTCAAGCGTCGCGTAGGACTGGCCCAGGCGATCATGCATGACCCCAAAGTGCTAATTCTTGATGAGCCCACCGACGGACTCGATCCCAATCAGAAGCATCATGTACGTGAACTGATCAAGAATCTGGCCCGCGACAAGATCGTGGTCATCTCCACTCACATTCTGGAAGAAGTTACCGCTGTTTGTACGCGCGCCATAATAATTTCTGAAGGAAAGATCGTGGCAGATGGCACTCCAGCAGATCTGGAAGCACGTTCCCGACTACATCATGCTGTCAGCGTCCGCTTAACCAGCGAGTATGATCTTGCTGCTGACCTTGTCGGTCTGGGTAACGTTAGTAATGTAGAGAAAGATGGCGAAGATGCATTGCACTATACGATCTTTGCCAAAGAGGGTGCAGCGATATTCACCCAGGTGTCACAGATTGCCCAGGAGAAACAATGGCCGGTTGAAGAGTTTCATGTCAACCGTGGGCAGTTGGAAGATGTTTTCCGTACCGTCACGCAGCAGGCGCAATAGGAGGCGACTATGGGAAATCTCACAATTATTTTCAAACGCGAATTGATGAGCTATTTTGCCACCCCACTGGCATACATATTCATCGTCATATTCCTTATCACCAATGGCATTTTCACATTTGATCTGGGCGGCTTCTATGCCCGGGGCCAGGCTGATCTGTTGCCATTTTTCAGTTTTCATCCATGGCTCTATTTGTTCATGGTGCCAGCTATTGCTATGACGCTATGGGCAGATGAGCGCAAGACGGGCACCATCGAGCTGCTGCTGACCTTACCCATCAGGTTGTCAGACGCTGTGCTGGGCAAATTCCTTGCAGCGTGGGTGCTCACCGGCATCGCACTGGTGCTCACATTTCCAATCTGGATTACTGTTAACTATCTCGGCGAGCCAGATAATGGGGTAATCCTTGCTGCATACCTCGGTAGTTGGTTTATGGCAGGTGGATTTCTTGCCATAGGTTCGTGCATGTCGGCCTGCACTCGTAACTCAGTGATTGCCTTTATCCTGACTGTCAGTCTGTGCTTCCTGTTTGTACTGGTTGGCTCTCCCATTTTGCTGGATGCGTTTCCAGACTGGATGCCACAGTTTCTGATTGATGCCATTGCCGCACTCGGCTTCATGACTCACTTCGACTCCATAGCCAAGGGCGTACTTGATATACGTGACGTACTGTTCTTTGCTGTGTTCATTGGCGCCTGGTTACTGGCCAGTGCGATAGTGATCGAAATGAAAAAAGCTAATTAAGATAACCAGAGAGATGATGTTATGCAGAATTTAAAACCTCTATTCTCCAGTATTGGCCTCGTGGCCATTGCGGTTGTCCTGGTATTCCTGGTGGCACTTATCACGATGTTGCCTGGCTTGCGCATCGACCTGACCGAAGATTCCCTCTATTCACTGTCTGATGGCACGCGCAATATTGTGAGTTCGCTGGAAGAACCCATTGAGTTGATGTTCTTCTACTCTGAAAGCGAAACCGAAGACGCGCCGCAGATACGCACCTATGCGACACGCGTGCAAGAGCTACTGGAAGAAATCGTCATTGCCAGCGATGGCAACCTCACGCTGGACATAATTGATCCGGAGCCATTCTCGGAAGATGAAGACCTTGCCACCCAGTATGGATTGCAGGCCGTTCCGATTAGCCAGGGCGCGCCAGCCGTGTATCTGGGTCTGGTGGCAGTGCGTGCCAACGCTGCAGAAGACAACCCGTTTGGTGCGCAGATCACTGAATCGATTCCACTCATTCGCCCTGACATGGAACAGTTTCTCGAATACGAATTCATGAAACTGATTTCCACGGTAGCCAATCCCGATCGTCAGGTAGTGGGTTTGTTAACGGAGCTCAATATCGATGGTGGTTTTAATCCAGTAACCGGGCAGGGCACACAGCCCTGGTTGATAATGGATATTATCCGTCAGCTCTATGAGGTCCGACGCATTGATATCACGGGCGATTCCATCGCGGAGGACATCGATATTCTGATGATCGTGCATCCGGAAGGATTATCGGAGCAGATGTTGTATGCCATAGACCAGCATGTCATGCGTGGTGGCAAAACGATGGTATTCCTGGATCCCAATGCTGACTCTATGGTTAGCCTTTCCCAGGAAGGCGCAATGATTCCGGCTGGCATGAGCTCGGATTTGCCCGGTCTGCTTGAAGCCTGGGGAGTCGGTTACGAGAGTGACAAAGTGCTGGCCGATAACGTCCTGGCGTTGCGCGTACGCATGGGCCAGAATCAGCGTCCTGTTCCCCACCTGGGTATGCTTGGCGTAAAACAGGGTAATCTGGCTGGCGACGATATTGTCACCAGTCAGCTGGAGACCATCAATCTTTCATCGACAGGTGTTATTCGACACCTGGAAGGCGCATCGACTCAGTTCGAACCACTGATGCAGTCTTCACTCGATACCATGCTGATGGAATCAAGCCTGCTAGAAAATGTCATAGATCCTTCCATCCTGTTCGATGAATTCGAATCCATGAATCAACAACATGTCATTGCGGCACGTGTCAGTGGCGTGATTAATTCGGCATTTCCGGATGGGCGCCCAGAAGTAGAAGTTGCAGAAGAACCAGAGGCAGACACAGAAACAGAAACAGACGCTTCAAGTACTGCTGATAGTGACAATCCTGCACAACCGCTCGCCACCGCAGAGACAGAAGAACCGGAACCGGTGACAGCACATCTGGGCAGCACACAGGAATCAGTCAACATCCTGATCTTTGCTGACACTGATATCCTCACAGACCGTTTATGGGTGCAGGTTGCTCAATTTCTTGGCCAGCGCATACCACAGCCATTTGCCAATAATGGTGATCTGGTAATCAACGCGCTGGATAATTTAAGTGGGGGTGCAGATCTCGTCAGTATCCGCAGTCGGGGGCAATACTCCAGACCATTCACCCGGGTACTTGATTTGCAGCGCGAGGCTGATGATCGTCTGCGTATTGAAGAGTCAGAATTACTGGAGCGTGTAGCAGAAACTGAGGCGCAACTTGCAGAGCTGAACCAGACAGAAGACGGACAGCCCATTGGTCAGATCACGCCGCAGATACAGGCAGAGATCGATCGTTTTAATGAGGAACTGGTGCAGACTCGTCGACGCCTGCGTGATGTCCAATTTCAATTAACTGAAGATATCGAGCGCCTGGGCTCTACATTGAAATGGATTAATACAGCGCTGATTCCGGCAATTCTTACATTGATTTTATTGCTGGTGAGCTTTCTGCGAGCACAGCGTCGTCGCAAGGCGCAGGCCTAACGGTTATTTGGATTCCTGCTCGTTTGCAGAGTGGGGAGGGTGGCGGGGCAGTTTCACCGTGAGGTGGGTGCCCTCGCCAATTTTACTCGCGATGGAAAGGCTGCCGCCGTGCACTTCGCTGATCAGCCGGCACAGGTAGAGCCCCAGTCCGAACCCGCCAGTATTCCGTTGGCGAGAACTGTCGGCGCGGTAAAAGGGCTCGCTGAGCTTTTCCAGATGTTCTTCTGAAATTCCTTCCCCGTGGTCTATAACCTCCAGCCACGCCCAGTCATCTATAAACCTGACGCGCACGATAATGGGATTGTTCTCCCCGTGGCGAATGGCATTGTTCAATAAATTGGTGATCAGTAATCGAATGCGCAGCTTGTCGATAACAAACTCTTCATCACTTCCCGGGGATTCGAGCTGCAAGCCACCTTCATAAGTCTCATACTGACTGGCCACATTTTCAACGAAATCAGCAAACATGAAGGGCTCTTCTACCAGCACAGAATGCTCTTCATTGAGCCGCTCGGCTTCGATCAAGTCTGAAATCAACAACTCAATCTCTTCGATATCCTCACGCAGCTGGCTCTTCTCCTCGCTATCAGGCATGAATTCCATGCGGAGTTTGGCCTTGGTGATAGGAGTGCGCAGTTCATGAGAGATAGCCAGCAGTAATTGCCGTTTGGCTTCCAGCATGGACTGTAGCGAGTCCGCCATGTGATTGATACTTTCTGTCAGTTCTCCCAGTTCGTCCTGGCGATTACTTTTTACCCGAAAGCTAAGGTCACCTTCGCGGATGCGCTCGGCACCGCGACGCAGTAAACGAATGGGGCTCAAAAGCCGGTTTACAGCCAGGTAATTCAGAAACAGGATCACTGCAGCGAGTGCAAACCCTACATACAGTACGACAAAGTTGAAATTGTTGCTGTTGCGAAAGCGCTGGTAGAGAAAGAAGTCATATCCGCCGCGTTGCACCATGATAATGTCTTCATTTGAAATCGTTCTGACTTCAGCATCAGCGGTAAGTGAGCGATCAAATTGCGAGGAATCCACATCCAGGCGGTTGTCGTTGTCGGAACTCCAGCGCATTATCGGATTGCGAATATTTATCGTCCAACCCAGTTCCTCCGCCAGACGCATGGCATTGCCCAGGTTCGGTGGCGTACCAATATCCTCAATAATGGATTCGATATTGCGAGTGAAAAAATCCGGGATCGTTTCAATCACATCAGATTCTTCATTAAATGTCTGCAGTGATATCGAGATGATCAGAAAGAAGAGCAGTACCGTAGTACCGAAGATCAATAACAAGCGCAGGAACAGGGAGCGTTTTACGCTTTGAACGAGTGTCGTCATATTTGCTCACCGACAAAAGTATAGCCACGGCCCCACACGGTTTTTATAAAACGCGGTGTCTTGGACGTATCTTTTAACTTATGTCGTAAGCGACTCACTAATGTGTCAACGGCTCTTGAAAAAAGTTCTGCATCAATGCCACGCAACCTGTTCATCAACTCATCGCGTGTAAAGGTCTTGTTGGGAAACTGCATGAATAGAATCAGTAGTTCATATTCCATTGTGGTGAGATCCAGAACTTCACCATCCAGCTTGACTTCTCTGCGTGACACTTCGACTTCCAAACCGTTAATAGGTTTGATATCCCGAAAATTGTGATCGTCGCTGCTACGACGCAGAATATTATGAATGCGTGCGACCAGTTCCCTTGGTTCAAATGGCTTCGGCAGATAGTCATCAGCGCCCAATTCCAGGCCGACTATGCGATCGGTTACCTCGGCGTGGGCGGTGAGCATGAGAATGGGTAGTTGACCATAAATAGAAGACTTGGCCCTGATCTCCCGGCATATTTCGAAGCCATCTTTTTCGGGCAGCATGACGTCCAGAATGAGCAGATCTGGTTTAATCTTCTTCAATAGTTCGAAACCCTTGGACGGGGTCAAGGCCACGTGCGCCTGCATGTCATAACGTTCGAGGTATTGCGTCAGCAACTGACCCAGTTTCTCGTCGTCATCTATAATCAGAATCTGTTTCATAGAGTGTGCGCTTTCTAGTTGCTAACGCCATCTTCTTGAGGAGGAGACTGATTATAGTACGTATTCAAAATCACTAAATCAATTATGTAGTAATATGCACGCCCCAAGGCCTAGCAACTACAACCAGTACCATGATTGCCCTGCAAAATATCACGCTAATGCGTGGTCCCCAGACCCTTCTCGAAGATGCCAGCATCGTTATCCAGCGGGGGCAGCGCGTGGGCGTTATTGGCCGCAATGGCTGTGGCAAGACCAGTTTGTTCAAGACCCTGTGTGGGGAAATAGCGTTAGAGCAGGGGCAAATTGACCAGCCCGAAGACCTCCGCCTCTCTGTGATGGCGCAGGAGACTCCGGGTAGCGACCGCAGTGCGCTCGATTTTGTGATTGATGCCCACACTGAATATCGCCGCCTGGAGGCAAGCATTCAGACCGCCGAAGCAAATGAAGAAAACCTTCGACTGGCCCAGTTACATCAGGACCTGGATGATATCGATGGGTATACAGTACCGGTGACTGCCCAGCGCCTGCTTGGAGGCCTGGGATTCGCTGTCAATCAGTTCGACGAACCCGTCGAGCATTTTTCAGGTGGCTGGCGAGTGCGTCTCAATCTCGCAGCGGCCCTGATGTGCCCATCTGACTTGCTGATGCTCGACGAACCTACCAACCACCTGGATCTTGAAGCGACAGTTTGGCTGGAACAATGGCTAAAACAGTATGAAGGCACATTGTTATTGATAAGCCACGATCGCCAGTTTCTAGATGGCATCATAGATCGGGTCTTCAGTTTCGAAGGCAAGCAGATTGTTGGCTATACCGGCAATTACTCTGCTTACGAGAAGCTGCGCGCCGAGAAATTATCACTGCAGCAAGCCGCATTCGAGAAGCAGCAAAAACGCAAGGAAGAAATCGAGCGGTTTGTGAATCGTTTCCGCTACAAGGAAAGCAAGGCGAAGCAAGCCCAGAGTCGCTTGAAAGAACTGCAGCGCATGCAGGACATAGCACCGGCGCATGTTGATTCGCCCTTCCAGTTCAATTTTCCTGAGGTTGAAGAACTGCCGTCCTATTTATTGCAGATAGAAGGTCTGAGTTTCGGTTATGAGTCTGCTTTAACTGATGCAATCATTCTTGGTGTGCGATCGGACTCCCGCATAGGATTGTTAGGTTATAACGGCAGTGGCAAATCGACCTTGCTCAAAGTCCTGGCTGGGAAACTGGATGCGCTGAGTGGGGAAATTATCCGGGTGAGAAAACTGCGTCTTGGATATTTTGCCCAGCATCAGGTAGACGAACTTCCAGCGACCGCAAGCCCTTTGCAGGTGTTGCAGAAATTCGATACCACAAAGACCGAGCAGGAAATCAGAAATTTTTTGGGTGGGTTTGATTTCAGGGGCAGCAGGGTCGATGAAAAAATAGCCCATTTCTCTGGTGGTGAAAAAGCCAGGGTCGCGCTCGCCAAAGTGGCCTGGCAAAAACCGAATCTCTTGCTACTCGATGAACCGACAAACCATCTCGATCTCGATATGTGCCATGCACTGACCATGGCGCTCCAGGATTTCCAGGGTGCCATGATCGTGGTTTCTCATGACAGGCATTTGATGGGAAATACGGTGGACCAGTTCTATTCCATTCACGAGGGCAAGTTCACAGAGTTTAAAGGCGACTTGCACGAATATGAATCCTGGGTGAGGCGCGAAAATTCAAGCGATAAAGCACAGAGCAAAACGGTAGAGCAGCCTCCCAAAGTGGACAAGAAAGCCCAGCGCCAGGAAGCAGCGGCGCGGCGTCGGGAGCTGGCGCCCCTGCGCAAGGAATCCGGGAAGTTGGAGACGCAAATGACAAGATTGCAAAAGGAGTTGAAGACACTGGACGAGAGGCTGGCTGATGAGTCGCTTTACGCGCCCGAAAACAAAACCAGGCTCACTGAGATTCTACAGGAGCAGGGGGCTTTACGTGGCCAACTGGAGCAGACTGAAGAACAGTGGCTGGAATTGCAGGAAAAGCTTGGCGAAGCCGATTAAGCGGCTACTTCTTCATTCATGACATGGCCAGCGTTATGACCTTGAAACCGGCAAATTCAGTCCTATGTTAAGGGGAATATCTTAGGTAATCACAGGGTCATGAAAGACTCAAGAGTCAAATAATTGAGTAAAGCCACAAGGGTGACCGCTATGAAGCTGTTACAGTTTATGGGTTTGGGATTAATGTTGGTGGCCTCAAGTGCGGTCGCGCAAATTCCCGACTATCGCGAATTCAAAACCAACGACGAAGAAAACAATATCGAGGTTTTCAAACAGGCTGGCCAGTCTGTCGTCAACATCACCAACTCAAGGCTGATTCGTTCTTTTTACTCCCTCAATCCCCAGGAAGTTCCGCAGGGTAGTGGTACCGGGTTCATCTGGAATGAGGATGGCTATATCGTCACCAATTATCATGTGGTGCAACAGGCCAATCGCGTAACTGTCACTTTGCAGGATGGCAGTAGCTATGATGCGGCCGCCATTGGTGCTGACCCGGACAAAGATCTGGCTGTACTTAAAATCGAGGCGCCTGAAGCCGAGCTTGTTCCCATCACCATTGGGGATTCCGCTCTGCTGGAAGTCGGACGCAAGGTGATCGCCATAGGCAATCCCTTCGGCCTCGACAATACCATGACAGTTGGTGTGGTGAGCGCACTGGGTCGTGAGATCGATTCGGTAAGCCGCCGCAAGATACGCGATGTTATTCAAACCGACGCGGCAATTAATCCGGGCAACTCTGGCGGACCACTACTCAATTCCCTCGGTCAACTCGTTGGCGTAAACACCGCAATTTACAGCCCCAGTGGTGCAAGCTCCGGGATAGGCTTTGCCATTCCGGTGAACACGGTAAAGCAGATCGTGCCAGACCTGATTAGTTACGGCCGTGTCCAAACTCCGATCCTTGGTATCACGCGCATTCCACAGCCCGATTATTATCGCCAGCTTTGGGGCATTGAAGGTGTGATTGTCATGGACGTGATGGAAGGCACTGATCCGGCCCGGCAGGGCATGCGTGGCCTGACCCGCAGTCTCCGAGGTCGCGTGCAGCTCGGCGATGTAATCGTAGGCATCAATAGTCAGCCAGTTCGTAACGAAGATGACTACGCGACGATTATGGAACAACACGAACCGGGTGATGTGGTGACAGTGCACACACGTAGAGATAATCGCGTGCTGGAATATGAAATAGAATTACAGGCCCCGCCGGGTTAGCGCGCGGCGAGTTCCTCGCGCGCTCTGGCAACGGCTGCCTTAACCTGGGCGGGTGCTGTACCACCGAGATGATCGCGGGCATTGACTGAACCTTCCAGCATCAGTGCGTCCTGCACATCTGCCTCGATTAATTCCGAGAAAGATTGCAATGTCGACAATGGCAGTTCGGCTAGTTCCTTTTTGCTTTCAATCGCGGTGGCGACTGCTTTACCGACAACCGAATGTGCATCACGAAATGCCATGCCTTTTTTCACCAGGTAGTCCGCCAGGTCCGTAGCAGTGGAGTAACCCTTGCTGGCAGCGGCCAACATGTTTTCTCTTTTGCAGTTCACCTCTGGCATCATTTCCGCGTAGGCAAACAAACAGTCCTTCGTCGTATCCAGCAAATCAAACACGGTTTCCTTGTCCTGCTGATTATCCCGGTTATAAGCAAGCGGTTGTCCCTTCATCAGCGCCAGTAGTGCCATCAGATGTCCATAGACTCGCCCGGTTGTGCCGCGAATCAATTCTGGCACATCCGGGTTTTTCTTTTGGGGCATGATCGAGGAACCGGTACAAAAGCGATCGGGTAGTTGTATAAACTCATATTGGCTCGACATCCACAGAACCAGTTCTTCAGAGAATCTGGATAAGTGGGTCATGATGATGCTGGCAGCGGCGGCGAGTTCGATCGTGAAGTCCCTGTCTGAAACTGAGTCCAATGAATTGGCTGTGGGTTTTTCAAAGCCGAGCAACTCTGCCGTATATTCTCTGTCAATTGGAAAGGTGGTTCCGGCCAGCGCTGCAGAGCCCAATGGGGACAGGTTGACCCTTTTACGACAATCCTGCAGTCGGGCGTGATCTCGCGACAACATCTCATACCAGGCCATCATGTGGTGGCCAAAAGTGATTGGTTGTGCGGATTGCAGATGTGTAAAACCAGGCATGATTGTGGATGACTCGCGTTCAGCGAGATCCACCAGGCCAGTCTGCAGACGAGTTATAAGCAGGCACATATCATCAATTTCGCTACGCACGTAGAGTCGCAGATCAGTTGCCACCTGATCATTGCGCGAGCGACATGTGTGCAGTTTCTTGCCCACCACACCAATACGCTTGGTCAGTGCGGCCTCGATATTCATGTGCACATCTTCCAGAGATATCTGCCAGTCAAAATCACCCTTCTCAATATCAACGAGAATAGAGTCAAGACCCGTAATGATCTTCTCTGACTCTTCACTGGTGAGGATGCCCACTTTTCCCAGCATGCGCGCGTGCGCAATCGAACCCTCTATATCATTTCGATAGAGCCGCTTGTCGTAATCTACCGAGGCGGTGAATCGTTCCACAAATGCGTCAGTGGCTTCTGAGAATCGGCCGCCCCAGAGTTTGTCCTTGGGTTTTTTATCGCTCATGCTTGTTTCAATCGTTCATGTTGATTGGCGGGGCTCGCCTTTCCAGGCGCCGCCAGATTTAACGGGTCGGCGATTATAGCAGGATCAAAGCAGGCTTAATAATCCAGTGATGGCGCTAGTCCGGGCTTAGAGGCCCCATATTTGGGCTATTTCGGACAAATCTGGTCAATTCCCGTAGAATGGCACGGGTATAAAGCAAGAATTCCCACCACGATGGAAGCTAAAATTCTAAAGATTGCCACCAGGAAAAGCCCTCTAGCCCTCTGGCAGGCCAACCATGTAAAGAGTGCTTTGGAATCACATCATCCTGAGCTGTCTGTGGAACTGGTCGCAATGTCGACTCGAGGCGACAAGATCCTTGATGCACCACTTGCCAAGGTCGGCGGTAAGGGTTTGTTCGTAAAAGAACTGGAACAGGCATTGCTTGATGGTCGTGCAGATATTGCTGTGCATTCCATGAAGGATGTGCCAATGGATTTTCCAGCCGGGCTCGGACTCGCGGTGATTTGCGAGCGCGAAGACCCGAGCGACGCGTTTGTGTCAGAACGCTTCGAGTCATTTGCCAGCTTGCCGAACGGTGCCTGTGTGGGTACGTCCAGTTTCAGGCGTCAATGCCAGCTGCGTCAGGCCAGGCCCGATATCAGGATTAAGGATCTGCGAGGAAATGTTGGTACACGCCTGGGCAAGCTCGATGCTGGCGAATACGATGCCATCATTCTAGCCACTGCCGGCTTGAAGCGGCTGGAACTGCAAGACCGCATCCGGCAAACACTCGGTACTGACTTATGCCTGCCGGCTGGCGGGCAAGGTGCTGTTGGCATCGAGTGCCGTACCGAGGATCTGGCAACATTAAAATTAATCGATTGTCTGCATCATCAGGACACAGCGACCAGGGTATTGGCGGAACGGGCAGTGAATGCCACGTTGCATGGTGGGTGCCAGGTACCAATCGCCAGCTTCGCCGAGTTTGAAGGAGAGCAATTATTTCTGCGAGCATTGGTAGGAGAGATTGATGGCAGTCTTATTCTTCGCAGTGCACTAAATGGTGATCCCCATATGGCAGAGAGTCTTGGTGTTGCTGTGGCCGAAGATCTGTTGGCCCAGGGAGCTGGCGCTATCCTCGAACGTCTGGGGGCACACTAGGACTTTTTATGTCAGCGCCAGACCTGCGGCAACTTAGCGTCTTGAATACCCGGCCTGAGCACCAGCAGCAAATGTTGGCAACTGCTATTGAAGCTGCCAATGGCAAATCTGTCAGTTTTCCGCTGATGTCGATTGTGCCTGTGACTGACAAGCGATCTCTTGACCGGATACGGCAACAGATTTTGCAACTGGATCGGTTTGACAAGATTGTATTCGTGAGCACCAACGCAGTAGCGTTTGGCAGCCAGTGGATAGACGAGTACTGGCCCCAACTTCCGGTTCGCCAGCAATACTATGCTATCGGGCCCACTACGGCGGCTGCAGCTGAGGCGGCGCTCAATGTCGAAGTGCACGGTGCGCATGGCGGTATGACCAGCGAAACGATCCTGGCCTTACCCGGCATGCGCGAGGTGGAAGGCGAGCGCATCGGGATTTTCCGCGGTTGTGGTGGTCGCGAGATACTTGCCGAGACTCTGCGCGAACGGGGTGCCGAGGTCGAGTATATCGAGGTCTATTTGCGCCAGCCGGTAAGCCACGCACCGGGTGAGTGCAATAACTTGCTCAGGAGCCAGGCGATTGATGCCATTATTATCAGTAGTGGCGAAACTCTGGACAGCTTGATTGCCGCTTGTGCCGATAACAAAGCGATAGTCAGTTTGATACCATTGATCGTGCCTTCAGAGCGAGTAGCACAACTGGGTCGAGATGCTGGCTTTAAACGCGTGGAAAATGCCCGGGGCGCTGATGCTGAAGCAATCATTACAGCACTCGCTGGCTTAGCCGACAGTCTTTAATTAATCATTCATGTTTTGAGGTCCTTTAGTGACTGATAAAACCACAAGTGACAGTTCAGACTCGAAACCAACATCCCAGATTCTGGATGAGATCTCTAAAAGCACGAAAGCCAATCCTGGCAGTCGTGCACGACAGCAACGTAATGCACGGCGCAGGTTTCTCGTTGTGCTGGTTTTACTATTACCTATTCTGGCCGTTACCGGATTCGTAGCCTTTCAACAATGGCAACAACAAAGCCGGTTTAACGAGCTCGTCGCGCAGAATCAGCAGCTGAATAATACGCTCGTTTCCCAAAGTAGTTTGATCAATCAATTGCAGCAGCAGGTTGAGCGGGTGCCAGATTCGGTTCCTCTCGACACTGCTGAAATTACTGCTGTTGAAAATCGCTTGCGTGATGAAATCACCCGGCTCAATCAGGCTCTTGCACAACTACAGCAAAGGCAACAAAGCCAACAGGCACAGCCAACTGAAATCAATCTCGGCTGGAAGCTCCGCGAAGCCGACTATCTGGTTAACCTGGCCAGTCGCAGGCTGCAATTGGAACATGACGTGATCACTGCCATCGCGCTGCTGGTGGATGCAGATGAGGCGTTGCAGACGTCAGGCAACAACAGTGTGCTTGCCGCGCGCGAAGCACTGGCCACTGATATCGCCACACTGCGCTCAACGGATGTATTGGACCGCGACGGTCTCTACTTGCGAATGGGCACACTGCTCAACAATCTGGAGCAACTCGACCTGCTCGATTCCATGCGCCAGAGCTTTGAGGCGCGCCGCGATACCCAGTCGCAACCACTGAGCAACCGTCAAGGTGTTGGTGTAGTGGATGCCAGCCTGAACTTTCTTAGCTCTGTTTTTGTCTGGCGGCGCTGGGAAGAAACCCCGGAGGCCATGCTGGCACCGGGCCAGGAGGCGTTGATTAAACAGAATCTGCGGCTGATGCTCGAGCAGGCACGCTTGGCCTTGCTGGCACGAGACACTGTGCTGTATCGCACCAGCCTGAATAATATTCTGGCAGAACTCGATCGTTATTCAGTAACCGATGTAACGGCAGACGATCCTATTCGCAGTGAGCTAAATGAATTGCTGACCGTTGATATAGACCAGACTCTACCAAATGTGTCGAGCTCATCAGCGCTTATCGCCCAGCTAGTAGCCAATGAGCTCTGAACAAGCATGTTAAAGCTTTATATATTTTCATTACTGGCCATCATCCTGGCGCTGCTTGTCTCAATTTATGTGGGCTTTCCTGCTGACCCCGGTTATTTACTAATAGCGTTTGGCAACTATACATTCGAAACCAGTTTGTTCGCGCTATTGGTGGCCTTCGGCATTGTCTTTCTGCTTTTGCGAATTCTGCAGCTGGTGTTTCACTGGTTGAACCCGTGGCAGCTGGTTCGCTTTGGTCGAGCTTATAGTAACCAGAGGCGTTCTCGAAAGCGCAGTAGAACTGTAGAAGGATTGTTATGTTTTGCACGTGGCAACTGGGCTTCCGCACAAACCCTGTTAATTCGTAGTGCCAAAGATAGCGATGCCAGCGTAATTAATTACCTGGCCGCCGCCTGTGCGGCCCAGTCGATGGGTGACAGGGCTGAAGCTATGCGCTGTCTTGACCTGGCTGAGAAAGAGTTTCCTTCCGCGCATTCCACGATCCATCAACTCAAAGCCACTTTACTGTTTCGTGCTGATCAACTGGAGCAAAGCGTGGCAATTCTGGAGCAACTCAAACGCACGACTGTCAACGACCCGCCTTTGCTCAACCTCCTTAAAGAGGTTTATATAAAACTGGAAGACTGGCTCAAACTGGAACAGCTCCTGCCAGCTCTGGAAAAAAACAACGTCATAGATAACACAGAGCTGGAACGCATTCGCACCCGAATTTTTGTTGAGAGTCTGTATGCAACCGGTGGTAAAGCTACTATCAAGGCAGAGCGTGAAACGCAGATTGCTGATCTCATGAAGCTATGGAAAAAAGCTCCGGGCAAATATCGAGAAGACAGCAAAGTGGTGCGTCATTTTGCCGATCTGTTGCTGGGGCTGGATGCCAAAACCGAGGCTGCCAAGGTTTATGAAACTGCCCTGGCCAAACGCTGGAATGATGAGCTCGTAGTGCGATATGGCGAAGAGAGTTTTGGTCTTGATCAGCAACAACTAATCGAAGCTGAGGGGTGGTTACAGAATCGGCCTGGTAACGCCAGTTTGTTATTGAGTCTCGGGCGCATATGTCGGCGTAATGAACTATGGGGCAAGTCGCGTGAGTACTACGAAGCTAGTATCAGGATCGGCGTCTCGATTGAGGCATATGGCGAGTTGGCAGAATTGCTGCGAGCACTGGGCGAATCAGCCGCCGCAGAACAGGCGTTGCAAAAATATAAGAAGTTGGCAGGAGGTGCCTTGTCAGAATTACCACTGCCACAGCCGAAGCAGGTTAACGAAGAGCCGACTTGATGTTAGTGCTCTGTGTTGATGCCGAGCTCTTCCCATATCGCATCAACCCGGGCTTTGGTCTGTTCATCCATAGCAATTCCTTCACCCCAGCGCCGTTCGGTTTCTCCTGGCCACTTGTTGGTAGCGTCCATACCCATCTTTGATCCGAGGCCGGACACCGGCGAAGCGAAATCCAGATAATCAATGGGTGTGTTGTCAATGAGTACCGTATCGCGGATGGGGTCCATGCGGGTAGTGATCGCCCAAATGACATCTTCCCAGTTACGAATATCAATATCTTCATCTACCACGACCACAAATTTGGTATACATGAATTGGCGCAGGAAGGACCAAATGCCCATCATCACGCGTTTGGCGTGGCCAGGGTATTGTTTTTTCATGCTGACAACTGCAAGGCGATATGAACAGCCTTCCGGGGGTAGATAGAAATCCACGATTTCGGGAAACTGCTTTTGTAACAGCGGGACAAACACTTCATTGAGTGCCACACCCAGCATGGCAGGTTCATCGGGCGGACGCCCCGTATAGGTACTATGGTAGATCGGGTTCTTGCGATGCGTTACGCATTTCACGGTGAATACCGGGAAACGCTCAACTTCGTTGTAGTAGCCCGTATGATCGCCAAATGGCCCTTCATCGGCTTCTTCGCCAGGTTCCAGCACGCCTTCGAGCACAATCTCTGCACTGGCAGGAACCTGCAGATCGTTGGTTAATGATTTAACGACTTCGGTCTTGCTGCCACGGAGTAACCCGGCGAAGGCATATTCAGACAAGGTGTCGGGTACAGGTGTCACGGTGGCGAGAATGGTCGCCGGGTCTGCACCAATTGCTACGGAAATCGGAAATGCCTCTCCCGGGTGGTGTTGCTGCCAGTCGCGAAAATCCAGGGCACCACCACGATGGGATAACCAGCGCATGATCAACTTGTTCGGGCCGATTTTCTGCATACGGTATATGCCGAGATTCTGTCGTTCTTTCTCTGGCCCGCGGGTAATCACCAGCGGCCAGGTAACCAATGGGCCAGCATCCCCTGGCCAGCAGGTCTGGACAGGCAGAAACCCCAGATCAATATCTGCATCAATGACAACTTCCTGGCAGGGTGCTGACTTCTTTACACTGGGCGCGATATTCAGCACATTTTTATAGCTCGGCAAGCTCTGCCACAAATCTTTCCAGCCTTTGGGTGGTACTGGTTCCTTTAGAAACGCCAGTAGCCTGCCGACGTCGCGTAAACCATCAAGATCTTCCTGGCCCATGGCGAGCGCGATACGACGCGTGTTGCCAAACAGGTTTGCCAGCAGTGGAATTTCTGAGCCCTTGGGGTTTTCAAAAAGCAAAGCAGGGCCGTTGTTGCGTAGAGTGCGGTCACTGATTTCTGTGACTTCAAGATAGGGATCTACTTCCGTAGATATGCGCTGCAACTCACCCTCAGCTTCGAGTAAGTCGATGAAGTCGCGCAGATCTTTAAAGGACATGATTGCAGCCTGTGAACGGGTTTAACACAAGCAATGAAGCTATCTACTTACGCTTCATGGAATTGAAGAACTCGTCGTTGGTTTTTGTATCCTTCAACTTGTCGAGAATAAACTCGGTAGCTTGTACATCTTCCATGGAGCTTAGCAATTTGCGCAGAATCCACATGCGCTGCAGTTCTTCGTCGGTAGTCAAAAGGTCTTCGCGGCGTGTGCCAGAACGACGTACATTGATAGCAGGATAAACACGCTTTTCGGCAATCTTGCGATCAAGGTGAAGCTCCATATTACCCGTGCCTTTGAATTCTTCGTAAATCACTTCATCCATCTTCGAGCCGGTTTCAACCAGCGCAGTTGCAATGATAGTGAGGCTGCCACCTTCTTCCAGATTACGTGCTGCACCGAAGAAGCGCTTTGGTCGTTCCAGCGCGTGAGCATCTACACCACCGGTAAGTACTTTTCCTGATGAGGGAATGATTGTGTTGTAAGCACGTGCCAGACGAGTGATTGAGTCAAGCAAAATGACAACATCTTCTTTGTGTTCAACCAGGCGTTTGGCTTTCTCGATGACCATCTCTGCTACTTGCACATGACGCGACGGTGGTTCATCAAAAGTACTGGCAACAACTTCACCGCGCACGGAGCGCATCATCTCGGTAACTTCTTCAGGTCGCTCGTCAATGAGCAGAACGATGAGACGGCATTCGGGATTATTTTTGGTGATGGATTGGGCGATGTTTTGCAGGATGAGAGTCTTACCAGCTTTGGGCGGCGATACGATCAAGCCGCGCTGGCCTTTGCCTATGGGTGCAACGAGATCTATGGTTCGTGCACTCAGGTCTTCAGTACTGCCGTTACCCACTTCGAGTCGCAATCGATCTTGTGGAAACAAAGGTGTGAGGTTTTCAAACAGAATTTTGTGCTTGGCACTATCAGGCTTGCTGAAATTAATATCGCTAATCTTGAGCAGTGCAAAATATCGTTCACCATCTTTTGGCGGCCTGATCTTTCCGGCAATCGTGTCCCCAGTGCGCAGGTTAAAGCGTCTTATCTGGCTGGGAGATACATAAATGTCATCAGGCCCGGCGAGGTAGGAAGAGTCGGCGCTACGGAGAAATCCGAAACCATCCTGTAGTATTTCCAGCACGCCATCACCATAAATGTCTTCACCATTCTTGGCGTGTTTTTTCAAGATGACGAATATGATGTCTTGTTTGCGCGTTCTGGAAACGTTATCCAACCCCATCTCGTGCGCAGTCTCGAGAAGTTCGGCGATTGGTTTTTGCTTAAGTTCAGTAAGGTTCATGGTGAAGAGTCTTCATAGGAAAATAGGAATCAGATAGGAGATGCTGGTTGGATGGTGGCTTGAACGCCTAGACCGGTATTGTCATACACAATGGTAGTGAGTTTTATATTTTAAAAAGTAGTTTAGAAAATAGTTTAGAAAGTTTTAAAAAGGTACTGCAAAAAGGGGTTGTTGGTTTGAACTGAAAAGGTTTTCAAAAAACTGGAAGTTTCAGGAAGCTGGGCGAGAAATTTATTGTCGTTTTTTATTTTGCGACTAATTTCGCGATTTGTCTCGCGCGCTTAATGATAATTGTTTTGGAAAATTTTTGAATTATGGGTCTTTGTTAATGCCCGCAACTATATTCCTACTCTTCTGAAGTGTCCAGTGAATTATTTTTGTTAGTTATCAGCCCAAAATCTTTTGGCTGATACAGTTCTCGGCCAGGACACCAATAATTTTAAGGTGTTGAGGCAGAAAACAGGAAATTGATTGGGTTGCCACGTCCTGTGGCGTCTCTGGATTCGAGAGACACCACATTAAACGCAAATTAAATAACGCTGTCAATAAAGGCGGAAAGTTGAGATTTGGACAGTGCGCCAACCTTGGTGCCGGCCACTTCACCATTATTGAAGATGATCAGTGTAGGGATGCCGCGTATGCCATATTTTGGGGCGGTTTCCGTGTTGGCATCTACATCCATCTTGCACACCTTCAGCTTGCCATTATATTCATCGGCCAGCTCTTCCAGTACAGGTGCAATCATTTTGCAGGGGCCACACCATTCCGCCCAGAAGTCCACCAGTACGGGGCCTTCAGAAGATAAAACGTCTTGTTCAAAGTTGCTGTCAGTGGTGTGAACGA
Organism: uncultured Pseudohongiella sp.; assembly: GCA_964405225.1. Lineage (GTDB taxonomy): Bacteria > Pseudomonadota > Gammaproteobacteria > Pseudomonadales > Pseudohongiellaceae > UBA9145. Next base: position 141,818 of record CAYOND010000001.1, read on the forward strand.
TGTTTTCGCTCATGAATAATTCCTTTAGGTTTGAGGATTTAGGGAGTGTAAGTGAGACGCGAAACCCATGGCAGGCACTCAATTACGATATTCGAGTGAAGCTAATCAAGGAGCTAATAATAAGGCCAATTGCTCAGGATTCAAGACACTGAGTGAAATCCGCCTTCTAACCCAGCAGTCGAGCTGCTTTCTTGGCAAAATAGGTCAGGATGGCGTCCGCGCCAGCCCGCTTGATCGCAGTCAGTGACTCCATGGCAACCGCATCTTCGTCGAGCCAGCCATTCTGCGCTGCTGCCATATGCATGGCATATTCCCCACTCACCTGATACACGAATGTGGGAGCACCGAACTCATCTTTGACTCTGCGGACGATGTCCAGATAGGGCATGCCCGGCTTGACCATTACCATGTCTGCGCCTTCAGCCAGATCCAGGGCAACTTCGCGCAACGCTTCATCACTATTGGCGCAATCCATCTGGTAGTTATATTTATTGCCGGCACCGAGGTTGCCGGAAGAACCAACGGCGTCCCGGAATGGTCCATAGTAACTGGACGCATACTTGGCGGAATAAGCCAGTATTCTTGTGTAGATCAGCCCGTCTTCTTCCAGGGCCTGGCGTATCGCGCCGACCCGGCCATCCATCATATCCGAAGGTGCCACGATATCGGCGCCCGCCTGGGCGTGTGAAACCGCCTGCCGGGTCAAGACTTCCACAGTTTCATCATTGAGCACATATCCAGAGGCATCAATAATGCCGTCTTGTCCATGTGTGGTATATGGATCGAGCGCCACGTCAGTAATCACACCCAGGTCTGGCTGGGCGTCTTTCAGTGCTCTGATAGCCCTTTGTACGAGGCCGTCCGCGTTAAAAGCTTCGCGACCATCATCAGACTTTGCCTTGGCGTCTGGAGATGGAAACAGGGCAATAGCTGGAATACCGAGTTCAACCAGTTCCTGCGCCTCGGCGACGAGATTGTCGATGCTGAGGCGATATATGCCAGGCATGGAATCTATTGCCTGTGTTTGATTTTTACCTTCGACAATAAAAACCGGATAGATCAGGTCATCTGTGGTCAGTCGAGTCTCACGCATCAAGCGCCGACTGAAATCATCGCGCCGCATGCGTCGCATGCGAACAGCTGGATAGCCTGGTCTGGAATCGATTTTTGCCACGATTGTTCAGCTCTGGTGTGTGTTAGGATTTCGTCATCTTCCCCCAGTTGTGCTGTCTCTGGCGGAAAGGGTGTATAGCATACCAAAATGCGAAGCCGAGGGAATCTTCGCAACTGGTTATCTCCCTCCACTTATTGATATTTAACGTTATTTCCCTGCCGAGGAATTTAGTGATCAAGACCCGACTTATCCTGTTTGTATGCATAGTTGCTGCCCTTGCGAGCTACTTTCTACTGGATCTGGATCAATACCTGACTCTCGATTACGCGCAGTCACGTCTTGCTGATATTCAGGACTTCAGGGATGAAAACTTCCTGCTGGCAGCCGTCATTTACTTCTCGGCATACGTATTGATCACAGCGCTTTCGATTCCAGGAGCGCTAATAATTACACTGATCGGTGGCGCAATATTTGGCTTGTTATGGGGGACGATACTTGTTTCGTTTGCCAGTACTATCGGTGCGACACTGGCTTTTCTGGTAGCACGCTTATTATTGCGTGATTGGGTTCAGTCACGCTTTGGGAGTCACCTGACACCTATCAATCGTGGGATCGAGAGAGACGGCAGTTTCTATCTGTTCAGTATTCGCATGGTGCCCCTGTTCCCATTTTTTATCGTGAACCTGTTAATGGCGCTGACGCCAATTCGCACGCTGAATTTCTACTGGGTGAGCCAGCTTGGTATGTTGCTTGGCACGATTGTTTACGTGAATGCCGGGTCAGAGCTCGCACAGATTGACTCATTGGGCGGGCTTGTTAGCGGTTCAGTTGTTCTGGCTTTTGTGCTCCTCGGGTTGTTGCCACTTGTGGCGCGTTTTGTTGTCAATATTATTCAACGCAACAAGATTCTTGGAAGGTTCAGAAAACCAAAGACATTCGATACCAACGTTGTTGTCATTGGAGCAGGGTCTGCCGGACTGGTAGCTGCCCTGATTGTTGCTGGCGCCAAGGCGAAAGTGGTGCTGGTAGAGAAACACAAGATGGGCGGCGACTGTCTCAACACCGGTTGCGTTCCCAGCAAGAGCCTGATTCGCAGCGGGCGCATTATGTCTTATATCAGGCGGGCCGAAGAGTTCGGCATTAAACAAGCTGGCGGACAAGTTGATTTTCGGCAAGTGATGAATCGCGTGCAGCAGGTAATCGCTACGATAGAGCCGCACGATTCTGTTGAACGTTTTACTTCACTGGGCGTTGAGTGTGTGGCTGGCGAAGCAAAAATTCTTTCTCCCTGGGAAGTTGAAGTCGGGGAGCGTCTGATTCGCACTCGCTCGATAATTATTGCCACTGGCGCACGGCCGCTGGTGCCACCTATCCCGGGGCTGGATGACATTCCATATCTTACGTCTGATTCCGTTTGGGATTTGCAAGAACTTCCCCGGCGTTTGCTGGTTGTCGGTGGTGGTCCAATCGGCTGTGAATTAGCCCAGGCCTTTCATAATCTCGGTAGTGAAGTAACCCAGGTCGATATGGCGGCTCGCATTATGCCGCGCGAAGATCCCGAGGTGTCGGAACTGGTGATGGCGCAATTCAGGAAGCAGGGCATTCGGCTGCTGACTGATCACAAGGTGAATCGCTTTTTGCGAAGTGACAATGGTTTTGCCATGGAAGCCGAGCATGATGGTGAAACTGTGAAGTTAGAATTTGATCAGGTTCTGCTTGCGATCGGGCGTAAGCCGAATGTTGAAGGCTTCGGTCTGGAAGAACTGTCCATGCCATTGTCCGAGAGCGGCACGATCAACATCAATGACTTCATGCAAACAGCCTATCCCAATATTTTTGCCTGTGGTGACGTAGCGGGGCCTTATCAATTTACCCACATGGCTTCCTATCAGGCCTGGTTTGCCGCACTCAATGCCATGCTGGGTGGGATGTGGCGTTCCAAAGGCAGTTATCGCGTGGTGCCCTGGGCCACATTTACCGATCCTGAAGTAGCCCGTGTCGGACTGAGTGAAGAGGAAGCGAAGTCGCGCGGAGTTGCATTTGAGGTAACGAAATACGAACTGGATCACCTGGACCGCGCCCTGGCAGATGGCGAAGCCCATGGTTTTATAAAGGTACTCACCGAACCGGGCACAGACAAGATTCTCGGTGCCACTATTGTTGGTTATCACGCTGGAGAATTAATCGGTGAATTTGTATTGGCAATGACGCACAAACTTGGGCTCAGGCATATTTCTGCTGCCACCCATATTTATCCGACTCTGGGTGAGGCCAACAAGTTTACGGCGAATGCCTGGCGTAGCGCACGCCTGCCAGAGAAGTACTTTCCATTACTGGAGAAGTTTTTCCGCTGGCAGCGCAAATAATTTTCAGGCTTGAGGTTTAGTCTGCGTTACTTTTCTGGTTGCTGTCGGAACGCGATGAACATGCAGATGCTGAACAGAAGGACAAAGGCGATCATTGCCATTTCCGGGATGCTGAACACGCCGAATAGTCTGAATTGCACTTCCGCACAATTACCGTCGCCCTTGAGCAGGAAATTCAGCGTTTCCATAAACGGAAAATTTTCGTAGATGTAAGTCAGGCCTGGCCCACAGGCAGGCACCTGGTCTTCAGGCAGGTGTTGCAGCCAGATCTGCCGGCCTGCGAAATAACTGCCAAAGATACACATGGAAGCGCCGGCGAACGCGTACAGTTTTTGACCTTGTGGCCCGGGGTTATGAATCGCTGAAGCCAGGCACGTTAAACCGCACAGGATCACGAATACCCGTTGTGTAATACACAGCCCGCAAGGAGAGAGCAGCATCACATGCTCCATGTAGAGCACAATGCCAATGGTGATCACACAGGCCAGAAATACTCCGATATTGATTATCCGGTTGCCTGGAAGGGTCATCTATACTGCTCCTGCTATTGGTTGACGCTAGTGGACGTTAATGATTGACGCGCCATTTTACACGACCTGACTAATCACACAAAAAACACTGTTGTGCGCTGCAGGGATTGATTATCAGGCGTTCCACTGGGCCAGGAAGGCATCAAAATCCACATCATCGCTGGCTTCGATTTCCTGTTGGCGGCGTACCGATTCACTGGCTGTATTCAGCATCATTTCGCGTGTGGTCGAGTCCAGCCCATTATCTTGCAGACTTTGGGTTATGGCTTTTGAGTGCTGCATACCGAATTCATAGAAAGACAAACCCTGCTGCTGCATTTCCCGCAGAATCTGCCCTGATGGAGTCAAGTCCGGATTGGCGAGCTTGGCTTTTTGTTGGTCCAGGCTGTCCTGGTAAGCAGAGCCGCCATGAGCTTCATCAAGCAATGCGGCAGCATGATCCAGGTCGTCCAGTAACTCGGCAGCCCAGTCGGTCAATTTGACTGACTCACCATCGCGTTCGAGGATCAACGCGGGGTCGCGTCCGCGTTCCACCACCTGACTAATATTGCTGGCAACCTGGAAAAATTCACGTTCATTACACTCTGGACTCTCTCCCAACAGACAATGCAGCAGGAATGTATCCAGAAATCGAATTTGTTCGGCATCAATACCCAATGGCATATAGGGATTCAAATCCAGTGCGCGCACTTCGATGTATTCAATACCGCCGCGCATCAAACTTTGTAGTGGCCTCTCACCATTTTTGGCGACGCGCTTGGGGCGGATGGTGCTGTAGAACTCGTTTTCCAACTGCAGCAGATTGGTATTCATCTGCATGTACTCGCCGTTCTGTTTTTGACCGATTGCTTCATAGTCTGCAAAGGGAGTGTGCATGGCTTTATGGAGACACTCTACGTAGGACTCGAGTTCGTTGTAGCAAACGAACAACGATTTTTGCGCTTCACTCTTGTAACCAAGATTACCCATCCGCAGGCATGTGGCATACGGCAGATACAAACTGTGTGCATCGAATTCTTGCAGCGTGTGCGACCGGCCTTTGACGAAACATTTGCAGGCAGCTGGCGAAGCGCCAAACAGGAACAGCAGTATCCAGGAATTGCGATGAAAATTGCGAATCAGATGCAGATATTGCTGTGTGCGAAAATCCTGGAGGTCTGACTTGTCATTCTTGATTTTCTGATACGCCGGCCAGAAATCTTCCGGCATGGAAAAGTTGTAGTGCAAGCCAGCGATGATTTGCATGAGGCTGCCATAGCGATTATGCAAGCCTTTGCGATAGAGTTTTTTCAGACGGCCAATATTGGAGCTGCCATATTCTGCCAGGGGTATGTCGGCCTCCCCGGATAACGGGCAGGGCATGCTGGAGGTCCACAGAATTTCCCCTTCCGCCAGATTTTGTAGCGAGAAGCGATGAATATCTTCCAGTGATTTAAGACACTCATCGATGCTTGCAAATGCAGGCGTGATGAATTCCAGCAAAGACTCGGAAAAATCGGTAGTGATAAAGGGATTGGTCAACGCCGATCCCAATGCAGCAGGATGTGGGGTTTGTGCGATGCGGCCATCGCTTGTTACCCGCAGGCTCTCTCTTTCTATGCCCCGATGTATAGCTCCCCAACTTTGCTCAAAACCGGGTATCTGATAGCGCTGCAGGGATTCAGTGTATTGCTTGGTCAAAATCAATCCTGCATCAGGAGGTACGAAGTCGCGGCATTATGCCACAACGCTTGCGAGCAAAACACGAGTCTTTCAGGGGTCCATGTGGTTCTTGAAGCGCTGGATAAGTCGCCTCTGCTTCTTGTTAGGCTTGCTATCCATTTGTAACTGACGCGGCTGTGATTTTCGTTCTGTCGCCCGTTTCTCGCGCTCTGCAATGCTGGCTGCTGTTTCTTCATATAGGGCCTGTGCTTCAGGCGCCCCGCGGCGCTGGTCACTTAGTGCCCTTATTATGACCGTCTTTTCGTCAAAACCTTGCCGCACTCGCAGTTCCATCCCTACCCCAAGCTCCTTGCTGGGTTTGCAGCGATTGCCATCACAGTGCACCTTGCCCCCGTCGATGGCCTGCTTGGCAGCAGCGCGGGTTTTAAAAAAGCGCGCTGCCCACAACCACTTGTCAATTCTTACCTTGATTTCAGAATTATCACTAGCCATGACAATCCCGTTTCTCGTTGGCTGGCAGGATCAGGGCAAAGTCTTCTACCTGGGGAAATTCTGCAGGTTCGACGTGAGCCTGTTTACTATCGGGTTGAGCAATTGCATACAGGTGGCGAATACCTTCGCGTTTGGCCTGGCGCAGTACTGGCAATGAATCATCAAACAACAGCGTGCGTTCAGGATCATAATTCTCAATAGATTGCAGTGCCTGCCAGAAACCGTGGTTTTCTTTTGCACGCTCGAGCCGATGTGAGCTCACACAATGATGGAAGTAATCACCGATGCCAGTTTCCCCGGTTTTCAGACTGAGGCTGTCCGGGTGAGCATTGGTGACAAGCAGCAAGCGTTTGTTGGCGGCTTGCAGATCCAGTAGCAATTTTTCCACGCTGGGCCTGATCTTGATCTTGTGCCGAACTGATAATTTTAATTCGACAATGTCCAGGTCCAATTCGGTACGCCAGTAATCCAGGCAGTACCAGCTTAATGTGCCTTTAACTTCGGCATACTTGCAGGTAATGATCTCTTTTGCTGCTGATTCGGTGACACCATGCTTGCGGCCAAACTCACGAGGAATCAATTCGGTCCAGAAGAAATTATCAAAATGCAGATCCAGCAACGTGCCGTCCATGTCGAACATTACGGTATCTATCGCTGACCACGGTGGCATTGAATTTCTCCAGAGTAATGACTTGGCATGCGCTAACACATGTTGCAACATGCAACCCCATTGTAACTAAATATTCCGTGAATAAATTGCACTTTATGGCTTCTACTGCACCTCAGATAGATAAAATTGTTGAAATCGCCCGTCAGGCAGGACGAGAAATACTCGCTGTTTACAATGCAGAGGGTGGTATCGAAGTTGAACACAAGGATGATAATTCGCCACTGACCGAGGCTGACCAGCGCGCACACAATGTTATTGTTGAGCAACTTGCGCAATTGGAGCCACGGCTACCGATACTCTCTGAAGAATCCGCCAGCATCGCCTTCGCCGAGCGCAGCCAATGGCAGCGCTACTGGCTTGTCGACCCGCTCGATGGCACCAAGGAGTTTATCAAGCGCAATGGCGAATTCACGGTCAACATCGCGCTAATAGAAGACGGACATCCGATTCAGGGTGTGGTGCATGTCCCGGTAAGTGGTATTACCTACACTGGTGATGTGTCTGAAGGCGCAACGCTCATGCCTGCCAATGGCGCGTCACGCAGGATTTCGGTAAGCACCATGCCCCAGGCCGGACTGGCGAGAGTGGTGGCGAGCCGCAGCCATGCCGACGACAAGCTGCAGGGAGTGATCGACGCCATTGAAGCCACTGTGGGAGAAGTCGAAGTAGTAAGCATGGGCAGTTCACTCAAGATCTGTCTCGTGGCCGAAGGCAAGGCGGACTTCTATCCGCGCCTGGCGCCTACCAGTGAATGGGATACAGCGGCAGCACATGCTGTGCTGGCGGCCGCTGGCGGCAGTATTGTGGACACCAATTTTCAGCCATTACGTTACAACCAGAAAGACAGCATCCTGAATCCCTTTTTTCTCGCAATAGCCGATCAGCAATTTGACTGGCAAACACTGCTTGCCGATCGTCTGTAGAGCCCCGGCGGTAAGGCATCTGGACAACCCCGGGTAAACGCGATAGCGTCACTCTCCCGATATCTTTAGAGAATCTATGGGGGAAATCAATGCGATATCTGCTGGCCCTGGCCATACTATTCCTGGCGTCTTGTGGTGAGCCAACCACTGAATCAACCGCGAGCAATCCTGCTCCTGCACCAACACCCGAATTATCCGAGACCGAACAGCTTAATCTCTGGCTGGACGAGCAATATGAAGAGTCCCTGGATTTCAGTCCCCAGACGCGCACTATCCTTGGCGACAAGACCAATTACGATCAGCTCAATGATCCCAGCATTGCAGCGGCGGATGCCCAGTTGGCGTGGTTACAGAACAGTGTTGCCACCATGCAGTCTGAATTTGATTACTCACAGCTTACAGACGCCGGCAAGCTGTCGTGGGATATGTGGGAGTATTCGCTTGAGCAAGCTGAATCCCGTGTACCCTGGCGCTACCACAGTTATATCTTCGGCCGTGGTGGTCCGCAGACTGGTTTGCCCAGTTTTATGATCAGTTTCCATAGCGTCGACACTCCCGAAGACATGCAGGCATATATCGACAGGCTGGCGGAAGTTCAATATGTGGTGGGTACATTACTTGAGCGCGCAGAAGATGCTTCCTCGCGTGGCATCAGGCAGCCACGGTTTGCCTACGACTTTGCTATCGACGAAATAAATCGTGTTACGTCAGGTGTCCCATTTAATATCAATGACGAAACACCAAATTCTCCCATCTGGAATGATGTGCAAAGCAAGATCGAAAGTTTGCTGGATAGTGAATTGATCGATGCAGATCAGGCAGAGGAATTTCGTAGCGAAGCCGGAGAGATTCTCTCCGGCCCATTTCTTGCCGCCTATAATGAAGTGCTGAACTGGTTACAGGAAGATCGGGAGTTTGCCGCGGAACAAGCCCAGGGCGTGTGGGCGTTGCCCGATGGCGATGCTTATTATCAGCACCGACTACAGTTAATGACTACGCTGGAACTAACCGCGGAAGAAATACACAACATTGGATTGTCTGAAGTAGAGCGCTTGCGCAACGAGATGGAAGCCATCAGGGAACAAGTGGAGTTCGATGGTGACCTGCAGGAGTTTTTCGTGTTCCTGCGCGAGGATGAGCAATTCTTTTATCCAAACACCGAAGAAGGCAGACAGGAATATCTTGATATCAACAATGCCTATCTCGATGGCATTAATGAGCGGTTGCCGGAATTTTTTGGCACATTACCGAAAGCACCACTGGTGGTGCGCCGGGTAGAAGCATTTCGTGAACAACCTGGTGCCGCACAACATTATCGTCAGGGTTCGCCAGATGGCTCCCGGCCAGGCGTTTTCTATTCCCATATGTCAGACATGTCCACGTTGTCCAAATACCAGATAGAAGACATTGCCTATCATGAAGGCAACCCTGGTCATCACATGCAGATTTCCATTCAACAGGAACTCACAGACGTGCCGCGTTTCCGCACCCAGTACCGCACCACTGCCTACACCGAAGGCTGGGGTCTGTATGCCGAATGGTTGGCCAAGGAAATGGGCGGCTTCGAAGATCCTTATTCTGACTTCGGCCGGCTGGCCGGGGAAATATGGCGAGCCATTCGCCTGGTTGTCGACACGGGCATACACGCCATGCAATGGACTGAGGATGAGGCAGTGCAATACTTCCTCGATAACTCGCCAATTCCAGAGGGTGCCGTGCGCTCGGAAGTTCAGCGCTACTTTGCCAATCCGGGACAGGCTACGGCCTACAAGATTGGCATGATGAATTTTCAGCAGGCGCGGGCCCGTGCGGAAGAAGCACTCGGGGCAGCATTCGATATCCGTGAGTTCCACGATGTGGTGCTGGGCGCCGGCGCGGTCCCCATGCCGTTCATGCATGCGCGCGTCGACCGCTGGGTCGCCGAAGTGCAAGCGGCCAACTAAACAGGAATTTGGCATGAAACTAAAATCACTTTTATATATAACTGGCGCGATCTACATGACAACCATGAGCAGTCTCAGTCAGGCACAAAGCATGGAATTCGCGGCACCTGCCAGTGTGGGCATGTCGGCGGAAGGTCTGGATCGTGCTACTGCGAGCTTGCAACAACATATCGATGACGGAGATATCGCCGGCGTCGTGGCGGCCGTGGCACGCGATGGCAAGGTTGTCTACTTCCAGTCATTGGGAATGCGCGATATTGAGAATGCGCTACCCATGATTGATACAGCACTGTTTCGCATTTACTCGATGACCAGACAGATAACGAGTGCTGCCGTATTCAAGCTCTATGATGAAGGGCATTTTGAGTTTGATGATCCGATCAAGATGTATCTGCCCCAGTTCGAGAATCAGCGCGTATTGATAGACCCAGGCAGCACCGATGCAGATGCTTCACGCGAGCGACAAGGTGACATTACCGTTGCACATTTGTTAACTCACACTTCCGGTCTTGGTAGTCGCAGCTCGGGTCTTTACCGCGCCTACAATGTCAGAGACCGCAATATTACCCTGGACGAGATGGTTGATAACGCCGCCAGCGTGCCTTTGTTCCAGGATCCGGGTACGCGGTTTCTCTATGGCATTCACGCCACCATATTGGGCAAGCTGGTAGAGGTATGGTCGGGACAACCCTTTGAAGAATATTTGCAGGCAAACATACTCGATCCACTCGGTATGAGCAGCACCATGTTTGCCGCAACCGGAGATGACGCCGAGCGCCTCGCTGTGGTGTATCGCCCCACTGATGGTCGCTTGTTGCCGTATCAGATCGAATCCATTCCCTTCACTATGCAACCGCGTCTAATTGAGGGCGGAGTGGGTCTGTTATCTTCTGTCATGGATTTCATGCACTTCTCCCAGATGGTTTTGAATCGGGGTGAATTTGGCGGACAGCAAATTCTCAGCACTGAAGTGGCTGACCTCATGTACCAGAATGCGGTTCCTGAAGTGGCTATGCCGATCGGTGAACGTGGTTATTGGGCCGGTTCTGGCTGGACTCTGGGCGGCTTCAACCTGGTGCTGAATAAAGATGCCTATAGCTGGCCGGTGAGTGAAGGCACTATCTGGTGGGATGGCTCTGCGGGTACACGATATTTTATCGACCCGGTTCAGAACACAATCATTGTAATTATGGGACAAGTGTCGCCTTCATCCGGTGGAGGCTTTCGTGAAGATTTCACAACGCTCGTGGATGCAGCGATAGTAGAAAGAAGATAGGATACGCGTTGCCCGCAGTATCGGGCTATTCAGAAAAAGGGGAATTAAATGTTAAAGAATTCAGCTAGATTCACAGGCCTGGTAACAGCCCTGTTACTCGTTTTCAGCACGGTGGCATCTGCGGATATCGAACAGAGCAGGCTTGATGCCATTGCCGCCGACATCCAGTCACGCATAGACGCCAAGCGCCTGTCAGGCGCCGTTATCCTGATAGCTCAGGATGGAGAAGTCCAGATGCATGAGGCTTATGGCTATCAGAACGTGGAAGATGAAGTACCTATGAGCACGGACTCGATTTTCCGCATCTTTTCCATGACCAAGCCCATTGCCGGCACAGCACTGATGATGTTGTACGACGAAGGCAAGTTTCAGCTCAGTGATCCGGTTGAAAAATACATTCCTGAGTTGGCAAATTTGCAAGTTGCTATCGGCGCCGATGCTGATGGCAATATGACCACTGAGCCTGCTAATCACCCGATGACGATTCGTGAATTGATGAGCCATACCGGTGGATTGATGTATGTGCCACCTTTGTCCAATGGCCCGGTTGCTGATGCCTATCTCGCAGCAGGTATTCTGTCGCGCAACACAACACTGGCAGAACAGATTCCAAAGCTGGGAGATATTCCACTTGGCTACCAGCCTGGTACTCAGTGGGTTTACAGTATCTCTGTCGATGTGCAGGGCTATCTGGTGGAGGTGCTTTCAGGCCAACCATTCGATGAGTTTTTGCAGGAACGCATGTTCGAACCACTCGGCATGGTCGATACTGGTTTCTATGTACCCGCAGACAAGGCGGATCGGTTCGCGCGTCAGTATGTACCAAACAATGGAGCCCTGCGCCGTACCGACAATGGTCAGTTCCTGCAACCCCCGGCCTTTTTCTCCGGCGGTGGTGGCCTGACTTCGACTGCAGCGGACTATCTCAAGTTCGCACAGATGCACCTGAACAAGGGTGAACTGGACGGCGTGCGGATTTTGTCTGAGGAAGCCATCGACCTGATGCGCAGCAACCAACTGCCAGAGGGCTTCGATGGTATTGGTCAACTTTACCCGGGCAATGTATTCGGACTCGATTTTGCGGTAGTTGAGGATTCGGCAGCATTCAACGGTGCTCCGGAAGGTACGCACTGGTGGTGGGGTATTGCCGGTTCCTGGTTCTGGGTCGACCCGGTTAACGATATTGTTTTCGTCGGCATGATCCAGAATGATGACATTTTCTATTCCGTGCAAACCCACGGTGCCATGCGCGCCGCACTTTATCAGTAGTCTCAAGTAGGGAGCACTGAATACCTGGCGAGTAAAGGGGCATTGAAAGCTTGAAAACTTGAGTGTCGTAGCAGCAGGTTTGCGCTGTCTCTCGAAATCTTGAGTTTTTTAGTGATCAGTGTCCCCCAAGCCGTCATGCTAGACTCCACTCCCCATGAAATACCGTCAATTCTTCGCGACGGCGCCGAAAGGCGTCGCCGACCTGCTGGCTACCGAACTCACCGGGCTGGGTGCCACATCGGTTCGTGAAAATCGCGCCGGTGTAGAATTTGAAGGGACGCTTGAAACTGCCTATCGAGCCTGTCTCTGGTCTCGCCTCGCCAATCGTGTGCTGTTGCCTTTGGCTGAATTTGACGCTGACAATCCCGATGCCTTGTATGCGGGTTGTCAGACCATCGACTGGTCCGAGCACATGGAGTCTTCGGCTACGCTGGCAGTAGATGCCAATGTGTCCGCTTCCAAAATCACCCATAGCCACTTCGCCGCACTGCGGATCAAGGACGCAGTTGTCGATCAGTTCAATACAGCCGTGGGTCATCGACCCGATGTCGATACCGAGCGTCCGGATTTGCGAATCAATGCCTATATTCATCGTGATACGGTTCGCCTGTATGTGGATCTGTCCGGCACAAGCTTGCATCAACGGGGCTATCGATTGGGTACCGGTAATGCGCCGCTGAAGGAAAATCTGGCGGCGGCTATGTTATTGCGCGCGGGCTGGCCGGAGATTGCGGAGCAGGGTGGCGCACTGGTCGATCCTCTGTGTGGGTCAGGTACGCTCATTTTCGAAGCCGCACTGATTGCGGGAGACGTGGCACCCGGGTTGCAGCGCACCCATTTTGGCCTGACTCAGTGGCGGCAACACGATGATGCATTGTGGCAGCAGTTATTGTCTGAGGCGCGTGAACGTGAGGCCGCCGGAGCCAGCAAGATACCGACGCTGCTGGGCTTTGATTATGATCGCAGGGTGTTGGATCGGGCGCGGGAGAATGCGCAGCGCCTGGAAATTCCCGGCATCGAGTTCGCTTACCAGAACCTGTTTGATTTTCGTCACGATTTCCCGGATTTCGGGCTGGTGATCACCAACCCACCCTATGGCAAACGACTGTTGCAAACTGATGAACTGCCTCGTCTCTATGCTGCATTAGGCGAGGTCTTGCGTTCTCACTTCCGGGGTTGGAAGGCGGCAGTATTTACAGAAGATGCCAAACTCGGCAAGGCAATCGGCATTCGCTCCCATAAACAACATACGCTTTTCAACGGAGCCATCACCTGCAAGCTGCTGCACTTTGATATTGAGACAGCCAACTATTTTGACGACTCCAGGCTACCAAAACGGCTTGCACCAGAAGAGTTGTCACCCCAGTCAGAGGACTTTAAAAACCGCTTGCAGAAGAACCTGAAGCAGCGGCGCCGCTGGGCAGAACGAGAAGGTATTGATTGTTACCGAATCTATGATGCCGACCTGCCCGATTACTCAGCTGCTATAGACATCTACGGCGACGCTGCCAGTCCAGGTGAAAAATGGGTCTGCATTCAGGAATACGAGGCGCCAAAGAAGATCGATCCTGAAGTAGTCAGACGGCGCACTCGTGAAATGAGAACGCTGACTGAAACCGTGCTTGAATTTGACGAGACGCGACTCTCATACAAGTCGCGCTCACGTCAGCGCGGTGACAGTCAATACGAGAAGCTGGGTGAAGAGAGGCGCTTTCATGTCGTAACCGAGAGTCCGTGCAAGCTCTGGGTCAATTTTACTGACTATGTCGATACAGGCCTGTTTCTTGACCACCGGCCCATTCGTGAATTAATCAGACAGCAGGCACGCGGGAAATCCTTCCTCAACTTATTCTGTTATACCGCTGCAGCGACAATTCATGCTGCGACTGGTGGTGCAACTTCGTCACTCAGTATCGATCTGTCCAATACCTATCTGAGCTGGGCCAGGCGCAATCTGAACCTGAACCAGATTGATGATAGTGTGCATCGGCTGCTGCGTGAGGATTGCCTTGAGTGGCTGAAGCGCAACCACGAACAAACATTCGACCTGATTTTTCTGGACCCGCCCACATTTTCGAACTCAAAAAAAATGGATGATGTGCTCGACATTCAGCGAGATCATGTCCAGCTTATTGAGCGCAGTATGAAACTATTGTCAGAAGGCGGAACACTCTGGTTTTCTACCAATCTGCGTTCCTTCAAATTGGATGACCAGCTAAAAACCCAATTCAGACTGGTCGATATCAGCGCCGCGAGCATTCCCGAAGACTTCCAGCGGCGGGGCAATATCCATTTCTGTTTTCAGATACAGAGTAAGGAATAAGAGGAAACGCCCTGTCGCCCCGCCTCAGTTACCGAGCATTCAGCTGCGCCGGATTGATGCTTCCAACTCTCTGAAATTATTTGTAAAAAATTTCCTGTAACGCTTTCGCGCTTCAGGGCGTCTGTTACAGTAATGTATTGGTAAATAGGCACCCCGGTAGGCTCATGGAGCCAGTAATCACGGCATAGCAACAATTGCAAAGAGCAGCGAATCTGTAAATTCTGAACCTGCAGTGTTCGCCTGAATCATGCGGCTAAGGCCGCGGTAAAAATAGCAGCATAAAGGATATATACTTCGCGCATGGCAATGGATCGAGTCATAGAAAAAAAATCGCGCCCGCTTTGGCAGTGGGGGTTGATCGGGTTGGTGGTAGCAGCAGGATTGTGGTTTGTGTATCGACTACTGGCGGATGCATCCATCAGCACTTATCGCGCACCACAACAACAACTCATTATCTCTACCGTGCAGTTCGGCGCATTCGAAGATCTTATTCCTATTCGAGGCACGATCCAGCCATTCAATAGTTTTTTCCTCGACGCTGTCGCCGGTGGTACGGTAGACGAAGTCTATGTGGAAGAGGGTAGTTTTGTTGAAGCCGGTCAGCCATTGCTGCGTCTGTCGAATAATGACTTGCGCCTGAATGTAGCCAATACCGATGCGCGCATCACTGAGCAAATCAATAATCTCAGCAATATCATTGACGGTTTCGAAGCAAGCCTTTTGCAGATTGAGCGTGAGTTGATTGATACCGAATACCGCATCAAGGTGCTGGAAAGGCAGGAAGCCAGGCAAAAAGAACTTGTTGCTCAAAATCTGGTCTCGCGTGAGCAATACGACATCACTGTGGATGAGTTGGAATACCGGCGCGAAATGCTGGCCAACACACGCGCGCGTCACGCATTGCAAACTCGCATTAATGAAGAACGCACGGCTGGTATAACCAACCAAATGGAAATGCTTGAACAGAACCAGGCCTTGTCGCAGGCTTCGTTCGAAGACCTGCTCGTGAAAGCGCCCATATCGGGCCAGCTCACTTCATTGCCGGTTGAGATTGGTGAAAGCAAAAATCGTGGCGAGCGTCTCGGCCAGATAGACGTAATTGATCAATACAAGATTGTGGCGCAGGTCGATGAGTTTTATGTCACGCGGGTCGCTCCAATGCAGGCAGCACAGTTTACGCTCTCAGGGCAGGAATTCAGCGCCCGGGTAGACAAGGTCTATCCGGAAATCACCAATGGTACGTTTGAAGTGGATCTGATATTCGAAGGCGTGACTCCCGACAGCGTGCGACGCGGCCAGACCCTGCAAATGGAACTCACGTTGGGTAACCCGGTTGATTCCCTGTTGCTGCCACTGGGTGGTTTTATTCAGGATACAGGCGGTAACTGGGTATTTGTAGTCGATGAAGCAGCGGGAGTAGCGACGCGCAGAGATATTCGCGTAGGGCGCAGAAACAACCGCTTCATCGAGGTACGTGAAGGTCTGGAAGAAGGCGATCGTGTGATTACATCAAGCTATAGCTCGATGGCCGATGTTGAGCGCGTGCAGCTCACCGACTGAATCTGACTCACTCGCGCAAGCGGGCATCCAGTTTTTCCACCAGCACGGCCCATTCGGCATCTTCGCTGATGGCTTCGCGCAGGAACGTCGCCTGCGCATCGTCCCAGCAATCCGCCTCATGCAAAGGAACATGGTCCGGGATCGGGGCGACCGCATCGATGAATTTCCCTATAGCCTCAACCGAGGAATCCATGCCGAGTTGCGCGAACAGGTCACATAAGTCGTACATATTGGAATCATTCATACTACGTAGTATGGGGTTTGCACCGGCCGACCTCAAGTGGCCACAGTCGAATAAAAAAGGCGTTTGGGTTCAAAGAGTACAGTGGGGTATCAACCAGGCGTTAAGCAGCTTAGTGTAGGGGTGAATTGACCATCAATGAATTCACAAACTTCGGTAGTTCGTTCGTATCATAGGGCTTGGGCACGAATTCAATATTATCCAGCGCCATGATGCCCTGCTTGATTTTTTCTTCGGTATAACCAGTGGTCAACAGTATGGGCATAGATGGTGAGAGCGCCAATACCTCGCGGGCAAGATCGATACCAGACATTCCACCCGGCATGACCACATCGGAAAACACCAGATCGATATCGGGATTGTCTTTGAATTTCTGCAACCCGTCGTGTCCATCGCCTGCCACGATCACTTCAAAACCAGCTTCGGCCAGGGTCTGGCTTGCCACATCGCGCACATCTACATCGTCCTCGACCACAAGTACTTTGCCCTGAAATTGCTCCGATGAGTATGCGTGCTGTTTAATCGCGGGTTTATGTTCCGATGCTTCTACAGAGAGCGGCAGGAATAACCGAAATGTTGTCCACTGTCCTTCTTTACTGGAGACAGTAATATTGCCGCCGGACTGTTTAAGAAAAGTATAGACGGTTGCCAACCCCAATCCAGTACCTTTGTTCTTCGATTTGGTGGTAAAAAATGGTTCAAAAATCTGTTCCCGAATTTCTCTCGGAATGCCTTTGCCAGTGTCGGTAACCGAAATTTGGAGGTAATCGCCGATGGCATCGCCTTGCTTACCCAGATAGGAATCTGCGAGTTGACGCACCTGAGTCGAGATAGAGAGCTTGCCTCCTTCGGGCATCGCATCGCGAGCGTTGGCGCATAGATTGAGAATGGCATTCTCGAGCTGAGTTCGATCTGTATTCACGACCCATTCCTGATCGCTGACATCGAGCTTTAATTCAATCTCTTCGCCCAGTACCCGGTCCAGAAATTCGTACATTTCCTGCAGCATCTCATTAATATCCACTGCTGAGGTTTCAAGGGTTTGGTTACGCGAAAAGCTGAGAATTCTGTTATTAAGTTCGGCACCATTTTTGGCAGCAGTCATGACCTTGTTCAGCAAGTTGCTGGATTTCTCATCATTCTCCAGTCGGCGTCCCAGGAATTGCAGGTTACCCATGATCACTGTGAGCAGATTATTAAAGTCATGTGATACGCCACCGGTAAGCCGGCCAATGGCTTCCATCTTCTGCGAATGGATAAGCATGCTTTCCATCTCGCGCTGTCTGGTTATATCGACGAAGCTCACTACGGCGCCGATTACTTCGTCGTGCTTGATAATAGGTTTGCAGGAAAACCTGACATGGATTTGAATATCTTCCTTGCCAAAGAAGATGCTTTCCACGGCCTCTATTGATTCACCTTTTTTGTGAAGCAAGCTAATGGATTTATTGGCTTCAGTTTCAGTTGGCAGGGATTCATCTACGCGATTGATCAGTTGCTTGGCGCTGCGACCCAGAACGTCTTTCTCCTCAAACTTTAATATCTCCAGGGCAGATGCATTGATGAATGTAATTGCCCCGATATTATTGATCCCGTAAATGCCTTCCTGCACGGCATCGAGCAGGAGCAGACGATTCTCGTCAGCCGCTTGCAATTTCTCATCAGCGTGGGCCTTTTGGTACTGCAAGGTTGCTTCACGCCGACGCTGGGTCATGATCTCTTCTTCTTTCTTCTCGAGAAACTCGGCTTCTTCCTTTAATACTATCTGCAGTTTTTGGTTCTGCAATTTCAGACGAATAGATTCGGCAAATTCGCCAGTTGTACGAATTGCGATATTGATAATCAGGCCTATGAAGATCAGGAATGACAAACCCAGTGCAGCCTGATTTTCCTGCAGATTCATCACGACATAACTGAGATAAATTAAAGATGCAGGGACAGCAAATCCAAAAAACATTTCCCTGATGATCGAAAGTGTAGAAGCTGCACCGGCTAGCATTCCGCCAACCCAAAGACCGATCAACATGAAGTGCAAAAATTCATTGCTGCTTGGTACCAGAATAACTGCAGAGCCCCAGAGGAAACCGCTAAAGATGGAGCCTCCTACAAGAAAGCGCCAGCACTTGTTATTGTGTCTGTGGCTCGGAGGGGCTTGCCGATAACGATGTGCAATAAAAGCCCGCAGTGCGGTGCTGGCGACGAGCAACCCATATCATATAAAAGATGACGCATCAGCTCCGAGCGAGAGAAATAGCACCAGTATGACGGTGCCAATGGCAACATCGGCGAAGAAAACCACGTTGAGCCGATCAAAAATCATCTTGATCTGCTCCTGGCGAAACAGCTGGGTGTCAATCACGCGCCAGTCGTTACCGAAGTCAGGGGGTATAGAGGATGGATTGGTGTCAGGCATGAGGATGCCCGCTTCGGTTTGTGTTGCGCACTTCGCATACTGTCATCATTGCAAGTCCCGGAAGGCAGTCTTTATCTGCCATTGCGCATCGGCACGAAAATTTGGGAGCGGGAGAGACCCTGATTTTCTGTTCTCCCACAAACTTGAAAAGTATAGGGATTCTACCAACGATTGCATGTAGGAAACTTACCCGCAAATACCACTATAATAGTGGGAATAATGCAATACGTCTCAGGTTTTGGCTTTGACCCGGCAATCCTGCAGCAACAGGGGCAAGAATAATTCACCTATCATAACGGTCTTAATATGATGAGTGGCATGAACCTCAATTAATCTCGAGAATATTTACTGTTCAATCAGGAATCGTGCGATCGATTTTAGTGTGGACATTGAGACGATGACGTGGTGCAGTTCACATTAGCGTTGGCTTGTCATTTGATGCAACAGGAGCGCGATTCCCGTGGAAATGAAAATCGTTCGCACCAGACCGGGTCACGAAACCATTCTGGCCAACTACTTTGCGGTCAATGAGAGTCATTTCGAGCGCTGGAATCCTATTGTCCCAATAGAACACCACTCCATTGATGCCTGGCGCCGCCGCCTCGAGGATCGAGAGCGCGAATTTAATAATGGCCAGTCTGTACATTTTATTGGTACTGATGCGACCGAGTCATATGTGATTGGTAGTTGTTCGTTAAGTAATATCGTACGAGGTTCATTTCAAGCCTGTTTTCTTGGCTATTCGGTGGCCGAGCGTTATGAAGGGCAGGGGTATATGAAAAAAATAGTCGGGCATGCTATCGACTATGCTTTTTCTGAACTTAACCTGCACCGCATCATGGCCAATCATATGCCTGACAATGTTCGTTCAGCCGGCCTGTTGAAAGGGTTTGGTTTCGACCGGGAAGGCTATGCCCGCGACTATCTGTTCGTTAATGGTAAGTGGGAAGACCATGTGTTGAATGCACTGACCAATCCCCAGTATCGTAAATAGCTGTCCCGATTCCAGCGCACTTGCTTCATTTATCTCATGCGCATGGCCATCGCATTCGCATGGCGTTTTTTATAGAATCTCCCGTCCACTTCCATAAGCACTCACCTCAGGCAATTCTTCAATGGCTTCTATAGATTCGCTCAGCAGTCAGGCCACCCGGTTCATTGCCGCCCAATGTCTGCGGGATGATAAATTATCATCGGAATTACTGGATGAGCACCAGCTTGCCTGCTATGACCTGGCACTAATCCGCGCTGAAAAGGCCGCGCTCGATGTGATGCAGAGTTATAGCGCTCGCGAGAAGGGGCCAATGGCCCACCTGCTCACGCGAACACTGGCGGCACATTTGCATAATAGTATCTGGCATCGTTTTATTGCTCGCGCGCAGGAGTTCGGTCTTGATCTGGAAAGCGTTAATGCCGTTTTCAGTGCATTGTTATCAGATGCTCCGGTTGCTGCGGACATCGACGATCTCGCGAGCCAAATCCTGCGGGAGAATACCCGGTACTTGCCGAGCCTGCTGGATCAGGACAAGCAGATGATGCGCGACAGCTTTGCGCGCTTTGCAACAGCGGAAGTCATGCCACAGGCTGAATCCATCCATCGGCAAGACTCTGATATTCCCGAATCCCTGATCCAGTCAGCAGCCGCACTCGGTTGTTTTGGCACATGCATCCCTGAGCGATTCGGCGGCTTGCAACCCGATGCGGAACCAGACAGCCTGGCCATGATTGTGGTCACAGAAGAATTGTCTCGCGGATCCCTGGGTGCAGCAGGCAGTCTCATTACACGACCCGAAATCGCTGCACGCGCATTACTCGCCGGTGGCACAACGGCGCAACAGGAATATTGGCTGCCACGCCTGTCAAGTGGCGCAACTCTCTGCGCGATCTCTATCACCGAACCCGACACTGGTTCTGATGTTGCAGCGGTCACATTAAAGGCTACTCAATGTGATGATGGCTGGACACTCAGTGGCACCAAGACCTGGTGTACATTCGCCGGGCGTTCTGAATTGCTGGTTGTGCTTGCGCGTACTGGCGAACAAAAAGGCCATCGCGGGTTGAGTTTATTCCTGATAGAGAAGCCAGCGTTTAGCGGCCATGAGTTTGAATTTGTACAGCCCAATGGCGGCAAGTTGAGTGGGCGCGCCATAGCCACATTGGGATATCGAGGGATGCACTCTTTCGAACTGTTCTTCGATAATTTCCACGTTCCTGCTGACAAACTCATCGGCGGTAAAGCGGGCGAGGGTCAGGGTTTTTACTACACCATGGCAGGTTTTGCCGGTGGCAGAATACAGACTGCAGCACGGGCGACTGGCGTGATGCAGGCGGCGTATGAAAGTGCTTTGCAATATGCCCAGCAGCGCCGCGTATTCAATAAATCGCTAGGTGAATTTCAGCTTACGCGTAACAAACTGGTATTGATGCTGGGTATGATCACCGCGAGCAGACAGTTTTCCTATCATGTTGCAAAAGAGCTGGATAGTGGCGCCGGCCAGATGGAAGCCAGCCTTGTGAAACTCTTCAGTTGTCGTGCTGCGGAGTGGGTGACTCGGGAAGCCATGCAGTTGCATGGGGGAATGGGCTATGCTGAGGAAACGAGTGTCAGTCGATACTGGGTCGATGCGCGCGTCCTTTCCATATTCGAGGGAGCGGAGGAAGTGCTGGCACTGAAGGTCATCGCTCGTGACCTGCTTGCAAACGCAGTAAATTGAAATGTTGTCGGTACGAAAGTAGCGACCAAGGAATAGCGAAATAGTAAATGAAATACGAGAAGTTGCTGAATCATGATTTCCCGGTAGTCAGAGAACACTATACGGAAAAAGACACAATGTTGTATGCCCTCGGAATTGGTATCGGCGAGGATCCCTGCGACGAAGCCGGGTTGCAATATGTCTACGAAGAAAATCTGCAGGTAGTACCAAGTCAGGCTGTGATACTGGCGCATCCTGGATTCTGGGCAAAAGATCGCGACATAGGACTGGACTGGGTGCGTGTGTTGCATGCAGGCCAGGAAATCATCTGGCACAAACCACTGCCGCCAGCAGCTACCGTTGAATCCAAGACCCGCATCACTGAAGTGATAGACAAGGGTGCGAAAATTGGCGCTGTAATCAATTCCGAACGCACGGTTACAGATGTGGATTCAGGTGAAGAACTCTGTACGCTCATTACGACGATTTTGGCGCGTGGCGATGGTGGACATGGTGCAGAACGCAGGTCGACCCCCAAGCAGGATATCATTCCGAAAGAAGATCCCCATTATGTGTGTGACTTGACCACTTCAAAAAACCAGGCGCTACTGTATCGGCTTTCCGGGGACTACAATCCAATACACGCATCTCCGCGTGATGCCCGCGATGCAGGGTTCGAAGCTCCGATACTACATGGCCTGTGCACACTGGGTGTGGCAACACATGCCTTGCTGAAAACTTGCTGCGATTATAACTCTGCTGATTTCAAACGGATGCGCGTCCGGTTTTCGTCGCCAGTTTATCCAGGTGAAACTATTCGCACTGAAATTTGGCGCCAGGATAATATCCTCAGGTTTCGCTGCAAATCACTGCAGCAGGGTAAAATCGTTATCAACAATGGATATCTCGAATTAGCTTCCCCGAGGCAGCCCTAGGCACTGACAGGCTATGCAAGACATCCTCAAAGGTATGCGAATAATAGAAGGCAGCGCATTTATTGCAGCACCTTCCGGTGGTATGACCCTGGCGCAACTGGGTGCCGATGTTATTCGGTTCGATATGATTGGTGGTGGTCTCGACTACGGGCGCTGGCCAATATCGTCTACTGGCAAGAGTCTCTATTGGCACAGCCTCAATAAAGGTAAACGTTCGTTAGCCATAGACTTTCGCCAACCCGAGGGCAGGGAACTGCTGACGCAGTTAATAGCGGCGCCTGGTGAAACCAATGGCATCTTCCTCAGTAACTTCCCGGCTCGCGGCTGGCTGGCCGACGACCAATTACGTGCACATCGGGAAGACCTTATCTACATCAGTCTTGCTGGTGACAGACACGGTGGCACCGCGTTGGACTACACGGTGAACTCACGTGTTGGCTTGCCTTATTTATTTTCAGAAGATTCCACGCCAATCAATAATCCATTTCCGGCATGGGATGTAATAGCAGGTCAACATATAGCTTTGGGCATACTCGCGGCCGAGCGGCAGCGTCGGATTGAAGGTAAAGGACAATTGATCAAACTGTCTCTGAATGATGTTGCCATGGCGACGATGGGCCATCTTGGATACATCATGGAAACGGAAATCAATCTTGCTGAACGCCCTTACGTTGGCAATCATGTATACGGCAGCTTCGGTCACGACTTTGCCTGCAGCGATGGGCGGCGCGTCATGGTTGTCGGTGTCAGTTTGAGCCAGTGGCAGGCCCTGATCACAGCCACAGCAACAGCAGGCGACATCAAGGCGCTTGAGGAAAAACTGAGTCTGGATTTCAATGTGGAAGGACATCGCTTCGAGGCGCGCGAAGAACTGGTGCAAATATTTATCCCCTGGTTTGCCGCGCGGCCCTATCATGCTGTGACCTCAGCATTGGATGCTGCCGGGGTCTGCTGGGGGCCATATCAGACAATTGCAGAGATGGTGCACAGCGATCAAGAATGCAGTGAAACCAACCCACTATTTCAGCGCATCAATCAGCCGGGTATTGGACAGGTGCTTACCCCGGGCAATCCCCTGGAGTTTTCCGCCACTTCACGCACACCTCTGCGGCCGGCTCCGCTTTTGGGGGAACACACAGATGAGATTCTCAGTGAGGTCTTCGGTCTGGATAGCGGTGCTATCGGGCGTTTACATGACCGCGGCATCGTCTCTGGTCCGCATCCGGACTGAATCGAGCGTTTCTGGCCAATGTGCTGATAAATCGGGGTTTATTCCCCAGGTAGCGGGGATTAAGAACTGACATCGATCTCCTGAAAAGCCACAACATCGCCTGATTTGTTGGCGAAAAATTTGCGTGGGTGATAGTACACATGTTATGACTTGCGCACTGTCTTGGTGCCAAAATAATCGAAAAATGAGCAATTCAAGCGCATCGGCAGTGGTCGGCCGGTGATGTGCCGCCAGTTTTCGGGGGCTAGCGCCATATTGGCTTAGTTTTTGCACCATCATCTAGCTTCGGTCAACCAGAATAATAAACCAGGCATCAAGCCCATAAATTAACTATCAAGCATCAAGTTTTGCGGAGAACTGCAGCCAATGAAGTCATCTAAAGCCAACCCCACACTAAAACGACTCAAGCTGTTCACCTGCATAGTTGCAGCTAATGCTGCAGCTATCACCTCGAGTCCCACTATTGCACAGGAAGAACTCGAGGAAGTTGTAGTCACAGGATCGCGAATCGCAAGAGATGTCAATCTGACTGGCGCATTGCCGGTGCAGACAATTTCCGGCGACGAACTGCGACTTTCCGGTGAATTTTCCCTGGTCGACAAATTGAATGACACGCCAGCACTCTTCAGTTCACAAACTTCAGAGCAAACACCGGGCACTGCGTTCCGTCTGGGCACAAATGTATTGAGTCTGCGCGGATTGGGTACTCGACGAACGCTGACTCTGGTCGATGGCCGCAGACACGTAGGAGGTATTCAGGGTTCTTCTGCAGTAGATGTAGGTTCAGTGCCAGAAGCCCTGGTAGAGCGCGTAGAAGTTCTCACCGGAGGTGCATCAGCAGTATATGGTGCTGACGCAGTGACAGGGGTTGTCAATTTCGTACTGAGAGATGATTTCGAAGGTATCAAATTTGATGCCAGAACCGGTATGTCAGGCGAAGGAGACAGCGAGACTGTGAGCTTGTCGGCCGTCTACGGATTCAACTTTGCCGAGAATCGCGGCAACATGGTCGTTGCAATTGATTTTGATGAAGACCAGGGCCTGCAGGTAAGCGATAGGTCGCGTAGTGAGTTTATCGGTTCGGCACGTGACTGGGTAAATCCTGACTTGAGATTTCAACAAGGTGATATCAACAGCAGTACTCCGAACCTCGACCGCTATTATGACTATAATGCAACCGGCCTTAACAAATTTGGTTTGCCGATTCCTGATGCGGCCGATTTTGCTGCAGATTATGCGGCCACATTCGGTTCAGACCCGAGTTTAACAGCGGAAGAGCAAGCGCTTTTCAACCGCGCAGCAAATGCGCCACAACGCGCCATATTGCCCGGACGTACTTTCCCATTCACTTCTGGTTACGGTTACATAATACCGGGCAACCCCTACACATTTGCTGGATTTGACCCAGCTGTGCCAATTGATCTCGATGGCAACGGTAATCCGGATTGCCTGGACTCATTCACCGGCTATAACTCAGTATTTGGCGCAGAATCATTCGGTGTTGTTGGTGGCTGTTGGAATATTACCGAGGATGGCACATACAGACCTGTGCAAGACGGCCTGATCTCTGGTGATTTTCAGGGTTTCGGTGGAGACTCCTTCAATACGATCCAGAATCGAAGAGGGGACGTGTTCCCTCCCGAGGAGCGCATCGGCATCAACATCATGTCACATTATGATTTGACTCCTGAGGATACGCTGTTTGTAGAAGCCAAGTATTACAACCAGGATACCAAAACCAACAACGACCCGAACTCGTTCTGGGATTTGCTGCCAGGGTTTTCAGACAATCCTTTCCTGCCTGACTTTATTCAATCAACTGCCGATGCTTACGGCGCAGTGGCAACCACTGTTGACCCATTGTTTTTCAACGATATCAGGCAAACAGAACGCGACACCTATCGATTTGTCGCAGGGGTGGAAGGCTTTCTGGATAACGGTTGGACGTATGAAGTCAGTGCCAACTATGGACGTTATGATGAAACCACCAGCCGCACAGCTTCTGTAATCAATGACAGATTCTTTGCTGCTCTCGATGCCGTAATAGATCCGGCAACTGGTGATCCAGCCTGCCGCATCGAAGTGGACCCGTCGGCTCCGGCACTGAATACACCCTTTCAAATCCCGGCCTATGAAGAAGGATATTTTTCGTTCACGCCAGGTGCGGGTCAATGTATACCCCTTAATATTTGGGCTGGCCAACCAGGCATATCACCCGAGGCGCGGGCATGGGTAACCACCCCAACCTGGGATGAGTTGAGACTGGAACAAACAGTAATTTCCGCCATGCTTACCGGTGATAGTGAGGATTTCTTCTCTTTGCCAGGTGGTGCCATAGGATTTGCCGCCGGCGTGGAATGGCGTGAAGAAACTTCAACTGCGAAGTTTGATAGCTATCAACTAGGTATTATCCCGGCCGATGCTGCCTATCCAGAGGGCACCAAATTGTCTGACGTGTCAGACAATGCCAATCTTGTCTTCCGACCACAGCTATCCAATGCCAACGAGGTTGGTGAGTATGATGTAACAGACGTATTTGTCGAACTGTCGCTACCCATACTCTCCGGCGTTCCAGGAGTTGAAGAACTGACGGTGGATTTGAAAGGCAGATTTTCCGACTACTCAACAATCGGCAATGCGGAAACCCTGGGTGTGAATATGATTTATGCACCGATTGAATCGCTGGCTTTCCGCGGCAGTTACTCACAAGCGGTGCGAGCGCCGAATATTACTGAACTGTTTGGTCCAGAGATTGGCACGACATTCCGCCCGGTGGATCCCTGTGATGCAGCCCAGATCAATGCGCTGGCTGCCGATGATCCAACTCTCGCTGCCCAGTACCAGGCGAACTGTACCGCTGATCTGCAGTCATTTGGGCTCGACCCGACGCAGGGTTCCGGCACTTATTCATTCTCGGATCCATTGTCAGCTTCATTTGGCGGTATTGCAGGTGGCAACCCGGATCTTACTGAAGAAACCGCAGATACTATGACGGCAGGATTTGTTTTTACTCCTTCCGCATTTTTGCCTGGTTTAAGTCTGACCGCCGATTACTGGGAAATAGAAATCGAAGATGCAATTTCCTCAGTAACGAGTCAGGACATTGTTGATGGTTGCTACCGCGGTGCTTCACTCAACTCTGCATTCTGTTCACTGTTCACAAGAAACCAGGATCCCAATTCCGCTCAGTACGGTGGTTTTAATTTCCTGCGTTCGACTGATGTGAATTTTGCCAAGCTCGAAACCAGTGGTGTCGATTTTGCAGTTTCCTATACATTCGATATTGGTGAGCATAATCTGGATGCCAGGGTGCAGGGCACGATCATTGACGAGTTGAATGAGTTTACCAACCCAGCAGATCTTACTGAGGTTGACCCGGAGCTGGAGGAGATCCGTCGCCCTGAATTGGCGGGCAATGTATTCCTGACCTGGAACTGGCGAGATCTCTCGGTGAACTGGCAATCACAATATGTTGGCGAGCAGCTGTTGCGATTTGCCAATATTGAGACTGCAGATACCTTATATGGTGAATCGGTATTTATGGATGAAACCTGGGTTCACAATATCAACGCAACTTACCTGTTGACTGATGAACTCACTGTATATGGTGGTGTCCGCAACCTGGATGACGAGCAGCCATTCATTACAGATCGGTCATGGCCAGTAAGTGCTCGGGGTCGATTCTTCTATCTGGGTATAGATTTCGAAATCTGATTCACAACGAGTCTGAAAAACAGGTGTTTTGAGTGGGGCGATTAAAACCTCACTCGAGACTTGCATCTAAAGATACAATAAGGCACCCCTTGGGTGCCTTTTTTATTAATCAGATATTCCTTAAGTGAGCGAATGAACGAAGAAATCATACAACAGGCTGCGTTAGCGCTTAACCGGGGTGACTACTCACAGGTTACGCTGCTTTGTGAGCAAATTCTGGATCAGGATGAGGACAATGCTGAGGCCTGGTTCTTTATGAGCGTAGTGGCGGCAGCAGGTCGGCGTGTTGCGCAGGCTATCAAGTTGGTGGATAAGGCGCTGGAGTATGACCCGGAACATATTGAGTACCTTTCCCAAAAAGCCAGGTATCACATTTTATTGAATCAGCAATCGCTGGCACGGGAAGCTGCAGACAAGGCTTTTGCCGCCAAGCCAGATCGCGCTTTGATACTCGATACTTTGGGAGTGGTATACAGTAAATCGGGGGCCGTGGAAAAAGCGCGGGATGTATTCAGCCGTGCGGTGGAGTTGGATCCTGATAATGCACAGTTTCGGTATAACCTGGCCTCGGTCGAGAAGTTTCTCAACAATGTTGATGCTGCCAAAGCCTCCTATGAAAAGGCGATCGACCTGCAACCGGGCTTCGCTCGAGCCTGGTGGGCGCTCTCTGAATTGCAGCAAAATCAGCTGGATGCTAACCGGTTGGAACGTCTGCAAAAGGAATTGTCCAGGACACAACCAGGCTCGGAAGATGAACTATACCTGTGCCATGCCATTTCTCGCGATCTGGAACGGCAGGGCAACCTTGAGCAAGCCTTCGCCTACCTCGAGCGCGGCAAGCAACGGCTGAGCGACAAGGTCAATTACTCGCCAGTACAGGATCAACGTCTGATGCAGGCCGCCCATGATGTCTTTGCATCAGGCCCGTTGGCCGAGCTGGCACATAACCCCCATCCGAACGATGTGGCTGATGATGGCAAGGCTGTTTTTGTGCTGGGTATGCCGCGGTCTGGTACCTCTCTGGTAGAGCAGGTAATCAACTGTCATTCCCAGGTGCGTTCATTGGGAGAGCTGCAGGAGTTTGCCCGCGCAGTGAAGCTGAAGTCTCGCACACAAGGCGCACCCTTATTGAACGAAGCTGTTGTTAGCGCTGCAGCTCAGGTCAACCCCACAGAGATTGGCACGTTGTACTATCAGATGCTGGGCGAGCGCGTACCAGACGAGGGTCGGTTCATCGACAAGATGCCGCTGAATTTTCTTTGCGTGGGATTCATATTGACTGCCTTACCCCGGGCCAAGGTGGTATGCCTGCAGCGCAATCCGATGGACACGATTCTGAGCAACTACCGCCAGTTGTTCGCACCTGAGTTTCCTGGTTACAACTATCACTATGATCTGGCGGACACGGCCAATTTCTACGTGGAATTCCATCATTTAATGGCGTTCTGGCTGGAGTTATTTGGTGAGCGCATTTATCAGGTTAACTACGAAGCATTAATAGCGGAACCAGAAGTAGAGACTCGTGCCCTGCTGGAATATCTGGAGTTGCCGTGGGAAGACCAGGTGTTGGAGTTTAATGCAAACCAGGAAGCCGTGCTCACGGCCAGCACATTGCACGGCAGGCAACCGATACACAAGAATACTATCGGGCGCTGGCACGACTACGAAGACTTGTTGCAACCAGCCATGAATGTGCTACGCACTCGTGGAATCCCATTTGAAAAGAGTTAGGAAGTATCAGGTCGCCCAGCCACCGGCGAGGGGTATAACCTGCCCTACAATGTGACTACAGTTCTCACTAGCCAGATAAGCCGCAAGCTCGGCGGTCTCCTCGGCTGCGCCTATTTTGTTTGTTGGCACGTTGCGTTTCAGGTGATCTTTAAATTTAGGATTGTCTAGCAACTCGTCCGGGTAATAAGTGTCGTTATTGATGTAGTTCTGTCCGATGGCGTTAACCTGGATATTGTTGCGCGCTAGTTCCAGGCCCACGGCCTTGATGAAGGCATTTTGTGCCCCGCGTGCGGCACAGTAGGCCGAATTATTGGGAATACCGCGCAGTGGTGCAGCGCTCGTTACAGCGATGATCTTGCCAGAAGAGCGCTCCAGCATTTGTGGCACTACAGCACGCACCAGATACATTAATGGATGAACCAGCGTGTTGAATAGCACCTGCCAGTCATCATTGTCGATATCCTGTACTGGCTGGCTCATGGGTGGCTGCGCGAGGTTTGCAATCAGCACGTCGATCTCGCCGGCGCCCTCTATGAGGACATCTATTTCTTCTTCCATGCGCATTGGTGAGGGCCCCGCAGTTACCTGATAGCCCAGTGCCTGGAATTTTTTCCGGATAGCCGGACCCATATAGGTGTCGGCGCAGGTAATCAGTGCGTGTCTAGTCGTCATTGTTCAGTTCCTGCAAGTGGTTAACAAATTTTTCCAGAACCTCATAGGGCTGGCAACCAACTACCATCAGGTCGCTGCTGTAAAAAGTCGGCACACCCGTGATGCCGAGCTCTCGTGAACGTTGCCAGTCAGCATCGACCGCGGCGCTGAATTCACCACTGTGTAATGCCTCGCGAGCATTCTGGGGATCCAAACCCAATTTTGCCACCAGTTTCATCAGCACCTCATCATCGGCAATATTCAGATTGTCTACAAAATACGCATGATAGAGCGCATCGTGAATAGCTGCGCCACCTTCCTGTGTTTCCGCCCATTTGGCCAGTTCCTGGGCAGCCCGGCTGTTATAAGTATGAGTGCGATTGCTGTAGGGCAAGCCGGCTTCGGCCATTAATTTTTTCATGCGCTCGCGCATCGGCGTGATATCGCGTCCGGCAAACAAGTCTTCCAGCGACTGTCCTTCAAGCGGTGTTTCCGGATGCAGAGGGAAAACTACATAACTAATCTGCACCGGGTAATTGGCCTGTAGTTTTTCAATACTCACGGTACTGAGATAACACCAGGGTCAGACGCAGTCAGTAAAAATCTCGATATTTACGGCTCGCATAACATTTCTCATGATTCTTTGGATAAGGGTATGGTAGCAATTTGGCGGGCTAAAGGATTGTGCTGGAGCAGGTGCCAGCAGGTTGGGTTATACTGCCGAAGAACACGAAAAAGCAGATTGGCAAAAGCAAGATGCAGTAATTATTTGCATGCGTGCTGCAGCATGTAAGGTGACACAAAAACACCTACTCGATTTCGGAGTAGAGAAGAGCATTAAAGAAAAGAGTATTAGAAGGGGGAGCGCAATGCGCAAGTTAAGCAATGTAGTTGCAACATTAGCCCTGGTTCTGGGTTTTCAGGGCCAGTTATCCGCTCAGTCTGATGAAGCACTGGCAATCATGATTCCTGGTGGCGGCACTTATAGTCGCCCAATTTCCACCGACTCGGCAGAAGCCCAGGCGTTCTTCGACCAGGGTTTGCGTATGGCGTGGAGTTTTTATTTTCCTGAATCCATCGCCTCTTATCAGGAAGCCGCGCGTCTCGATCCCGATTCGCCGATGCCGCACTGGGGGCTGGCTCATGCAGCTGGACCCAATCCCAATAGTCGCTATGGCGGCATGCCCGATGATCCCCAGGGCGCCGGCCTGGACGCCATCCGCAGAGCGCTGGAGCTGGCTAATAATGGCACCATGCGCGAACGCGACATGATCAATGCCTTGTTTGTACTCTATAACAAGGACGCCATCCCTGATGATCGCGAACGTGACTTTGCGTATCTGGATGCTATGGGCGCGCTGCACGAGGAATATCCCGATGATCCAGATATCGCAACGATTTTTGCCGAAGCCTATATGAATACCACGCGCTGGGATTACTGGAATCTGGATGGTTCGGCCAAGCCGGGTACCGCAGTAGCCAAAGCCGCGTTGGAAGCTGCCATGGCAGTAGAGCATGACCACCCGGGCGCGAATCATCTCTATATTCACCTTATGGAAGCCTCACCGGAGCCAGAGCTGGCCATGCCAGCCGCCCAGAAGCTGGAGGGTACTGTACCGATCTCAGGCCACATGGTGCATATGCCCGGCCATATCTATCTCCGTGTCGGTGAATATGAAAAAGCTGTGCGTACCAACGAACGTTCGCAGATCGTCGATGATCAATTTGCCGAAATTTGGGGCGACACCAACTTCCCCAACATAGGCACCTATCCACTCTCTCACAAAATTCACAAGGGCCACGCCCTGGATTTCGTGCGCTACGCCAATATGTTGCAGGGCAACTATGCGGGCGCTTCAGCAGCGGCAGCGAGTAACGCCAATGGTGACGCTGGAGTAATTCGCGGTGAGAAAGTGCTGGCGCATGAATGGGTCATGGACAAGGTCTTTGGCAAGTGGGACAAGATCCATGCCGAAAACGCTGCAAACAGCGAACAGGAATCGCCTTACCTGAAGGGCATGTGGAGCTATGTCATGGGTAGTGCCCATGTTGCCAGAGGCCACATGGGTCCGGCAGAAGCGGAATTGCAGAACATCCGTGACGCCATTGCTGACCCGGAAGTAGACGAACGTGGTGTGGGACCAACACCAGCATCTCATGTGCTGAACCTGGCCATGCATGCATTGATGGGCGAGATTAATGAGGCACAAGGTAATCTTGATGCTGCCATCATGCATTACGGCCATGCGATTGAGTACTACGATAATTTGAACTACACCGAGCCGCCTGACTGGTCACAGTCCATGCGTCTGTATCAGGGTGCTGCTTTGCTGGACGCAGGTCGTGCTGAAGAAGCCGAAGCCGTATTCCGCAAAGACCTGGAATGGAACCAGCAGAATGGCTGGGCAACTTTTGGTCTCTATCAATCCCTGGAGGCGCAGGGCAAGGATCAAGAAGCTGATCTTGTCCATCGCCAGTTCGAGGGACTCTGGCGTAATGCCGATGTCACACTCGAGCGGGCCCGACTCTAAAGTCACACAGGGGCGCTGATACCGAAAGGGATCAGCGCCCTTTTGCTATGTGTTGTTTGTTCAGGAGTAAAGATGAATAAAATTATTCTGCGCATTATCTCAAGCGGATTTTTCTTGTCACTCACCGCGTCTGTGCAGGCGCAGACCAATTATGATGACTTGATAGCGGAGCGTGCTCTCGAGATTGAAGATAAGGTGATTGCATGGCGACGTGATATCCATGAACACCCTGAGCTGAGCAACCGTGAATTTCGTACTGCTGCTTTAGTGGCTGATCATCTGCGTGGCCTGGACATTGAAGTAGAAACTGAAGTTGCGCACACCGGTGTAGTCGGTGTTCTGCGTGGCGGAAGACCGGGCCCGGTTGTCGCATTGCGCGCCGATATGGATGGCCTGCCCGTAGTTGAACAAACCGGCCTGCCTTATGCCTCAACCGAACGCACCACCTACAACGGTCTTGATGTAGGTGTCATGCACGCCTGTGGACACGACAATCATGTGGCTATTCTGATGGGTGCGGCCGAAGTGCTGGCGTCCATGCGCGAGGATATTCCCGGTACCATCAAGTTTATTTTCCAACCTGCTGAAGAAGGTCCGCCGGCCGGTGAAAATGGTGGCGCCAAGATGATGATTGAAGAGGGTGCCTTGATGGACCCGGATGTGGAAGCCATCTTTGGTTTGCATATCAGTCAATCTCTGGCAGCTGGAGAAGCGGGCTATCGCGCACTGGGCATGATGGCCAGTGCCCAGAGCTTCGAGATCAATATTCGTGGCCGCCAGACACATGGCGCGCGGCCCTGGCAAGGCGTTGATCCGGTAGTAATTGGTTCGCAGATCATAATGGGGCTGCAGACCATTATCAGTCGCCAGGTAGATTCCACTTTGGCGCCAGCAGTAATCACAGTTGGTACTTTCCATGGTGGTGTGCGCTACAACATCATTCCGGACGATGTGCAGCTTACGGGAACAATTCGTACTTTCGACCCGGGTATGCGTGACCAGATTCACGAACGCATGCATCGCACGGTGAATAGTATCGCTGAAGCGGGCGGAGCATCCGCAGAACTCATTATCGATCCGGGTGTGCCCGTGACTTATAACCACGTAGAGTTGACCGCCCAGATGGGTCCGACGCTGGATCGCATATACGGGGGTGACAATGTAGTTGAGTCACCCCGGGTAACCGGTGCTGAAGACTTTTCTTTCTTCCAGGAAGAGGTGCCAGGTTTCTTCTTTTATATTGGTGGTCGTCCTCCGGAAGTTCCGGCGGAAGAGGCCATCCCTAATCACTCGCCATTGTTCTATGTGGATGAGAGCTCACTACTCCCTGGCGTAAAAGCCATGAGTACGCTGCCACTGGATTATCTTACCCAGAGTCTGGGTCAGAACTGATGCGAAACTGTTTACTGCTACTAATTACTTGCATGATGCTCGTACTTGGTAGCTGTATGCAGTCTGCAGACCTTCCAGGTCCTATTGCGCCATTGGCCATTAACCTGGTTGAACTGGAATGGGGTCCGCCCGGCGATGGCAGTATTGCGCCCGCAGGTACGCGCACCGCGCCGCAAGGTGTCGATCCTGTGACTGGTGGTGTCACCTACTACGCCTGGTTCCCTGCCAATGGCCATTTCGATCTGCACTGGCATACTTATGATGAATATGTCGTTGTCGTGCAGGGGCCAGTAACTATCGCACTGGGCGATGATGTGCATAATCTGGAAACCGGCGGTTACATCGTGATTCCGGGTGGCATGCCACACTACTGGGATGTGCCTGCAACCGGTGATGCCATCATTCTGGTAAGGAGAGCCGGGCCAGCAGATTTCAATTTTGTTAATCGCTGATTCAAAGGAAGGAGTAATGAGAACAACAATAAAAAGTATTGCCCTGCTTGGACTTTCTATATTGGGTGCACTGACTCTGGCCCAGGACACCGGCGCACCTGCGGCGATCTACATGACAGATCTAGCGGTTGAGCAGCAACTGCAGGAGGCTGCCGCCGGATCGGCTTCGGCTGCAGGTTGGGCGGTCACAGTATCACCAGGTATCACAGTGCGCAGGCGCAGCAGCGCGGTCGAGCAGTTCGCCATCATTCATCCTTATAGTATGGAGATCTATCGGATTCTCGAAGGCAGTGGCACGCTGGTCACCGGGGGCTTGTTGATACCACCGCTGGAGACTTTCAATGAAGACGTTATACGCACACCCTATGGCATAGAGGGTGGTCTGGCCAGACAGGTCAGCGCCGGAGATATTCTCGTGCTCCAACCGGGAACTCCTCACTGGTTCAGCACGATTGATGGAGAAACGCTGACCTACATGGAATCACGTGTACGCATATCGACCAACCCAATTCAGTATCAATAACCACATTTTTTTGAGAGCAAGAGAAAGAATTCTTGATGAATGTTTTCCGAATCAAAACCATTGGTTACTCCTATAATTGGCCAGCTTATAGTTGCCAATACCATCTTGTTATCCGGCATTCACGTATTTGAATTACTCATAGCGAGATAGTCTGTAAAAAATTTGTTAGTGTTAAACACTCACTAATTATTTGTGGGATATTTCATGTCGTTTGAATCTATAAATCCTGCGAATGGCGCGGTTACCGCGACATTCGATGAAACCAGTGCAACAGAAGTCAGCGCAATTATTGAAAGCTGTGACGCTGCGCAAAAAAAGTGGGCGACCACATCATTCTCCGAGCGTTCTGCGTTAATGCGCAAGATGGCGACACTACTGCGCGAACGTAAATCAGAATTCGCCAACCTGATGGCCGAGGAAATGGGCAAGACCTTGCCCGGCGGTGAAGCGGAGATTCAAAAATGCGCGGGTGTGTGTGAGTACTATGCCGACAATGCCGAGGAGATATTGGCAGACGAAGTTATCGAAACTGAAGCACGCAAAAGCAAGGTTGTCTTCAGGCCCATAGGCCTTGTACTTGCTATCATGCCGTGGAACTTTCCCTTCTGGCAGGTGTTCCGTTTTGCCGCTCCTGGGTTAATGGCAGGCAACGGTTGTGTGCTCAAGCATGCAACAAATGTCTGCGGTAGTGCGCTCGCGATCGAGGAGTTATTTCGCAATGCAGGATTTCCACCAGATTTGTTTCGCACGGTGTTGGTGAGCAACGAAAATGTAGAACCAATTATTAATGATAAACGGATCAAGGCAGTCACACTGACCGGCAGCACTCGCGCCGGGCGGGATGTGGCCGCCAAATCCGGGAAAGTGCTTAAAAAAGTGGTCCTGGAGCTCGGTGGTAGCGACCCCTATGTTGTTCTCGCTGATGCAGAACTGGATGCGGCAGTGGAAACCTGTGTGACAAGCAGATTGCTTAATGCAGGCCAGAGTTGTATTTGCGCGAAAAGATTCATCGTTGAAAAAAGTATTGCGCCAGAATTCACACAGAAGTTTGTCGATCGCATGAAAGAAGTCACCATGGGTGATCCGAAGGACGCCTCAAATACCATCGGTCCTATGGCTCGTCCTGACCTGAGAGACGACTTGCATCAGCAAGTTCAGGACAGCGTCGCAAAGGGGGCAACATTATTTCTCGGCGGTGAAATTCCCGCAGGGGATCTGGCGGATGGATGCTACTACCCACCCTCTGTATTGGCCGACGTAAAACCCGGCATGCCCGCATATGAAGAAGAAATGTTTGGCCCGGTAGCCGCTATAATCACTGCCGAAGACGAGGAAGATGCCATACGCATTGCCAATGATTCAGCTTATGGGTTGGGTGGAGGTGTATTTACCCGGGATCTGGAAAAAGGCGAAGAGATTGCCTCCAATCGCATTAATACCGGCGCCTGCTTCGTCAATGACTTCGTCAAGTCCGATCCGCGCCTGCCATTTGGCGGTATCGGCGACTCCGGATACGGCAGGGAACTGAGTTATTACGGCATCAAGGAATTTGTAAATATCAAAACTATTGTTGTTGCCTGACCAAAGCTTATAGAGCACACACTTGTAAAAAGGGCGACTATTCTCGCCGCTCTGTAAGTCTGCAGATATCTATTGCCCTTTCCGCCTCTCTTTTACCTTATCGTTTCCCTTACCTGAGAGGTAATTGTTTTGCGACCGTATTAGCGGAAAATAGGCCTCAATGAAGTTATCCAAATTCCTGCTGCTGAGACCAGAGCGAATAGGGTCATGAGCAATTCTACTGAAAGAACGAGGTACGTGTATGAATCTGAAAACGAGCTACCTGATACTCGCTGTACTGGGAGCTATTATCCCATATGTATTCTTTATCGATTTCTTCTCCACCGAGGGGTTAAGCGTCACACACTTCATCGCTTCCTGGTTTGTTAATGGTGCCGCGGGCGGGGGCGCTGCGGATCTGATTATTTCTTCTCTTGTCTTCTGGGTCTACATGTTCAGTCGCAAGAACAATGGACCGAAGCCATGGGCTTTCATCGCGATGAACCTGTTCATTGGCCTGTCCTGCGCACTGCCGACCTATCTATGGGCGACAACGGGCCAGGCCCAGGGTCGAGTCTGACCGCCTGGAAGTTCAGAAAGAATTGCCTGATCCTGGTGAACTGATCTGTCGTCTTAGCCGTTGTCATAGAGTCTTGCTACTATTGTCTGCAACGACACAGGGCGATGGCAACGGTATTGGATACAGTAAGCACAGCGGAATCAGCAACCACAGCACTGGCAGAGTTTGTTGAAAGCAATTCGTCGCTATGCGTAATCACGGGTGCAGGAATCAGTTTGCCTTCTGGTATCCCCACTTACCGGGATAATAAAGGTATCTGGAAGAGCCGTACGCCAATCCAGCATGCGGATTTCATGGCCTCACCCAAGGCGCGACAGCGTTACTGGACGCGAAGTTTTTTCGGCTGGCCAGCCATGGGCAAGGCGAGTCCAAATGGTGCGCATCGGGCACTGGCCACTCTGGAATCACTCGGGCATGTGCACAATCTGGTAACCCAGAACGTAGACCGACTGCATCAGCGTGCCGGGCACCAACAAGTGGTCGATCTGCATGGCAGGCTGGACCAGGTAGTGTGTATGCAATGCAAAACGCTCACGCCGCGCGCAGAAATCCAGGATTGGCTGGTCACCAACAATACCCATTTGCATGGCCAGAGCACCAGACTGGCGCCAGATGGGGACGCTGATGCTGCCGATGAACTTATCGCCATGACGCAGTCGCCAAGCTGTAATTCTTGCGGCGGAATCTTGAAGCCCAATGTGGTTTTCTTTGGAGATTCAGTGCCGAAGGATATTGTGGATAACGTGATGCAGGCCCTACAAAACGCGTCGGGATTGCTTGTGGTGGGCAGCTCACTGATGGTGTATTCCAGTTTTCGTTTCTGTCGTGCAGCCCACGCTCGCGGTTTGTCCATCGCCTGCATAAACGAGGGTACAACCCGGGCTGATGACATCATCGACCTTAAACTGGAAACTGATTGCGTCGGATTGTTAACCGATTTGATCCGGCGGCTTGCGCCGCCGAAGACAGCGGTCTATTCGTAACGTAGCACCATTGCTGGTCGTACTCGCGAGCTTTTCCAGGATTGACTGATTACTGCAGAAACTGCAATTAATACCGACAGTGACAAGCTCAGGATAAAAGGCGCGGCGTTTACTTCTGCCCGCACGGCGAAAAGGCTTACATAGCTACTTCCGATGATATAACCCAGAGGCCATGCCAGGGCGTTGGCAATCAGAATCGGCTTGGCAAAGTCCAGCAATAGTAGACGTAGCAGTCTACCGCTGCTGGCACCCATTACTTTGCGAATGCCTACCTCTCGACGACGAATATTTGTGATAAATGTTGCATTCCCTAACAGGCCTATGCTGGCTATTAGAAAGCCCATCACAGAGAGTGCACCGATAGACCAACCGATCGACGCGAAAAGCGCATAAGCCGAATAAAATAAATCATCAAAAAATTCTCTTTGTAAGGGCACAGTAGGCATCAGTTGCTGCCAGGTATCTTCCAGGTGCTGTAGTCCTTCATTGAGTCTGTTCCGATCCAGTTTGAGCGCCATATATCTCGCTGACTCAGGGCGTAAGAAGAAAATATTGCCCTGGGAACCAAATGCGCCGAAATCAATGAACTGATAATGCGGCTTTTCCATAGCGCCAACGATTTGCAATTCAATTTCCATGCGGTTTTCCACCAGGGGTGGGCCCAGTCGGCGATATATAGTTCCGCCTATGGCATCAGTAGCGGACTCCCATCCCAGAGATTGAGCGCCTCTATCATCGATGATGGCTGCGAAAGGTCCGCTGCTGGGAGTGAGGCTCGGATAGTCTGGGAAATGATCATTCGTGGGCTCGCGCTCAAACTCACGCCCGGCAATCACTTCCATATCCATAACATCCGTGTAGTTGTAGCCTACATTGTGGTAACTCAACTCAACGGTATCTTCATTGAGACCCGGGGATCGTGTGAAGCCAGTTGATGAGTTACTGATATTCCAGGGCGGCGTGTCCACTTGCGTCACTGCAAGAATTGCGGGATGCCGCAACAATTCAGTGGCAACCAATTCCGGTTCAACCTGATAGGTGTCCGTCATGGTATTGATCACAATCTTGGGGTCAGCAATAGCGCCATCCAGTTCCTGTACGAGAGCCTGGTTCTGCGAATACATGATGATGGCGAGTATCATCAATGTGCCAGAGATAAAAAACTGTACGCCCACCATCAAGGCGCGCAGGCGACCGGAGTAGCCACTGGAACCTTTAGGTCGCATCATGCGAATCAGAGGGACAATCGCGGTGCGCAAGGCGGGATAACCACCAGCGATCAGTATGATCACAACGACTACCTGCGCCAACGGGAGCCACAAGTCAGCATCAAGCAGCAGGCTCGGAGACAGGCCTTTGAGCCCTGTTGCCTGCAAGGCATTAAGCAGGAAATAAAAAACGATTGTCGAAATGATGAGAGAAATGCACACAAAGAGAAAACTTTCATAACAATACTGCGCGATGAGCATACTGCGTTTGCTGCCCATAATTTTCTGTACGGCAATTTCCTGACTGCGCAGTGACAGTTGTGCGATAACAAGATTGGAATAATTGAGACAACCAATCATCAGCACCAGGGCGCCGGCAAAGATGAGCACCTGGGTCATATCAAAACCGCCAGTAATAAATGCCATTGTCGTGGTGATCAGAGAATTCACCGGAATGATATCGAATGACTGCACTTCGCTGCGGTCTTCCGGCATGGAATCCAAGGCAAACTGATCCAACCTCCGGGCAAATTCTTCCTCATCAAATGGCAGGTCTTCAGGAATTTCCAAAAACACATAGTCAGACTGATTGCCCCAGCGATCAGCATCTGGATCGATTCCTTGTGAGATAAGGCGTTCGCGTATAGCCTGATCCTGAATATCCATTGGAACAAACAACTCGACATTGAACAGAGACACGCCAAAGTTCATATGTGAGGGTTCTTCAAACTCAGCAGTAACGCCGGCAATGACCAGGTCTGAGCGATTGTCCAGTAGCAGTCGTTCTCCCACTACATCGGTACGACCATACAGACGCTGTGCAGCAGTTTCGGTGATCAATACGGAATTGGGTGGCAGAGGCGAACCAGTTTCCAGTCCGTGCAGGGTCTCGATAGGAAAGATGTCGAAAAAGCGCTCTTCCACATATCGGGTATCCAGTTGAAAAGCTCGATCACCGACGGCTACGTCCTCAGGATTACCAGTGTTAGTTCTTACGATATTGGGAATTTCGGGAAAGTAGGTGCGTAGATAGCGCGCAGCTGGCTCGTTAACGATCGGGAACCTATCTGGCCCAGCACCTGACTTGTTTACCATCACCAGGTTATAGATGCGGTCAGCGTTGGGGAAATGCTGATCGAAACTACCCATGTAATTGGATAGCAGAACTGCTGACATAAAACACAGAAAACCAAAGGTCAGGCTCATCAGGCTTACAACTGTATGCAAGCGATAGCGTACGAAGGCCTTCATTGCCATTCGGGTAAAGTGAGCAATCATGACAATCTCCTAGCCGTTTACAGGTTGCAGATGAGGAGGAAATTCCTGCGCTTTACCTTGAGTGTCGCTGCTAGTACTTATTTCACCGTCCAGCATGTGAATAATGCGATCAGCGCGACTGCCATGTTCGGGTGAGTGCGTCACCATCAGAATTGTCGAACCTTTGTCTTTCAATACCCCGAGCATGTTCATCACATCGTCGCCGTTTTTGGTATCGAGGTTACCGGTTGGCTCATCTGCAAGGATCAATTTCGGATCAGTGACAACAGAACGAGCGACAGCAACGCGTTGTTGTTGACCACCCGACAGTTCCTGTGGTTTGTGTTTGGCGCGGCTATCCAGGCCGACGAGTTCGAGGGCGGCGTGGACTTTTTCCTTGCGCTGTTTCTTCGACATGCCCAGGTAAAGCAGGGGCAGGTCCACATTTTCGGCAACGGTCAAATCGTCGATCAGGTTGAAGTTCTGAAAAATGAATCCGATGTTTTCCTTACGCAGGTCAACGAGCTGATTCTCGGAGCGCTTCGCAATCTCCTGGCCATCAAACCAGTACTCACCGCTACTGGCTTCGTCAATCATGCCAACTACATTTAACAGCGTAGACTTGCCACAGCCTGAGGGGCCCATCACTGCGACGAACTCGCCTTTGCGAATATGAATATTGATATCGTTAAGTGCAACGGTCTCCATGTACTCCGTGCGATAGGCCTTGCTTAGATTAACTAACTTGATCACGTTTCTCTCCCTTTATCGCTATTTCTGCGGGGCATAACACCGCATTGGTAATCAGACGCAGTGTCAGCCAATGTGGTTACAAGTAATTAGTAATTGATTTGGCAGAAAGC
This sequence comes from uncultured Pseudohongiella sp., assembly GCA_964405225.1. Lineage (GTDB taxonomy): Bacteria > Pseudomonadota > Gammaproteobacteria > Pseudomonadales > Pseudohongiellaceae > UBA9145. The sequence continues at coordinate 182,904 of CAYOND010000001.1, forward strand.
ACATTGATTGTCTTTGCCAGTGATACTAAGCGAGAAATGTGCCAAGAAATAACCTGATTAAAAACAATAGGTTATCAGGAAGGGAAAATGTATAGCAGCGAGCCCCAACCACTATCTGGCGAAATCGGCGATTGCTTATGACTGGATTGGCCTTTCTTGACCGTGAGGTCTATCTCGCGGCGTTCACAACCTGGTTGAAGTCGACCATCTTGTCCCACAGGTCAGGACAGCCGTATGCCCGAATGCATTCCATATCGACAAGGATCTGGAAACTACCGTCATTCAGAGCCACTCGGGTGACATCGATCCCAATGCCGCTTTCGTCGTTAAAGGTCGTCGCCGTGGAGTTAATTCTCTCGTTATTGGAGATTCGTATACCAAAGTCTGCATTAGCCTGGACCCACGCACGGGCCATATCCCATTTGGACTGGCATTCTGGAACACTGTTACAGGTTGGAATAGTCGCAGCGAATTCATCCATTATCGCCTGTTTTTCAGCCGATATTTCACACCCGGCTAGTAGAACAATCGAGGTCAGCGTAAAAAAACTTTTTAACAGATTCTGAATGGACATAGTGTTTCCTTGTTGAAGAATCAGTCCGAAGAAATTCGGCATTTTGTTTAAAGTTATAGTTGGGGGTGTAATTTCCAAGTGTGAGGAAATACTACCACAACAGTTACATACCTGGTTCCGATGCCAACTGGCCTTCCTTTTCCTTTGTGTAGACGAATATGGGAATCAGCAGCTCCTTGAGCTGGCTATGCAACATATCGCTGACTGTAGGCCAGTCGAGGCCTGAATGTTCATCACCCAGTACTGGCATGGCGATAGAAGTAAAGCGCTTCTCCAGGGCCAGACTGCAAAGATTACGTAGAGCCCGATGTGTTGCGACACGTGTGGCGCGACCCGGATGATTAATCGCAGGATCGGCTCCTTCCATTATGATCAGGTTGGCAACCTGCTGCTTGTCAAAATCGCCCCAGTGCCAACACTCTCCCGGCTCCGAGTTGTGCTCCTCGCACCAGGCATGAAATTCCTCCCGCATGGTGGGAAACTTTTCCTGTAGCTTGCGCGCCAGACCTCGCGTCATGGTGTCATTGACCGCCACGCCGTGCGCGATCACCTGCGCACGTGTAAGCAGGATGTCGCCTTCAACTTCGTAAATCACAGTCTACTCCATACAGCCTTTTATCTTTTTCTGGTCTTTGATACTCGAGTATCAATCAAGCTAACAAAAAACAACTGCTGGTTCCATTAACACCGACTCTTGTACGTTGTTTTGTGCATTTGATCTCAATTGAGACCAAGCAGTGTGGGAAGGTCAGCAATGGAATCAATGGCATTCTCAGGTGAAATTTCCGAGTTCCTTGCCATCTCCGCTCTGTACTTGCCGGTTTTTACCAGCGTGCCGATCAGTCCACAGGCCTGACCACCACCCACGTCATTTTCAATATCATCGCCAACTGACTTGGTCGATGTATTGGTAATAAAGCGATAGGGGATACTATTCTCTTGCAGTTTCTTGAGGGTTTCCAGGGCACCATCGATGGCCTGCTCACCGACATAAAAAACACCGTCGAGATCCAGTAGAACGCCTTTGATGATCGCGCAATCACTATTCATAATTGGCCCTCAGGCATCCAATATAGCAAAAACCGCACAGCTTTTTCTTCCGGGATATGGCAATTTTGCCCCGGAATGTGCAATTCTGCCATTTCACTACCAAGTCAGAGGTATCTATGAAATCCATAACGCGCGCCTTACTTACAGGTTTATCAATACTGTTGCCGGTGCTGATTTCTGTGCAAATAGTTGTCTGGTTATTAGTAAAAATTGAGCAGTCCCTGCGGCCCTTGCTGCTTTTCATTATCCCTGACAGTTGGTACCTGCCTGGTCTGGCCATCGTGTCGTTCCTGGCAATATGTGTCGTTGTGGGCACGAGCATCAAGATGGAATTGCTCGGGTTTGTCTGGAAGCTGCCGGGTAAAATCCTGGAACGAATTCCGGTGGCAAAATATGTCTACAGTACGCTCAAGGATTTCTTCGACCTGGTGGGTGGTAAAACGTTTTCTGATCAGTCGGTAGTGTGGGTCAAACTGCCCGATAGCGATTCTCACGTGATGGGCATCGTCACCAAGCGTGGCGATGCAGAAAACTCCCAACTGGCAGATATGATCGACGATGACCATGTGGCGGTATACCTGCCTATGTCTTACCAGGCCGGGGGTTATATGCTGGTGTTGCCAGAAAAAGATCTGGAAAAAGTGGATATCGATCCAACCGATGCGCTGCGCCTTATCATGAGCGCCGGGCTGGGGCAGAAGACCGGATAGCCAAACAGGGGGCCTGTTCAAATATTTCTTGCCAGTACCCCAGGCTTGCTGTAAATAGCTGCATCTTTCAGGCGAGTATAGACAAATTGATTGCTCAAATTGAATTACCGGTCAACGAACTTGCCCGAACCGATAAAGCGGCATGCGAACAAGCGGCGCTGTTTGAATTGATTGCTGACAGCATTGAAAGGCAGGGCTACGTCATCCTTCCTGACAGCCTGCCTGAGAGCGTTGCCGAGGCATTACTCGAATGTCTGTCCAGAGTGCAGTCTACAGCATTCCAGCCAGCAACTATTGGGCGCGGCACCGACCAGATGCACAATCAGTTTGTGCGCCGGGATAATATCTGTTGGCTGGAAGAGAGCACGCCTTATGCCGCCTCGTGGTTTGACTGGGCGGGTGCTTTACAGTCCTATCTGAATCGCCGTTTGTTTCTGGGCCTGTTTTCTTTTGAGAGCCATTTTTCCCGCTATCAACCCGGCGACTTCTATCGCCGGCATGTAGATGCGTTCAAGGGTGAGTCAAACCGCGTATTATCGGTAGTAACTTATCTGAACCGGGGATGGGAACCAGACCAGGGCGGGGAGCTGGTGCTGTATCCAGAGTCGGCTTCCACAGATTCAATTACAGTGCAGCCAGGCTTCCGGACACTTGTTATGTTTCTAAGCGAAGAGATGCCACACGAGGTATTGCCAACCACCCGAGAAAGGTTTGCCGTGGCGGGCTGGTTTCGCATCAATAATTCAGTGCAAGGAAACCTGGACCCGCCACGCTAGCTGGAACTAATTAGCCGGTGGCAGGTTATCTGCTTCCAGCGTGAAGTCAGTAATGACGTCATTGACCTTGACGTTATATGTGCCGGCGCCAAGACCCAGGACATCCAGGCTGATACTGGTGGTAAATGGGTCAGTAACGGCAATACATGTTTGTTGTTCATCAGCAGGCCCCAGTTGCGACTCGGCCAGAATCACGGTGAAGTTGTTGCCGTCGCGCGTCACAGCCGGTTCCAGTAGTTCGACACACGGCACTGATTTGTAACCATCGACGTTAACACTTACCTGGACTGGAAAGGATTCCAGGATGGATACGCTGATTTCCTCTATGGCTACCAGGCTGCGATCTTGTGCCTCAGTAATTCGAAACATACCGTCTCCCTCATAGCTGAGTTCAACATCGGCATAGAACGATGAGGTATCGCCGTCGACGACACCGACTCCCGGCACGGTAAGTACGTTGTTAGTGAAAGTGGCTGATTGACCCAGAGCGAAAGGGATCATCATTGCAGTGACTACAAGCATGAAAAATTGCTTCACATTACTCTCCTGAAAAATTATTAATAACTATTATGCAATCGTGACGGGAATGGTAAGTATCAGCTTGTCTGGCTTAACCCTTTCTGAACGCAAGCGGACTTCCCTGCGCGATTACTACAAGGGAAAATTCTATCAAAGACATGCAATTTAGATGCGACTGGAATCACCGGTAGCGCCTGACAAAATTTCGCAATATGCGCTGCGCCCAGGGAGTCTCTTCATTACTGATAGATGCGATTAATTCGGCTGCAGTCTCAGGTTTGAAATAGCCATGGTTCTTGTAGATTTCGATACGTACACCAAAACCTTCCGGGTCGGCTTCCGGGTGAAATTGTGTGGCATAGACATTACTTCGCACACGAAACATCTGAATCGGGCAAGCCTGCCCGCTGGCGAGCAAGGTGCTCTGTGGTGGCACCGAGTCACAGGCTTCTTTATGGCCGAGTAATACCCTGAATGTATTGGGGAAACCTTCCAGCAATGGATCTTGTCGTCCGGCATCAGTCAGCGTGAGATCAACACCTCCTACTGCTTCCCCGTAGCGGGTTGAAATAGGCGCTCCAAGGTATTGTCCGAGCAAGCCGTTGCCTGAACAGCAACCAAGGAATGGAAAATCCGCCGGAATCACTCGGTCGAACAGATGTGCAAAGTCCTGCTCAACCTGCTGTTGAATTGCAGTCTTTTCATCGTGGGGGGTGCTGACGTCGAACGGACTGCCACCAACAATAATGCCCTGGAAATCCTCAAGTTCAATGTTCGGGAGGCCATTTTGCTCAGCGCGTAGTCGCATGACTTCGTCATCCGCCAGTTCACCATAGCGTTGAATGGCGGCCAATTCGTTGTCTGCAGTTGCGTCCTCTGGACGCAACTGAATAATCAGGAACGGTTTAGCCATTGTTCAACAAGCGCCCGGCAGTGCTGCGCGCGTTGCGCTGAGTCAGTCGGCTGAATCTTCTCGTACACAGCGCGGATCAGAGTTCTGGATATTGATAATGGTTTCCCGTGGAATGGGTAATGGAGCACAGCCGTGATCAGTACCGCAGATTAAATCCCATTCTGGGCGCGCCAGTTTGTGGCAGTCGAAACAATTGCCGCCGAACTGGTTAATGACTTCGGTTGTGCCGCGTACGCCAATTTCGGAACCCGCCTCAGAGACATTAAGCTCGAAAAATTCCCAGTCATTGGTGTCCGGGTTCCAGCCTTCGTTATGTTTGACCATGGCTTCGCTGGGCACCAGTGAGATCACAGAGCCAGCAGGATAAACACCACCGGTTTCCGAATTAGCCACTTCCAGCGTGGCCTCGACATCTCCCAGGATATTGTCGACAAAGAATGCGCCCGAGCCAGCTCTGGCCATCTCGGTGAGGCATTTGAATAATTCGGCAGTCACATCAATTTGTTTTGAGGCATCCTGGGAACTGCTTTGGCCAACAATAAACAAGGCCATGAACAAACTGGAAAATATTTTTATGCTTCTGATAATCATCAAGATCTCCACCTGGTGGGGTTGTACGCGGTAACTGAATTTCTATTAGTTTATAACAGGACAACTGCTAGGCATTGTCTGTATCTATGCTTCAATCGACGTTAATAAAGTTGATTGGGGTCGGCGACCCTGCCGGAAATCTTCCATCCCGGCCAATATAGCTGAAATACGCACATACTTACATTCGTATGGCATATTCTTGCCTTTATTTTGTCAGTGGGCGCCTGCCATTGCGTTTTCAGAGTTCTTTCTACTCGCACAGGCATTGTGATACAACGACTTTGCCTGGTGGCCAAATGTCTGTGCCTCCATTTGTCGCTTATTCGTAACAAGGTGATCTAGCCAATTGAATTCCGGTGATCTTTTCTACACCCTGACAAGCTGCATCTTCTTCATGGGAGTAGTGGCCTGGATCTCATACCGCAAGTCGCGCGGTGAGGTCAGTACTGGCGAGGGCTATTTCCTCGCCGGACGTGGCCTCGGTGCGGTGTTTATCGCCGGCTCCTTACTGCTGACCAATCTCTCTGCAGAACAGCTTATCGGCCTGAACGGCTCGGCTTACGGTTATAACCTTTCCAGTATGGCCTGGGAAGTCACCGCGGCTTTCGCCACCGTCTGCATGGCGTTCATTTTCTTGCCACGCTATCTCGCTGGCGCATTCACAACCCTGCCACAATTTCTCAATGACCGTTTCGATGATGGCGTGCGCCGTATGACAGTTGTGTTATTTATGGTGGGTTATGGCCTGGTCACTATTCCGGGCGTACTGTACTCCGGCTCTATTGCGGTGCTACAACTGTTTAACGTACCCGAATTGCTCAATGTGAGCTACAGCCAGGGTTTGGTGCTTACGATAGTTACCATCGGCGGAATCGGGTCGATGTATGCCATTTTTGGTGGTCTCAAGGCGGTGGCAGTATCCGATACGATTAATGGTTTGGGGCTGCTGGTCGTGGGTATCGCAGTGCCATTGCTCGGACTGTCTGTGCTGGGTGAAGGCAGTATCGGCGAAGGGCTGGTCATTATTGCCTCCACCGATACCGAAAAGCTTAACGCGATTGGTGGCCCGGAAGACCCGACTCCGTTTGCCACGTTATTTACCGGAATGGTATTCGCCAATTTGTTCTACTGGTGCACGAACCAGTACGTGATACAGCGCACCCTGGCGGCGCGCAATCTGGCGCAGGGACAAAAAGGCGTATTGCTGTCCGGGTTTTTCAAGGTGCTCGTGCCGTTCCTGATGATGATTCCTGGTGTGATCGCCTACCATCTTTATGGTCCGGGGCTGGCGAGCATAGACCTGGCGTATCCGCAATTGATACGTGATGTGCTGCCGGTGTGGGCCAGTGGTTTCTTTCTGGCAGTGCTATTAGGCGCTGTGTTCAGTTCATTCAATTCGCTGATCAATAGCGCTGCCACATTGTTCTGCCTGGATGTGTATCAGCCATTGCTCAAGCAGCCGCTCGATGATCGTCACATGGTACGCGTGGCGAAAATCGCCAGTGTGGTCATTGCCCTGTTCTCATTCTTTATCGCGCCACTACTGCAGTATGCACCCGAAGGATTGTGGCAAATCATTCGAATCTTTACCGGCTTCTACAATATCCCGGTCATTGCCATCGTCCTGATAGGCCTGTTTACTCGCAAAGTGCCAGCGCTGGGTGCAAAGGTAGTGATCGTGTTTCATATAATTGCGTACGGCATGCTGCAGTTTGTATTGAGTGACGTTATCGATATTCACTTTCTGCATATCTATGCCATTCTGTTTTTTATCGAGATAGGCATCATGTTAAGTCTTGGTTATTTCATGCCAAGGAAAGAGGAATGGTCATATCATCGTAATGAAAAGGTAGACCTGACCCCCTGGAGGTACCTCGTGCCTTGCGCTACAACTTTATTGTCGTGTGTGGTTGGCCTCTATTTGCTGTTCTCACCTATTGGTCTGGTTAATGGTCTAAGTGTGTGGTTCTGGCCTCTGATAGGCATTCTGGTGGTGATCAATATGGCCTGCTGGCTGCGTTATAGACAATTGGAGGCTATCTAACTATGCCAGCTGCGCCTTTCTATAGCGAAACCGCCACCGCGCGCAGTAAACGTGTTGAAGCCATGGACTTGCCTGGCAAAAAGCCCGCGCACGGGCTCGCGATAATCGGTGCTGGCATGATCGGCCGTGAGCATTTAAAAGTAGCGACATTGTTGGGCCGTGCACGTGTAGTAGGTTTGTATGACCCGGAACCGGCAAGCCTGCAGCAGGCGCTACAGGAGTTTTCCGCATATGCCCCGGCAGGATTGGCAGCGCCCAAAGTGTATGCCGATCTTGAGGCGCTGTGTGTTGATACGGATGTTGCGGGTATTTTTATCTGCACACCCAACTACACCCACTGCGATTTGGTTAGTCGTGTCATTGCTTACAATAAGCCGCTGTTTGTGGAAAAGCCCATGGCGACCTCGTTGGCAGATGCTGCACAAATGATGAAGATGGCCGCTGCAACGCCGGCGTTTCTGCAACTCGGTATGCAGTACCGTTACAAGGCGCAGTATGTCGATGCTTTTAATGCTGCAAGGAGCGGGGCGCTGGGCGCGATCAAAACTATCAGCATGAGTGAGTATCGACCGCCGTTTCTGGATAAGGTGGGTCAGTGGAATAAGTTCAATCGATACTCTGGTGGCACATTGGTTGAAAAATGCTGCCATTACTTCGATCTGATTAATCTAATGGCCGAATCGCAGCCTGTGCGGGTATTTGCCAGTGGCGGGCAAGCGGTGAACTTCAAGGATTTCAGCCATGAAGGTGAGCAGTCTGACATCGACGATCATGCCTTTGTCATCATAGAGTTCGCTGATGGCAAGCGTGCCAGTTTCACACTGAACATGTTTACCCAGGAGCTGGAGGAGGAGATAATCGTAACGGGTGCGCGCGGGCGCCTCATAGCCAGTGAGACTTCAAGTTTCAAGCGAGATGAATCTTCCCGTGCCACTATCCAGGTCGAAGTCGAGGGCCATGCCGATTATGCGCCTCGCGACTGTACGTATCCGTCTGTCATTGAGCGCAGCGGCCATCACGGTTCTACTTTTTTCGAACACGAAGCTTTTATGGATCAGTTGGAAGGCAAGCCGGTTGATGCTGCTACGCCGCTCCAGGGGCTTTGGGCCATCATTGTCGCCAGTGCAGCCCAGGCATCCATGGCGTCGGGGCAACCGGTGGATATCGACACGTTCCTGGCTGACAATAAACTTAATGAATGGGTAAAGGAGTAAAAAGGTGGAGAATTACCTGATCAGGGTAGGTGAGCAATCGATGCCAGCTATTGGGCTGGGCCTGTGGAAGATCGACCGTGATCAGACAGCAGCCACCGTAACTGATGCCATCAGCGCGGGTTATCGACACCTGGATAGTGCGGCAGACTATGGTAATGAAGTTCAAGTCGGTGCAGGTATTGCGCAGGCGCTAGAGCAAGGGCTTTGCCAGCGGGAAGAGTTATGGATTACTTCCAAACTCTGGAATACCTATCATCGACCGGAGCATGTCAGGGCCGCCTGTGAAAAGTCACTGTCAGATCTGCGTGTCGACTATCTAGATCTCTATCTCATCCATTTTCCCGTTGCACTCAAGTATGTGGATTTCGCCGAGCGCTACCCACCGGAATGGTTTTTCGATCCACAAGCTGACCAGCCAACCATGGAAATTGATTCCGTGCCTTTGCATGAAACCTGGGCAGCCATGGAGGCGCTGGTAGAGGCCGGACTCGTAAGGCAGATCGGCGTGTGTAATTACAATAGCGGTTTATTGAATGACCTGATGGCCTACAGTCAAATCAAGCCGGCCATGCTGCAAATTGAATCGCATCCGTTTTTGACCCAGGAACGATTGTTAAGACTGGCGGCAGATTACAATATGCCTGTCACCGCATTCTCGCCACTGGGTGCATTATCCTATTTATCACTGAACATGGCTGAGGCACAGGAGTCTGTCATTGAGCAGGATGTGGTCACGGCCGCTGCGGCACGTGTACAGCGCACGCCAGCACAAGTTGTATTGCGCTGGGGTATCCAGCGCGGCACGGCAATCATCCCTAAATCCAGTAAGCCGGAACGCTTGCGAGAAAATCTCGCGCTGTTTGATTTCGAGCTGAGTGAGGAAGAGATGCAGGCGATCTCGAACCTTAACCGCAATCGCCGTTTCAATGATCCGGCGGTATTCTGCGACGCGGCTTTTAGCAAGTTCTATCCAATTTACGACTGACTTCAGGCATATGGCTAACAGTATTTTTCAACAGATCTCATTAGAGCAATCGAAAAACTTCGATGGTGCTTTTCCCCTTGTGCTGAATCCGACAGACGAGAATATAATGCACACAGATTTTCTTGCAGGCCTGGCGCAAGAAAAGGATCAGTTAACCAACCTGCTGGGTCAGCATGGGGCAATCCTGTTGCGAGGATTTCCAGTGGCGTCAGACCTGGAGTTTGATGCCCTGATACAGGTTATGGACCTCGGTAACTTCACGTATGCTGAATCACTGTCCAATGCGGTGCGCCACAATCGCACTGAACGGGTATTCACTGCCAATGAAGCACCACCTGAGGTAGAGATATTTCTGCATCACGAGATGGCGCAAACCCCTCTCTATCCCTCACGACTGTTCTTCTACTGTGAACAGGCGGCAGAGTCGGGTGGGGCAACACCCCTGTGCCGTTCTGATGCGCTGTTGCAAAGACTGGATGCTGAACTGCCGGAGTTCACTGCTAAATGCCGGGAGTTCGGCGCACGCTATACCAATGTGATGCCAGCCGCTGCGGATGCGGCATCAGGTCAGGGTCGCAGCTGGCAGGATACACTGACTGTGAGCGATAGAGATGCTGCGGAGATCCGGCTGGCTGATCTGGGCTATAGCTGGGAGTGGCAAGAAGGTGACAGTCTTAAAGTGACCACCGCAGCACTGCCGGTAATACGCCAGGCGAGAGATGGACGGGAGGTATTTTTTAATCAGTTAATCGCGGCATTCTGTGGCTGGCAGGATTCCCGCAACGAGGCGCGTAAATCTATCACCTTCGGCGATGGCTCGGACATTCCGATAGCCGCAATGGAACAAGCTGTGGAAATCAGCGAAGAGATTGTTTTCGATACGCCCTGGCAAACTGGCGATGTCGCATTGGTGGACAATTTTCTGGTGATGCACGGCAGGCGTCCATTCAAAGGCAAGCGTAAGGTACTGGCGGCTCTCGGGAAATAGCTCTGGACTCATTGTGTTGATCACCTTGTGCAATGTCTGGTAAGTAAAGTCTGGTAAGTAATACAAAAAATAAACGGTAACGAGCTTAAGGTTTTTAATATGCAAGCACTGATGATGAATTCCCAGCTAATGATTTCCTCGATACTGAAACATGCGGAGAAAAACTTTCCGGATGTCGAAATGGTGTCGGTGACTGTTGACAATCCGCGGCACAGGCAAAATTACAAGGTCTTTGCCGGGCGCTGTCGGCAATTGGCTAATGTTCTGGAATCGCTCGGCGCCAAATTTGGTGATCGCATAGGTACCCTGGCCTGGAATGACTACCGTCATATGGAACTCTATTACGCGGTTTCTTGCAGCGGCATGGTGTGCCACACCATCAACCCCAGGCTGTTTCCGGAGCAGGTGGCGTATATCATCAATCATGCCGAAGACAAGATACTGTTTGTTGATGCCCTGGTTTTGCCATTGCTGGAAGCGCTGCAAGCGCATCTGTCAGAAGTCGAAACCATCGTCGTGCTGACAGACAAGGCCCACATGCCTGATTCCAGCCTGGACAATGTGCTGTGCTACGAAGAGCTATTACAAGAGCAGCCCGACAATTTTGAATGGCCGGAATTTGATGAAAACACTGCGAGCGGCATGTGTTACACCTCGGGCACAACCGGGAATCCCAAAGGTGTTGTCTACAGTCACCGCTCAACCATTTTGCATGCGCTGGCAGGATCGTTGCCCGATGTAACCAATGCCTCCAATCGCGAAGTGAGTTTGCCGGTCGTGCCTATGTTTCACGTCAATGCCTGGGGTGCGCCTTATGCGGCACTTATGGTGGGCACAAAACTGGTTTTGCCGGGCCCGAAGATGGCCGATGGCGAAACGCTGTGTGATCTGATGAATAGCGAAGCAGTGACTGTGAGTTCCGGTGTGCCGACCATCTGGCTGGCACTGCTCGACTACCTTGCGGCCAAAAACAAGAGCGTGCCCAGCCTCAAGCGCGCCCACGTCGGCGGCGCAGCCTGTCCGCGTACCATCGTCGAGCGCTTCCGGGATGAGCATGATGTCACCGTAGTACAGGGCTGGGGCATGACCGAGACGAGCCCTCTTGGAACGGTGTTTGCTTTAAAGAATGGAATGGAAGATCTGTCTGATGATGCAGTGGCAGACCTGCAGTGTCTGCAAGGGCGTGGTGTCTTCGGTATAGAAATGTGCATCGTTGATGAAAACAATGCAGAGCTGCCCTGGGATGGCGAGGCATTTGGTGCACTCAAGGTGAGAGGACCCTGGGTAGCCAGTGGATATTACGGCTTGTCTGATAAACCCGGTGCAGAGGATTGCCCGGTCGATGAGCATGGCTGGTTTCAGACCGGAGATGTAGCATCGATTACACCTGAGGGCTATCTGAAGATCACTGATCGTACGAAAGACGTGATTAAATCTGGCGGTGAGTGGCTGAGTTCTATCGAGATCGAGAACGCGGCAGTCAGCCACAGCGATATTGCCGAAGCGGCGGTCATTGGCAGATATCATCCGAAGTGGACCGAGCGACCACTGCTAATTGTCGTGCGGCAGCCTGGGAAATCACTGACGCGGGAACAGGTGCTTGAATATCTCAAGGGCCAGTTAAACAAGATGGCCATCCCGGACGACGTGGTATTTGTAGAAGAATTGCCGCATACAGCCACAGGCAAGATAAACAAGCTGGGATTACGCGAGACCTTCAGGGACTACGAGTTTCCCACTGCCTGATACCTTATACCCTTCTAAGCCATCAGGTTTGCCAGCCCGGCAAGTGCACGGTCGATATGCTCGGTAGTGTTATATATCGTTGGGCATAAGCGCACGCCACCAGTGGCTGCACCGGCAATACCATGCTCGGTGTAGAGTGCATTGGAAATTCGGCCACCCTGGCCGCTCGGCGCTCTGGTGATGCAAACACCAAAACTCAGTGCTGAATCCAAGGGGGTGATCAACTCCAGGCCAAGCTCACTCACGCCGGTTTTCAAGCGCTGCGCCAATTCCACTACGCGCGTTTCGATCTGCGCAGAGCCAATTTGATCGTGTATTTCTGCGGCAGCGCCGAGCCCAGCCAATGCGGCATCGTCTCTCTGACCCAGCGACTCAAACTTGCGCGCACCGATAAGATCGGTTTCCGCATCATCACCCCAACCCGGCGCGATAACACTGGGCCAGATGCGATCATGGTTGGCTTGTTTTACATATAACAGCCCAACTTCTTTCGGACCCATATACCATTTGTGTGCACTGGCAGTGAAAGAATCTACATCCAGGTTGCGCAGGTCCAGTGCCATGGCTCCCCAGACCTGGGCGCCATCCACATGGACATATATATTGCGTGCATGGGCCGCCTCGACCAGTTCTTTAACCGGCAGCTTGATGCCAGACACATTGGAGACATGGGTTATCGCCAGCACTTTGGTTCGTGCATTGAACTGTGAGGTAAAAGCCGCGATAAGCTCTTCTTTATTGCGTGGTTGAACCGGTGTGGATACTTTATTCACGCGAATACCGAATCGCGCAGCGCGCACATCCCAGGCCACGTTATTGGTAGGGTGGTTCTGGTCCCACAACAGGACTTCATCACCTGCTTCCAGGTGCAGTCCGTTATTGATGATATTGTTTGCTTCGCTGGTATTGCGCACCAGGGCAATTTCGTCCGCACTGACATTGAGTTGATCTGCAACGCGGCTACGCGCTTGCTCAAGTAGTTCACTGAATTTTGCTCTGTTATTAAACGAGCAGTCCACATCTATATCGCGAGTATAGGCTGATACAGTATCGGCCACTGCACGAAAGGATGGGCACAAATTGGCGGCATTCATTGGCACGGCCGCTTCGGTAAAGGCGAACTGTGCTCGCACCATATCCCAGTAATTGTCACTACTCTGGGCTACTGCGAAGCGCGTCTGGCTACCCAGGCCAGCGATCAAAAGCGCACCGGAACTGTGCAGAAACTTGCGGCGGGAGTTGGAATATTCTTGTGTTGTCATGACAGCCTCGACTCTTGTGCGGGTATGTTCAGAGCCTACCGCATTGACGCTAAAGGACAAGTGAATGTTGCAGTGCAGGATTGGCTATTATCGAAAAGAGTCCGTACCAACTTGTCAGTGGCCATAAAGAATCAGGAGATCGGCCACTTCATCAATACCGGTGATGTCCAGATCGCCATCGTTGTCGCGATCATGCAGAACAGCGCAGGATGCTGCTTCCGGCGCCAACAGCAGGTTGGCACCAAGGCGGGTGAGGGCACCACTGCCGTCATTCTCATGGATCAGAAACAGGCGAGTGCGAAAATCTGCTGTGACTACATCGAGGTCACCACCTCCGTCCAGATCGCCCAGATCAACAGCCAATGGGAAGCCTTCATTATTCTCAGCCAGTGAATACGTCTGGGCGGTGTTCAGTTGGCCATCGCCAACGCCGGTGATGGTGGTGAGGCTGATACCGCTGGCATTGGCTGCCGCGAGGTCCAGATTGCCATCACCGTCGATGTCTCCAGCTGCCATCATCCAGGGATCACCGGCTGCAGGGGTGTTGCCCGCAAAGGTAAATGTGCCATCCCCGTCCGTAAGATAAACCGAAAACGTCTGGCTCGTGCGCGAGCCGACAGTGATATCAACAAGTCCGTCATTGTTCATATCTCCACTGGCACAGGACCATTCGCCACTGCCAGCCTGCAGCGCACCGCCGGGAGAAAATGTACCTGTCCCGTCATTGATAAACAGGGATATATGGTCCGCAGAAAAGCTGGTGGCGAACAAGTCAGCATCACCATCGTTTTCGCTATCCACCAGGCAAACACCACGCACGCGATCGCCCACCAGCAGGTTCTGCGTCTGGGTAAGATTGCCCTGGCCGTCGCCCATAAACACATGGGCATGGCTGCCCGCAGCACTGCCTACAATGAAATCGATATCGCCATCACCATCCAGGTCTGCCGCTTCATTGGGGCTAGGGCGATCACCCAGCTCTATTGGCACAATCGTGAAATCATCGTAGTTCCCCGCACCATCATTGAGGAATATGCGCAGGTCGTTGCTGATTTCATTGGGGACGACGAAATCGGACCAGCCGTCCTGATTCAGATCACCCGCATAGGCGCCATAAGTCTGTATCTGTTCGTCAGAGCCAGCTTCCCTGGCGCTCACGGTCGCCACTTCGTTGAATACGAGCTCGGCTGGACTCGTTGCAACCCACCATCCCCAGGTATGACCAAGCGCAGTAGTGCCACCGTCGCTGGTGGAGATGGATTCACGCACAAGCGTGGCTGAGACAAATTCGCCGGCAGCGAAAGCTCGCTCTGGAGTGAATTGCAGTGTCTGGTTGTTGTTGGTCAGTGACAACTCTCCATCCATAACTCCTGACCAGCGTCCGAAGACGCGCAGGTCAGAGGTGTCAATCGAAGTGAGATCCACGGCATGATCAAACGTAAGGCTGATTACGGAATCGGCCGCGGCAGAAATCGCATTCCCGGCAGGAGACATGGACGAGACAGTGAGCGGGTTTGGCTCATAGATAGAAAAGCTGATGGGCTCTTCGTCGAGAAAGAACTCGTCGTTGATCTCGTAAGCCACAAACAATTCAACTGCGTCCAGCGGCGCGCCAACGACACCATCGAATAGCGTGAGGAGGTTTTCAGATCCCAGGGTTCGCTGGGTTTGAAAAGGGGTCAGGTTATTGCCATTGTATTCCACCAGTTCGTTGGCGGTGTTAATGAAGAAAAATACCCCGTCCAACCTGAATGCCACGTAGATTGCTGCGGCTTCTCCTATGTGTTCGGCTGTTGGACAGATATAGCCCTCGAGTGTGACCTCTTCATTGGCACTGGCTGTTGCAGAAAACCCGATGCCGCTGTCAAAACTCAGCCCCCCCAATGAACAGGCGATCGCCGACACAATTTTCCTGGGCAAAAGATGACGGTGCCACACCCAGGGCATAGAGAAACAACAATAAACCGATTCGTGTTTTCAACAATAACCTCTTGGTAAGTTACTTGGAAAGAACGTGGTAGGGAGACTTACTCGACAGTCACATTGATAAACGCACTCACCATGAGTTCGCGATCGAAGCCTTCGAGCAATGAATACATCATCACATCTCCCCGCTGCTCCAGCGCCTCTTCAAAATATGGTTCGCCATTGAGAGATACCGTAACAGGCTCCGAAAAATCTATTTCTTCCGGGTTAAGCAAGATGGTAAAGGCCGACACTCTGGAGGTGCGCACTTCAAAGTGATTTCCGCTGCGTTCAATGTCCACCAGGCCAGGGATGTCTTCCCGTTCCAGTTGATCGATGCGTAGCCAGCGATTTTTATTGTAGCGTTCTGTTGTATCGGTAACCCAGGTGATTTTTTCCGGGAACGGATCACGGGCATTTTCTGTCTTGAACTGCGCAATAGCAGGCATCTCTGCGGGCAACCATCTGGTGTTGTGGCCACCGTTCTCGATGACTCGCCAAACATGATTAACCCCTGCGGAACTCAGTTGTCGAATAAAGGGCTCCAACTGAGCGGCCGGATACAGGCGATCGTTCTCGCCATTCACAATGTAGAACGCAGCACCGAGGAGGTTTTCAAAATAAAGCCGATGTCCGCCACCGGCATCGGGATTTGTTAACACGCCGGGGTTGCCAATGTACGGTTGATAGGAAGCCCAGTGCTCCGGTTGTTTAAAGGCATAGAAATAAGTGCCAGTGCCCCCATCAGAAATACCGGTCAGGTACACGCGATTGTCGTCAATATTGTATTGTTGTTTCAGGGTGTACAGAATGGCCGGGAGGTTTTCGGCCTGATTGTCCTGCCACCAGAAATGTTCCATCCAGGATGCTGGAATTACAGTGATCTGGTCCATCTCCAAAAATTCATCAAAGCCACCGCGCCACCATCCCCCGCCGGGCTCCCAGCCTTCGCGACCAACACCGCCATGCAACATGAACTCAACGGGCCAGGGGCGCGCCGGATCGTAATGTTCCGGCACCACGACCATATAGGGATACACAGTATCGTCAGGTGCGATGCGCCGCAGTTCAATCACACCAGTCTCTGCGGCCGGGTAGGCTGGTCCCTGTTTGAGCCAGCGATACAGGGTTTCAGTATCGGGCGCAGCATCGATTAATTGATTGCCAATGGCGCGACGCGCCTGATCTGTTTCTGCCACCCATAAATCATTTACCAGTGGATGGCCCGGCTGTGATGTGGCTGTCGTGCAATAGCTGAGCATCATGCCCGACAAAATCAGTAGTGCAATTCTCATTATGTTTTTCCAGTGCTGACGTACCTGCCGAGTAAAGAACAATTTCAGGTTAAGGGCAAGGGGATGGGGCAGATCTTCAGCGGCCCATCCAGAGTTCAACCCGGATGCCTGGCTGCGGCTTGCGTTGTGGCCGGAGCGATACAAGTTCGTGGTGCTGGCTTGTCCAAACTCGTGCCAGGATTTTTATTAACCCAGGAAATTAGGCAAACGTTGCTAATGAACTGATGCGTACGATTGATTATCGGTATTGGGGGGGGCAGAACAAGAATAGGGAGCCAGGTAAGTAGTGCTCTTGAGGAGATCGCGAGTGTCGAATCGAGCACTACCTGCCTGGCTCCCGTAACTGGATGTTCAAGGAGCCGAGAAGCGCAGTCTATGGGAGCATGGTTTGCGCTTCTGACCAGTAGTGAAGATTGTGCCCGAGTAATTCAAGCGCGAACTGATTTATATCAATCTTTTGGCGCGTACGCGACGGTGATTGTCACCGCCACGTGTATTGCGCCGTAACTCAAGGTTTTAGCAACCAGACCCATGCTTAACTCACCATGGATCGCAACATCCACGCAGTTTTCTCGTGGATCTGCATGCGCTGTGTCAACAGGTCAGCGGACGGTTCGTCGTTGGCTTCATCAGCAATCGGCAGAACCTGTCTGGCTGTACGAATGACAGTCTCCAGGTCAGTAACCAGTTGCTTGATCATCTCCTCTGCAGACGGCGTTCCGGTTTCTTCCTCGATAGACGTCAGTTCAGAAAACTGCGCATAGGAACCCGGAGCCTGCACACCCAATGCACGGATACGCTCGGCGATTTCATCGACCGCCTCCGCCAGCTCGGTGTATTGCTCTTCAAACATCTGATGCAGCGTATTGAACTGCGGGCCGGTAACGTTCCAGTGAAAGTTATGAGTCTTCAGGTAGATGGTGTAAGTATCAGCCAACAGGCGCGCGAGACCATCGGCGATTGCCAGCCGGTTTTCTTCGTTAATGCCTATATTGATTGCCTGATTGATTGTTCACTCCGTTTTCCGTGTATGTGGAGCGTAACGTAGCGCAGGCTTTTTAATCGGTAAAATGATTAATATTGATAGAAACAATCGGAAAAACCGAACATTACTATTGTGGCGGAGCATTAAAAAGGCCGCTAAACCAGGGGTTTGGCGGCCTTCGGAGAGAATCAGCGGGTTGCTAGAAATTCCCGCTCATGCGAAATGTCAGCACCCGACCGGTGTTTGAGCAGCGATCTTCCACCTCGCTGATAATGCCGGCGCTGATGCGGCCGTCATAGCGTTCTCGCAAACGACACTGGGGTTGATCAGTCAGGTTGCGTACGTCGAAGCGAAAGGTCAGGTCACCAAAACCGATCCACTCGACGAATGCAGTCGCCCACGGATCCTGAGAATACTCTTCGATCTTGTCGATATCCCAGGATTTGAAATCACCGTCGAAGCGATTGTTCCAGTTCAAGCCATAATTCAGGCGCCATTCGGGGATGTCATGGCGAAAGCCGATGTCGAATTGACCACGGTGATAGTTATTGAAACTGCGCTCATCATCCAGCAGTGGGTCGTATACAGAAGAGTCACGCACGCTGAGTTGTGATGTCACGAGCAGGTTAGGCATGTTAAACATGCTCATGCGAATGCTGCCTTTAAGATCCAGCACATACATATTACCTCTGCCGATGTTACCTACCGCTGATTCCAGGTTGTCCTCGCTGGTCGACACATCAATGCGCTGTTTGAAATCCTTGTGGTGGTGTTGATACAAATTGGCGCTGACGACACCCACGTCGTCGGGCAGGCGATATTCCAACAGCGCGTTATAGTTCCACCAGTAGTCGGGTCGCAGATTGCGGTTGCCGGCCAGCGTGTTGCTGTCTTCATCCTCTGGGTCCGTGGTCGCCACAAAGTCGACGAAATTAATCTGGCGTACCATTTTTTCTACAAGCAGGCGCAATTGCAGTTGCGGAGTAATATCAAAACGGTAATCGAATTTTGGTTTGAAAAAAGTAAAGTCACGCTTTTGGTTGAAGTCGCCACTTTGTTCAATCTCGGACATTTCATAAACCAGCGAAGACTCCAGCGACATGCGTGAGTTAATGCGCCAGTTATGAATCGCAAAGGGTTCGTAGCGGATTTCTTCAACTGTAGTGTCGGAGTTCGGCACAGCTACTGGTACCAAACCATCATGTGCAGCGGACGGAACGCCTGTCGTGCTCGCAACTGCCAGGCTCAGGCTTGAATCAAGAATGGTTTCCGCCGCCTCCATACCAAACTCGAGATCCTGATCAGCAGTCAGGTCCATGGTGTAGGAAGTGCGAAAAATCTTCTCCGTAATAATATTGGAAGAATCCAGAAACAGATTCTTGTCTTCGCTGCCGTCAGCGAATATGTCATAGCGTTCCCGGATACTGCGTTCATCGTTTTCATTACTGATGAATAACGCCTTCAATCGGGAGCCGTTGGCAAACGAGTGCTCAATGTCACCGCCGATTTCCCAGTTGCTTCTTTCGCCAGGATTGTTTTCACGCTGGTAGGCATGATCGAATGTGCCGCTCTGTAAATCGACTGTGAGGCGGTCAACTTCTGTGGGATTGTCATTTTCAGCGTACAGCGCATTGAAGCGTGCACTGGTATCTGCGCTGAACTGATAACTGAGATTGGTGGACAAGGTATAAGTGGTCTGATCCCGCACACTTTCCTCTTTGATGATGTCATTAGCGCTACCGTCAGCCAGGATGCTGTTTTCGAATGAGCGACGATTCTCGTAGCGTGGTTCAGCCGAGGCATTCACCAGTACATCGAGATCACCCACGACACCACTATAGGTTACCGAGCCACCGGGTTCGCTGGTGGAATCATCGTAATAGTCTGCGTTTAACTCGTACGAGATGCTGCTGGAAGACTGCGCTTCAAGCAGAATAATATTGACGATCTGGGTGCTGCCCCGCACGTCGAGTTCGCCACCGGTGCCGCGAATAATTTCTACGCTGGCTACCTGGTCAGCGGTAATGCGTGAGAGCTGGCCCTGGGTATTGTTGTTCTTGCCAGCGGTACGCTTGCCGTCGATGAGCACTTCGGTACCACCGCCACCGCCACCCAGTCCGCGACCACCGCGGCTGGCGTTACTGCCTGGTGAGCCATTGCCCCCGCGGATGTTGATACCCGGAATCCGATTGACCATGTCCAGCGCAGTAACTGGCTGGTACTCGGTGAAATACGAGGCGGGATAGACCACGGTGCTGTCTTCGCCCACATTGTCCTGGGCGGTGACTGTCAGTGGCAGGCTGGCGTAAATGGCGATCGTGGCGCAGGCAGTAGTTCTGCTCACAATCAAGGGAATGTGCTTTGAAATCAACATCTTAGGCTTGCTCTCCAGGCGTGCCAGTTCCTTTGGCCGCGTAATTGTTATGGATCGCGCGCAATTATAGGGGGAGGCGGGTGACGATGTTGTAACAAAGTGCAAGGGTTATGCCCTGTATTGATCTGGCGCAAACGTCAGTTCCACAGGGCAGTCACCAGTAAGCATGGGAAAAGGGTGCAATCCGGAACGATTAGTCGATTACGACATTGCGCACCACGGCATAGTAGTCGGTCACGGCTTGCCGAAAGGCTGCTTCGCGCACTTGCTCATCATTGCCATGAACACCGGTATGTTCGCCGCTCTCCGTAATCAATGGATTGAATCCATAGCTCACAATACCGAGATCGCGAGTAAAGTGGCTATCAGTGAAACCGGTACTGACCGAGGGAATCACGCGCGAACCAGGATGCAACTCCTGTGTTACCGAAACGATAGCATCGAACAGTCGGCTATTGGTTTCCGAGATCGCTGGCGTGAAAGCCATGATGGTTTCAATTTCCACACCGGTGTAACCAATCAGCTCATCCAGTTCGGCAATGAATTGCTCGGCGGGTTTGTCTGGCAAAATGCGACAGTCCAGTTCGGCCCAGGCCGTCGGAGGAATGACATTGATCTTGCTGGAACCTGACATGCGCGTCATGGAGCAAGTGTCACGTATCAGTGAATTGTGACCAGCCCGATTGGCATGCAACTTTTCAACGAAAGCCGGGTCCTGAATGGCGGAGTTGATGTCGGCATAGGACGGGCCCCATTCTTCATTCATGTCCACAGACAGTGCGGCAAAGTAATCATTCACCGGGCCAATGATGCGCGGTGGGAAGGGGTTTTCCAGAAGCGTATTGAGTGCCTGCACGATCCGGGTCACCGCCGTTTGCGGGCGTGGTGACGAGCCATGTCCTGGTGTGTCGATGGCAGTCAGGCGTAACCACACTGGTACTTTCTGGGTGACTTCCACGCCGAAGACAATATCGCCTTCATCGCTGCTGCCACCGCCACCTTCATTGAGAAGAAAACCAACGTCTTCGAAGATCTCCGGGTGGTTGTCAATAAGCCAACCCACGCCAAAGAAGCCACCGGCTTCCTCATCAGCGGTAGCCAGAAAAATCACATCGCGATTGAGTTCCACACCGGAGCGATGCAGGCTCAGAAACGTCGCCAGTTGAATAATCCCCAGGCCCTTCATGTCACGCGCACCGCGTCCAAGAATATAGCCGTCCCGAATATCGCCCGAGAGTGGGTCGATGGTCCAGAATTCTTCTTCGGCCGGCACGACGTCGGTGTGTTGCAAAAGAATCAGTGCTGGTTCGTCACCGCCTTCTATCTTTGCCCAGATATTTCCGCGGCCCGGTGCGCTCTCGGCAGTCTCATAGCTGATGCCCTCGGCATCGAAGATATCGGCAAAGAATTCTACCGCGCGGGTTTCATTGCCCGGGGGGTTAATGGTGTCAACGCGGATGAGGCCTTGCAGCCAGGCGACTGCCTCATCTTCAAGAATCTGGCTAACCTGCCCGTAAACTGCGCTGCTCCAGACAAACAAGCTGGTAATCAGGTAAAAGGGAAGGAATTTCATGACTGCGCGCAAAACTTACTCCTGGCCTGCTATTTCTGCTCAAGTGGGCAGCTGCACAGGCATACTGGTTTAAACATGGAAGTCCTGATTTAACCAGATTCATCCGCGCCTGTCCCGTGCCAGCGCCGAGCTTTCATCGATTGTGCGTTCGAAGCGTGCCAGTTCCTGCACCTGGGCAGATAACAAACTATTGCCTGACAGGGCGAGCCAGAATGCAATGAATAGAAATGGGGTATGGGGAAGACTGCCCATGGAAGGGATCTCGGCGATATCAGCTGGTGGACTGCTGCTGTTTGAGCGCTGCTATTTTTTCATTCCACTCATTCATTAGCGCATCACCCCTTTGCAGAGGCGTATCTGCAATCAATTTGTCGATATGCGCAGTGAAAGTTGGCGAGAAGACATCCCGATTCATCTGCCAGTAAATGCGGAATCCTGCAAACGCCAACATGATCTTTGCAATGGCCCGTTCATACCCTTCATAAGTCTGTTTATCCAGGGTCTCGTTGCAGTATTGATAATGCTGATTCTCCCAAGCCGCAAAGATGGCGCGGCATTGCAGCATGAATTGCGTAAACCGAACGGGATCGTTCTCTGCTGGTTGCGGATTGTAGCCCTAACTAAATGCAGAGACATTGCTGGTGTCAGAAATCTGGGTCAGCAAATTGGTCCAGATAGCAGTGTTATCGAGCAGGGTTGAGCTGCGCACCGATTTTGTGTTTTGCCTGATCTGTAATGCCAAATAGATCAGTGAGGCAATGACTGCGATTTCGCTGACGAATTCGCCCATGTTGGCGAGTTGTTCCAGAGTCATAAGCTGGCTTCCAATTAGGTATTACTCGTATGTTACCTTTATAGTGTCGTTCAATCTCGTGGCTTGTTAAGAAACAAATGATGAAGCGCCTTAAGCAAAGTATGCTCCTGCTGGTTAGTTTCTTTGTAATTACCAACACCCATGCGCAGCAACCCTTGTTGTCGGATGTCAGTTTCGATGCAGTGCTGGCATTATCTGCACGCGAACCGGATGCCCAAATCGGCTATGGCAGTGCCGATCGGCAATTCGGCGAACTCTGGCTGCCTGATACCCGGTTACAACCCGCCCCGCTAATCGTACTGATTCACGGAGGTTGCTGGCTCAATAGTTTTGATATTTCCCATACCTATGGTTTGAATACGGCGTTGGCAAATATGGGCTTTGCAGTCTGGGCGCTGGAATATCGTAGCACCGGTGATGCTGACGGAGGCTGGCCCGGCACCTATCAGGATATCGAGCTCGGACTACAAATTATCGACACACTGGGTAATCGAGGAGTCGATACGGAACGTGTTGCCGTGCTTGGACATTCCGCCGGGGGACACCTGGCGCTGCTCGCCGGTGCTAACCAGCAACTTGCTGAAAGCATAGACCTCGTTGTAGGGCTGGCTGCCATTGTCGATATCGAACAATACAGTCTGGGTGATAATAGCTGCCAGACGGCTACACCGCTTTTTATGAATGGCACCGCGCAGGAAATTCCACAGGACTATGCCGCGGCCAACCCGGCACGCATGCAAACACATACGCGTACAGTGCTCATGCATGGGGATGTAGATCAAATCGTTCCTTTATCACAGGCTGATCTTGATGGAGCCGAGATCCGTATATTTGAAGGCGCCGGCCACTTCGACTGGATTCACCCCGACACCGGTGCGTTTGCCTATTTGATGATTTTGCTTGAGGAAGCACTGTAATTGGATAGTGCAGAGATCAAGGCTCTGGATGCGGCAGACCCGCTAGCGGCAAAGCGCAAACTGTTCGCTCTGCCGGACGGACAGCTCTATCTCAATGGCAACTCCCTTGGACCACTTCCGACGGCCGTGCAACAACGCATGACCGAATTGATTGGGCAGGAGTGGGGTATAGATCTTGTCAGCAGTTGGAACAAGCATGGCTGGATCGATTTACCCACAGCGACCGGAGAAAAAGTCGCAGCCTTGATCGGGGCTGCACCAGGACAGGTTATTTGTTGTGATTCCGTGTCAATCAATCTGTTTAAGCTGCTTGCTGCTGCGCTGCAGCTAAATGCAGGGCGCCATGTAGTTCTTTCGCAGGCGGATAATTTTCCTACCGATTTGTATATCGCTCAGGGTCTCGATACTTTGCTGGGTAAGGCGCGTTGTCAGCTTCAAGCGGTAAGCAGCGAGAATCTACTTGCGCAATTGAATGAGAATGTCGCGGTGCTTTATCTCACCCAGGTCAATTTTCGCTCGGGTGCCATGCATGATATTGCAGCACTCACAGCCGCAGCTCATGCGCAGGGTGCTTTGGTGATCTGGGATTTATCTCATAGTGTCGGCGTTACGCCGCTTGAGCTGGATAAATGGGATGTAGACTTCGCTGTGGGCTGTGGTTACAAGTTTCTCAATGGCGGGCCTGGTGCGCCGGCATTTATATATGCCAACAAGGCGCATCACGACAAATTTCAGCAGCCGCTTCAGGGTTGGATGGGTCATGCCGAGCCTTTTGCTTTTGCAGAAGAATACGAACCCGCAGGCGGCATGGCGCAATTCCTTACTGGAACACCTAACATACTTTCTCTGGTTGCTTTGCATGCCGCTCTTGATGTGTTTGATGACATTGACATGGCACAGGTGAGAACCAAATCTGTTCAGTTATCCGAATTGTTCATGTCGTTGATTACCGAACATGAAGTGTTGCAGTCTCTGCAATTGGAATCACCTTCCAATGCGCAATCGCGGGGGAGCCAGCTTGCATACTCCCACCCTCATGCCTATGGCATTTGCCAGGCATTGCATGCCCGGCGCATTGCTTCGGATTTCCGCAGCCCCAGCTACCTGCGCTTCGGTTTTTCACCGCTGATCCTGAGTTTCACAGACATTGGCAAAGCAGTCGCGACGCTGGCGGAAATTATGCGCGAAGGCAAACACCTCGATCCTGCGTATCAGCACAGGCAGAAAGTGACCTAGCGTGCCGGACCTGGATACCGACAGCCGGGGTGAACCGCTGTCAGGAAGATTGAATTGTGCAACCGGGATGAGTAAGCTGAATTAGTCACAGATTCCATTAATAATAATTAATTTCAGGGTGTCACCATGCGTAGAGCCAGCCAGTTACTATCGCCGCTGCTTTTTTCCCTTACAGCGTTCGCCACATTGGGTGTGAACGCTCAGGAGTACGAGGTACCGCGCACCGAGTGGGGCCAGCCCGATTTGCAGGGCGTATGGAATTTCTCATCCGATGTCCCGATGCAGCGCCCGTCACAATACGGCACGCGCCAGTTTTTGTCCGCTGATGAAATTGCCGCCATTGAGGCCGCGCAGGCCGCTCGCGATGCTTCCTCCGATGCCGCGCTGGCAATTGGCGGAGTGGATGAATCCTATAATGATTTCTGGATCGAAAATGCCGGTATCGGCGATACCGTGCGCACCTCACATATCGTATACCCCGAAGATGGCCGCTTGCCAGATCTGGTAGAAGGCGCTATCGCAGGCCAGGGTGTCTATGGTGGTGGCACCACCGGTGAGTCACGTCCGGTGCGTATTTCTGCCGGTGGTATAGGTACTGACGGGCCAGAAGATCGTGGTCTGTCGGAGCGTTGCATTATTGGCTTCAATGCCGGCCCACCATTTACCCCGAGCCTGTACAACAACAATGTACAGATATTTCAGAGCAAGGATACTGCGGTGCTGATGACCGAGATGATTCATGATGCGCGCATCGTGCCGCTGTATGACTCCATCGACGACATGCCTGCACTGCATGATGACGTACGCTTGTGGACCGGTGATTCACGTGGCTACTGGGATGGCGACACATTGGTTGTCGTCACATCAAACTTTAATGGTCTGGCGGCGAGTTTTGGTTCCGCTGGAACGTCTGCAGAAAAGACTCTCACTGAAAGGTTCACACGTGTGTCCTTCGACACCGTTAACTATGAATTCACTGTGGATGACCCGGCCACCTACACCGATGAATTCACCGCCATTGTGCCGATGACCAAAGTTGATGGCTTGCTCTATGAATATGCCTGCCATGAGGGCAACTATGGCATGGTAAATATTCTGCGTGGCGCGCGCGCTGAAGAACGCATGGCCGCCGAAGGTCAATAACAAGCTGACAATTACCTAACAAGCGGTATTCGGAGTAGATCTGAATGAATTTTATTTTCGCTACTGCGCGTTGCGGTAGATTAGTGCTGCTTGCCGCGTGTTTATTTCCAGGCCTGTTGTTTGCGCAGACTGAAGGTGACTGGCCTTATTATCGGGGCAACCTGGCAGGCACTGGCTACTCGGCACTAGATAGCATTACTGCTGAAAATGTTAATCAGCTCGGTATCGCATGGCGCTATGATCTCAGGTCTGAATCAGATCCCGACCGCAGTGCCAACTCCCAGGTCACGCCAATTGTCATAGATGGGGTCATGTATATCGCCGCGGCGGACCGCATCGTGGCACTGGATCCGGTCACGGGTAGCGAAATCTGGCGCCACAATCTACTGGAAGGCAGTCCTTCACGTCGTGGCGTAGCCTACCGGGAAGGCTCCAGCGGCATCTCTCCACGCATCTACTACACGTCTTACACTACGCTGGTGGCGCTCAATGCGGCAACCGGTGAGCCCGATGCCAGCTTCGGTACCGATGGCCAGATCGATATGGGCACTCCCTACATCTCTGTGCCGCTGGTATTCGATGACGTCATCGTGGTTGGTGCCAATACCCCACGCGGCGCACCGGGTGGTATTGGTAATCCACGTGCATTCGACGCCGCAACTGGCGCCAAATTATGGGAATTCAGTTCAGTGCCGCAACCAGGTTCTCTCGGGCATGACACCTGGGAAGGCGACAGCTGGCAGAACCGCTTGGGTGCGAACGCCTGGCCGTTCTATTTCACCGTCGATAGTGAGCACGATCTGCTGTATCTGCCGCTGGCATCACCCATTCCTTTTGCCTACGGCGGCGATCGTGCAGGCGATAATCTCTACGCCAATGCTCTCGTGGCAGTCAACCTGCATACGGGACAATATGTCTGGCACTTCCAAACCATTCATCATGATCTATGGGATCACGACCCACCATCGGCCCCAACACTATTTGAATTGGAACGAGGCGGGCGAAGCATTCCGGCGCTGGCGATTACCACCAAGTCGGGCTACCTGTTTATCCTCAATCGTGTGACTGGCGAGCCCCTGGTGGATGTGCGCGAACTGCCGGTTGCTCAAAGTAATGTGCCAGGTGAAGAGACTTCGCCCACGCAGCCCTTTCCCGTTACACCGCCACTGGCACGTGTGAGTTACTCACCCAACGAACTGGTCACTGCTTCCGATACCTCCTTGGCCCACGCGGCTGCCTGTCAGCAACGTGTCGATGAACTGGGTGAATTGTTAAACGCCGGTGCCTATACACCCTGGACCTACAAGCCCAATGCCAACACGGGTGCGACCACACTTTTGTTTCCCGGTCTCGGTGGCGGTCCCAACTGGGGCGGGGCGCCATATGATCCGGCCACAGGCTATGTGTTTGTGTTTGCCGGTGATACTGGCACGCTGGGCTGGATGGAAGATGCCGATGCCGACTACCCTTACCAACTTGGTGGTCCGCGTCCCGGTGGCTTCGATGTGCGTATTGATGGCATGAGTTTGCCCTGCCAGAAACCACCCTGGGGTCGACTCTCGGCCGTAGATACCCGCACCGGTGCAATTGCCTGGCAACAAGTGCTCGGCGTCAGTGAAGTATTGCCGGAAGGTAAACAACTCACTGGCCGACCAGGTCGCGCTGGCGTGTTGGTCACTGGCAGTGGTTTGCTATTTATCGGGGCTACTGATGATTCCCGCTTTCGCGCGCTGCAAGCAGACACAGGCGAGCTGTTATGGGAAGTCACCCTGCCAGCGCGAGCCAATGCCAATCCCATGACATATCTTGGCAACAATGGTCAGCAATATATCGCAGTCAGCGCGACCAATGAGCTGGTCAGTTTTCAAATTCCAGGCAATTAATCCAGCGCCGTGATCCACGGTGCTTGATGGCCTGCAGCTGTCAAATATTCTTCTTTTCCAGTGGTCTCCGTGACCATATGAGGCGTATTAGCTACAAATACGCTGCAACCGCAATTTCCAACAGAATAGCCGATCTTATACATGACACGTATTGCAATTATTGGCACCGGCATGTCTGGCCTGACGCTGGCACAACATCTTTCTCCGGAATTTCAGGTCACGCTGATCGAAAAATCACGTGGTTTCGGCGGCCGTATGGCCACACGTCGCACGGACGGATTTCACTTCGATCATGGTGCGCAATTCTTCACTGCACGCTCTGCTGAGTTTGAGAGCTGGCTAAAACCCTATATTGCAGATGATGCCGTCACCCAATGGACACCCAAGGTTATAACGCTGGAACCCGGTAAGAAATCCTATAAACGTGAGTGGTTTGAGCCACACTATGTCATGGCTCCGCGAATGAACGCGGTATTGCGTCAGCTCGGTGAGAAGCAGAACGTGCATCTGCAAACCGAAGTGGCCGGCCTGGTACGCAGCAATGATGTCTGGCACATCAAGACCAGTGAACAGGACACACTCGGGCCCTTCGACTGGGTTGTTTCCAGCGCCCCGGCGATACAGTCAGTTAATTTCATGCCGGACAGTTTCAGCGGCTATGAAGCACTGACAAACGTGAGCTTTCAGGCCTGCTTCGCCCTGATGCTGGGATTCAGTGAGCCACTACAACTCAATTGCGATGCAGCCCAGGTGCGAAATTCCCAGATCGCCTGGCTGTCAGTCAATTCCAGTAAACCGGGCAGGCCGGAGGCGCCCAGCCTGCTGGTTCATAGCAGCAATGAGTGGGCGGATCAGTATGTGGATGCGGAATTGGCTAATGTGCAAACCGAGCTGCTGGCAGCCTTGCTGGATGTACTTGGTGAAAAGTTCGTTTCGCCAGAGCTACAGAGCCTGCATCGTTGGCGCTATGCCCGCACCGCCAATAGTGCCGGCGAGGATTTCCTGCTGGATAGGCAATTGCGCCTGGCGGCCTGTGGTGACTGGTGTCTCGGCGAGCGCGTGGAGGATGCATTTCTCAGTGGATTGCGACTGGCTAAAGTATTAAATTCAATCACTTAAGGACTTTTTGCGCATTCGGTCCAGAAGTACTATCCTGTCTTGAGTTCGAGCAGATTTAAAGATTTACAGATTCAAAGGGAGCAGTAAAAGCAAGAAGCAGCGCACTCTTAAACCGGGAGTCCGTCCAGACTATGGTCCTCAGGCCCATTATTCCGCACAGGAGACCGCGTTCGAGTCGGGGGGAATAGTAAAGTCAGGGGTCAGAACAATAATAAGGAGGACTGGGATGGCCAACATCAACAGTCTCAATCGCAGGTCATTTATCAAAAGCGCAGGTGTCGCCGCACTGGCAGGTGCCACGAGTGCAATTCACGCACAATCCACTGAAGCGCCAGATTCCACTCGCCATGCCGCACCGCTCAATGGCAAGTTCGATTTCGATACCCCCTACGATCGGGTAGGCAGTAATTGCTCACGTTGGGATTCGCCCGCGCGGCGTTATCCTGATGGCCAATTCAAATACGGTATGGGCGTGGCCTCCATGGATTTTGAGTGCGCCCCCTGTATCACCGAGGCCCTGCAGGAGCGCGTTGCGCACCATAGCTGGGGTTACCTGAGCACCACTGAACCGCTGCGTGATGCCATCGTCAAATGGGCTGGTGAACGCCATGGCATGGATCTGGATAATCGCGAAGTCACCCTATCGGATGGCGTGTATCCAGGCATCATTGCAGCCTTCCGTGCCTTCGTACCCATGCACAGCAAAGTGTTGCTGACTACGCCTATCTATAATGGGTTCTACACGATGGCGCGCCGCGCCCACGTACAAACCGTGGACAGCCAGATGCAGTACGTCAATGGTCGCTATGAAATTGACTGGGAAGATCTGGAAGCCAAGATGACACCGGACGTGCGTGCCATGATCCTGTGTAATCCGCAAAACCCAACCGGTAATGTGTGGAGCGAAGATGATCTGCTGCGTCTCGGTCGATTGTGTCTTGAGCACGACATCGTGGTGTTGTCGGATGAAATCCATTGCGACGTGATTCGCAGTGGCCAGAAGTTTACGCCGTTCGCCAGCCTGCCCGACCAGGCAGTGGTGAATAACAGCGTAACGTTCACGGCCGTCAGCAAGACTTTCAATCTGGCCGGCATGAAGAACGCCCACTACTACTCCAAAAGTCCAACCATGCTTGCTCGTGTTAACCAGTTTCATGCTGCCGAATTGAGCACGCTGGGTGTCGTTGCCACCGAGGCCGCCTATAACCATGGCGGAGAATGGGCTGATCAGTGCAATGCCTACGTGGATCAATGCCACACCATGATCGAGAACTATATTCGCGAGAACATGCCCATGGTGGGTTATACCCGCAACGAAGGCACCTATATGACCTTTCTGGATTTTAGCCGCGTGATGGATGCTATCGGAGCAAAAGAGCAGGCTGTCATTCACGGTAAAGAATCTGCCGAACATTACTTCCAGGACTGGCTCGTGCATCAGTCCGGCGTCTACCTGAATCCCGGCTCTGACTACGGCGCTGGCGGCGAAGGTCACATGCGCATGAATACAGCGTCATCGCGGCTGGTGTTGAAAGAAGTACTGGATGCTATGGCATCGGCAATACAAAAAGTTTGAGTTAATAATAAAAAGATACATGGCGCTTGATGCGCCAATACAATAGTAATGGAGCACATCATGAAAACTACCCGGCGTGGATTTGTGAAAACCCTGGGGTGGGGAACAGCGGCTGGGGTGCTGTCTGGCACTTCTCTCCTGACCACATCGGTTAGCGCCCAGACTCGCAAGGCCCAGATTAGTGGTGTCTATGACAATGGCATCATGCAACTCAACCAGAACGAGAGTGCGCGAGGTCCGGGCCCCAAAACCATGGAAGCAATTCACAATCACACCACCAGGCGTATTGGTCGAGGCTATTCACCGGATCATGTAAATGAATTGATTGATGTTATCGCTGATGGATACAGCATCGAAAGAAACCAGGTATTGCTGGCCACTGGTTCGACACCCTTGTTGGAGGGTGCAACGCGCGCCTTCTGTGGTCCTGACAAACCACTGGTCACCGCAGGGCCAACCTACAGCACCAGCGAAGGCACTGCCCGCGCCATTAATGCGCCCATCCACCGCATCCAGGTGAGTGACGATGGCCATATACAACTGGACCAGATGGCGGCAACTGCAAAGGACGTAGGCGCGGGACTTATATTTGTCTGCAATCCCAATAACCCCACCGGGACGATACATTCACCAGAGGTAATCGAAGCCTTCGTGCGCCGCGTGATGAGCGAATCACCCGGAACCGTTATTCACATGGACGAAGCCTATATTAACTATGCCGATCCGGCGTTGATGTCTACCGCGCTGCCGCTGGCTATGGAGTTTGAACGTGTATTCATTACCCGATCCTTTTCCAAAGCCCATGGTATGGCCGGGCTGCGGGTAGGTTACGCAATGGGTCAGGAACAGACTCTGGATATGATCGACAACGCCTGGGGCATGGGTGATGTGAACATGCTGGCAGCCATCGCTGCGCTCACCGCGTTTGAAGACAAGGAGCACCTTGAGTGGGAGCGCCTGGAGAATGCCGGGATTCGCAGCTTCGTGGTTGGCGCGTTCAGAGACATGGGCTTTGCGGTGCCCGAATCACACACTAACCATATCTTTCCCAACCTGAGACGCCCGGCCAGTGAATTCCGTGCCGCCTGTCTGGAACAAAAAATACTGGTGGGTCGTGATTTTCCACCGCTGGAAAATACCCACAGTCGTATTTCTTTGGGGAGCCGTGAAGAGATGCAGCACGCAGTTGAAGTGTTCCGCAGAGTGCTGGCTTAACCTGATGGGGACTGACCACTTATTGGAGCGACAATGAAACGAGTTTGGCAAATTCGCGCAGCGCGAGCGGCAGCCAGGGAACAGGAGGCCGCTGAGGCAGAAATTTATGCCAGCCTGACTAGAGGGCTGGCAATGGGCACGGCTCTGGGCATCTTGTTCGGCGTGGCATTTGGTGCGCTGGCGCTATGGATGAGCCTGGGCATGTCGTTCGGAACTGCTCTTGGATACCTCTCAGGTACCGTTAAATCTTCTGTTAAGAAAAACTTATAATTTGGTGACGCACCCCATTTCAGTCCGGAGCCAGTCTGGATTTTAAAGGCCCAAGATACTTTTCATAGTTTTTCCAGGCGGCCGAGCTATCCCGGTAGATCGGCCGTTTTACATCGGCCCAACTAGCGGTCTGCACTTCGCGCGTATTGTTGTGAAATTCCATTACGCCCGGCTCCCACGGTAATTCGCAATACTCGAGCAGCGCACGCGCCTGTGTTTCGGGCGCAATGGTTAGCGCTTCGTAATCGAGATCATAAATCCCCGGGATACGCTCTCGCCAGAACGCCATCAGGTCAGCATAGAGCATGTAGAATTCACCAATGTCTGCCAGATCGCAGGCATAGCCATTGGATGTGCCTACAAAAGCGGTCTTGTACATGGACCAGCAGGTAGCCATCGGGTCACGCACTGTATGAATTATTTTTGCCCGTGGGAATGCGGCAGCGATGAATCCCAACCATAAAAAGTTTACCGGCATCTTGTCGGTCACATACTTGTTGCCCGTCAGAGTCTTCAGGCCATTCACATAATGCGCGCGCAACTCCGGCAGGTAATTGTTCAACTCCACCAACTCCTGATTGCTGCTGTAGAGTTTCAGAAATCCGAAGCTCCATTGCCCGATGAGTTTGAGTTCACCACCACCAACTACTTTTGAATGCGTGGCAAGAATTTGTTCAACCAGTGACGTACCCGAGCGGGGCAGGCCGACAATAAAGAAGGGTTGATAGTAAGTACTCTCAAACAGCGGCTGTACTTGTTGGTCAGTGAATAGCTGCTTTACCGCAGCGATGGTATCGCGCACATCTTCAATGGTATCGGTTTTGTTTCTGCGGTGATTGCTGTTGCACTCGGACAGCAACTGAAATGCCTCGTCATATTCACCCAGATCGTCATGAATTTTGGCCAGTGCAAAGCCCAGAACAATAGCCTCAGTGCTGTCGGGCGTGAGTTTGGTGTAGAGTTGTTGCATCTTCTCTACCAGTTCATCACGCTCAGTCCAGGTTTTGGCGGCAGCTAATTTGCTGAAGTTCTGCAGGGACTGTTGGGCAGGGGATAAACTCATGGGCACAATATAAAGGGGAATGGGCAGTTATCAAAGTGCTTGCCACCGGCAGTTTTCGCGAGCGTGTTTACATCAGCAATGGCAAGCGCCAGAATGCTGACGATCAAGGAGAGGATGCTCATGAGCAGTTATTTTGAAGATATCGAAGTCGGCGCAAGCCAGGAATTTGGCAGCTATAAAGTCACTGAAGAAGAGATTATCGAGTTTGCCAGCAAGTACGACCCCCAGCCGTTCCATTTGTCCGAGGAAGCCGGCAAGGCCATGATTTTCGGCGGCCTGTGTGCCTCGGGCTGGCATACGTGCAGCATGGCAATGCGCATGGTCGTGGACAACCTGAAGGCGCAGGGTTCTTCAAATTCAATGGGTTCGCCGGGTCTGGATGAGCTGCGCTGGACCAAACCGGTGTTTCCTGGTGATACGCTGCATATGAAGAGCACTGTAACCGGCAAGCGTGAATCCAGATCACGGCCCGAAATCGGCAGTGTATTTCTGCATAACGAAGTTTTTAATCAGAAAGATGAACTGGTGGCCAGCTTTAAACCGATCGTCATGTACAAGCGCCGACCAGTGGAAGGCTAAAAGTAGAAAGACCAATAGTCATAAAGATAGCCAGGAGTGAATGATGTTAAAGCGGATAGTCCAGTTAATGATGACAACGATTTTAGCCACAGGTGCTATGGTCAGCACGGCTCAGGAACGCACCTATATCAATCCGGGTGTGCCAGGAGATGCCTCAACTTCCCCGTTCAGTGGTGCGGTGAGGGTGGGAGACACACTCTATATTTCTGGCATGCTGGGTCTGGAAAACGGGCAAGTACCTACAGACCCGGCCCAGGAAGCGCGCAGTATGCTCAACTCTATCCAGGCCACGATTGAGGCAGCCGGGCTAACTATGGATGACCTGGTACACGTGACGATCTACTGCACAGATCTGTCACTCTATAGCGTCTTTAACGAGGTGTACCGCAGCTACTTCGAACAGGATATGCCGGCGCGCGCCTTCATCGGAACAAGTACGCTATTGTTTGGGGCGCGGTTTGAAATGCAGTCCATTGCGGTAGCGCGCTAGGTAGACAGTTTCTTCGCTACCAGAAACACCACCGGCTGGTTCTCGTGATTGAATTGTTCGACGATCTCGAAGCCGGCAGCCCGATGGCTTTGCAATAACTGGGCTTCGGTAAAGCCTTGCACTTTGGGGAACAATTGCAGCAATTGCATCACGCCTAGCAGGTATTTCCACATACCGGGAGGCTTTGTCATGCATACACTGCTTGATATGAAATAACCACCGGGCTTGAGCATGGTCGCGCACTTGCCGATGGCGTCATCGATGTTTTCCATTAACTGCAGGATGTTCAGGCCCAGCACCACATCGTATTTACCAGCAGGGATGGGCATCTAGTTGATGTCAGCCACGGCAAAATCCACATTCTCAATACCTTGCTCTGCCTTGTTACGGTTGGCAATGGCGATCATCTTCTTCGCGTAGTCAGTGGAATAGATATGCTTTACATAGGGCGCATGCAGCAGGGCGGTGGAACCGGTGCCGGCACCAAACTCAAACACTTCTGACTCTGGGGTGAAGTACTTGCGGGTGAGCTCGAGTTTCTTCTCATAAGACGCCATGTCGCCAATTGGCGATTTCGCGTATTTCTTCGCCAACACGTTAAACAGAAATGCTCCCTTTGCCATAACATGCTTCCTTTTTGGTCTATCGATCAGTCCGCGGGGTTAAGTTGTACCGTTTCAAACAACACAGATTCGATCTTGGCTCGCGAATAGAAAGCCGGGAACACCCGATCGTTGGCCCATAGCTCGAAGAGATTGTCATACAGCGGATGATCAGGATCACCAACCTGCCCGGGTGTGTTCATGCCGAGCGTATTATCCCAGTCTCGCGTGTCGATGAAGATGCGGAACGAGGCACCGCTTGTCTGGTTGTCACCGCTGCCGGTGTTGCCCAGCGTAAAGCCATTGCCTCCGCGCGGCGCCGGGCCAACTTCGAGCCGCGCCCGCAGATCGTCATTCACAGCCGGGCTCAGAGGGTGGCGCAGAATCACGTGTTTGTAACCGGTCTGGCCATATACCCAGTTGTTCATATTGCGGCCCAGTTTGTCAGACAAGGTATCTACTGCCTCGGCGAGGGTGTCCAATAGGAACTGGTCGCGTCCGGCAATAGGGTCGCTGCCGAAGTCGCCATCAGATGCTAACAGAAAATCTATGGTGGTCTTCATGCCCACACTGAGGTAGTCCCGGGCTGCCTCGGGAATCTTCAGCAGTTCCATGTTGTCGAGCAACTGCCGTTCAAAGGCGACATAGATACCGGCTTCGATAGAGTCGCGGTCCAGCACAAAATCCCAGTCCATCAGCATTTGCCGTGCCTGCTCGACGCGCTCGTTGCTGGCGCGCAATTCCCTGAAGAACGGTACAAGGGTGCGCGCCGGGATCGACAGGTAGTCATGTTGCAGCGCGACCATGTCCTGCATATTGAATTTGCGACCCGAACCCAGCACTTCACTGCCGCGCGCCCAGCGGAAAGGATCAGTCCAGGTATAACCAATCGCCTCCAGGTAGGGGTAATCCGGTGGTGTGTAGTTGCTGTTCGATGTTTCGATATAGCCGCGTTCGGGATTGAATTCGTTTGGCTTGTTGCGAATCTCCAGATAGCCATCCCATTCATAACGTCCATCACCGGGCACGGGGACCATGCCACTGAAATTACGCCGAATGGGTGCTATGCCAACTGCCTGCCAGCCAATATTGCCTTCCCGGTCAGCCCAGATCATGTTTTCGCCGGGGATATGGCTGTAGTTGGATGCGTCACGAAATTCCTCCCAGGTACGAGCCTGGTCCATGCGCAGTGATGCCAGGTAAGGCGCGCCGCCTATTTCCATCCAGGCCGGGCGCAGCGCATAGGCGAGATTATTGTCGCTATCCTCAAATGCCACCGGACCATGGCGCGTGTACTTGAGGCTTACTGTCACCGGCGCGGCATCCTTGACGTTGATCGTCTCCTCAATCACGGTCATGTCTTCCCACTGATCCTGATAACGATACTGGTTCGGGTTCGCCGGGTTGGTCTCATAGACATACAGGTCTTCGCCATCGGTGTTGAACACAGTCAAACCCCAGGCGCCATATTCGTTATGCCCGATGGAAATACCCGGAATGGTGGGCTCACCGCCGCCAATGACATTCCAGCCCGGGCCTACCAGATGTGCCCAGTAACGCAGTGAAGGTACTGCCTGGGCACGATGCGGGTCATTGATCATCATGGGCCAGCCGTCCTGGGTCAGGTCACCGCTCACCACCCAATTATTGCTGCCTATATCATCGATACTGCGTTTCTGCAGTTCCGTCTCTTCGGCGTCCATGATTGTGGCAATGGTCTCGAAGGCCTGCGCCCCATTGCGGTCCGCCGCGGCTACAATATCCTCCGGCTCAAATCGCAGTGTTCGGCGATAGGCGTTGTACAAATGCAGAATGTCGTTGTTAATCAGTGAATCACAATTAATGAAAGGGTCGAGAGTCAGATCGGGTTCATGGGGGTGGTAATACTGAGTCGCCTTGACAGCGTCTGCGCCGATTTCACATACAGCACGGCCGGTGCGTAACTCCAGGGCGATATTACCCAGTAAACCCTGATGACGGGAAATAACGACTTCGGGTGTCCAGTGCCTGGGGATGATGTCGAGCAACTGGAAAGGTAATGGCAAATCGTCGACGTCTTGTAATGCCTCATCTATGTACGCATTTACGCCATCAACGAATGCGGTAATGATCAGCGCACCGCGCGGGTGGTAATGATTCATCTCATCAATCATATCCCCGCGAAACTTGAACAGACGTGTGCCATGGTCGCGCTCTATTGCTTTGCTTCCCAGAATTTCCGCTGTCGTACCGGTGGCCTGGGCCCGCCACAATTCAAACTGGAACAAGCGATCGCGCGCTGCACTATAGCCCTGGGCAAAAAACAGGTCGTGTTCTGTCTCGGCATAGATATGGGAGATGCCCCACTGGTCTTTCAATATTTCAACCGGCTGTTGCAGGCCATCGACGGTTAGCGTAGAGCTTTGTTGAGCCAGTGCACTACCGGTGAGGCAGGTGCAGAGAAATAGCAGTGAGCGCAGAGTGAACAGGCGGAAAAACATCGAACATACTCCTGTTGTTATTATTCTGGTTTGTAGTGGAGCTCGAGCGTAAAGGGCTGACGCATGTCGGCCACGGCGAGGCTGTGTAGTTAATCCAGGTCGCTTCGGTTAGTGTTATTGCCGGTATAGTGAATTAACAGTATCAAATGCACCGGTGATTTCACAACCCGTTTTTGTCGCATTACGCGATGACCGCTCGGGCCCGCAGGTCTGCCAGTGCTTCCGGGCTGATGCCCAGATCGGTGCTCAATACACTATCGGTATGTTCGCCTAATCGAGCCACCCAGTCAGAGGCAGTGGCATCGAAGCCGGTGAACTGTATTGGCAGGTTTTGAATCAGAAATTCACCTAATTGCGCGTCCCTGATCGGGGCGAATGAGCCGCGCTCCACGACCTGGGGATGATCGAATAAATCTTCCGGCTGTTGATACATGGCGCAAGGCACGCTGGCTTTATTAAGTGCCATCTCACACTTTTTGGAAGAATACTTGCGCGACCACTTTTCTATCTCGCGCGCCAGTGCATCGATATTGCTACGCCGTGCTCTGCCCAGAAAGCGTTCGTCGGTGAGAAAATCCTGCCGGTCCAGCGCATCAGCGAGACACTGCATGTTTTTGTCTGATACTACGCATACCATCATAAAGCCGTCGGCAGTTTGCACAGGGCAGTAGCGGCCGATGGGATCGGGATCGTCCATTTGCGCCGCCTGAATGTGGGCGGGAATCAGGCTCATGACAGCTTCCATCATGCTTACATCAAGATACTGACCCACGCCGGTTTTTACTTTTCCTAACAGTGCAGTTTGCACTGCACCAAATGCCATGGCGCCGGTCATGATGTCAGCCATCATGATTTCCCAATTGGGAGGTCTGGCATCTGCATTACCCTGGGTGCCACCGAACACGGCATCGAATCCGCTGGCGGCATGAATAATCGGCGCATAGGCAGCACGGTCTCTGTACGGGCCGGTCTGGCCAAAACCTGAGATAGAACAATACACCAGGCCAGGATTGGCTTTGTGCAGACTGGCATAGTCCAGGCCAAAGCGCGCCATGATGCCATGTCGAAAGTTTTCAATCAGCACATCGGCCTGGGCAACCAGTTGTTTGACGAGTTCCTGACCCTCGGCTTGTTTCAGGTCGACTGCGATGCTGCGCTTGCCCGCATTGAATTGCGCAAATACTCTCGAATTACCATTAACGCCGCGGGTAAGATCGCCCATTCCGGGCGGCTCGATCTTGATCACATCAGCGCCGCAGTCCAGCAAATACCGGCTGCACAATGGGCCGGCAAACACCGCCGAAAAGTCGATTACCTTGTATCCCGCCAGTGGTCGTTTATGGCTCATGATGTTGTTTCAAGTCTGTGTGCAGTCAGGGGATCGCTAACTATACCGGAGTGGTGACACGAGTGTCTGCCTGGCAACACATCAGCAGGCTGAACAATCGTTTGCGAGCCCGGCATCAGGCAATGGAATCGATCAACAGGTTAATGCAGGCAGGCCTGGAGCCAGACCCAAAGAGGATCTGGCTCCATTGCAGCCTAGTCGGGCAGGGCATAGGCGATAACATAACCGCCTTGAGTGGTATTTTCAGCCGCTGACCCGGTCGATGACTCCAGTTGCAGCAGCCCGCCGCCTTCCGGTGACGTGACAATGACGTATTGCTTGCCGGTGGCCGGGCTGACATAGGTCATCGGCGTTGCTGTGGAAGAAGCAGGCAGGTCGTCTGTCCAGACTTCTTCCCCTGTGAAGGTATTAATGGCGCGCATGGTGCTGTCAGTCACGCCACCGAAGAAAGTCAGGCCACCCCCGGTCACAGCCGAGCCACCATTGAAAAACATACCCATGGGCAGAGGCAATCGGCTGGGAATGCCCAGCGGGCCCTGCTCACGTGCAGTGCCCACAGGTCTGCGCCATAGCAGTTCCTGGTTGGCCAGATCTATCACTGCCATTTCCCCATAGGGTGGTCGCACGCAGGGTGCGAAAAGTGGTGAGAGAAAGAAGAAAGAATACACCGCATAAGGCGTGCCTTGCTGCACACCACCTACGCCGAGAAATTCACCCTCCTGTACCTGATCCCGTGGAATCAGTCGCACTACCGATGGCATGTGCAGCACATTGACTACCAGCAGATTATTGATTTCATCTACGGCGGCCGAGCCCCAGTTCATGCCGCCACCCACGCCAGGGTAATACAGCGTGCCACGCAATGAAGGCGGCGTAAGCGGGCCTTCATAACGCATGCTCTGGAACTGGATGCGGCACACGACCTGATCATAAGGTGTGATGCCCCACATGTCGGCACCGGTTAACACACGATCGGCAAAGGATGGCATGCCGGTTGAGAATGGCTGTGTGGGCACAGTAAATTCGTCCGGCACATCAGTTTGCGGCACTGGCAGTTCTGACACTTCGGCAATCGGCTCACCGGTTTCCCTGTCCAGCAAAAATACTTCGGCCCGCTTGGTGGGGACGATCACGGCCTTGCGCGTTACGCCGTCAACCGGGATATCAATCAGGGTAGGTTGCGAAGGTACATCGTAGTCCCAGATGTCATGATGTGTTGTTTGAAAGTGCCACCTGACCCTTCCGGTTGCTGCCTCCAGTGCTACAACTGAACTGGAGTACTCTTCCATGGCTTCACTGCGATGGCCGCTGTGATAATCGGGTGTGGCATTGCCAGTGGGCACATAGATCAGCCCCAGTTCCTCATCGGCACTGGTCAGGCTCCACACATTCGGCGTACCGCGTGTATAGGTTTCACCTGCTGGCGGCAAGTTGGTACTGTTTGGTCTGCCTATGTCCCAGGCCCAGCGCAGGTTGCCAGTTACAGGATCGAAGCCGCGTACAACACCGGAGGGCTCTGCGGTTTCCTGGTTATCCATCACCCAGCCGCCCAGCACAAGCACGTTATTGGAGATGGTGGGTGGTGAGGTCACAAAGTAATAGCCCGGCTGCACTTCGCCCATGCCCATCAGCAAATCCACTTCGCCGTTGACGCCAAAGTCGTCACAGGGCAGGCCAGTGTTCTTGTCCACGGCCACCAGTCGGGCATCGGTGGTAGCGGTAAAAATACGCTCACCACATTCACTTAACTGCTCGCTGTCCGGCGCTTCATACCAGGTAACACCGCGACAGGTGTCCCAGAAACCAATGCGATCGGTCTGTATTTCAGGGTCATAGCGCCAGCGCTCTGCGCCAGTGTCAGGGTCCAGAGCCAGAATGACATTCTGGCCAGTACACAGATACAAGCCGTCATCCACCTGGATGGGCGTGCCTTTGAAGGCGCCACCCACACCTGTGCGGGTCACCCAGGCCTGTTCCAGTTGATCCACATTATCCAGGTTGATCTGGTCGGCAGCCGCGAAGCGCGTACCGGTTTTCGAAGAACCATAATGCGCCCAGTCACCGGTGGGGTTGTTTACCGTGCCTGTGCCTGCTGCGCTGGGCGTGCCTACTTCATAACTACCATTGCCTATGAACAAGGCGATGACGATGACCACCGCGGCAGCGCCAGTAATCTGGGCTTCACGAGTTTGCAGCAGCGGTTTGACCTCCGCGCCGCCAGCCAGTTTGCGGCGTGTACCGGGTAACAGAAACAGCAGCCCCACAGCGGTGAACAGGCCTACCCGTGGCGCCAATGCCCAGGCATCAAGACCAGTCTCGTAGAACGACCATAAATAGGTAAAAGCGAGGAAAGCACCATACAATTTGGCGCCGCGAACGTCGCCCTGCCATAGCAGCCAGGTGCAGGCCATCAACGTAATGCCGGCCGCAAAGTAGTAGGGTGAACCGCCAAGTGAGACGAGGATCAGGCCGGGGTAGAGCAGGCCGAAACCCATGATGCCGAGCAGGATGGGGAGAACGCGAGGTGCTTTCATAGTGTTGTCATTATTCTCGTTAGTGAGGGCCAAGGTTGTAACAAATTTGGCGCAGCGTGAAAATCAATAAATACCGGGAGCGCTGCGTTTCATGTATTAGTCACTGATTTTGGTAAGCTTGTTCACAGTAAACCACTGATCAGGCCAATGCCAACGACGATCAGCAGCGCTGCAACCAGATTGCGCACGCTTTGTATCGTGATTTTTTCCAATAGGCGTTTGGCAAGTATAGTGCCCGCGAGCGCGCTGGCGCCGGCCACGCCCACCAGCAACCAGTCGATATCATTGGCGGCACCCAGACTCGTACTGCCATAAATAATTAGACGCGTCAGGTCCACCGCAACCGCGATCACCACCCCGGTGGCGATGAAGACATGTTTGTCGAGCCCGGTGCCCAGCAGAAACATGCTGCGGAATGCCCCCTGATGACCGGACAAGCCCCCAAAGAATCCGCTGATGACACCGCCGAGTGGCAACCATTTTGATGAGATTCTGACTCCTGCCAATGATGGCAGCAGTTCAATAACGACGAAGCCAAGGATCAGAATACCGATAACCAGTTTAACCGGTGAGATGCTAACGACTTCGTCGGCCAGCGTGTATTGAGTAACTGGGGGTACGTTCACCAGCGACACCAGCAGCAGCGCGCCAATGAGCGCGGCGAGTATCGCGGGAATACCGAAACGCAGGAAAACAGGAAAACTCGCCTGCCTGCCGACCAGCACCGCCTTTAACAAGTTGTTCACCAAATGCACCACCGCGGTCACAGCAATGGCGATTTCAATAGGAAAGAAAAGTGCGATCACCGGCATTAATAAAGTGCCAAGACCGAAGCCCGAGTAAAAAGTCAGCAGGGCAGCGGCAAAGGCTGCGACGGCAATGACCAGAAAGCTCATTCAGTCGTCATGATAGCGTTTGTTTTTAGCTTCTTGATTGCGCTGTCGGAGTTCTGCCATCTTTTCCTGGATGCGAATTTCCAGGCCGGCGGGTTTTGGCTGATAGAACTCGGCGTCCTTGATGGCTTCAGGTAAATAGTTCTCGCCAGCAGCAAAACCATCTTCCTCATCGTGAGCATATCGATACTCGGCGCCGTGACCCATTTCCTTCGCCAGTTTGGTCGGCGCATTACGCAAGTGAACTGGCACCTCTAAAGAGCCTTGTTCGTGAATAGCTGACTGGGCAGCACCGAATGCCATATATAAGGCATTGGATTTCGGTGCGCTGGCCAGATACACCGCTGCCTGTGCCAGGGCCAGATCGCCTTCCGGACTGCCCAGTCGAGTATAGGTGTCCCAGCAATCAGTACACACCTGTAGTGCACGCGGGTCGGCCAGGCCGATGTCTTCCACCGCCATGCGGGTGAGGCGCCTCGCCAGATAGATCGGGTCGCAACCGCCATCGAGCATGCGGGTTAACCAGTACAGAGCGCCATCGGCAGAGGAACCACGCACGGCTTTATGCAACGCCGAGATCTGGTCATAGAAATGATCGCCACCTTTGTCAAAGCGGCGGTAGCTTTCGGCTAACACTTGATCGATGGCATCGTCAGTGATGACACGCTTGCCATTCTCTTCCAGCGCCATGTCGCTGAGCACTTCCAGATAATTTAATGTGCGGCGTGCATCTCCATCCGCTGCGCGAGCCAACATTTTTTTCTGGGGATCTGTCAACGCAAGTTTGAGCGCGCCCAGTCCACGTTCGCTGTCGGTGAGTGCGTGTTCGATCACTGCCAACAAATCTTCTTCAGCCAGCGACTTCAACAGATACACACGTGCTCGCGATAACAGTGCATTGTTCAGTTCAAACGAAGGGTTCTCGGTGGTCGCGCCAATAAACAGAATAGTGCCGTCTTCGATGTGGGGCAGGAAGGCATCCTGCTGGGCTTTGTTAAAGCGATGTACTTCGTCCACAAACAGGATGGTTTTACGCGAGCTATTGGTTTGATGGTATTTGGCCTGCTCGATGGCGGCGCGAATTTCTTTCACGCCGGACAATACAGCAGACAAGGTTTCGAAATGACAATCGCAAGTCTCGGCGATGATGCGTGCCAGAGTGGTCTTGCCCACACCGGGCGGGCCCCACAGAATCATGGAGTGAGGCAGTTGTTTGTCGATGGCTTCAAACAGGGACTTACCGGGTGCCAGCAAATGAGTCTGGCCCGTAAACTCTGCAACAGAGCGGGGCCGCAGGCGAGCGGCAAGAGGCTGGTAGGTATCAGCGCTGGCATCATTGGCGAACAGGGATTCGGTCATGCGCCTGATGATAATACAGCTGCCCGGGAATGACAGCGTAAGCAGTTCTTCAATTGGTCGGTGTCGCGGTACCCGCCGCACACCACAAATCCATGGCCTTGATCAATGTCTTCAATGCGTGGTGAATCTCGCGATTACAGTTTAGATGAAGTTGAGTTGCGACATGATCTGCCTACTTTAACCCAATTGAATCCAGGCTACGCTGGTTCAGATCAATAAATCACATGGGATCGAAGGCGCGGGGTCCGAGGAAATTGGAGCGGGTGACGAGGTTGATTCGCCATTCGCCTGAGGCGAATGCCTCACCCTGCGGGCCGCGCAAAATGCGCGCGGTCTGCGCTGCTTGCGCAGCTTTCAAACTCTAACATTCAGCTTGGGAAGCTGACACTCTACCAACTGAGCTACACCCGCATGGCTAGCATCATACACTTATCCGTGAGCCAGTAATCTGAAATTTTGTCAGGCGCAAAATGCTTTGGCAGACCCGGCTATTTCTTGCTACAAAGGGAGCTGACAGAAAAAACAAATAGGAATAACGGAGGCCAGCTCCATGCAAAGACGTCAGTTCCTCAAAACCGCCAGCCTGACTATTCCTGCGCTCACATGGCCGACGCTGCGTGCCTTCGCTGCTGAACTGCCCAGCCAGATCACCGATTTCACAGCACGACAATTGTCTGATGCCATTCGTACCCGGCAGGTCAGTTGTGTGGAAGTAATGCAGGCCTACCTGTCACATATACACCAGACCAATCCCACCTATAATGCCATCGTCGGGCTGGTGGAGGACGATACCCTCATGACACAGGCCAGAGCAGCTGATGCGGATCTGGCGCAGGGCAATTATCGCGGCTGGATGCACGGGATGCCTCATGCCGTTAAAGATCTTTCCGCTGTGCGTGGCCTGATTCATACCAGCGGTTCACCGCGGTTTGCCGATCGCATCGCCGATAGTGATTCCGCCTTTGTCGCGCGGCTGCGCGCCAGCGGCGCGATCTTCATCGGTAAAACCAACACGCCGGAAAATGGCCTGGGCTCACAAACCTATAATCCTGTATTTGGCCCCACCGGCAGTGCCTGTAATCCCGCTCTCACAGCCGGTGGCAGTAGCGGTGGCGCAGCATCGGGCCTTGGCACCCATATGCTGCCGGTAGCCGATGGCAGTGACATGATGGGTTCATTACGTAACCCCGGTG
This sequence comes from uncultured Pseudohongiella sp., assembly GCA_964405225.1. Classification (GTDB taxonomy): domain Bacteria; phylum Pseudomonadota; class Gammaproteobacteria; order Pseudomonadales; family Pseudohongiellaceae; genus UBA9145. The sequence goes on from CAYOND010000001.1 coordinate 227,182, forward strand.
CTTTTAATAATGTCATTGGTTTTCGCCCTACGGCCGGCTCGCAGAATGCCACGCCACCCACATCCATCCCTTTATCTACCGGCGGCCCTATGGGTCGCAATACGGCAGACACCATCGAATTGCTGAACACCATGGCGCCACGTCCAATAGACGGACCGTTTACGCCATTAGAGTTGGAAGGCCTCAAAGTGGCCTGGCTGGGTGACCTTGACGCTTACCTGGCCATCGAGTCAGGTATCCTGCCGCTGTGCGAATCCGCGTTGCGCACCGTGTCTTCGGCTGGCGCTAATGTGGAAGACCTGGTACCTCGGTTTGATTTCGACGAGTTGTGGTATTGCTGGACAACATTGCGCCATGCCGGCCGCGTGAGCATGCGTCAGGCCTATGAAGATCCGGCAACCCGCCGCCAGTTGAAACCGGAATTAATCTGGGAGATTGAACAGGGCCTGTCCTTTACCGCGAGCGACATCGAACGGGCCGAGAATATCCGCCAGCGCTGGATCGCAGAGCTCGACAGATTATTTGGTGACTATGATTTTCTGGTACTACCCACCGCGCAGGTTTTTCCTTTTTCGAAAAACGTGCACTGGCCCAGATACATCGGCGCCCGTCCCATGGATACCTACCATCGCTGGATGGAAGTGGTGATACTGGGCAGCCTCGGTGGCCTGCCAATTATCAATGTGCCGGTGGGCTTCGATGCCGGGGGCAGGCCCATGGGCATGCAGGTGATGGGGCGCTATGGGGATGACAAGCGCGTGCTGGAGTTTGGTCTGGTTTACGAGCAATTGACCAATTTTCTTGTTTGAACCCTTACCATAACCCTCACCAGAATCCTCACGCGGTTCCTGACTCAAGGCACTGACAACATTAAATAAAACTAACTTTCCTGTGCTTCCCGTGTTAAAGTGCGCCCCGTTATCGCCTATAGCTGGCATAACGTGCACTCCCTACGGTCCTCTGGTCCTTTTGATCGTCTGGAAACTCCCTGTATGAGTACGGGTTATGAGATCCACGACGCCTCTTCTAACGCCCCGACTCCATATTGACTGCACACCCGGGCACCCGGTGTTGTCTTAGTCACAATTACCGGCAACCACACACAGACGTTTACTGCTGAACATTCCGTTGGCGCGGCGTGCTTGGTTGTGACGACATTAATACAAGTAGTTCGCCTTAAGGCGAGATGAGAATTTTATGACATTTGCAACACTCGGTTTAACCGACTCCCTGTTGCGCGCGGTTGCGCACACAGGCTATACCATTCCAACACCTATCCAGGCCCAGGCCATTCCTGCCATTTTAAGTGGCGGCGACGTCATGGCGGCAGCCCAGACTGGTACCGGCAAAACCGCCGGCTTTGTTTTACCTGCCCTGCAGAAACTCGGGCCACATACCCGGACTCGTCCTGGCAGTGTGCGTGCACTCATTCTTACACCGACCCGCGAACTGGCGGCCCAGGTACACGAGAGCATCACTACCTATGGTAAATATGAAGATCTGAATTCTGCCGTGGTATTCGGCGGCGTGAATATCAATCCACAACTGCGCGCTCTTAAACGCGGTGTTGATCTGCTGGTAGCCACACCCGGCCGCTTGCTGGATTTACATCAACAAGGCGCAGTGCAATTTAACGACATCGAACTGCTGGTGCTCGACGAAGCCGACCGCATGCTGGACATGGGTTTTATTCGTGACATCCGCAAGATCCTTGCACTGATTCCAGCCAAGCGACAGAACCTGATGTTCTCTGCAACGTTTTCCAAAGAAATTCGTCAGTTGGCCAACACCATCTGTCGTAATCCTACAGAAATAGACGTGGCACCTCGTAACTCTACTGTGGAATCTATTTCACAGGGCATGTGGAGGGTAGAGCAACACCTGAAAGCAGACCTGCTGTGCGAACTCGTACACGAAACTTCTGATCAGGTATTGGTATTTTCCCGTACCAAACACGGTGCCAATAAACTGGTGAAGCGCCTGACCAAGGACAACATCCGGGCACTGGCAATTCATGGTAATCGCAGCCAGTCGCAGCGCACCAAAGCCCTGCAGGATTTCAAGGACAACAAGGTACAGGTGCTGGTTGCCACCGATATCGCTGCGCGCGGTATCGATATAGAACTGCTGGCCCTGGTAATCAACTTTGATCTGCCACATGTGGCCGAAGACTATGTGCACCGCATTGGTCGTACCGGTCGAGCCGGCGCCAGTGGTAAAGCGATTTCCCTGGTGAGCAAGGACGAGCGCAAGCAGTTGAAAGGCATCGAACGGCTGATCAAGCGTCAGATCGAAGACCTCGGGGAATACTATTAGTCCAGGGCGGAAATCGCCAAAATCCTCGCAACGAGAGTCAACGCTGCGTTACCGATTCCACACACAGGAAATCGGTGAATTTGATATACACTTTCGCACCCTGCGCGACCGCAACCAGTTCGAAGACATCGACCAGAAAGCGGAAGCAATGGGTGTATCACCAGCAAGCTGGCCACTCTTTGGAGTTGTCTGGCAGGCTGGCGAAGTGCTGGCGCAGCTCATGGCCGCGTATGACATCGACAGTCGCCGCATCCTCGAAGTAGGCTGCGGCGTCGGTCTTGCCAGTCTGGTGTTGAACAAACGCCAGGCTGACATCTCCGCCACTGACATCCATCCCAGTGCGCAAAAACATCTGAACTACAACACCGACCTCAACGGCGACTCGCGCATCCCTTTCCTGCGCACCGGCTGGGAAGACGAACCTCACGAGAAGTTTGGCCTGTTCGACATCATCATCGCCAGCGATGTGATGTTCGAGCCCAATCATTCGGAAAACCTGGTGAAGTTCATCGAGTATTACGCCAAACCCAAATGCGAGATCATTCTGGCCGATGCCAAACGTGGCTATGGCAATGAATTCACGCGCCGTATGGCGGAGCTGGAATATGCCGAAGAAATGCTGGAAGTGATTGCGCCGTTTACCAACCCGGAAAACTACAAAGGCAGTGTCAGGCGTTACCGGCGCGGATATTAGTAACTGCGTAAGATACGGATTCCAATTTATCAGATAGATAAAGGGGCGGAAGGCTAAAAACTTTCCGCCCCTTTGCTTTTGGCTGTCTGAACATTTGCTTTAGATCGGATCGCCCGGCGGCATACGCAGTGCTGGCGCGGGCTGTGCCGCTTCCGGGTTTACCTGCCAGCGACGAATGTCGGCCGCAGCCGTGGCCTGATGAGCGCTGGGGTTACGCAGGTCTTCCAGTTCTCCGGCCAACCGATCTAGTCGATGGGCCAGCACGGCTTTTACCTCACCGGCGTTATCTGGCCCGGATGCCTGGCGCATCATTTCATTAATGGTAGAGCGCTGGACCACATGCATGATCTGCGTGTGGTAGTCATTGTCGGGCATGTCCACACCCCAGGTAACCGCCAACAGCCGATCAATCACTTCTTCCAGATCCGGATAGTCGCCCATGCTGCCGTAGGCCACTAATCTGGCCATGCGTTGTGGGTTCAGAATGGATTCCACCGTAAGCGTGACTGAACCTTCGGCCGCGCCCAGTGGATCCAACAATAAACCGGTGCGGCCGGGGAAAGGCTCGCCGCGGTTATAGCGATAAGCCGCCGGCGGCAGTATCTCGAGAATAGCAGGGGGCAGGGCCAGGAACTCGGGCGTGAGTGTAGACAGCACTGTCTCCAGTGCATCGCGCTGCTCCTCGCCATCGATGATGGTGAACGGCACCTGGCCATCACCGCGTACGGCATAGGTATAGTTCGCACCGCCGATACTTTGCGCCGCCGAGTTCAGTTGAAAGCGGTGGTGCATATATAAAGGCAGTAATACATATTCCAGAGTGGACAGTGGGTCGCCTGCAGAAATCACCGTCTCGCCAAAATTCTCCAGGCCAATGCGCCGCACTTCGATCTCGTGCTTCAGGTGATCCACCAGGTTGGCGCCGTTATCCCACACGCCAGCGAATTGATGGCCGGCGCCGACAAAGTTGTTGTTATTGTGGGCCATGAATAACAGGCCCCGGTCCAGACTTTCCTGCACGATGGCGGCCAGCTCAGCCGCTTCATCCGCGCCTTCAGGAAATTGTTCGTAGGCATAACGCACATTCAGCTTGTCATATTCACCAATGCGTTGCAGATAGGCATTGGATAAATCGATCTCGCCGTCTTCGGTAATCTCCACCAGTGGCGCCGGGTAGTCCATGACACTCTCGCGGCCATAGGCGCTGGCAATATAGTTGTGGGGAAAGCCAATGGTGTGGCCAACCTCATGGGCCGACAGTTGGCGCACTCTTTCCAGTGCCATGTTGACGGATTTCGACGTATCTCCTGCCACTTCGCCCAGGTAGTCGAAGGCCGGCACCAGAGCCTGGCCCATCATGTAATCCTGCCGCAGGCGCAGGCTGCCCAGGTTCACATTACCCTTGATGATTTCGCCCGTGCGTGGGTCCATTACCGAGCCCCCATAGGAGTATCCACGCGTGCGGCGATGGGTCCAGTGAATCATGTTGTAGCGCACGTCCTGGGCATCGGCGCCGGCCGGCAATTCCATCACCTGAAAGGCGTTGATAAACCCGGCGGCTTCAAAGGCCTGGTTCCACCAGGCAGCGCCTTCAATCAGCGCACTCTTGATGGGCTCCGGTGTGCCGGAATCCACATAATAAATGATAGGTTCAATGGCCTCGGAGCGGGCCGCGTCGGGGTTGGCCTTCTCCAGACGATGGCGGGCAACTAAACGGGTTTGCATGTCGGTGTCGATGTCGGTACCGAAATCCTGAATCGTTGGCCCGTTGGTACCCAGCCGCGGGTCGGCGATGCGAATCCTGTAATTATCATCCGGCAGTTGCACAATCGAGTGATGCTGGCGCAGCGTAATGGAATTGCCAGTGGCAGCCACCGCGTTAACCAGGTTGCCAGGGTTTCTGCTGGTGAAAGTCAGCATGGCTTCGACTTCCACGTTCTCAGGGTAGGCATTGGTATTATCCAGATAGATGGCGCTGCGGGATTTATCCAGCGCGAACGTACCCTGGCCTCGCGCCGCAATCTGGCCTACTACATCACGCGCGTCGCGCAGGAAGAAATCGGTAGCGTCCACCAACACGCTATCGCCATCCACGGCAACAATATCGAACCCCCAGATCACCGACGGTGCAAAAGCATCTTCCACTGCCTGTACTTCCAGCGGGTTGTCACTCGTTGCCCGGTAACGATAGTTAGGTTCTAACAGTAGCACCCGTGCCCCCACACGTTCTGCTCGCAGTACATAAGTGCCACGCAATTGACCGCGGTCAATCCCGATGGGGTTGGAGCCCAGCCCCGAACCCATGGATACCTGGTAGAGAAATTCGGTTTCCAGTTTGTCGATTTCCCAGTAGAACTTGCCGCTGTTTTCATCCCAGTACATATTGAAGTAGCCATCCATGGCTGAGGCATCGGCCACCGTGTCGTCGATGGATGGTAGTTCCTGTGCCTGCGTAGTGGCAAAACTCAAAACACATGTAACAATAATTGCAGCGCGCAAAAGCAGTTTGCGCAGCTCGGTGATGGGTGAGGGCAGGCTATTCATGGGGTGATGCGACTCCTGTGTGACGATTCTCAGTGCATTATTCCGGGTGATACAGATAGCTACTATTGAACCATAAACTGATGCACGAATGAGGCCAGAATCCGCATCTGGCGCCAGCCTTTGCTGCTTCCGTCTTTTATAGTGTTCTGCCTGTCCCCCTATTTATGTAAATACATGGTGAGGCGCCGAGCTTTCCTGTTATTATTTTTTGATAAGCACAACCCCAATCCTTTCAGGAGAATAAGAGTGTTGTTGAAGCACCTGAAAACCCTAGCTTTTTCCAGATTCACCCAGCCGAAAAACCCGATTATAGCCCTCGCGCTGCTGCTCACCCTCAGCGTATCCGGCACGGCGCTGGCCCAACCCAGCGAGCCGCAACTGCCGCGCCAGATGGCGTGGACCGCCTATAACCTCGGCACCACCGGCTACAACCAGGCCGTGGCTATCGGTGCCATGCTGCGCGAGCGCTACAACATGACCCTGCGGGTGATTCCGGGCCAGAACGATGTGTCGCGCCTGCTGCCCCTGAAGAGTGGGCGTGTCGATTTTACCGCCAACGGGGTAGCCACCTATCTGGCCCAGGAGGGCATGTTCCAGTTTGCCAACGAAGAATGGGGGCCGCAGCCGCTGCGCCTGTTAATGTCTTCCAATGGTCTCAGCAACCAGGGCGTGGCGGTGGCCGCCGATACTGGTGTGACTACATTCGCTGGTCTGCGTGGCCGCCGCGTACCCTATGTGCGCGCGGCACCAGCGCTGAATATTTCCATGGAGGCCTACCTGGCTTGTGGCGGACTCACCTGGGACGACGTCGTGCGTGTGGACTTCCCCGGTTACGACGCCAAGTGGAATGGTTTGATCAATGGCGATGTAGATGTGGCATTTGGCACCACCGTATCGGGCCCGCCGTTCCGTCTCGAGGCATCACCCCGTGGCATTCACTGGTTGCCGGCACCTCATGACGATGCCGAATGCTGGCAGCGCCTGCAGGCTATCGGCCCTTATTTCACCAAACATATGGCCACCCGCGGCGCCAATATCAGCGATGACAATCCCCACGAGGCCGGCACGTATCCATATCCATTGCTAACCACGCTGGCTTCACAAGACAGTGACCTCACCTATTCATTGACCCGCGCGATCAATGAAAACTACGACGACTTCAAGGATTCCGACCCCGGTGCCATCGGCTGGGCAGTCGAGCGTCAGGTGTTCGACTGGGTGGTGCCCTATCACGAGGGGGCCGTGGCCTACTGGCGCGAAGTGGGTGTGTGGACCGACGAGATCGACGCCCACAACCAGCGGCTGATCGAAAGACAGGAAGTGCTCGCCACAGCCTGGGCGGAAATGTCCGCGCGCAATATTCGCGACCGCGATGAGTTTGCTGCAGCGTGGACCAACCTACGCGCCCAGCGGTTGGAGGATGCCGGTTTCGATCCGGTCTGGCGCTAGCGAGTGGCAATTAATCAACGAGAACCGCCAACAACACTGCGTTGGCTGACAGGCATCGCCGCCGTTGGTAGCGCCTTTCTGGCCATGGATGCGCTTCGCCTGTTTGGCGGCACACCGCTGCTCGATTTTGTCATCACCGTTCAAAATCACTACTACTATTCACTCATGGGCTTGTTGTTGCCCCTGTGTTTTCTGCTCAATCCTTCCTTTAACAATGCCAAAAGCATCTGGCTTGATAGTGTGCTGGCGCTGGCAGCATTTGGTACCTGCGTGTTCTTCTTTATCAATGCCGAAACCATGCTCGATTTTGGCTGGGAGTTCTCCGCGCCGACTTATGCGGTGTGGGTGAGTTATGTGCTGTGGGTGCTGATCATGGAAGCGGTGCGGCGCAGCGGTGGCTGGGTGCTGTTCTTCCTAGTGCTGGTGTTCTCGCTCTATCCGATCTTCGCCGAAAGTTTGCCCGGGCCGATCTCGGGTATGGCCTCATCGCCAGCCCAAACAGCGTCCTATCACGTGATGAGCATCGAGAGCGTGTTGGGTCTGCCGTTCCGTGCCTTCGCCGAGCTGGTCATCGGATTTTTAATCTTCGGCATTGCCTTGCAACAAACCGGCGGTGGCCGCTTCTTTATTGATCTCGCCTTCGCCCTGTTCGGCCATGTGCGTGGCGGCTCGGCCAAGGTGGCCATCGTTTCCAGCGGTCTGATGGGTTCCATGAGTGGCAGCGTGATCACCAACGTGCTCACGACTGGCCAGATGACCATTCCCGCCATGCGCAAGTCCGGCATGGAAAAAGAATATGCTGGCGGCATCGAGGCCTGCGCCTCCACTGGTGGGGTGTTGTTGCCACCGATCATGGGCTCCACTGCATTCGTCATGGCCACATTTCTCAATGTGCCCTATACCACTGTGGCACTGGCCGCTGCCATACCCGCGTTTCTTTACTTTTTTGGACTGTTCATTCAGATAGACGCCTATGCCGCGCGCAAGGGTCTGGAAGGCACGCCAAAAGACGAACTGCCCAGCCTGGCCGCGACCATGAAAGAAGGCTGGTTCTATATCGCCGCGTTTATGGTGTTGATCTTCCTGCTGGTGTATCTGCAGCGCGAAGCAGTTGCACCCTTTGTCGCCACCGCCATGTTGCTGGTGCTCAATCAGTTCTCCAGGGTCCATCGCTGGGGTATCAAGCAACTTGGTACTTTCCTGGTCGCCACCGGCAAACTGCTGATGGAACTGCTTACCATCATGGCCGGTGTCGGTCTTATTGTCGGCGCACTGTCGGTGACGGGTCTTTCCGGCACACTGGTTAACGACCTGTTATACATCGCCGGCGATTCCACACTGCTGTTGTTATTGATGGGCGCGTTCAGCAGTTTCCTGCTGGGCATCGGCATGACTGTGACTGCCGCCTATGTGTTCCTCGCCATCATCCTGGCGCCAGCCTTGATTCAGGGCGGGCTGGATCCCATGAGTGTGCACCTGTTTATTCTGTACTGGGGCATGTTGTCTTTTATTACCCCGCCCGTGGCGCTGGGCGCGTTCGCCGCTGCCAGCATCGCCGGCGCTTCGGCGCTTAACACTGGCTTCAAGGCCATGCGGCTGGGCAGCATTATTTATTTCATCCCGTTCTTCTTCGTGCTGGAACCGGCGCTGATCATGGAAGGTAGCTGGGGCCAGACACTGTTCGCCACCCTCAAGGTCATGGTGGGCATCGTGCTCATCGCCGCTGCCTTGCAGCATTACCTGATTGGTGTGGGTATGTTGGCGGCCAAAGGACCAGTGGCCATGTTTGGTCGGCTGCTGATGGTCATCGGCGGTGGTTTGATTGCGTTGCCCACCACAGAAGTTATTGGCCTGAATATCGGGCAGGCAACATTACTGCCCATTGGTGCAGTAGCCGCGGTGATCGGTGTGGTGCTGTGTCGCGGTGTGGTGGTGCTGGCAGAGGTGGCTGAAGAAGCCGCTTGATAAGATCCCGTTAACGCAAAGGGCAGACCTGTTGCCTGAAAAAATCAGGAAGCAAGTCTGCCCCTTTCGTATGGGTAATTTAAACCAATAGGTTAAAGGTTGGCGTCGAACCAGCCGCGCAAAGCATCACCTACCTTAACCGCATCCTGGCCGGTAAACAGCCCGTGGGGTGCACCCGGCACCACCATGAGCTCGGATTTCACACCCGCTTCCTGAAGTGCTGCATGCATGCGCTCGCTGTTGGCAATTGGCACCAGTTCATCGGCATCACCATGGACCAACAGGGTGGGCGGATCGTCGGCACTGACATAGTCAATCGGCGAAATCTTTGGGGCCAGGGCAGGGTCAAAATTCAAAGCCGGGAAGCTGTCGTTGGGGCCGGTCATGCCGCGAATATCCACGGGCGGCATATAGGCCACGACTGCGGCTGGGCGATGGGCGGTGTTCTCATCCGCATACAAACCCAGCATCAAAGAAAGGTGCCCACCAGCGCTGATGCCGGAAACCCCGAGGCGATCCGCATCAACATCCCACTGTGTCGCATGCTCGCCAATAAACTGGAAGGCCTGGGATACATCGCTCCAGGCATCGGGCACGTGATAACGCGGACTGCTGCCGTGGCGCACAGCGAATATGGTGTAGCCGGCATCCACCAGGGGCATGAACATGGATTCATAAGCGCGTTGCATACCCACGCTGCTCATCCAGCCACCACTGATTGAATACACCACGCCCGCACCATTGGCATTGGCGTCCGGTTGATAAACATCCATCACCAGTGCCATGCCGTCTTTGTGGCCGTACACCACATCGCGGGTAGTCTCGGCGAAAGCCCCGGAAACCGTCAGGCACAGGCACAGGTTCATTGCCAGGCCTGGAATTAATTTGTGTAGAGACATATCAACATCCTTCTCTTTGTCTGACTCCGAGGTTTTGGAGTCTCAGATTATTACAATTCAAAGCTGATTCGGTGGAGCCTGCGACCAGTCAGACTGCCATTTACTGGGTGCATTTTTACCACAGAACGTCTTTATACAGTGACGGGATTACGCGAACAAACCCCCATCCGCCTATAAATAGGGCATACCGCGTCAAGCACCCGTCAAGTCCATTGCGCTGTCACCGTCAAGCAGGTAGATTCAGAGGTTCCGGCTAATCCATCCGTCCTGATGTCTGGCCGTAAAATCTGAACAATAAGAAAAAGAGGGCTCGCCATGTCACTCCACTATCACCGCCCATTCCGCAGTCTGGTTCTTGCTACTTTTATAGGGCTCAGCCTTGCACTCAGCCCACTGGCCTCGCAACAGGCCAGCGCCCAGAACGATCCACCGGAAGGCTGGGTCACGCCATTTCCAGCGTTTCGCGTCATCGGGCCACTCTACGCAGTGGGCATGCTGGATCTCAGCGTCTTTCTGATTACTTCCGAAGAGGGCCATATCCTCATCAACACCGGCCTGGCCGATTCCACCGAACACATCAGAAACAACATCGAGTCTCTGGGTTTTGAACTGGAAGACGTACGCATCCTGCTCACCATGCAGGCCCACTGGGATCACACCGCGGCCATGGCCGAGATCAAGCAGATCACCGGCGCCGAAGTGTATGCCACACCGGAAGATGCGCGCGTACTGGAAGACGGCGGTTTCAGCGATGCCCACTTTGGCGGCAGAGAGAGTTTCGAGCCAGTAGAAGTAGACCGCATCATCCGCCAGGGCGATGTCATCACCCTCGGCGATCTGGTCATCACTGTGCACGAACACCCGGGCCACACCGAAGGCAGCTCCAGCTACACCTTCACCGTGAATGAAAATGGCCGCGACTATAACGTGGGCATCGTCAACATGGGCACCATCAACGGCGGCAAGCGCATCGTGGTAGACCCCACCTACGAAGGCGTGGCGGTGGACTTTGCCACCACCTACAACGCACAGAAGCAACTCGATATCGACGTGTGGGTGTCAGCCCATAACAGCCAGTACAACATGCATGACAAATACCAGCCGGGGCAGGCCTATGATCCGGAGACCTTTGTGGACCCGATGGGGTATGTGAGGGCGATTGAGAGGTTGGAGAGTGCTTATCTGGAGGTTATTGCGGATGAGTTGGATCAATAGAGCGTCCTTAAATACATAATGATTTCTATAGATGAATTTGGGATACGAGTTTTTAGTGAAATTAGTGATTTTTCCCATTTATTAAAAGGATCACAGCTTGAGCAATATCAATGAGTTGATTGCGAGACTGAATAATTTTGCGGAAGAGCGGGACTGGAATCAGTTTCACTCCCCCAAGAATCTGTCCATGGCCCTTGCAGTAGAAGCGGCCGAGTTGCTGGAGCAGTTCCAGTGGCTGACCGAGGCCCAGTCCGAAGCACTTGATAAGGATAAGCTGAATCAGGTTGAGGAAGAGCTGGCCGACGTCTTTCTCTACCTGCTTAGGCTCTCCGATGTGCTTGGAATAGATCTGCTGGTTGCCGCCAATAACAAGCTAAAGAAAAACGGCGAAAAATACCCTGCATCGCAAGTCCGCGGCAGTTCAAAAAAATACAACGAATACTGACTCGCTAATGATCGTCTACTCCGCCAGCAAACAGGATTTCCTCGATGATGTGGAGTTAAACCAGATTCATCATCAAATCCTGGCCGAGTTGAAACGCAAAGCAGGCATTGCTGTCGGGAAGAGTGAGATTGAGTCTTGGCGCAATTCCATGCAGTACATGTACAAGGTCCTGCAGGGCGACAAGATTCCCGGTAACGCCGGTGTTGCGATTGAATACACCATTCCCCTTACCAGCAAGCGTGTGGATTTCATTCTTAGCGGTCAAAACGCGGATAAACATGAAACCGCCGTCATCGTCGAACTGAAGTCAAAGAGGGAAAGCTGTCTTTCGCAAATGTCTTCGAAGCTATGCTTTTGCAACGCACGCGACTCCGTGTGGATCAGCAATTAGCAGAATGGAGATTCAAGAGCGAAAATTAGCTACGAAAAAGCAGGTGCTAATTATTTGATAACGTGGTGTCAGATTCTCAGTTTAATAGGGGACAATTTCATTATTGAGCCGAATAATAAATCCGCCTCCTTTTAATTTAAAATTGAGAATCATCACTGAGAGAATCACAGAGGTTAACTATGATTACCAATCCTGCCCCAATGCATCCCGGTCAGGTATTGGCTGAAGTCTATATGGCCGAGATGGGATTAAACCAGTCGGCACTGGCACGACGTTGTGGTTGTGCATCGCGCAAGATCAATGAGATTGTGAATGGCAAACGCGGTATTTCTCCTTCCTTTGCTATCGTGCTGGAAAAACAATTGGGTACCAGCGCCGAGATGTGGGTAAGAATGCAAGCCGAGTATGATCTCTGGGAAGCCAGGCAAAACGCCGCCTGGACCAGTTAAAAGGGGAAGGATTTATTTTTGAGCCGCAATATAAATCCGTCACCTCTTAATTTAAAGAAGCCAGAGTGAAAAAAGGATGTTTTCACCGGGTTTATAGTTTCGCCTCCCAGAGTAATCCATCGCGACCATGACCACGTATCTAGAGACCTGTGATGATGGAAACGGGTCTGAACAAGCAGTTTTTTATCAATGGATTAGGCTACGCTGGCCTGCTGCCATTCTTGCTGGCCATTTATCTCCTGTTATCCGGCAGCCTGTTGAATGCAAGTGATGCCGTCACGCTTTTTCTCAGTTACAGCACGGTAATTCTGGCCTTTCTGGGGGGAACCTTGTGGGGCAGAGTGCTGGTCTTGCAAGAATCGTCTTGCATCGTTTTGCTGTTGATTGCCAGCAACCTGATTGCATTGCTTGCCTGGGGCAGCCTGTTGCTTGGTCATGTGAGACAGGAGGCCGCTGTCGTTGGGCTATCTATCGGATTCGTTATTAACTTGCTGCTGGAACTGCGCTTCGCCGGCCTCCTGTCCGCGGGCACTGACACTGAAAGCAGGAATAGCTATTTAAATTTGCGCATCACACTGACCGCAATCGTGGTGTTGGCCCATTTACTGGTGTGGTATTTAATTTCATGAGTACAAAAAATTATCCATTGACGCTTTTCTTTGATGGCACTTGCCCGTTGTGTGCTGCCGAGATGCGTCAGCTCAAATCACTGGATACGGAAAGCAGATTGCGCTTTGCAGATATTTACGATGAGAGCTTTGCAACGCACTATCCTCATATCGATATAAGTGCAGCTGACCGGTATCTGCATGCGGAGTACGCCGATGGGTCAATGCTTTATGGATTGGACGTGACGTACCACGCATGGCGGGCAGTCGACAGGAAACATTGGCTGGTGGTGTTGCGCTGGCCAGTGATTCGCTGGTTTGCAGATATTGCCTATCGTGTGTTCGCACGCAATCGCTACACTATTTCCTACCTGCTTACTGGTGAAAAACGCTGCGAACGCTGCAATACGATTGCTGATGTTTGCTCACCTCGCCGCCGATGAATGAAAAAGCAGTCGAAGCGACGGTAGTCGTCGGTGCTGGTGGCGGTATTGCCCGGGCGTTGATCGCGAAACTGCTGGAAGCAGATCCAGCGCGTCACGTGATTGCTATCAGTCGCTCTGCACAGAGAGACCATGACTGGTTAGTGCCAGATCCACGATTGCATTGGCGGCAATCGGATAACACTGAAGAATCCATGGCCGGCATCGCCGATGATTTAAGCAACAAGTCTTTTAACATCGACCGCCTGTTCATTTGTAATGGAATTCTGCACCAGGGCAATATTGCGCCGGAGAAGCGCCTTGCGTCTGTGAATTATGAGTCGCTCGGTGCCGTTTTCAATGTGAACGCGTTTATCCCAATACTCTGGCTCAAACACCTGATGCCAGTGCTTTCGCGGAAAGGCGATAATGTCGTCACGGTATTCAGCGCGCGAGTAGGCAGCATTGACGATAACCAGGCTGGTGGCTGGTATTCCTACCGGGCCTCCAAGGCCGCGCTGAATATGCTGCTCAAGACAGTTGCTATCGAATACCGGCGCTCCGCGAAAAATACCCGCTTCCTTGCTTTCCAACCTGGTACTACAGACACTGATCTTTCCGCACCGTATCGTCGAGGGATTCCTGAGGATAAAATCTTTGCGCCAGACTTTGTGGCAGAGCGACTACTGGCCATTGTTGACTCCCTGCCGGTGGAACCGGCGCTCAATTTTCTGGATTGGGACGGAAAAACAGTTGCCTGGTAAAGAAAGAAGAAATGGAGCCAGAGTTAAAAATAAAGCAGTTTGATATGTTTAAATAGGCGTAAGCAGTTATAAAGACGGATCAGAGATTCCTGTATGCGCCTCGCCGGCCTCCCCACCGCCAAAGAATCAAGCCGCAAGACCAACCTCGGTCGGCGTTCGCTTGCCGTGGACAAGGAAACCCAGCCGCTCGATAAGCTGCGCGAGGGCTATATCGGGCTGATCCTCGATTTCGATACCCAGAAAGACCTGGAAATCTTCGACACCGAAAGTGGCGGCAAGAGCCTGTATGACTACTGCAACTTCACCCGCACGCGAGGGGGTTCCAAGTTGCTGCGCAAGCGCATGGAGTTACCCTGGTGTGAAGCGAAATCGATTCGCAGCACGCAGGAGTCAATCGCGTTCATCTGCAATAATCGCGAGCTGTTTGAAAACCTGCCGGTGTATATCACCCAGAATGTGGAAGCTTATCTGCGTGAAGTATTGCTGGGGGTCGACATTAGCAAGACGCGCATAGAGTTCGCACTTAAAGCTATCAATATCTATTTCAATCATGACCGGCATTACCGCAGCATGGTGCGCGGTGTGCAGTACACCTCCAGTGTGATTCGCGGCTTGCGTGAATTCGTGGCTCAGCCTGACTTGAAAGATGCGCGCGGAGAATTGTTACCGCTACTTTCTGAATTAAAGGAATTGCTTTGTCATCCCTGGGTGGGTGAAGTGCCGGAAGAGCGGGTAACAGGCACATCACCGCGCCAGACCTTTCGCCTGGACCAGGTGTTTCGCCAGCAGGGCCGGGAAGTCATCCTGCGCTTTCTTCAATTGCTCTACGAGATTGATGCGCTGGTGTCTCTCGCCGATGCCACAACGAACCACGGCTTTGTGATTCCCGAACTGTTGCAGGGTGACATCCGCATCGAAGCCGAAGGGCTGGTGCACCCATTTCTTGAAGATGCGATTCCCAATGCGGTCGAGCTGAATCAACAGCAGCGGGTATTGTTTTTAACTGGCCCCAACATGGCTGGTAAAACCACTTACCTGCGCGCGGTGGGTATCGCCTTGTATCTTGGTCATCTCGGCATGGGTGTACCGGCAGAGCGTTTTGGTTTTGTGCCGGTGGAGCGACTCTACAGTTCCATTTCCTTGAGCGATGATCTGCACGCCGGCATCAGCTACTTTCGCGCAGAGGCCTTGCGTGTGCGTGCGGTGGCGGAATCTATTTCTGAAGGCCACAGCGTGGTGGCGGTAATGGACGAGCCTTTCAAAGGCACCAATGTGAAAGATGCCTTCGATGCCTCGCTGGCCGTGCTGAAACGCTTTACCAAAAAGGAAGGCTGCCTGTTCCTGTTTTCCTCACACCTGATTGAGCTGGATGAGCAACTCGATGGCGCGGAACAAATCGTGCGCCACCACTTCGAGGCACAGGACGGCCGCGACAAACTCACCTTTGATTACAAGTTGCGGCCGGGTGTCTCAAACCAGAGACTGGGTGTGAGGATTCTGGAAGAAGAAGGGGTGTTCTCTCTGTTGGACAAAAAGGGGTCAGAGTAAAAATACAGTACTGTTTTTTTACTCTGACCCCTATATCTGATAACACAACTACTGGAACCTTAATGACAGCATCTGATGCCCACCACTACGCTCCACCCACCCCGGATAAGTCCGATGGTAAACCCCGCAGGGTGGGCATCGAACTGGAATTCGCGGGGCTGTCCCTGGAAGCTGCCACGCAGGTTGCTGCAGAGTCTCTCGATGGTAAGGCGGAGGCAGTCAGCGCTGCCGAGCAAAGTGTAGAGGTCGACGCGCTTGGCAAGTTCAACGTCGAGGTTGATTGGGATGGGCTGAAAAAGCTGTCAGACAACGAAGACGTTCCCGAATTCCTGACCCAGGCACTGAGTGAATCGGCAACCATGATAGTCCCCGTCGAGATTGTTTGCCCGCCGCTGTTGCCCGGGCAATTGCAGGATCTGGATAAGCTGGTAGATGCATTGCGGGCGGCGAAGGCAAAGGGCACCGAGCAATCCTGGATTTATGCCTTTGGCTTGCACATCAATATCGAATTGCCAGATTGCGAAGCCGCGACACTGGATCGCTATCTGAAAGCCTATGTGTTGTTGCAGGACTGGTTGCTGCAAAAAAGTGAAGTTGATTTCAGCCGGCGGATTACCACGTACATCGATCCCTTCCCTGAGGCATATCTGTTGCAGGTCTTACGGCGCAACAAACCTGAATTGACTGACATTTTCGCGGATTATCTTGAGCACAATGCCACCCGCAATCGCGCACTGGATCTGCTGCCGCTGCTGGCACATATCAACGAAGCCCGGGTGCGTGAAACAATCGATGATGATCGCATCAAGCCGCGCCCGGCACTACATTATCGCCTGCCGGATTGCCGGGTGGATAATCCGGAGTGGTCGCTGGCTGAGCCGTGGGATATCTGGTGTGCGGTGGAAAGACTGGCGGACAACCGGGAATTACTGGAGCAACTGGTATCGCATGCTTTAACCGAAGAGGGTGGCAAGCCTGCGCTGCTGGATGATGGCTGGTGTGAGAAGGTGGATGAATGGCTCGCCGCGCAGTAATTGGTGTCACCGGTAACAGTCGCAGGTTTGCGCCAAGTTGGTGGTGCGTGAGCCTCGCACTGCGTTTGACAGGCGCCAAACCTGTTCGCATCAGTGTTCGCCATAACAAGCCTCTGCTGGATGAACTGGACGGACTGATTGTCAGTGGTGGCGATGACATTAATCCGGAGCACTATGGCGGCGAACATTCACCCGGTGCCAGAATTGACCATGAGCGGGATGCGCTGGAAATGGACTGGATAAGAAGCGCGTTGGACAAGCGTATCCCTTTGCTCGGTATTTGCCGCGGCGCGCAATTAATTAATGTCGTGCTGGGTGGTTCATTGCATCAGGACCTGCGCCAGCTTCGCGTGCACACGTATAACCGTCCAGGTTTACTGCCAACCAAGCAGGTATTTTTACAACCAGAAAGCTTGGTGGAGCGCATAATGGGGCGATCGAAGTTGCGTGTTAACAGTTTGCACCACCAGGCAATCGACAGGCCGGGAGAAGGACTGGCAATTGTTGGACGTGACCTGGACGACATCGCCCAATCGGTTGAGCATACACAGGGCAGGGATATTATCGGCGTGCAGTGGCATCCGGAATATTTGTTTTATTTGCCCAGCCAGCTAAAACTGTTTCGCTGGATCACCGGCGTGAGCAAATAGATGCTGATGGCTTATTTCTCGCTGTTTGCCTCGGCCTTTCTGGCTGCCACGATGTTGCCGTTTTATTCGGAAGTGGTGTTTCTGGGCTTATTGCAGGCTGGATATGCACCGCTGGGTTTGATTGTTGTGGCCAGTGTTGGCAACGTGCTGGGTGCGGTAGTGAACTGGGTATTGGGAATCTACATCCAGCATTTTAAAGACCGTTCCTGGTTTTACTTTTCTGCCGCACAAATCGACCGGGCGCAGCACTGGTTCCAGCGCTACGGGGTGTGGACGTTGCTGTTTGCCTGGCTCCCCATAGGTGGTGATGCCCTCACGCTTATCGCCGGTATCATGCGGGTCAGGCTGAGTGTTTTCCTGATACTGGTTACAATCGGCAAGGCCGGGCGCTATGTGGTTCTGGCCTGGTTGGGCAGTTATCTCTGACAGTTCTTTATTCTAGTGAAGGAAAATACATGCACGCATTTGAATTGGACCCCAGGCTGGAATCTGACTGTTATTACGTGACGGATCTCGAACTGTGTCGATTGCTGCTCATGAACAATAGTCTCTACCCCTGGTGCATCCTTGTGCCCATGCGCGCGAACATAAAAGATATCTATGAACTCGAAGCTGCAGACCAGCAACAATTAATCAGGGAGTCTTCCCGGTTATCGGAAGTTATGATGCAACTTTTTCCTGGCGAGAAAATGAATGTAGCGGCGCTGGGCAATGTCGTGCCCCAGTTACATATCCATCACATTGTGCGCAGGACTACTGACAATGCCTGGCCAGCGCCAGTGTGGGGCCATGAACCTGCAATTCCCTATGCAGATGGGCAGGCCAGCACCCTCTGTGCGCAGTTGCAAAGCGCGGTTGCGAATCTATTGCAGCCTTAGCTCAGATGATCCTCTATTACTCTTAAAAATCCCGGCCCATACTTTTCCAGCTTGCGTTCGCCCACTCCGGTCAGTGCGCCGAAGGCTTCCATGGTGCGTGGCAGGTTCAGGCACATTTCCTGCAGCGTGGCATCATGAAATACCACATAGGGCGGCACGCCCATTTCTTCGGCGAACTGCCGGCGACACTCCCGCAACGCTTCCCACAGCGCAACATCGATATCCGGTGCCAGTTGTACCCTGGTTTGTTGTTTGGCGACTTTAAGCTTGCTGTCTTTGCGCATGGCAATGGTTTCTTCGCCGCGCAGCAGGGGCCGACATTTTTCTTCCAGGCGCAGTGCGCCGAACCTTTCCAGGTCAACACTCATATACCCGCGCGCTACCAGCTGGCGGAATACCGAGCGCCACTGATTATTGTCCAGGTCCGCACCTAAGCCATACACCGGCAGGTGCTGGTGGCCGAACTGGAATATCTTGTCGGTGTTGGCGCCGCGCAGTACATCGATCAGATGATTGACGCCGAAGCGCTGATCGGTGCGGAAGGCCGCGCTTAGTGCCTTGCGTGCGGCCTCGGTGCCATCCCAGGTCTGCGGGGGTTCCAGGCAGGTATCGCAGTTACCGCAAGCCTGCGCTAGATGCTCACCGAAATAATCCAGTAGCGCCTGGCGTCGGCAACTGGTGATTTCACACAGGCCCAGCATGGCGTTGAGTCGGTGTTGTTCGGCGCGCTTGTGCTCCTCGCTGCCGGCAGAGCCTTCCATCATCTGGCGCAGTTTGATGACATCCTGCAGGCCATAGATCATCCAGGCATCGGCGGGCAGACCATCACGCCCGGCGCGGCCGGTCTCCTGGTAATAGGACTCGATGGTTTTGGGCAAATCCAGGTGCGCAACAAAGCGCACGTCGGGTTTGTCGATGCCCATACCAAAAGCAATGGTGGCGACGATGATGACACCTTCCTCGCGCAGGAAGCGGGCCTGGTGCTGTGCGCGGACTTCACTATTGAGTCCGGCGTGATAGGGGTAGGCAGTAAAGCCCTGGGTGTTGAGCCAGTCGGCGATGTCTTCAGTTTTCTTGCGCGACAGGCAATACACAATGCCGGCGTCATCGGGATGTTCGCTTTGCAGAAACTTTAGCAACTGTTGTTTGGCGTTGTGTTTCAACGCGATGCGATAGCGGATATTGGGTCGGTCAAATCCGGCGATGAACTGTCCGGCTGCTTCCAGTTGCAGGCGCGTGATGATTTCCTGCCGGGTGCGGGCATCGGCGGTGGCGGTGAGCGCAATGCGTGGCACGTCGGGAAACAGTTCGTGCAGCAGGCTCAGTTGCAGATAATCCGCGCGGAAGTCGTGCCCCCACTGGGAAACACAATGGGCCTCGTCGATGGCGAACAGGGCAATATTGATTTCCTGCAATATTTGCAAGGTGCGCGCCTGGGTAAAGCGTTCCGGTGCAATATACAGCAGGTCCAGCTCACCATTCCTGAGCTGTTGCTCAATCTGCGCTACCTGCCCGGCACCGAGGGTGGAATTGAGGAACGCCGCATTCACACCAAGCAACTGCATGGCGCTGACCTGGTCCTGCATCAATGCAATCAGCGGTGAGATGACTACGCCGCAACCGGGCCGGACCAGCGCCGGAATTTGATAGCACAAAGACTTGCCGCCACCGGTAGGCATGAGCACCAAGGCATCGCCGCCACCGACCAATGTATCGATGATCTCACCCTGCGGCGGGCGAAATTCACTAAAGCCAAACACGTGTTGCAGCACAGCTTCAGGAGAGGTTTGCGTGACTTGCTGGGGCTTGTTATCAGAGGTAGTGACTACAGTCATACAGCAGGAATCAGGTAAAACATTGAATGGGTATTAACCAGATGGTTGTATACTCTGAGTATAGCGATTCACAGCGCTGCGCGCCGGAATAAAACAGGAACAATTATTTTTGCCAGCCGACTGAGGCCTGGCTGCAGGCTGTATGAAATGCGGATGCGGCCCTACGCTTCCTCGTTCTTGCGCCCCATTGCCCTGGGCTCGTCGAGTCCGCCGAATGCTTTGAACAATGACTCGAAGAAGCCGCTGAGTTCCAGTGTCATCAAGGCGAAATCCTGATCGAATTTCTGCGCTGGTGTGGCATCTTCCATGCCCGCATGGTCTTCCTCTACGGATTCGAATTGCAGGCGCTTGATAGAAAGATCATCGTTGATCATGGCGTGAATCACGTTATTCCATGACAGGCTCAGGCTCTTGACCTGTTTGCCGGCCTCCAGATGCGTGGCAATCTCGTCACCGGTCAGATCCTGACTGGCGCAACGCACCACATTGCTGCTATCCAGCGGATTGTGTAGCACTACATCTTCCAGCAGGCTGAAGTTGTCGCTGAGTTTGTTATCCCGCAGCCAGCGCGTCATGATATCTGTTGGTGCGGTGCGGGTGTTCGGCAAGCCAACCGGGAATGAGGTCAGGCTATCCCGTAGCAGATCCACCAGTTCCTCGGCCCGTGGTGCGCTGGCACTATCTACCACCAACAGCCGGTCTTTGAGCGAGAGGAATGCAAAGGTTTGCTGGTTCTTGGTGAAGGCCCGCGGCAGCAAGGTGGCATAGACATTATCCTGAATCTCGCGCTGTTCCTTGCGATACACTTTGCGCGCCTGGCGTTGTTCGATCTCAGCAACTTTCTCGGCAGTTTCCTGGCGCACAATTGATGCCGGCAACAAGCGGTCCTGTTTTTGCGCACACAACATAATGTAGTCACCAATAACATGAGTTAGCGGTGGCGCTTCCTTGACATCATTGTCACCGACAGGCGTGTCTTGCAGTGGGCTAACCCAACCCAGGCGAGATTTGTCAAATTTGCTGCAAGGCGTGAACACTTGATCACTGAGCTGGGTTTCCAGTTCTTCCTGGCTGTACTTGAATTCTTCAGTAAGACAATACAAACGAATATTTTTGAAGAACATGCTTATCCTTTGCTTGTTTCAGAGCGGCTGCAATATAGCTCAACCATTAATGGGGTCAGCATTCATGGAGTCGTATTCATGGGGTCAGCGCAATTGAAAGCGGAGATTGAAGCGCTTGCAGGCAGGCGCGTAAATCCGCAAAAGCGGGGCGCGCCTGCGCTTTCAGCTACTGTATTTTTACTCTGACCCCATTTATGGGTGCTGGCCCCGGTGATGGGTGTTATCTGGGTCGGAACGCCAGCAATACGTTGCCTGGCACCTGGCTGAACGAGCCGTAACCCGAACCAACAAACACCATGCCTGAACCTGCCGCGATGGAATGGCTGTCGATTGATCCACCATTGCCCTCAACACCATTAACAGTCTCATAGGAAGTGGCGGTGTCATACTGGAACAGCACTTCGCCGGTGTCTGAATTGAAGACAAACAGCCTGCCGTCGAGTCCGCCGGTGATCACTGCGCCATCGACTGACAATGGTGTGGCAGAGAATCCATAGAGCGCTTCGCAGCGACGCAATCTTGGGCTGCGGTTATCGCAGTCCGGCTCCACTTCATAGAACCAGCTTGGCTCGCCGGTGCCGACGAAGAATGTATAGATGCCAGGACGGGCATTGCCGTTCATGCCACCGGGATCATTGATGGTCATAAAGGCACGTTCACCGTCGGTGGAGATGCCCCAGTGGTTGCCGCCCAGTGCGGTGCCTTCGCCTACGGTTTGATTCCATACCACTTGTCCTGTGTCCGGGTTCAATGCCCACAGGTCACCGGATTTTTGGCCGGCAATGATCAAGTCATCTACGATGATGGCCGGGCCACCGAAGTCAAAGTCCACCGAGTTGGTGTCTTCGAGAATGATGCAGTTAGGCCCGCCTGCAGAACAACCAAAATTCCACATGTCATTTTCCAGCGCCTGGAATACCCATTTCTCTTCACCGGTTTCCAGGTCAAGGGCGATGATGGCATCGCTGGTGCCGGTAGTTGGGTGTGAGGTGTTTTCACCGGTGGTGACATAAATCTGGTTGCGTGCGGGATCTATAGTTGGTGTGGTCCAGATCGGCGCGCCGGAAGGGCCTTTCTGTTTTACACCCGTTGAACTTTCCATGCCGTTGTATTGTGCAGTCGGCATGGTGTGGTATTCCCAGATTTTTTCGCCTGTCGCGATATCCAGCGCGGTAACAGCGCCGTGATTTTCACAACACTCAAAGGCGGGGTTGCCGCCGGCAATCACGCCGGAGCCTGATAAAGGCACGATGACCCGGTCTTCATGAATCACTGGTGTGCCGGTAATCATGGCCTGGTTGTCAGTGGCCTGACCGCTTTCGACCCACAGCACTTCACCGTTTTCTGCATTGAGCGCATGTACCATGCCGCCCATGTCACCCATGACCAGCATGGGCTGACCATCGATTACGTCATAGGCCATGGAGGAACGCAGGCGCGTGCCGGATTCATACACCCATTTGGCGCAGCCAGTTTCGGTATCGAAGGCAAACACACGGCCGGAATCGGTGGCCGAGTAAAAGATAGTGTCGCCGATGATGACGGGTGCGGCGCGCATGCCCGATGTAGCAGGGAAGGCCACTGCCCAGGCCAGTTCCAGGTCAGACAGATCACTGGTAGTCAGGCCAGCTTGCTCGGCGCTCATGTGGCGTGGGTTATTGCCATCGCCAGCAGTAAAAGTAAAAGACGGTGCTTCACTCAAATCCACTGCACGATTATCGGCGGCACACATGGTGGCGGTGACCCATTCTTCCACTTCGTCCTGTGCGGCAGCGGGCTGGGACACCAGAAGACCGGCGCTCACGATAAGGGCGAGTGCCAGGGGGGTAGCGAATAAAGAAGACGCCAATGAATGGAAACTTACATAAGAACTAATGTATCTGGACATAATCATGATCAACTAAATTGTTAGGGATAAGGAAATCGGATAAGCAATCTAGCCTATCAGGGCGGGAAATCAAAGGGGTATGCGACAGACTGTTGTGAAGGTGGATTGATTTGGTCCCGAACAGCGGGGAAGAGGCACCGGACCCATGGTCTGGGCTCTTCGATTGCCTGTAATGCGCTCATAGTCCCGGAGAAAATCGCAATCGGCATGGTGTACAGTGAATATGTGCTGCACATACTGGTTATTTCGCTAATCGATCTGATGCTGATTCCCGTGCCAATTTTTCCAGCAGCGCGAGGAGTTTCGCACGTGCCGCTTCATCAAGCAGTTCAGGCTGCAGGCGCAGCTGTATGCCGGTTTCATTAAGTATGACGCTATTGTCCACTTCATCATCCAGCACCTTGTAGATTTGTACTTCCTTGCTGAATCCCTTGGGTATCAATTTACTGGCAGGCACACAGTGGAATTTGTCGCGCACCAGCAGCCACGTGTCTTCACTAATGCAGACTGAGCCCTCTTCCGCATTGGATTCGATGCGACTGGCCAAATTAACCGCTGAACCCACAATCGTATAGTCCATGCGATTCTCGGTGCCAAAATTGCCTACCGTGCAGTAGCCTGTATTAATCCCCACCCGTATGTTGAAAGGTCTGGTAAAGCCAGCGGCCTGCCATTCCCCTTGTAGTTCCTGCACACGCCGGCGCATGGCCATTGCCATCTCAACGCAGCGCTGTGCATCCCTGGCAACACCATCGCTGTCTGGGTCACCAAAGAAGATCATAATGGCATCGTCAATATACTTATCGATGGTGGCGCCATACTCCAGCGCGATGTTGCTCATCTCACGTAGATAATTATTGAGTAGCGCAGTGAGGTCTTCCGACTCCATTTGATCTGTAGTGCCCGTGAAGTTAACAATGTCAGAAAAAAATATTGTCAATTTTTTACGTGAAGAACCTAGCGTGACATCCTTTGCGCCTGAGAAGATGGATTAATAAATTTGTGGCGACAAATACTTTGACAGCTTGGTGGAAAGTGTCTGCAGAGTTTCTGCCCGCTTACGCTCTTCTGCCTGTTTCAACTTGACTGCATTTTCTTCATGCAATCGCTCCAGCATATCCTGCATGCCCGCTACCATTTTGTTAAAGGCTTCAGCCAGTTTGCCAATTTCATCACTGCGCTGCATTTGTACGCGTTGTGTGTAATCCTGGGTGCGCGTAATCAAACGGGCTGTGGAGGACAGTAGTAGAATAGGGTATGCGATATAGTTGGCAACCAGGTAAGCGATAGCAGATATGATCAATACGCCGATGAGTAGTGCAATCAGAAAACTCCGGGTAAATTGATCGAGAATGGCCAATGCGATTCCTCTCTCCTGCGCCAGTGTCACAGTGAATTCCGGGCGTTGTTGCAGAGTCGCGCTAACGCTAATAGGCTCGATAAGGTTAGCTATCTGGGAAACTGGTTCGCCATTCCGGGAAAGACTGTATTGCAGGCTCTGGTCGTTGATAAAAAAACGCGTAAGATTTTCGGTGTCATAGTGCAGCAGCAATTGGCCAAGCTGTGAATCATCGAAAGTGGAGAATATGGATATCTCGAGAAAGGCTGCTCCCGATGCGCTCTCGCCAATGCGAGAAAGGTCGGTAGAGGCAACCAGTATACCGGCGGTATCTACCACTTCGATCTCGCCGATCAGTTGCAGGTCGGCTTTCTTCATCAATAACAGATTGAGAATTCGCCGATCCAGATCGCCGGTCAGTATGTCGTTCATAATGTCCAGCGAGGCCAGGAACCGCAGGTCTTTCTCCTGGCTTTCCAGCTGTTGGCCCATGCGCTCCAGGGTAACTTCCAGTTGGTAAGCCAGATCATCATGCACTTGTGATTCCACATCATTGCGATAGGCGTTACCCAGTATCGTCATGGTAATCACATAGGGTGTCAGGCTGAGCGCCACCAGGAGCAAAATAGTCTTAAGTTTAAAACTCATAAAGCACCCGCATGCTGCTATCTACCATTGATCGGGGGATATAGCCGATTGCGCCATCGACCCTGGCGACAAAGCGCTTGACTGATTCCAGTGAGGCTTGCGTGATCGGTGGCTTGACTCCCTGGAAGTGACTGGTAGTCCAGTATCGATTAACGTCATCGCGATTCATCTGCAAGACAGCCTGCTCAAACTGGCGCCTGAGTTGATCCTCACCAAGCGGGTTCACCGGCACCAGCTTGATGTCGCCTTCAAAATTACGACGCTTGAGAAACACATCGCGAATGCGTTCCGGCGCCATATTCTGAATGCTGGAACCACTGGCCACCACTACAGCAAAATCTGCCGCCGGCGCTGCAGTCATTGCCGTCGTCATAAGCAGTAGCATTATCAGGCTGTGAATGCGTAGCATTAGAACAATACAGAAAAAGAAGTTACAAACTGATTTTCTTTGGTGTCCGCATGCCACTGGTATTCAAACTTGAGTGACACCGGGTATACCGGGCGAAAGCTATAACCGATGATACCAATGCGCTCCTTGATACCGGCGATACCATCTCTGAAGTATTCTCCTCGAGTAATAACGGCATGCTGTGGGGTAAAGCGATATTCACCTTGCAGATAGTAAGAACTCGAGCGCTCACTACCAGCAAATCGCGTATCCTGGTAACTGACAATCGCCTCAGCGATAGCCGAATATTGCGCTGTGTCATAGCGCGTATTGAATTGCAGGTAACGCGTTCGAGTCTGATCCAGTTGTCGAAACCGCCCTGTACTACCGCCCGCTTTCCATCCATTGCCCAATTCTTTCTCCAGTGACATGCCGTAGTGCTGGTCGATGAGAATATTGATGTTGTCCTGATCCATGTCGCGAGTGTTCTGTACATAAATCTGATAACTCAGACTTTCATCAAAAGGGGTGTAGCCATACATTGTCACACCCGTGATGAATTTGGGAAACATGCGACGGCTGTAGCGGGGATTTGAGGTAGTCTCACGCAACACGTTTATAGGTTGCAGGTTCCAGTAACCAATGGGAGAGATGTGCTTGCCAAATCTGAATGCCAGATTGTCTGAGAATTTATAATCCCCATACAACCTCTCTATGGTCGGTGGCAAGTTGGTGCTTGTTGTATCGTTTTCGAAGTCACTAACATAGGCATCGATAGATTCCAGTTCCAGCAAGTAAGAAAATCGGTCGCCCACATCGCCATAGGCTAGCAGGGCAAGGTCGTCTACCAGGAACGCATTCTTGTCATCACCCAGCTCATACTCTGTGGAGAAATAGCCACCCAATGTCAGAAATTCGCTCACTTCGAAACCGCGGCCGATCTGGTAGCCAGCCTCCTGAGCCCACACACCATGGGTAATGATCGCCATGGATCCAAAGATACAAAACTGTAGCCTGCTGATTATTCGTATTATCGATTTCTTGCTCATGATCCACCCGGACGCATGTTTCCATTGGGCCATTATCTTTCAGCAGATCAAACCGATGGTTAATCTAGATCAAGTCAGGCTATATTCGAGTCCTGGCTGCCCGGAGCACAGATCACGTCACCATGTAGGGAATTTCGTGCTAATCTCCCCAGCATGATTATCGATATCCACACCCACGCCTACACTCGCCGCTGGCTGGAAATTCTCAAAGAACAGGGCGGTGACTATCACCTGAAGACCCGTCCCGATGGCCATGAAGAAATCTATCGTGGCGAGACACCGGTGGCTTTTCCGCAACTCGGCCATTTCGATTATGAACTGCGCATTGCCAACATGGACAAAGCCGGCATCGATATGTCTATCGTGTCGCTCACCTGTCCCAATGTGTACTTTGGTACTGAACAAGTCAGTTGCATGGCGGCCGTGGAATCCAATGACACCATGGCGGAGGCGCAAAGCACTTATCCTGATCGCATTCGTTGGTTCACCTCCTTGCCCTGGCAGTATCCGGACAAGGCAGTGGAGGAATTGGAGCGGTGCTGCGCCAATGGCGCGGTTGGTGTGATGGTGCTGGCCAATATCGACGGCATGAGCCTGAACGATGAATTCTTCGCGCCGATCTGGCAAGCCATCGATGAACGCAAGCTGCCAGTGCTGCTACACCCGACTGATCCACCGGGCGCCAAAGTCATGGACATGGGTGAGTTCGACCTGAGCTGGTCGGTAGGATTCATGTTCGATACCACGTTGGCGGTGACCCGCATGATCTTCGATGGCTTCTTCGACAAGTATCCCAACCTCAAGCTCATCGCTTCGCATGGAGGGGCGGCATTGTCATTCCTCGTCGGGCGTTTCGAGAAGGGCGATGAAGTGGAGTTACCTCAGCGCCGCAAGATGCAGCACAAGCCCACCGATTATTTACGGCACATCTATTATGACTGTATTACCTACGATCCCCGCGCATTGAACTACCTGATTTCAATCGTGGGCAGCGACCGGGTGATGTTCGGCACCGACTGGCCGCATCAGGTCTTCGACATCAAGGGTGCCAAAGCCAACACTGCAGCTTTGCCGGATAACGAATGTGAAGCCATAAGGCACTTGAATGCGAAGAAAGTGTTCGGTCTTTAACCGATTCGAAACTGATACTAAAAATAATAAATAGTACGTAGTAAATAAGAATAATAAGGAGTCGCAATGGCGGAGTCAGGTGTGAAGTTTGCTTCCCGCTGGGGTTTTATTCTGGCCGCCATGGGCAGCGCTGTGGGTCTGGGCAATATCTGGCGCTTTACCTTCATGGCCGGTGAGAACGGCGGCGGCGCCTTCATCTTCTTCTATCTCTTGTTCATCCTGTTTCTCGGTATTCCCTGTGTCATGGCCATGATTCTGATCGGTCGCCGCGGGGGACATAGTCCGGCCGGGAGCACGCGTGCACTGGCAATGGCCGAAGGCAAGAGCGAAAACTGGAAGTTCCTGGGTTGGCTGGCTATTGGCATCGCGTTTCTGGCACTGACATTCTTCAGTGTCGTGGCCGGCTGGGTACTGGCTTATCTGCCGATCTCATTATCCGGGGCTTTTGTGGATATCACCGCGGAGGAATCAGTAGCGTTATTCGACGACGTGCAGGCCTCGGTGTTCGGCATGACATTCTGGCACGCGGTGTTCATGGCGCTGACCATGTGGGTGGTGGCGCGCGGTGTGCGCAATGGCGTGGAGAAAACGGTCAAAGTGATGATGCCCGCGCTGTTCATCATCCTGCTGGTGCTGGTTTTGTACGCGGTGCTGGCTGGTGACATAACGGCCGCGCTGCGCTTCATGTTTGTGCCGGATT
This sequence comes from uncultured Pseudohongiella sp., assembly GCA_964405225.1. Lineage (GTDB taxonomy): Bacteria > Pseudomonadota > Gammaproteobacteria > Pseudomonadales > Pseudohongiellaceae > UBA9145. The sequence continues at coordinate 255,555 of CAYOND010000001.1, forward strand.
TCTCGCGGGTAAATAACGACGTCGTGTTACTGGCTCTGGGCCAGGCATTCTTCTCGCTGAGCGTGGGTGGAGGCGGGATTATCAATTACGGCAGCTATCTGGACAAACAGGCTTCTATCCCGCGCTCGGCCTTTGCCATAGCCGGTGCCAATGTGTCGGTGGACATGCTGGCAGGCCTCGCCATTTTTCCCATCGTGTTTGCATTTGCGCTGGAGCCAGCAGCCGGGCCGGGTCTGTTGTTTGTGACTTTGCCAGTGGCGCTGGGACAGATGCCCGGAGGCGTGATCATCGGCACGCTGTTTTTATTGCTGGTGTTATTCGCCGCGCTAAGTACGTCGATCTCGATGCTGGAGTCAACAGTATCGCGCCTGGTGGAAAGGCAAGGTGCATCGCGCCGGCGCATGACACTTTATGCCGGGGGCCTGGCCTGGCTTATTGGTCTGGCCTCGGTGTTTTCACACAATATCTGGGCGGACTTCACGCCCCTGAACTTTATTCCCATGTTCGAAGGTGCGACGATTTTCCGTATCATCGATTTCTTTGTGGTCAATAACCTGATTCTGCTCAGTGCTTTTTTCATCACGCTTTTCGTAGGGTGGATAATGTCGCGTGATGCCACACTTGAAGAGCTGGGCATGGGCAATTCGCTGGGCTATCGTAGCTGGCTTTTCGTCATGCGCTTTCTGGCGCCCATCGCCATCTTCCTTGTGGCTGCAGTGACGATACTGAGCTACTGAAAAATCTATTTCAATTCCAGCGTCACTGCCTTCGGTGAACCATGCACCGCCGTCTCGGCGCGCACGGTGCCAGCCGGGATGAAACGCGTGTCGCCAATCGCATAGGCCTCGGTGTATGTAGTCCTACTGGGCAGTGTGTATTGCAGAATGCCCGGTTCAGTGATGACCTGCATCGCATCCAAAGTGTAGGTGCGCATTTCACCTTCCTGGCCTTCTTCCCAACCATGCACCCATTCCATGACGCGATCATTGTCGATGGCCAGTGTTGCACCAGCGCGCGGGAATGCCGCTTCAGTACCGCGCTCGACACCGACTGGTCGAGACATCACATCCTTAAGGTCAAACATCACCGCCCAGCGGGTTGGTGCATCGAGGGCAAAACCAATCATCTCTTCTTTATGGGTGACGCCAGCCGGCTGAAAGAACGGCCGGGGAATTTCAAACTCGTTCGGTGGGTTATAGGAACCATCGAGTTGAGTCACGCGAATTGGACCCCAGCGCAGGTAAACTGCGGCCAGGTCATACTGGTGTCGGTGGTAGGGCTGCTCGATATTGGGTAACCAGATAACGTCCCAGGCATACACGCGATCATTCTCAAACAATCCGCGCACACCAATGCGCGGATAGGCATGGGGGTAGCCTTCTTCGGCGAATACGGTTGGGCTTGTTGTGCCTGGCAGGTGAAAAATCCCGGCAAGGAGTAGCGTGGTAGCAAGGGCGAGAAGCGAACGGTTTCTTGTTTTCATAGGTTTACCGTTTTTGAATGATTTGATTGTTTACTGGGCATTATGGATACCTTGTTCGCAGGGTTCAAGCGCAAAGGAACGGGTCAGGCGGGTCTCTCTGTGGGAGTTGCTTGTGCCGTGAATACTTGCCTATACTGGCGAAGTGATTGCTCGCACTCTGATTCGATAAATTGCATAAATTCCATAAATATCTCAATGGGCTGGTGCTGTCTCTGCTGTTTGCCAGCGGCGCCAGCGCGCAATCGCAATTAGCCAGGCTGGCCGGCGACGGCAGTGTCTTGCTCCATTCTCCTGCCGGCGAAGCACTGGTGAGCGTCAACCCGAACCGCGCTCTGCTACCGGCATCTATCGTCAAGATCCCCCTGGCCCAGGTGGCGCTCACTACACTGGGTGAAGACTTTCGTTTCGAGACTCATTTCTATCGCAATGCCAATGGCGACCTGTTGATTCGCGGTCTGGGTGATCCTTTTCTGGTATCGGAAGAGATTGCGCTGGTTGCCGAAGAGTTGGCCGAGTTGGGTTTGCGGCAAGTGAATCGCCTTGTGGTTGACGACTCCGCCTTTGAGCCTGATCCCGATCTGCCGCTGGAGTTGGGTGCCGATGATCCTTACGCGGCACGCAATAGTGCGCTGGCAGTTAATTTCAACACCGTAAACCTGGCCTGGTCTGCAAATGGTAGCCTGGTATCAGCCGAGGAACAGACACCCCTGACACCGCTCGCCCGTGAGTTGGGTGCGAGCCTGTCATCCAGCGAGCCGTTGCGAATTAACTTGGGGTCTGATCCCGTTAATGGCTTAAAGCAAGTGAAGCAAATATTTCAATATTTTCTGGAAGGGTCAGGTGTCACAGTAATGGATACCGACTTTTATCATGAAGCCGTCACTGATGACTGGGAGTTGTTTTACGCTCATCGCAGTTCCCGTTCGCTGCGGGAAAATCTCGACGGCATGCTGCGCTATTCAAATAACTTCATCGCCAACCAGCTCTTCCTCACACTCGGCGCTCAACGAAACGGTTATCCGGCCACAGGTTCTGCAGCACGGGAAATCCTGCATGAAAAACTGGAAGCTTTGTATGGCGCCGGGTTTGGCACTGATCCCCGGTTATTGCTCATGATAGAAGGCTCGGGGCTGGCCCGGGAACAGCGCACCACGGCGGAAGGCATGATGCGCATTCTCGAAACTTTCAAGCCCTATACAGAACTGTTACCGGAAACCAGGGGAGTGTTGCGTAAGAGTGGCACGCTCTCCGGGGTGTATAACTATGCTGGTTATCTACGCGGGAGCGATGGCCTGTACCCCTTCGTAATTCTGACCAACCAGGCGGCCAATAACCGGGATGAGATATTAGGGCTGTTGCAACGGCAGCTTTAACCGCAGGTCTGTCCGCTTCATCGCTTTGTTTATCGCTGATATCAGCGATATTTGTTACGCTCAGTGGTCATGAGATCCCATCGCTGGTTCAGTGTTCCATTCCTGTTCGGTTGCCTTGTAGCAAGGGTCGCCCTCGGTGCGGAAGACTATTCGGTACCGCGCACCCAGTGGGATCACCCCGACCTCCAGGGCGTGTGGAACTTTTCCTCGGAAGTTCCCATGCAGCGTCCGGAAGCACTGGGCAATCGACAATTTCTTACCGATGAAGAAATCGCCGCCGAGCAGGGCGAGCGCATTCAGCTGATAGGTTCTCGCCGACCCATTCGTTCCGACAATGGGGTGGAAGCGATTTATAACGACAATATGTGGGCAGAAAATCGGGGAGGGGGTGCCAATGTGCGCACGTCACTCATTATCTATCCGCTCAATGGTCGCGTACCCGAAGTAGTGGAGGGTGTGGAATATCAACCCGGCGGTGAGCGGGATACTCGCGGTGAGCGCCCGGTACGTTTTACGGTCGGTGGTATTGGCCGTGACGGGCCGGAAGATCGCGGCCTGTCCGAGCGTTGTCTGGTGGGTTTCAATGCCGGCCCGCAGTTAATGCCCAGTGTGTATAACAACAATGTGCAGATCATTCAGAACCGCGACCATGTAGTGATCCTTTCGGAAATGGTGCACGACGCGCGCATCGTCAAGCTGAATGATGATACTGCGTTGGATGACAAGGTCGGTTTGTGGTCAGGTGATTCGCGCGGTTATTGGGAAGGCGACACGCTGATTGTGGAGACGCGCAACTTTAACGGATTGACCCAGAGTTTTGATGGCTATGGTTCGTCGAAGAACAAAATGCTTCTTGAGCGCTTCACGCGCGTTGACGAGCTGACGATCAGTTATGAGTTCACCATTGAAGACCCGGCCACTTTCGAAGACAAGATCGTTGCGACATTGCCGCTGACCAAGGTGCCGACCCAGCTTTATGAATACGCCTGCCATGAAGGTAACTACGGCATGGCTAATATGCTGCGCGCTTCACGTGCGCGTGAGTCCAATGCCGAATCCGATCGTGTAGCAGATCTGTTTCGCGATCGTGATTAATGGATTAGTGGTGTGAAGACGGGTGGATTACCCGGCCTCTATCTCTTCCCACTTTTTATAGGCGGCTTCTAACTTGGCTTGTACGTCTTCGAGTTTCTTTATAACTTCATCGATGCGTGCCTGATCTTTCTCATAGAAGCCCGGTTCTGCCATGGTTGCTTCCAATTCTTTTTGTTTCGTCTCGAGCTGCTCAATTTCCCTGAGCTGCTTGTCCAGTAGTTTCTGCTTGGTGTTATCAGGTTTCTTTGCCGGCTTGTCCTGCGCGGGCTTTTTCTGCTTGTCTGTTTTCTTTGGAGCTTCTTCGAGTGCAGCGAGGCTGCCGCCACCACGCACCCAGTCACCGTAGCCACCCACATACTCTTCGATGTGCCCCTCGCCCTCGAATACCATGATCGAGGTGACCACGTTGTCCATGAACTGGCGGTCGTGGCTTACCAGCAGCACCGTGCCCTGAAAGTTCATCAAGATGTCTTCCAGTAGTTCCAGCGTCTCGATATCCAGGTCGTTGGTGGGCTCGTCCAGCACGAGGATGTTGGCTGGCTTGCTGAACAACTTGGCCAGGATGGCGCGGTTCTGTTCACCGCCACTCAGTGCCTTGGCGGGTGTCCGCACGCGCTCGGGTGTAAAAAGAAAATCACCCAGATAGCTGATGGCATGCTTGCGCTTGCCGTTGATCTCGATGAAGTCCTGGCCGCCGCATACATTATCAATCAGGTTCTTTTTAGGATCCAGTTGTTCACGCAATTGATCGAAGTAGGCGATCTCAAGGTTGGTGCCCAGTTTTACGTCGCCTTCGCTCGGTTGTAATTTGCCCAGAAGAATTTTTAACAGCGTGGACTTGCCGGCGCCATTGACGCCAACAAGGCCAATGCGGTCGCCGCGCATAACCGTGGAGGAAAAATTTTCGATGACAGTATTGTCACCGTAGCGGTGCGAGATATTTTTAACTTCCGCAACCAACTTGCCGGAACGATCGCCCTGACTGGCGGCGAAATCGGCCTTGCCCTGGCGTTCGCGGCGCTGGCGTCGTTCTTCACGCAGTGCCTTCAGTGCACGCACGCGGCCCTCGTTGCGTGTGCGACGGGCCTTGATGCCCTGGCGAATCCACACTTCTTCTTCGGCCAGCTTCTTGTCGAATAATTTGTTGGCGGTTTCTTCGGCCGCCAGTTGTTCTTCGCGAAAGCGCAGGAAGCGCTGGTAAGTGCCTTCGAATTCTATTAAATGTCCGCGATCGATCTCCGCGATATTGTTCGCCACCTGCTCGAGAAAGTTACGGTCGTGAGTCACGAGAATCAGCGCGCCGTTGTATGACTTCAGTTCATCTTCCAGCCACTCAATAGCAGGAATGTCCAGGTGGTTGGTCGGCTCATCCAGCAACAGCAGTTCCGGTTCCTGCACCAGTGCCCGGGCAAGTGCCACGCGCTTGCGCCAGCCACCGGACAATTCGCTCATGGCCTTGTCGGCGGGTAACTGCAATTGGCTGATAACGGTGTCGACTTTCTGGCCCAGACTCCAGCCGTGTTTGGCTTCCAGCTTGCTCTGCACCTTCTCCAGTTTTTCCAGATCCACGTTCTCGTAGTCAGCGATCATGTGGTGATATTGCTTGAGCAGTTCGCCAACTTCTGCCAGACCGTCGGCCACTACGTCATATACAGTCTCGTCACCACCACCGGGCAGAGTCTGCTCCAGCCATGCCACGCGGGCACCCGGGCGCAACCAGTGCTCGCCGCTCTCGGCCTGCACGGCACCGGAGACGATCTTCATGAAGGTGGTCTTGCCGGCGCCGTTGCGTCCCAAAAGGCCCAGGCGATCGCCCTTGCTGATCTGGAAATCAACATTATCGAGCAAAATATGAGTACCAAAATTGAGGGAGACTTTTTCGAGGCGAAGCAGAGGCATGTAAAACCGGTTCTTAAGCCGCGGGCGGCTATTAATAGAGGCGGCTACGTTAGAGTAAAGCGCGGAATAAAACCAGTGTATTTCGGAGCGAGGGCGAAATTAAGGGGTCAGAGTAAAAATACACTACTGATTTTTTACTCTGACCCCTGATTATTGCTATCTTGTTGTTCATGAATGATTTTTTGCAGATCAACGACACACACCTGGATGAGCTCACCGAGCTGCGTCACTATTTGCATCAACGCCCTGAACTTTCGAGCCAGGAAGAAAGCACTGCGTCCCTGATTGGTCTCGAGCTGGAGCGCGCCGGTGCTGACGAAGTAATACGGGCAGTGGGCGGCACGGGTGTTATCGGTGTATTCGATTCGGGTCAACCTGGGCCGACATTGGTGCTGCGCTGTGAGCTGGACGCGCTGCCGGTGACTGAGCCGGAAGATATGAATATAGATTATTGCTCGATGACGCAGGGAATTTCGCATAAATGTGGCCACGACGGGCATATGAGCGCGCTATGTGGTGTTGCCAAAGTGCTGGGTGAAAAGCGGCCAGCCAGGGGCAAGGTTGCATTGCTGTTTCAGCCTGCGGAAGAAACCGGTGAGGGCGCACCTGCAGTGGTGGCAGACGAACGCTTCCAGGCACTTAACCCGGATTTGGTCATCGGCTTTCATAACCTGCCCAAGCGCGAAATGCACAGTATATGTGTGCGCTATGGTACGTTTGCGTCGGCCTCGGAAGGTTTTCGACTGAAGCTCACCGGCGCATTCTCTCACTCAAGCTATCCAGAGCATGGCCTGAGCCCGGCGCAGGCGATGGCTCAGCTGCTTGCGGACTTGCCAGGTTTGCCTGACAAGATAAACAGGACGGGTGATCTGCTTATGCTCACGCTAACGCAGGCTGTGCTTGGAGAAAAAGGGCCGAAGATGGATTTTGGAGTGGCGCCGGGTGTGGCCGAGATTTGTGGCACGGTGCGTGCCCACGAACAAGCGGAACTGGATGAACTCAAAGCGAAACTGGAAGCATTGACCGGGCAGGTTTGCGAGAAAGCCGGGCTTGAATGGGCAGTGTCCTGGCACGAGGCCTTTCCTGCCACTGTCAGTCAGGATGAATCGGTGAACCTGATAAAGGCAGCGGCAAGCAGCGCCGGGCTGGAAATAGAGGAAATGGAAGAGCCCATGCGCTGGAGTGAAGACTTCAGCCATTACTTGCTCAAGTATCCCGGTGCCTTTTTTGGCCTCGGCTCAGGCGTGGATCAGCCGCAACTGCATAACGAGTACTATGACTTCCCCGATGAACTGATTCCTACTGGCGTGAAGATCTACTTGTCGATCATCGATTCAGTGTTGAACACCTGAGTACTCTCAATACTTACAATACTCACAGCATTAAATCTATAAATGACGCAATCACTCGATTGCGCTTAGTGCCTGGTCGAGATCGCTTATAAGGTCTTCCACATTTTCGATGCCAGCCGAGTATCGAATTAGACTTTCTGGTATTCCCAGCTTCGCTCTTTCCTCTGGCGTGTTTTCCACGTGGCTCGTGACCCTGGGTGGACCGGCCAATGTATCGACCGAACCCAGGTGTGCTGCCAGATGGGCATATCTCAACCGGGGCAGAAACTGCTTCACAGATTCGTAACCACCGGGTAGTGCAAAACTCATCATGCCGCCATAGCCGCGCATTTGCTTCTTTGCGATTGCGTGATTGTTGTGGCTATGAAGCCCGGGATAAAAAACTTCACTGACTCTTTTATCGTCATGCAGGAATTGTGCGATAGCCATGGCGTTTTCATTATGGCGCTGTATGCGAAGTTCCAGAGTCTTGATGCCGCGCGTTAGCAGAAAAGCGGCCATGGGATGCAATGTAGCACCGGTAATCTCGCGATAATGAAACACTTGATCAATCAATTCCTGTTTTCCGCATAACACTCCACCCATGGCATCCGAGTGTCCGCCGAGAAATTTCGTAGCGCTGTGTAATACAAGATCGGCACCCAGTTCCAACGGGCTCTGGTTAATGGGGGTAGCGAAGGTGTTGTCAACGACGCTAAGAGCGTCTTGAGTGCGCGCCGCCTTGCATAGCAGTTCTATATCCAGCAGTTTCAGTGTGGGATTCGTAGGTGTTTCGAGATATACCAGTTGGCAGCCTTTGGCGATCTCCGCCAGCATCTGCTCATGATCACCGGTGTCCACAAGGCACACATCAATATCCATGCGGGGCAGGAAATCGAGAAAAATCTTGCTGGTGCCGCCGTAGGTGTCCTTGATGCTGACAACGCGGTCGCCGGGTTTTAGAAATGTAAAAAGGGTATTGGAAATAGCCGCCATGCCGGTGGCAAAACTGGTTGCCGCTTCCGCGCCTTCCAGGTTTTGCATCTTGTCTTCAAACACTTTGACGGTGGGATTGGTGTTACGACTGTAAATATGGCCTTCACGCTTACCCAGTGCCACGTCATACCATTCATCCAGATCGTCGTAGCCGTAAGTGACAGTGTGATAGACGGGAACCTGGGTAGAGCCTTCCGGGAAGCCCTCTTCTTCACCAGCCCAGACAGAGCGGGTGCCGTAATTGTCTTTCATAATTTCCTCAGTGAGAGATGCATGTATGACTTTGAGAATAGCAGGGTAGGGCGGGGAATTGCAGTTTCGGTTGTATGTGACCCGGATTTTCGGGTTTAACCAATTTATTCAGACGTTCAAACAGAAAATTCGCAGCACCCGGCAATAATATTGCACCAGCGCTGCACCATTACCTCATCACTTATCTTGTCCTGCCGCAGCTCCAGCATAAGGCTGGCTATGCCGTGCTTCTTGCCTTGTACCGGTAAGGTGTAATCACTTTCGTCTGTAACCTCATAGGGTTCGTTATCGCCAATGGGGTCTTCTTCGGTATCAAGCCTTGTGCTTAATCCAGTCAGCATTTTTCTGGCCCATTCGACACTCTGGTCATAGCAAACACCGATAGACCAGAGGCGATTTTCGCCGTTCAGGTTTGGCGTAAAGCTGTGAATACTTAGCAGACGAATCTCATCTGTGTCTCTGCGACCTAACACACTAGCTATGGCTTGCTGATAAGGATCGAACAGGGAGCGACGTCTTCGCAGTGCCTCGAGTTCGGTAATATCACTATTACCCGGGACTTCAATGCCAGCGCTAATTGCTGGTATGGACTGCACATGCCCAGGTGTGCGATTAAGATCAATGACGAGGCGCGAGTAATTGCTAAGTACCAGTGTTGCATCGAGGCGGGCTGAAAGCTTGCGCGCCAGTGCGGCAGCACCAGGGTCCCAGGCGATATGGCTTTGAAGTTGTTCATCGTTCAGCCCCAGTCTGTGCAATCGCGCTGGCACACGATTCGAGGCATGATCGCAGACCAGCACGATGGGACTTGTTCCTGTTGGTCGAATCAGTTCATAGGCGCCGGGTTCATTGGCATCCAGTAATACTTCTCCTGCGCCGCTCACTTCGCGTAATTCCTTTTATCAATCATCGTGTTTAACTACTAGTCGGTTACTTCAGCAACATGAACTTTAAAACTCTTTAGCAGAGTTTCGCCAAAGCTGTTGCTAAGAGAGACATCAGTGGCATCGCGGCCGCGTGCCATGAGTATACGTCCTATCAGGCGCTTGTTGTTGCGTGGGTCAAATGTGTGCCATTCCCCGTCAAGGTAGGCTTCGAACCAGGCAGCAAAATCCATTTCTTCCAATGGTACAGGCAAACCAATGTCGCTCAGGTAGCCGGTGCAATAGCGTGCTGGAATATTCATGCAGCGACAAAAGGTTACGGCCAGATGGGTGAAGTCACGACAGACACCTTTGCGTTCCTGGTAAACCTGCGCTGCGGTCATGGTGTTGCTTGCGTGCTCATAACCAAATGTAATGTGGTTGTGCACAAAGTCGCAGATTGCCTGCACGCGATGCCAGCCAGTAGGTCCATTGCCGAACAGGCGCCAGGCTTCATCGGAGAGCAAATCAGTTTCGCAGTAACGGGAGCCGAGCAAATACACCAGAGTTTCTTCCGGTAAAGTCTGTACTGGAAACTGCTGCGCATCGGGGGATATTTTGTCAAGCTCTCCCGAATCATGAATCATGGTGTCGTTCGCGATTTTGGTATCGCCCGGTTGCAGTGTCAGCCGCGTGACCCAATTGCCAAATTGATCGCTATAGCCTTCCAGTGGTAACGCCGGGTCTGTGGTGATGTTATCGGGCGCCAGCAATGCCTGGGCACGCGATGAATGCACATTGAGTGTCAGAATCATCGGTGTCTCTTGCGTACAGCTATAAACCATTTCATAGCCAAGGCGAATCTTCATGTAGTGCTCCTGACGGAAAAGCCAAAGATCAGTTCGGCGATTCAGCTTTTAATATTCGGGCAGCGCTGCTACAGATTGTGATAGAGAGGCTGATGTAGCGAGCTGGTGGTAGAGGAGTATGGCTGGGGTCGATAAATGACTGAAAAAACCACTTTGACCCTCGATACTGCTTTTACTGTACGCGGGAAAGCCAATGAAGTACAGGCAAACTCGCTGAAACCCCTATTGCAACGGTGCTTGTGGGCACTGAATTAGGCACTGAATTGTAAAGCTGCCGGTAAATTGCAGTGAAATACTCTCAATAGGGACGTCCGGTGCTGGACAGCAGATAACGTGAAATATTAGGCTTTGTACTACTTATAATAAAAACCCTCATCGCATGGGGAAGAAGAGCGCAATGCCATGAATCCCGGTAAAAAGCCTGATATAGAGCCTGATAGTGAGCCTGACAAGAATTCTTCAATAGAAAACACCAGCCGTCGTAAATTCATCAAAACTGCCGGAGCCGCGTCAGCATTCATGATCGTGCCCCGTGCGGTGTTGGGTGGCGAGAACTATACCGCGCCCAGCGATCGATTGAATATTGCTGCTGTGGGTGCTGGTGGCAAAGGCCGGTCTGACATCCAGAGTGTCGCGCATGAAAATATCTACGCAGTCTGCGATATCGATGACAACCGCCTGGCCGAAACCCTGCAACAGGACTTTGCTGCGTCCTTCCGTGACCAGGTAAAAACCTACCGCGATTACCGCGACATGCTCGACAACGAGCCCGAGATCGATGCGGTGTTGATCAGCACGCCAGACCACATGCACGCGCCGATTGCCATGCATGCCATGGGCATGGGCAAACACGTGTATGTGCAAAAGCCTTTGTGCCATACGGTTGCGGAATGCCGCATTTTGGCCCAGGCCGCGCGCGACAATAATGTGGTGAGCCAGATGGGTAACCAGGGCCACGCCGAAGAAGGCGCGCGCCAGATCAACGAATGGGTAGCTTCCGGTGCGTTGGGCACGATACGCGAAGTCCATTGCTGGACCAATCGTCCGGTGTGGCCACAAGGTATAGGTCGTCCGGAGGGCTCCATGCCGGTGCCAGGCAGTATTGGTTGGGATCTGTGGTTGGGTGCAGCACCGTATCGGCCCTACATCGAGCGTGCCTATCATCCATTTAACTGGCGCGGTTGGCTGGACTTTGGCACGGGTGTGGTAGGCGATATGGGTGCCCATATTATTGATCACCCTTATTGGGCACTGAATCTGGGATTGCCGGAGAAAATCACTGCCAGTTCAGCGCGCTTTGGTCGTGAGCTGGAAACTTTCCCTATTGCGTCCAAGATTCATTTTGAATTCCCGGCCACCGCTGCCAGGCCAGCAGTGAAAATGACCTGGTATGACGGTGGGCTGTTACCGGAGCGACCTGCAGAGCTGGAAAATGGCAGGCAAATGGGAGATAACGACGGTGGTGTATTAATCGTTGGCGACCACAATACCCTGATGCACGGAGTTTATGGTCGTGACCCGCAATTGATTCCCCAGTCTCGACATGATGCCACTGCCGCGCCGGCGCGCACATTACCACGCTCGCCGGGTATCTATCAGGAATGGATTGATGCCATCAAGGATCGCAGCAAGACCACGACTTCCGGCTTCGATTATTCAGGGCGCCTGACCGAGACCATGCTATTGGGCAATATCGCGACTATCCGCGCGTCAGAGCACAAGGTGCTGGAATACGATGGTGATACCATGCGTTTCACCAATGACGACGGCGCCAATGCCTATCTGGAAAAGGCCTATCGCGCCGGGTTCGCTATTTAACAGCAGCTTGAAATTCGACAGGCCGAAAGCGCACTGGAATAGGCCGATTTGCTTGATTTGGCGGGCAGATAGATATAACGTTGTTCAGTACTATTTATTTTGGTACCGATTATTCAAGATGACTTCGCCCGGCAAATAGTGGCCGGCAGGAGAAGAATTGTGAAAACAATAATGAGAAGAATAATGAGAAAAACTCTGCTTGGCGCTACCCTCAGTCTTCTGGTGGCTCTATTGCCCGCCTGGGCCCTGGCCCAGGAGCGTATCGGCGATTTCGCATTGCTGGATGAATCCGGCTATTTCCACCATATGGCGTGGTATGACGACCATGCTGTTATTGCCCTGCTGGTGCAGGCGAACGGTAGTGCTGCCACTCATCAGGCGCTACCGGAGTTTAATGCGCTCAAGTCAAAATATGAGCAGCAGGGAGTTGAGTTTTTCCTCATCAACCCGCTCGGCAATCAGGATCGCGCGCTGGTGAAGGCTGAGATTGCAGATCTGGGTTACGACATTCCAGTCTTGATTGACGACACCCGGGTGGCTTCCGAGGCCCTGGGTATAGACCAGACCGGCGAAGTCTTTCTCTATGACCCGAAAAAATTTACTGTGGTTTTTCGCGGCCCGACCGGACCCGAGCTTGAAGTGGCAATGCAGGCCATGATTGCTGGCACAGCTATTGATGTTGCTCGGGTGCCAGCGACAGGTGAGGAAGTAAATTATCAGTTCAAAAACCAGACGGTATCCTATGCGCATGATGTGGCTCCGATAATTGAAGAAAACTGCGCCGAGTGTCACCGCGATAATGGTGTGGCTCCGTTTGCCATGGACAGCTATACGATGGTCAAAGGCTGGTCGCCCATGATTCGTGAAGTCGTAATGACCAAACGTATGCCGCCTGCCCAGGTTGACCCGCACATTGGTAGTTTCAAAAACGCCATGAACCTGGAAACCGCAGAAATTCAGAAACTGGTAGCCTGGATCGATGCAGGCTCACCACAAGATGGCGAGCGTGATCCGCTGGCAGAATTAACCTGGCCAGAATCCGAATGGGCCTTTGGCGAACCGGATTACATTATTAATGTGCCAACCCAGAGTATTCCTGCAACAGGTGTGCTGGATTACATTCGACTTACGGTGCCCATAGACATTGAAGAAGACCAGTGGGTGCGTGCATCCCAGTACATTCCGAGTGACCGGTCAGTGCTGCATCACACGATTCATGACTTGATTGGTCCCGATGGTGAGCGCAATAGCCCGCTCAACACGGCCCGTATTACAGCCTATGTGCCCGGTGGTGAGCCCCACGAAGAATTACCCAATACCGGTGGCATTTTGCGTGCAGGTTCCAAGATCGCACTGAATATGCACTACACCACCAATGGCCGTGAAACCACCGATACATCGCGTATAGGCTTGTGGTTCTATCCGGAGGGTGTTGTTCCTGAGGAGCGCATGAGTGGTCGGTGTGCCTGTATCTATCCGCGAGGCTGGACTGATATACCGGCTAACCATCCGAACTTTGAACAGACCGCCAGCATCGTGATCGAAAAAGACGCGCATCTGTTCGGACACTATGCGCACATGCATTTTCGCGGCAAGTATATGCGTTTCTATGCTGACTATCCCGATGGTTCGCGCGAAGAGTTGCTGAACATTGCCAACTATAGCTATGACTGGCAATTGAACTACGAGTATGCTGAACCGAAGTTCGTACCGGCTGGTACGCGGATCACGGCAGTAGGCGCCTTTGATAACTCTGCCCAGAACCCGGCCAATCCAGACCCAACACGGGATATCGCCTGGGGCGAGCAGAGTTGGGATGAGATGTTCTTTGGCACTTCGCGCTGGAAAAATGTGGATCAGGGCAGTGACTAAACAGGACTGACAGGCTGTAGAAATAAAAAAGCCGGGTGTGATACCCGGCTTTTTTATTCGAAAATATTAATCAGCGCATAGGTGATAGACGAGGCTTCGTCGGTTAGCATCTGGTGCCAGACCCGCGCTGGCACATGGAGTATATCGCCCTTGGTTACCTGGAATTCCTGATAACCTTCAAGCTGAGGATGCTGCTCTTCCGGTGGCAGGCCGGCAATCCAGCCGACGCGTTCGCCGCCAATGCGGGCAGTGCCCGAACCATCCAGAATTACATACATATCCCATTTGGTTTCGTGAATCTCCGGTTGTGTGTAACCCGTACGATGCACGATGGACATATTGTGTGACCGATGGTCAGCATCCTGTAACACCCGTTCAAATATAAACCCGGTGCCCCAGATGCCTTCGCCATCTTCCAGGTCTTGCTGCAGGTTTGCCTTGATTTCGGTCACGGTCTCCGCATTCCACAGGAGATATTCGGAAGGTCGCGGTTCATTGGTGACATCACCAAAAATATCTTGCGCGTAGCTACCTGACTGCAGAAGTGTGAGACCCAAAGCCATGGAAACGATTGTAAGTCGCATGGGTTATTCCTTTTTATTTTGGTTTTGAGATCAGATTAATAGCTGGTGATATGGAAAGCCAGAGGCGCAGGTCAATTAATCAAAGCGGGGCTTGATCGCATTCTTTAAAAGGTCGTCTGAATTGACAGGGTGAGTCGGCGATAGCGACTGCTGCAGGAATCCTGAATGAGTGCCAGGTCGCCAGAAATCGTTGTAGGACTGTAGCGCTCGCGGTAGCGACATTGCGAAGCATCCAGTGTGTTGTCTGATTCCAGGCGGAAGGTCCAGTCGTCGAACCAGACTTTTTCCACAAATAAATCCAGCGAGCGCTGGCCGAAGTTCTCGGTAATGGTGGTGATGTCGATATCCTTGCGACCACCATCAATGGGGTAGCGTACATCGATGCCGTAGCTGAGCCCCAGACTTGTCACATCATGTCTAAAACCAATATTGCCGAAGCCGCGGCCACCAATACGCACTTTCTCATTGAGAAAGGGATCGGTGATTTCAGAGTCGAACAGGCCCAGTGTGAAAGAAAAAATCGCATCGGGCAGATTCAACTGGTTAAGACGAATACTGGCACGATTGAACCAGCCCCAGCGTTTCGCCGGACCGACATTGCCCGTGGCAGACAGTGGCTGATCGGGGTTCGACAGGTCGGGGATGCGGCCTATATTGTTGTCAATCTCGGCATAGTTCAGCCCTGTGGAGATCACCCCCGCATCATTGGGCAGCCGATATTCCAGATTGGCATCATAATTCCAGCCAGTTTGTGGTTCCAGCTCCGGGTTGCCAGCGTTGGCATTGCGGTCACGGTCTTCATCGTTTGAGGTGGCAGCGAATGAAGAGAAACTGAGTTGCGACACATCCCGGCGAATAGTGCCACGAAACTGGAAGTTGTCAGTGAAGTTGTAGCGGTAATCTATTGAGGGCCGCCAGAATTGGAAGTCTCTGGTTTTGCTAACTACACCACTTTGAGAAATTTCCGATGTTTCAAACACGATGCTGGATTCGAGGGAGCTGCGATCGCTCAGGTTCCAGTTGTGAAAGGCAAAAGCCTCATAACGGATTTCTTCCACGTGGGTACCAGCGTTAGAGATAGAAGGTAGCGGAGATAGCCCGCCGTAGCGCGGTGATGGGGGTTCGCTGCCGAAGGCGCTGCCAATAAACAATTTAGAATCAAGCTGGGTGTCGGCACGTTCCAGTCCCAACCGTAGCGACTGTTTGTCGGTCAGGGAAAAATTGTAGTTACCCTGCACAATGAACTCACTGGTTTCTCGCTGGGAATCGATAAACAGGTTTTTGGTTAGCGGTTCATCGGCAGGATCTGCCTCATAACGTTCGCGCACCGAATTGCGAAATTCATCATTGAGAACAAACAGTAAAGACAGGCGCGAACCGTTATCAAAGCGATACTCATAGTCACCGCCAATTTCCCAGTTACTTTCTTCATTCTGTATATCTTCTTCCTCGATACTATTGACGATACTGGCACCGGTAAAATCGACAAAGTCACGACGAATGGGGCGTGGGTAATCGCCTTCGCTAGCTTGCATGTTCAATTGCATGCGATGAGAGCCAATGGTGTAGCTCATATTGGCTGAAGCTGTCAGCTCATCCTGATCACGAATGTTGGTCTCAAACAAAGTGCCTAACAGCTCACCATTGGGGCCCAAAAGAACTTCGCGATCATCCCGGTTTTCATAATTGGGTCGTAGTTCCAGGTTGACCAGAGTCTGAAAGTTCCCGACCTGCTGCGACCAGCCCACCGAGCCGCCAGTTTCGAAAGTATCGTCATGGTTCAGGCGATTTACCAGTTCCACTGTGGTGCTGGAACGGGACTGCGTTGCCACCAGAATGATATTAATGACTTCATTGGCACCGCGAACGTTCAACTCACCGGAGGTGTCGCGAATAATTTCAATACGCTCGACTTCATCAGCGGTAATGCGGTCGAGTTGGTCCTGTGCCGAATTGTCCTTGCCGGCTATGCGCTGGCCATTGATCAGCAGATTGCCTCCGGTGCCCAGCCCGCGGCCGCCACCACCGCCAGGTCCGCCTCGGCCTACGGATACACCAGGAATGCGCTGTAGCATGTCATTGGCTGTGACCGGGTTGTACTGGGAGAAGAAGGAGGCTTCGTAGATTACCGTGGAGTCTGCATTGTCGGATTCAGACGTGACCGAAGCAGTGGTTGATTGTGTCGATTCCTGTGCACTTAATGTGCCGGAAAGCAGCAGGACAAACACGGCAGGTAAAATCAGATTATGAGAAGCTGTAAATGCACGGAGCATCCTGATTTTATCCTCGCGGTAGTGGGTAATTCTTCGGACGGTCTAACTTACCAGAAAATCTCAATTTTTCAGCAACTTTAACTCCAATACGCTCCACTTCGTCTATTTGGATTGATATTCTGGGTATTTCAAGCTGGGTATTTTGCCTGAAAACAGGGAAATATGACTACTGTATGGGAATTACAAACCAACTGAACAAGCCAGGCGGGTTGCTGGCAGTCTGTCTTTGCTTTGCCGCAAGTACTGTGAATGCTGGTGAGGCCATTCCTGCCCGGTTTGACTTGCAGGCTCACCGTGGCGGGCTTGGGCTAATGACTGAAAACTCACTGCAGGCATTTGCCAATGCGCTGGAGCTGGGCGTGACAACTTTGGAGCTGGATATACAAATTACCGCAGATGGCATGGCGGTAGTAACACATGACCGACAGGTGCAGCCGCATAAATGTCGGGACACCAGGCCAGCCTTTATCGATGATCCGCAATTCCCCTATGTGGGTGACCACATCAGGAATCTTACTCTGGCTCAGGTAAAAACCCTCAATTGCGGTTATCAGCAGTTGCCGGGATATCCCGAGCAGCGAGTTGTGGAGCACGTGACCATGCCGCTATTGGCCGAAGTCTTTCAGCTCTTCAAACGCTATGGCGATAATAGCGTGATGCTCAATATTGAGACCAAAGTTGAGGCCGCTGCGCCAGAGGAAACTGCACCGCGCAGCCAATTCATTGATGCAGTGCTCGCCGAAATCGACATCTGGCACATGCGCGGGCAAGTGACTATCCAGAGTTTTGATTGGGGCACATTGCACGCCTGGCAAGTTGCAGCACCGGATATACCCCTGATAGCCCTGACCAACGGCCAATCTTTTTTGCGTTGCGATGAGCCAGGTCGTTCGCCCTGGTTGGGAGACCTGGACATGGATGATTTTGATTGCGATGTGGTTGCGGCCGTTGCTTCATTTAATGCGAATGCATTGTCTCCAGTGCATGGCGACCCACAGGATGGACGTTATAGTGAGCCAGACTATGTGCCATTTGTAAATAAGGCCATGGTCGAATCAGCGCATGCTCGTGGTATAGAAGTTATTCCCTGGACGGTGGATGATAAAGCGACGATGCATTACCTGATGGACCTCGGCGTGGATGGCATTATTACGAATTATCCCGATCGTTTACGCCAGGTGATGGCGGAGCGTGGCCTGCCACTACCTGCGCCTTTATAGACTTAGCTGAGCAGGCGTGAATCGAGGTCATAAAGGCTGGTGAACAATGCTTCCAACAGTTCCACTTCTCCAACGAAATCTGAGCCTGTTTCCACATGTATTCCGGGCTGATAGTGGGGCATCAGGCTGGGTATACGGCAAGGTTCGCCCCGTTTGATTCAATTCGGGTTATAATCCCGGCATTCCTGATAATCGGAGATCCCCAATGCGCTATTTACTTGCCATACTGCTTCCACCACTGGCGGTATTTCTTTGTGGCAAACCTATTCAAGCAATCCTGAGTATTTTTCTTACCCTGGCTTTCTGGATTCCTGGGGTTGTCCATGCGCTGTTTGTTGTTAACAGCCATCTGGCAGACAAGCGCAACAAAGAACTGGTGAAAGCCATCAAGGACACCCATAAAAAACCAGGCTAGTTTTCACTTCCGGACATAGTGAAGCGAGCCAAATAATAATTTGCTGGAGAGTGTCAAGGAGAGTGCCATGCAGAAACTGAAACTGATCACTGTCTTCACCGCCGGATTAATGCTCACTGTATGTAATACGGTTTACTACGAAACCATGGAGCAGTTCGGCGTCTACAAGCGCGACATACTTGTCGATCGTGTGGAAGAGGCGCGTGATTCCCAGGAGCAGGCCAAGGAACAATTCAGCTCAGCGTTACAGCAATTTACTGTGCTGATGGATTTCGATGGTGGTGATCTGCAGGCAACCTATGATCAATTGAATGCTGAATTTGAAGAAAGCGAGCGGCGTGCCAATGAAGTGCGCGATCGTATCCGGGCGGTAGAGCGAGTATCAGAAGATCTTTTCGATGAATGGGAAGACGAACTTGAGCTTTACACTAACCAGAGCCTGCGTGCTTCCAGCCAGCAAACCCTGGAGACTACGCGAGATCGTTACTTTCAGTTGCTGAGCACAATGCATGCTGCGGAGAACACTATGACACCGGTGGTTAATGCTTTTCGCGACCAGGTGTTATTCCTGCGACATAATCTGAATTCGCGTGCTATCGCCTCCCTGCGTAGTGAAGTGGTGGATATCGAAGATGATATCGCTGCACTTATTCGCGAGATGGAAGCCTCTATTGCCGAATCGAACCGATTCCTGTCTGACATGGAATTGATCTAGCATCTATCAACCATTTATCGACACAGCAGTTATAAGAAGAATAAACGGGAGATCGAATAATGAAAATTTTATCAACAGCACTGCTCGCAATATGTCTGCTGCCTATGACTCTTGTTGCGCAGGATTTTTCGCAGGTGCAGATAACCGCAACTCATGTGCGTGACAATATTTATATGTTGCAGGGCAGCGGTGGCAATATCGGCGTTTCAATCGGTGAAGAAGGTACTTTTATTGTCGATGACCAGTTTGCGCCGCTGACTGAAAAGATAGAAGCTGCTATCGCGGAACTGACACCGAATCCAGTGGGCTTTGTAATCAACACCCACTTCCATTACGACCATACCGACGGCAATGAAAACCTTGGTCGTGCCGGAGCCTATATTGTGGCGCAGGATAATGCCCGAAAACGCATGGAAGCCACACAGGTATTGGCAGGCAGCGGCCGTGTACAGGAAGCCTACGATGATGTGGGTCTGCCCAAGATTACCTTCTTCGATGCCATGCGATTTTATTTCAATGGCAATGCCATTGATCTGGTGAATACCGGTTCGGGTCATACCGATGGCGATGCCCAGATCTACTTTCGTGAGCCTAACGTCATACATACGGGTGATATGTTCGTACGCTATGGTTTGCCATTTATCGACCAGAATAATGGTGGCAGCCTGGATGGCATGATTGACGCGCTGGATAATCTGGCGACTTTGATCAATGACGACACCATCATCATTCCCGGTCATGGCCAACTCTCTTCACGCGATGATCTGTTGGATTATCGCAATATGCTGGTGGTAATTCGTGGCAATCTGGTGCGCGCCGAAGTGCAGGGTTTGTCGACAGCAGAGATGTTGGCGACCGAGCCGGCCGATGGTTTCGCGCCAGCCAATGACAACACGACTGCCTGGCTGACGCGCGCTTACGCTGAGTACACTGACTAGAACCGACCGTTTAATTTAGGGGTTACTTTAGGGGTCAGAGTAAAAATACAGTACTGTATTTTTACTCTGACCCCTAAATTTCTAGCTATTGGAGCCGGGCAATATCGTTATTGCTTACCTGCTCCTCGAACACCGCCTGTAATAGCCCGCGTACCCGTTCCAGTGCGATGCGTTGCTCCAGGCCGCTGGTATTCGATAACACCACCACGCTGACTCGCGAGTCCAGATCGGCAATCGACATCGCTTCACCGCCGGCGCCACTGCCAGCTGCTTCCAACGCGCTGCGGCCACCCAATAGCTGACGTATGGCTGGTAGGGGTGCAAGGGTCCCGTTCATTACCGCATTATGGAATTTCACCACATCGGCCGCGGATGACAGAAAACCCCCGCCGCCCATCTTGCAGCTATTATCTACTGGCAGCGCTGTTGCGATATTGCCGTCATTATCAACATCATAGAATTGCACAGCGCCCGCTGGTGCATTGCGATCTTCCAGTTGCAGGCTGGTCATTCCGGCTGGCTCGGCGATACGTTGCTGCATCAATTCGGGAAAACTTAATTCCGTGGCTTGCTCCAGCATGGCGCTGGCCAGGACGAAGCCATATGTGGAGTAGGTTTGGGACGTTCCTGCTTCATGAACCAGCGGATCGTGTACGAAGCGATCTATTGCAGGGCTTGCACTCTCGCAATGGGTGAAGAAATTGGCTTCAGCCGGGTGGTGATAGTGGCGCACGCCGCTGGTGTGTGTAAGTAGCTGTTGCAATGTGACCGACTCAAACGCAGCAGGTAAATCTGGTAGTAGTTCACGCGCTGTTGTGTCGAAGGCGATTTCGCCGCGTAATACCGACTGCAGGGCCAACACAGAAGTGACTTGTTTCATGAGGCTGTACAGGCGCAAAGGATCGTCGGCTGATATCGCGGTTGATTGCTTCAGCGAGGTAAAGCCAAATCCTTCTGACCACACCAATTGACCGTTGACTCCCACGGCAACACTGACGCCTGAACCGCGCCGGATGACGGGTGCGACAATATTGCGGCCACGTTCTATTTGCAGGGCAAAATCAGGGTCGTAAACACCAACCTGGCTAACGGGAGAGTTCGTCACACAAGCCAATAGTGAAGTTGAACATAATACAACTGTTAGAATTTTGAAGATATTGCGATTGTTTTTCATGAAATCACCTTCTAGATAATTTGTGTGATGAGTATTGGGGCGACAAGTAATAGCAGTCCGCCAATCATCAGGAATTTTGTGTAAGTGAATGAACTTGATTGCAGGAACGGATAAAAGAGATGCTTTAGTCGCTCTGCCTGATTACGTAACAAGCGAGAAAGTATTAGCCACCAGAGCCCGGTGCACATCGCGGCAAAAAGCCAGACGCGTAGCCAGTATTCGCTGCTGCCAGGTTCCAGTTGCGCACCTTCTTCAATAAGCCACTGGGGGAGGAAACCGCCGGTGGCGGCGATTGGCAGCACCGGAGCGAGCGTCCAGAACAGCGCGAGCGCGACACTCTGCATCAGATTTAAAAACTTCAACTTTGATCGGTTGATCTTCAACACCGCGAATCTGGAAGACAAATTCGCCACCGTTTTTATGTCGAGTGACGTTTTCGGGTTGGCGCACACCATACCCGGGGCGCTCCCACAGCTGCAGGCCTTCAGTCACGTCAGGCCCCTCTTCAAGCATTTTCCAGTAGGCGCGTACGGTACGTCGACTTTCTGGCCGGCACTGCTGGTCCACATTTACTGCGTAATGCACCTGATTATTATTGGTGTTCTTGCGCAGATGAATAATTGAATCAATGGGGAATGAGTCCTGGGCCAGGCTACTTACGGGGCTGATTATCAGCGCCAGAAGGCCCACTACTTGCAGTAGAGGATGCATTAACAGTATGCGCAGTCTTATTTTTGTTTTCATTGACGGTAATTTAGCTGGGCTCACACTGTTATAGAGAATACAGGGCCCTCATGTAAAGGACTAATTTTCATAGAGAAATAGTTCTTTTAACCAGATTTTGCACGGCATACGAAGTTTCCAGAAGGTACCGCGTTACAGGCTGTCACCTTTATCAGGCTAATTACGGTTCCCCCGTCCGGCAAATGCCAATACACTTGAGGCCATTATTGCTAATCAATGTGACTAGAGAGGGCAGATGATGACACCCGGCAAACAAATTCAACTAACGCTGGCTTTGAGTGCAGCGCTATTTTCCGGCCAGGTACTGGCAGACAAGACTTCGGCAGAGATTGTCCATGCGGCGCTTATTCATGGTGATCGTCCTGCTGAGGATATAGTGGATGATGGACGACGCATGCCATTGGAAGTGCTGGCATTTGCAGGTATTGAAGAAGGGATGACCATATTGGAGATGGAAGCGGGAGGTGGTTATTACACCGAGATTCTTTCGCGCGCAGTGGGCCCCGCCGGAACTGTGATCGTGCAAAATCCGCCTGCCTTCGACTCATTTGTCGGTGATGCCCCGCAACAGCGGGCCGCCCGACTACCCAATGTGGTGGTAACACGTACCAATTTCGATGAATTGGAAGCTGCAGATAATTCTGTTGACATGGTGACCTGGATACTTGGTCCGCATGAGCTGTGGTTTGAACCCGATGGTCAGAACCTTGGACATCCTGCCGGCTCATTCCTTGAGATCGTGCGCGTGCTGAAACCTGGTGGCACTCTATTGGCAATAGATCATGATGCAGAGGCCGACTCAGGCCCTGAGGTGGGCGGCACTTTGCATCGCATACGTGAAGATCAGATTACCGCGCTGGCTGAGGCTGCCGGACTAAGAGTCTTGCGCAGTTCCAACCTGCATAAGAATCCGGAAGACCCATTGGATATCGGTGTTTTCAATCCGGCGATACAAGGACAAACCAGTAAGTTTGTCGTGTTGTATCGTAAATAATTCCAACAATTTTAATGAAGAAACAAGAATCAGAAAGGGGATGTCTCATGTACAAATTAATTATGGCGTTACTTGTAGGGTTCAGCATGTCTGGATTCGCCCAGGCTCAGAGCACTATTCCGCCTTGCGGCCCGGCCGGCGACCTGCCCGACGAGCTGTCCACTAATGTAGACGAAGACGCGCGCTGTTTTGAGCTGCGCATGTATACCGCTCGCCCGGCGGAGAACGGGGTAGGGGGTATCGATAATCTGCATCAGCGATTCCGCGAGGCAGAGGTTGGTATTTTCGAGCGACTTGGTGCTGATGTTATTGCGGTTTGGCAGCGCTCGGACGATCCTAATACGCTGGTCTGGATGCTTGCTTATCGCAATCTCGCGCACCGCGCCGAAGTGTGGACTGCTTTCCGCAGCGATCCTGAGTGGCTGGCATTGCTCGAAAAGTATCCGGTGCCATTATCAGCAGAAGTGTTTTATATGAGCCCCACCGATTACTCCAACTTAAAATAAGTAAAGTAGAGTAACCAATACGTAAAATAAAAAACGGATTACAACATTATGAGAGTTATAAAGCAGTTAGCAATTTTGCCTCTGGCCATCCTGGTATCCTGTGATGCCCCGGCGCAAGATACCGGCATCATCGGCCCTACGCCGTATGAGTTCACCACCGAAACCTGGTTGCCGCCTTTCGCTGAGGAAGGCTATACATGGGGAGGCAACTCGAGTGTGCATGTACAGTCGGCAGATCGCATCTTCTTTTTGCAACGCGGTGAGACCGAATTGCCTGACCCGATTCCAGATAACTACACGCGATTCCCCGGCTCCATGGGCTGGAATGTGTTACAGGGCAGGGGTCGCGTGTGGCAGAACTGTATATATGTCGTGAACAGCGAAGGTGAAGTACTGGAAGTCTGGGATCAGTGGGATCATCTGTTCATGGGAACTGACGGACCAGGACCGCACCGCATTCGCATCAGTCCCTATGATCCGGAAAACCGTGTATGGGTAATTGATGAAACTGGCCATATTATTTATGTGTTCTCCAATGATGGTGAGCAGTTACTGATGACGCTGGGTGAGAAGAATGTTGCCGGCAATGACGAGACTCATTACTCGCAGCCCCAGGATATTGCGTTTCTGCCTAATGGCATGTTTCTGATCGCCGATGGTTTGGGTAACAAACGTATTGTCGTACGTAATGCAGATGGCTCCTATCATTCCGAGTTCGGTGAAGAAGGCGAGGCGCCTCACCAGTTTGCCAGTGTGCATACGCTCGCTCTTGGCCCGGATGATCGCTTGTATGCGCTGGATCGCGACAATGCCAACGTGAAGGTATATCAGCAAACTGCTGCAATGGATTCTGCGGCGTACCCGACTTATGAGTTTGTGACTTCATGGGAAGGGCTGGATATTCCGCTGAACATACATGTCAGTGAAGACACGGCCTGGGTGACTGATTTGCGACCACCAAAGATGATTCAGTTCAATCTGGATGGCGAAAGAGAATATACCTGGCATCTTCCGGTTGAAGGGCCGCATATGTGGATCGAGATGCATTCGATGTCAGTGGATACCGACGGCAATCTTTATGCGACTGACAATCAGGCCGGGCGTCCGCAAAAACTGGTACCCCAGTCCACAGCAAATCCTGACTACATTGTAAAACCCGCGTACGTCCCTTAAGGGCCGGTTCTTATCGTTGGGCAGGTAGTCTTCAGTCAGTTGAGGTTTAGCTGGGCTGAGGACTACCTTTATTGCAGTTTGCGCCAGGTAAGTGTGGCGGTAATGCGTCCATCGGCATTTTTCAGAGAGAGCTTGAGGTGACCCTCGGCGTCAAATTCATAGTGGCGGATATTATCGCCACCTACCCAGGCTGGCACCATGGGTGAGCCTTCGACGTGATGGATGACACGCGACGTCGTCGTATCCCAGCTCACCGAGCCCCAGTATGCAAAACCCTGGCGCAGCTGTGTGTTTGCCTCGGCAGCTTGCGCAGGTAAATCTCGAGGCATGCCAATACCTGTCATGTTATCGAACGCGTCGTAGATGAGTCGCCCGCTATAGTTCATGTCGACTTCAGCGCCGTCAACCGGAAATTGCACGTAACTGACAAGATCCCAATCGCCAACGAAGCGTTGCTTGATGGTTTCCAAATCTTCAGCAGCTTGTAATGTGGATGAACCGGAGAACATGAGCAGGACTATCCCTAATACTTTTCTTGTTATTTGCATGGTGTAATACCCTTACGAAGTGACCTGGGCCATTCGCCTGGTGGGTTGAGTACATTCCATTCATCCTACTACGATTTTTGGTTCTTTGCCGCAGAGCGATATCTTGATGCGCCGGAGTCCAGTTGTATTCCCGGCTCGTCTTGCGATAGAGTAAGGCTATGAAAATATTTGCCCGAATAGTCATTATCCTTGTGTGTCTCGCCGCCATACCCGTGACGGCGGTCGCCACCGCCGCTTTCAAACAGCGTTTTGCCGATGGCCCGAACCGGGTATTTTCCGGTGGCCCACTTGAGGCTGGCGAACTCTATTCCGGCCCTGAGCCAGACTGGAGTTTTGTCAATGCCATCCCGACAATTGAGATGCAGTTGCTGAACCCAACTACTTCGCGCCGTATCTGGACCGTTGAGTATGACAACAGGCTATTCGTGTGGTCGGGCTATATGAATTCCTTCGTGGGTCGTCTGTGGAAAAGCTGGCCTGGGCAGGCAGAAGACGATGGCAGGGCTATTCTGCGTATTGACGGTGTGCGCTACGAACGGGAACTTCAGCGTATTCACTCTGACCCTGATCTTGCCGGCATAACCGCAGCAATTTCTGATAAGTATCCATCGCGCACCTCTCCGGCTACAGTCGAGTCCGGAGACATATGGTTATTTGAGGCGGCACCACGATGATTTCAGGTGATCAAGCCATGAAGTATTTCTATGTTGGCATCGGTGTGGCGCTGATCCTGACAGTACTGGCAGTGCTTTTCGTTCCTGGTGTTGATGACCAGGTTGAATTGATTTTCCAGCGCTATCTGGGTCGGGCTGCCAGCTGAGCCTTTGACTGAATCAGTTTAGAAATGCCAGATAAACGCTCATCACAAGCGCCAGCACCAGGCCACTTGTCACGTCAGTCTTTAGCTTTTTCGTTTTCTTATTGATGTTATCTACGTCCAGCATTGGAGCCCTCTAGAGATTCAATAACGAGTCAACAGACTAAATAAAAATGAAAATCTTCGATATGCGTCCATCATTCCATGGATATTCATACAGTAGTATTGTGAAGTGGTATTACGAGCAGGCGTGGGGCAATTTAACTGGCGCCAAGCGGGCTATCGTGGCCAGAACCGTTGATCTTTATATCAGCGAAATCGCTGAGTCTCATCGCACAGTGCGTTTCAATATCCCCGAAGACCCTGAGAACGCGGATTAGTTTCTGGATTGTAATAAGCGCAACATCAAGATAATCGATGACTTTTTCGCCGATAACGAAGTACGCAACAAGCATTTCCGCGATTGCCTGGAAATCTTTGTGGCCAGAGCCATTGACGATATTTTCGAAACAGATATATGCGAAGTTCTGAAACAAAAGATCTTTCCGGAATCTGTTGCACCGCAAACCGAAGCCGAATTGGATTCATTGCTAGCAGAGACCAATTCTTCTTATACTGATGCGGTAAATGAATGCGTCAGAATATTCCGCAACGGTTTTTCTGATGATAGTAATGAAGAACTGGAATTGCTGGAGAGTAAGCTTTTGTCAGCACGCAGTAAGCTTGATAAAAGTGTAGGCGCAATTGAAGATGAGTTGCAGCGCCGCAAGAAAGAGTCCTGAACACATAACCCATCCCATTGCAGTTCCTGTGATTATTCAATCCATTGAATCTGGAGTAAATCAGTGCGCAGAAGAATTGGCCTAGGTCTTCTAGTTTCCCTATTAATTAGTATTAGTAGCTCAGTTGTTGCAAACCAATCGGCATTCAACACCTGCCCACAGATCTCTGATGATATTTCGCGATTGGCTTGTTATGACAGCTTTGCCGAGGCTACGGCAACAGAGAGAACACCTTTGTTTGGTTTCGGTATAGATGGCCTGACCAGCCATGAGCCGACAAAACTCTTCGCCCGCACAGATTCCAAAGATGAAAGCCAGTTCTACATGGACGCGACGCTCTCGGTGAAGCACCCGTTATTTACGCCCGTAGTAGAGCAGGTAGCGGATGTGCTTGATATTGACCGGGATACCAATATCCCGAGGCTCTATCTTGCTTTCACTACCCGTTTCTCACAGTATCTGGGTTCCAGACAATCTTCACCCGTTGTGCCACGTAGCTATAACCCGGAACTATTCCTGCGTATTTGGCGTTCGGGTGGTTTTGAGCGCACCAATCCCAGCTACTGGGATTTTGGTTATGGTCATGAATCAAATGGGCAGCGTATTAATAACAAGCTCGCTTTTGATAATGCCATCACTCAAGCCGAGACTAATAATGATCCTTTGTCATCGATACGGGAACGTATTAGCAGGGGTTGGGATTATCTCTCGGTCGATTGGAACAAGGAGTGGAATACGCCTTTTCTGCCATCACTGACTGGCAGAACGATTACTCACATCGAATATCGCCATTACCTGGATCATGGTTTGTTTCAAGGTGCACCCGAGGAATATAACGATTGGGAAGGCGCCGGCCAGCACAGGCGGCCACGCGATCGCTATGATGGGTTACATTTTTCGCTACAGTACGACCTTGTCGGTGAACCCTGCCTTGCCTGGGTATGCTTCGAACGCGTGGAGTTATCGCATGATACCGGCTATGCCAAACCGTTCGAGCACAACACTACCAGCCTGGAAGTAACTACCAGCGTAGCTGGACTGCCGGTCTATTTATGGGGTCGTACGGGTTACAACAACAACCTGGTTGATTACCATAATTACTCCAATAGCTGGGGTGTTGGCATCGAATTTCAACGCTAGTGATGGATCTGGCCTTGAATCAGGCGGCATTTTGATATTTGTGGGGCCACTGATTACCGGTCACACAATAACAAGAACCGGTTCACAATATTTGTGATCCAGAGCAATTATCGCAGATAAACCGTTTGTCTGATTGATCCAACTGCCGAAATATACAGTACGCGGTAAGAGTAGTTAATGAAGGATACCGGTACTCATATGTTTGGCGAACAAGCTATTTCAATTGTGATCATCGAAGACACTATATCTGCGCAGGAGGCGATTCGTGGCGCTTTGGCCAGACTGAAGATCGCGAACCCCCTGTTTTATGTTGCTGGTGGTGAAGAAGCACTGGCCACCATGCGTGATCAGGTTTCAGGTGACCTGCCTGAGCCCTTTATAGTCATCATGGATTCATCCGCTGTGTGTACAAGCGATGACAGGTTTGTCGCGGAGGTGCGAGCCGATCCACGCTTGCAGGGATCTGTGATTTACATGCTTACAAGTGCTGCAGATGATCGGCAGCTTAAATCAAGATACAAGGAAGATATCGCAGGTTTTATTCGCAAGTCGCATCTGGAACAAGATCTGTTCAAGGCGCTGCGACGAGTCGATGAGTACTGGCAAATCGTGGCGTTACCGAAAGCTGTCGTGAACGAATAGCCCGGACTCGGCATTCTCTGGCCCAAAGCCAAAGAAATAATCGCATGCTTCTATGCCTGGCTGGCAGTTTGTGGCGCAAACATCTGTTTTAGTGCAACCATTCATAGATTTCAGCGAAGGCTGAATCCAGTACTTGCACTACTTCTGTCGTGTAGTATTGGCTATGTGTGGTGCGCAGCTTTGCCCACCGTGCAACAAGATCATCCATCAATTCATTCAGTTCGGCAGTGTCTCCAGCAGCTGAAGCCACCAGGTAGTTTGGCTGTATTGCAGATAACTCATTCTGTAAAGATTGCAGGCGTGACCTTACTGCATCTGGCAATTCGGCATAGTAGCGCTTGATGACTTGCTGCGCTTCCAGGTTTGGCCCAATATCGTCAAGCTTGCCAATAAGATCTCCGCTAATGGTCAACAGCTGTAATTCTTCCTCTGCGGCATAGTTCGCAGGCGCGATCATGCTGGCAATCGAGCTTGTCAATAAAATTGCTGCTAAATGTATGCGGTTGATTCCGGGCAAAATAGCTTTGGTGTTTTTGTGTATGAGGAGTTCAGGTTAGTGCGAACCAGATACTGATGCAACCTGGCCGTCCAGATTAAATGTGGGGTAATAAAAAAGGTCGCCGGGGAAAATTCCCGACGACCTTTTTGACATCAATATTAGCTTAAAAAATTAAGCTACAGTGATACTTTCAGCCTGAGGACCTTTCTGGCCATTGGTCACGCGGAACTGCACGCTTTGACCTTCGGTCAGGGTACGGAAGCCATCGCTTTCAATCGCTGTGAAGTGAGCGAATACATCTGGGCCGCCTTCACGTGAAATAAAACCAAAGCCTTTATCTTCGTTAAACCACTTTACGGTTCCTGTAATCTTGTCTGACATGTGTCTTACCTATATATATTACTTTATTAAATTCCATTGCAGTCTGAAAGCCAGACGCAATGGTTCTGGCGCGTGAAAATGGGCGGTACTTATAAACTTCAGGACGAGGTACTACAGAAATGACTTCGTAATGGGGAAAATAAATAGATGCTTACTTTCAAGCTGGGCGCACATTAAGGCATGGAAATGCCATAGTCAATGATTATTTTCAATCCGGCGGGGTTGGGGCACAGCCCTGGAAAGGGATCTGACCCCATTTCGGCACTGTCCCATAGGCAAATGTGCAGGCAAATAGGCGACCATAAATGACCAATAAAGGGGAGGGTTGGCGATTTCTGACCCGTTCTTGTGCAGGCTAATGCCCTGTAAAGCCGGGAAAGCCCCCAGATCAGCTTATTCCTGTGATCAACTTTGCATTGTCTATTCTGGCACAGGCTTTGCAATGCCCTGGTAACGAAACCGCGTTATCTTTCTGTTCATGAGTCAAACTGATTCACGAACTTCTAATTTCAGTTTATTTACAAGTAGAGACAGCCGATGGCAATGCAACTTCGGGGGCTGCGCACGTTCTGTCTGGTGGCACAGCATCTAAGCTTCAAAAAAGCGGCCGATGAGTTGTGCCTTTCAGCCAGCGCAGTGAGTCACCAGATTAGCGATCTTGAAGAAGAATTGGACGTCAAGTTATTTGAACGCCTGACGCGCTCCATACAGTTGACTGAGCGCGGCCAGCACTTCTATGAGGAAGTCTATCCACATCTGGACTCTATAGATGAAGCAGCACTGCGCCTGAAAAAAGACATCAAGCGCGTACCGCTGTTGGCACAGTTGCCAGAATTTTTTGCCTCGGAGTTGCTCATGCCAATCATCACCGGGTTTTCCGAGCGGTATCAGGACATCGATTTGCGAATTGAGTCAACCGAGATAGGCAATGTGGGGAATGCAGACGCTGATATCAACATTGTTTTGACTCGCAAGACGCCCAAAGCTGATCGCATCGAAAAGTTATTTCCCATTTACTACATTCCGGCGTGCAGCAAAGCGCTGTTTGATGATTGGCAAGTCAGGGGAATTAATCCGATCGATGCCATACACCAGTCGACGATCCTTCTGCACAAAGCGCGCCCTCACGCCTGGAACAGATGGGCAAGGCACGTGGGCCTTGGCAATATAAAGCCCAAGCAAATTATCTATGTGGACAGCATGTTTGCGCTCGCCCGTGCTGCGCAACAAGGGGTTGGCATCGCCCTTGTACCCATGCCTGTTAGCAAATCCTGGTTTGAAAACGACACGCTCGTGCCCTTGCATAGTTCCACGCTGGTTACAGAAGACTATTACTGGATGACATTAAATGAGCGTGAACAGAATCGAGAAGCAGCTAGCAGATTCTGGAATTGGATGGCTGAAAATCTGCAGCAATATTGCCCACCCATAGATGAGCTGAATTCATCTGTCGCATGATGATTCATACTTTGTCAGCTTAGCCAGGTATCCCTATTATTCCTCACACAGCAGAAGGTAAATGACGAACTTTATTTTTTAACTTTTTATTTGCATCTAATTGAGGAATTACCGATGAAATTTTTAACCCGATCAAAACTGGTACTTGCACTAACAACCGCCGGCACATTGCTGCTTAGTCACAATGTATCTGCCGACTATCGCGTAACTGCATTTGGTGAAGCGACCGCATACAACGCATTGATGTCTGCAGATGCTGAGACAGCCAAATCTATATTTGCTCGCAAGAGTGTTGCCAAACTTGATTTCACCGCGCTGAACAATCTGTGTGTGACTCAGATTCTATCCAGCGAATACACTGCTGCAATCGCCACATGCAAGAGCGCACTGGAAGATGTTGAGACTGATCTGACTATTCCGAGTGCTACTGAAAAAGCAGCAAAGGCTGACATTCTGTCCAATATGGCTGTTGCGAAGGTGATGAGTGGTGATCTGGCTGGGGCAGTGACTGACATTGAGTTAGCTGCCAGTCTGGATGGATACGACCGTAATGTCAGCAGCAATTATGAATTGATCAGCGCCAAGCGACTTCCTGTGGAAATTGCCAGCGGCATCTGAGCTGGTTAGATAGACCTTAGTAATTGCATAAACTCTCCTTCCGGGTGTATTGGGATTTATCCCGATCACCCGGTTTTTTATTGCGCAGGAGAATTAGCTAGTGGGTGCGACTGTCAGCTTGCCGACGTTAATTCTAATTATTTCGACTTTGGTTCCACTGGAAATAGGTGTGTCGCTTGAAACCTGCCAGGTGACTCCGGAAAAACTCACCTGTCCTGGTTGCTCACTTGAGACATCCGAATCCAGTGTAAACCTGTGACCGATCAGGTCTGAGGTAACCTGTTTGTGTTCAGACTTATCTTGCAATCGCTTTAATGGCTTCCACAGGCCCACCGCTGCGACCAACGACATAACGCCACTACCTGCCAGTGCGCCGACCATGGTTTCCGGTATCACATTGACCAGCATTAACAAGCCAGTTGCAAGGCAACCCACACCAATAAAAAACAACACCATGACAGAGAAGCCAAGTACGCCTACTTCAATGGCCAGCATCGCCAGCCCCAGAAATATTAAAACTGTTGGAAGGTATTGATTTAACACATCCACTGTCAGGCCTCCTTGGTTGTTCCGGATTTACCAGTTCTGCCAGCTGGGTTTTGTTCATTCATTTTGTTGATAATCGCCATGCCCTGAGCAACCATACTGGCAGCATCAGTGCCGTTGTCAGGTAACAAGACAACTGATGAATCTCTGGCGATAGCCTGTTTGGCTTCGATGGCTTTGGTGGCCAGGTCCAGTTGAATCGCTTTCTGGCCTTCCTCGGTATTGGCTGCGGCACCAACTTCACGCAGAGCATTGGCTTGCGCTTCTGCTACGGCGACAATCGCCTTGGCTTCGCCTTCAGCTCTGAGCACAGCCTCAGCCTTGTCAGCTTCTGCTGCCAGCACCACTGCCTGTTTCTGGCCTTCGGCAACATTAATTGCCGCCTGCCTATCGCCTTCAGATTCCAGAATCTGGGCGCGCTTCACACGCTCAGCTTTCATCTGTGCTTCCATTGCATCCATGATGGATGCGGGAGGCACGATGTCCTTGATTTCATAGCGCATCACCTGGATGCCCCAGGGTTGTGAAGCCTGGTTTATGGAATTGACGATATTGGCATTGAGTTGGTCTCTTTCTTCAAAGGTTTTATCAAGCTCCATTTTGCCCAGCTCTGAACGCATGGTTGTTTGAGCAAGCTGGGTAACCGCAAAAATATAATCATCAACACCGTAGGTGGCTTTATATGGATCGAGCACCCGGAAATAGAGCACTCCGTCCACAGTCAGTGAGATGTTGTCTTTGGTAATACCACCCTGGCTGGGGATATCCACAGCCTGTTCCTTCAGCGAGCGATCGGCCGCGATCCGGTCGATAAACGGGATAATGAAGTTAAGCCCTGCCTCCTTGGTGGAATTGAATTTGCCAAACCGCTCAACAATATAGGCCCGGTTTTGTGGGACAAATTTGATACCTGACCGCAGGACAGCGATGATCAGGACCAGTAATACACCAGGTATGATTAATTGATTGGGATCCATAATCGACTCCTTTTGGTCTATGGAGGCCTGTCAGTTTATCCCAAAATTCGTGGATAAACCCACTGAATACTCCCTATGCATGGCACTCATTCGAACATGAGACTGCAATGGCATTTGCAAGACTCCCGGTTTTGTTGATCCGTAACCGGGCAAGGTAATACAAATCCGCCCCCAGCCTTGTTCTTTAACGCGACGCTAAATCTGTACCTATTGGAACTATCTGAAATTATTGGTGTTTCTGCCTGGGCGGCTGTTAAACGTTATTTTACGGGTTTTTCACTTATATATGGGTGGCAGTTCGGTAGAGTGCTGTTTCCAATTTTACGCCGTAGGGAAATTCATCCCATACCTGGAGTAGTTATGAAGTCGAAGGCAGCTAATTTGGCCAGTGGGTTTGTCGTGGCAGGGCTGATGACAACGAATTTCTGTGCAGTAGCGCAGGAAAACACTGAAATTGAGGAAATCGTTGTTTTCGGTCGCGGTACCAATCTCATTGGCGAAGCCGAATCCGCCAGTGTGGGTTATGTGGGTGGCGCCGATCTTCTTATTCGACCTTTGGTAAAAACTGCTGAACTGCTTGAGTCCATGCCGGGTATGGTTGCGGTTCAGCATTCTGGCAGCGGCAAGGCCAACCAGTATTTCCTGCGCGGCTTTAATCTCGATCACGGCACTGACTACACAGTCGCACTGGATGGCGTGCCGATGAATATGCGTTCCCATGGCCATGGACAAGGTTATCTCGACGTTAACGGCATCATCCCGAAGACTGTGGAGGGTATCGATTATCGCAAGGGTCCTTACTACGCCGACATGGGTGATTTTTCACTGGCCGGCGCTTCCTTTATTAACACCATTGATCGAGTCGAGCGTAATTTCATCTCTGGCGAAATGGGTGAAGATGGCTGGAATCGCTATGTGGGTGGTATGACGCAAACACTGGCTGGCGGTGACCTGACATTGATCGGTGAATTCAAGGCCAGTGATGGACCATGGGAGCAGGAAGAAGACCTTGATCACTTCGCCCTGTGGAGTAAGTATCTGGTAAGCACCAGTTTCGGCGAAGCGGCATTTGCTTTATCCGGCTATGAGGCGGAGTGGAATCCCACCGAGCAAATCCCGGAACGGGCCATCGGCACGAGCTTGTGCCCCGATGAGTTTTGCAGTCTCGATCCAACAGCCAAGGGGGAGACTACACGCTGGATGGCATCGGCCGATCTGACCGGCGGCAACTGGGATGCCAATTTTTATGGCCAGTATTACGACTGGACCATGTCGTCCAACCCCACATACGACGCCCAGATCAATCAGTTCGACAAGCGCTGGATCATAGGTGGTAGTTTCAATCAGAGCCTGATTGAACGTGATAGCCTGGACTTGATTGCTGGAGTTAGCGCGCGCTATGACGACGGCAGCCGCATCGGTGTAGAAGCATTCAACGCTGGGAGCTTCGCTGAAGATATCGCAGCAAATGAGATTACCGAGCTCTCGGTAGGGCTTTATATGGATGCAACCTGGTATCTCAGTGACAGTCTGCGATTGAGCACTGGACTGCGTTATGACTATTTAGATTTCGATGTGACAGCGCTGAATGCCCTGAGCGCCGATGGCAGCAAGTCGGACAATGAATTTTCGGCCAAGTTTGGTCTGGCCTACGCGGCACTGGATAACCTGGAGTTGTACTACAACTGGGGTGAAGGGTTTCATTCCAATGATGCGCGCGGAGTGGTGAATGCGGTGGATCCTGTGCCAGGTATTTCCACCGGGACTGGGTACGAAGCCGGGGCACGCTGGTCTATCGGTGATTTTAAATTCACTGGAGCCTTCTGGTGGCTCGATCAGGACAGCGAGCTGATCTTTGTGGGTGATTCCAATTCAGTTGAACCCAAGGGCGAATCCGAGCGAGATGGTGTTGAGTTCACCATGTTTTGGCAACCACTCGAAGGTGTAGCAATTGATGCCTCCTGGGCTTCCAGCGATGCCCGATACACCAATAATCCTGAAGGCGATTATATTGAGCAGGCGGTAGAAGAGGCTGCGCAGTTTGGTATCACTGTAACGCGTGATACCTGGGATGCCAGTTTGCGCACGCGATATCTGGGCCCTTATGCCCTGGATGCGGCCAACCAGCGCCGAGGCGAATCACTGACCACTACCAATTTACGCGGTGCCTATCACTGGAATTCTGCCACCTTGTTTGTGGAAGTAATCAATTTGTTCGACACCGATGGAAAGGAAATTGTCTATTACTATCCGGCCTATGTAGCTGGGCTCGATGCGCCAGGCATCACTTCTGAAGATATCGACTGCGAGACAACCAATTGCTTTATGTCGCGCACCACAATTCCTCGTGCGCTACGCATGGGTGTGAGCTTCAAGTTCTGATCAAGATGGCGATTGCTGCTCAAACAAATCCAAACAGCGGCGGGAACAGGATGACAACAACCGCCGCCCAGATCGCGTACACCGGAATGTAATTGGTCTGCCATTTCTCCAGAGCGGCGAAGCCGTCCTCACCCCGCAGAAATCTGAAGTAATACCATGCATAGCCCGTGAGGCTACCCAGTAGCACAATATTCTCGCCTAATGCTGCAATGCGATTTGGTGTTAATCCGAATTCAGAAATTCTGGTGGCCATGGCACTCAGTGCGATTACATCGACCAGCAGCGCCATTCCGACCAAAACCAATTGAAGCGTATCGAACCAGCCGGGTTGGGCGCCCGGGTCACGGGATGAGACTGAGTACAGTACCAACCCCAATACAACTGCCAGTAACAGGTCGAAGGCAATCAACATCTCCCGTTGGATATCAATACCATTGCCACTGACTAACATGGCTACTACAAACGCCAGCAAGGAAAGCGCAAACAGCGGTGTAAAGACTCTTGCCAGAACCGGCGCCATGTTTTCCACGGCGCCCTGTTTGGCCTCGACCAGCCATGATGCGACGAGCACGGCACCGATGGCGCCGCAGGGGATAATCCATTCAACGGCGACCAGTTCGAGATCGAAACCAATCATCGAAAAGATACCTGTTGTGACAGCGGTCAACACACCACCACCGATTGCTATCAATACGTAATAGATGACAAACTCACCGGAGAAGCGCACAAAATCCATGCGCCGCGAATCTGATTGCCACCAGTCTCCGGTATAGGTGATACCAACAACAAACCATAGAACAATCGGCAGGTGTATAACCGTCAGTATTTCTGTTGAACCTTCTCGCTCGAAGGGATAAAGATTGACGAATAAGGCAGCGCCAATAAATACCGGTATCAATATGCGTGCGCTGGCCAAGCCGAGATCACGTTTCCAGGCAAAATAGCCAACCAGAAATGGCAAGCAGAACAAGGTGGCATTGCGCAGATAAAAAGTGATGTTTGCATCCGCATAATCGATGCCAGCCAGATAAGGAATTTTGAATGTCGCTGCTGCCGCAACAGCGAGTCCGATTATCAGGAGAAATTCCTGCTGCAGTTTTCCGATCGCAATTTCTGTGCCTGTTGTATGTGAAGGTAGCTCGAGATTCTTCCACAGACGGCCGGAATAAACCGATGCATATTCTTTCGATACTGTATCGAGATCACCGATGCGTTTGGCGGCGATAATAAAGGCTTCGTCTTCAGCTAAACCTGCAGCCTGCAAATTTTCTATATGATTGCGGAGGTGATCTTCCAGTTCAGCAATGTCATCGGTACCAAGCGCGGCATGGCGTGACAGGAATGCTTTCCATTCCATGATTTGCGCGTCAAGTGTGGGGTCATTCATATTCTTGTTTACCATTTACAGGTCTGCGCCGGCCAGGTTGGAGCGATCATTTAGATTACGCCAGATTTTCTCCAGGGCTTTGTTTATGGCTTCCCACTGTTGGCTCTGTTCAGCCAGAGTCTTATGACCCTTTGCTGTTATGTGGTAGTACTTGCGTTTGCGTCCGGTGTCCGCCGTACGCCAGATAGATTTCAGCAAGGCCTGGTGCTCAAGCCGGTGCAACAGTGGATACAACATACCGTCAGTCCACTGCAGTGTTCCGCCGGAGAGTTCCCCAACCCGTTTAACGATTTCATAGCCGTAACTTTCTCCTTCGGTGAGGATGCCCAGCACAAGGGGCGTGGAAGATGCGGCGATAAGGTCTTTCGAAAGATTCATTGGGGCTCCGGTTGCTTGTAACTTGCGGGCTAGAGAGTAATAAACTCAGCAATCACCCTGGTGAAAATGGCAATTGATGGAAACGCCAGGGTCAGCAGTAAAACAGCACTAACCGCACTTATTGCTTGCAGAATCCGATTGCCAAATGGCGCTGCCGTCATGAACTCCCCAAAATGCATGAGGATGCGCAAAGCTGTATATATACTGATGGCATATGCGGCTAGCTCTAACGGCGGAGCATCATCAATCCAGGCGACGCCGGCAATTGTGGCGGCCAGAAAGACTCGGACAAGCCAGGTATAAAACAGATTCTCGAACGGGATTAATTTTTCCTGTATCGAGGCAAAGACAGTGGTCACGATTCCGCCTCCTGCAAGAGAATTATTTTTGCCAGTTCAGGGTCGTGCACACCATGGATAGATTTGAAGTCTATACATAGATGTGCGAGGTATAATACCTAGATGATCTAGGGGTGTCAACCACTGGCAGCAAAAGCCTGTGCCTCGGCTCGGAAAGCGTTTTGGTATCAGTTAGCGAGGTTCTGCGCTCAATAACTGCTCTTCAAGAAATTCTGCCTGTCGCGGGTAATAGAACAACTGGTTTTCCAGTTTACGCCAACCGTGGCCTTCATCAGGAATGCGAATGTAAGGGGCATCAATACCATTGTTTCGCAAGGTTCTGACCATTACTTCGGTTTCTGCTATATCGATACGTGGATCCATAACGCCGTGTGAATACAAAACCGGGACGTTGATTTCATTGGCCTGACGTATGGGTGAGTTTTCCTGGTAATAATCCAGCCACCTCTGCTCGGTAATATCTCCGTACTCGATACGATCAGACGCCTTTAATCCTGGTGAGGCAATTTGTAATGCAGTGACCCAGTCTGCGACGCCGAACAATGCCGCCCCGGTAACGAAGTAGCCCGGGAAGTTAGCGAGTACGGCATTCACTGCATATCCCCCATAGGAACCCCCAACCACGGCGGCGCGAGAACCATCTACCAGACCTTCGGCATTGAGATAGCGCAACATGTCCACCAGATCTTCGATGCTTTCCAGGCGGTTCTCGCGGTCGTCCAGAGTGACATAGGTATGTCCGAAGCCGGTGGAGCCCCTGACATTGGGTTCAAACACAGCCATGCCCCGGTCTACATGATATTGCACAATCGGATCGAAATTGGGTCTGGATTGTCCTGTTGGACCGCCATGAACGAAGAACACAACAGGAGGGGCACCACTGACAAGACGCGAGGCTGTGTCGGGTAAATAAAGCAGGCCCTGCAATTCGACACCGTCACGGGCTGGCAAAGTAATGCTCTGCGGGCGCACGAGCTTTTCAGGATCAAGACCTGCAAGCGAAGCCACAAAGATCTCGGTGGCAGTGGCTGCGCTAAAATCCCAGGTATAAACATTGCCCGGTGTACGCCAGCCATTCACTGTAATCGCCAGCTTGGCTGGTGCTCCCTGACAATCTATTGTGTAAACTCCCTCGGGTAATGATGGAATTTCCAGTTCACGATTGTCTTGCATATCTCTGGCCTTGATCCGGCTAAATCCATCTTCATTCAGTAGCCACACCATGTAACGATCATTATCTCCGCACAGGGAAACCTGGCTGACATCGACTCCAAAATCTTCGACCAGTTCAAACCCATCGGTGAGGCTGTAATACATCAGTGAATTGAATTCTCTATTCAGGTTCGATGCCAGGTAGAAGCCCGCGCTATCCTCGGTCCATACAATTCTCCCGTCCGTATGATTTGCCCGCCTGGCTGGAGATGACAGTGATTCGATTTCCCCTGTGGCCAGTTCAAGAAGGTAGAGGTTGTCTGAATCTTCACCTACTGTTTCTGCGATGACGGCGTATGCTCCATCAGGGGAAACACCTGCCACAAAAAATCCGTAGGTCCCTTCAAAAACAATTTGCGCAGTACCGTAATCAAGATCGGCCAGATAAATATCGAAATCAAGTCGATTGCGTTCAGTAGAGGCATAGGCGATTGCATTATCACCAACAAACTCTCCAAAACGGCGGAAGCCGCCAGAGGCTGCGGGCATGACCAGGGATTCAGCGCCGGAATTAATGTTGATCATGAAGTACGCTTCCTGCTCATTACCGTCATTATCTGCACCATAGATAATATGGTCTCCGTCTGGTGACCAACGGAAAAAGCTGATGCCATTGCCGTATGTCAGGCGCCGGGGAAATCCACCTTCTGCTGCCATAACCCATACCTGCGGTTCGCCAGTAATCGCCCAGTTAAAGGCGATTTCCGAGCCATCCGGTGACAGGCGAGCGGCACGAGCACCACCATTGCTGGCCAGCAAGTAGCGCGCGATGTTGGCCGGGTCACTGCCACCCAGGCCAACGTTAACAACTGGATCCTGCGGCTCGATGGCCTCCAGAGAAGTATCAAAACCTGACTCCCCACCTGCGATGGACTGGGCCGTTACAAATGTAGGCAACAGGGCGAATAACAGGCAGAACACACGTGAAGCAGTCAGGGCGCGGGACATAAGCAAAGTCTCTTGATTGCAGGACAGGTTTTGATTCGTAACAACTTACCTCTGATTCTCCATAACCGTCAAACCTGGCCATGGATTTTTTTTGGGAACTAAGGGCTAGTAGAAAAACTTGACGCCAATGCCGTCGCCATACTCGGTATCTGTATGCACGGTCACAGCCCAGCGGTTATTCAGCTTGAAGTTGATGCCGTAGCGATATTCATTATCTGTATTCCAACGCCAATCCAGGCCGACATGTCGGGTTAAGGGTAGTTCCGATTGCAGTTCAAGGCGAAAATCTCCGTGGTCATCCACGCGCCATTCGCTGTCAATCATGAAAGGCAACAGCACATTAACTCCGGCAATTGTTATGTCATGATTTTTCCCATGATGATGTTCGCGGCCTTCCATACCGACGAAGCCAGAGACAAAGCGATTGAAGTGGTAGTTGTACATCAGATGGACTTCGTAAGTTTCTACCATGTCGAAGTCAGCCTCGAAACGGAACTCATGACGTTCATCAAAAATGGAATATTCGTAATCCGCGAACGCGCTCATCAAGTGAAATTCCTGAATATCGAACCAGCGCTGACTTGGCACAATCTGCCTGGCAATCTCCGGCGTGAAGATACTCGACTCTTCATAACTGATCACCCGATTCATGCCAGACTTCATATGGTACTGGTTATGGCAATGGAATAGCCAATCCTGGTCCTCATTGGCATCAAACTCTATTATCACCTGGCCCATGGGTGGAATATTTACCGTATGTTTTAGCGGACTCCGTTCGCCGTGCTGATTCACAACCCGAAAGAAATGGCCGTGCAAGTGCAGAGGATGGTTCATCATGGTTTCGTTGGTAAGTTGCATGCGCACATTCTCACCTTTGCGAATAAGTATCTGCGGGTTCTCGCGGAGGGTCTGACCATCGAAGCTCCAGACATAGCGCTCCATGGAACCGGTTAGCGTTAGCGCAATTTCCCGCCACTGCTGGTTGGCATCAAGGCTCGATGGCTTAAGTGCCATCAGATTTTCATAGTTGGTCATATGGGGGATCACATCCAGAGCAGGCATGGTTTCATTATGCTCTGTATGAGTCGCACCATGAGTTTCCTGTGTAACTTGCATGTCGTTATGCATCGCGTGGTTCATGTCATTCATGCCAGACATTTCGCTTATTTCCATATTGGCGTGATCCATCAGGTATAGATTGGGGGGAGGTAGGCCAGGTGCAGTTACTCTGGTGCCGGAGCCGACAAACAGACTGCTGTAACCTGTGCCATCGACTGACGTTGCACGCAGTTCGAAGGCGCTAGCTGATTCCAGTGGCACCAGCACGTCGTAAGTTTCAGCAGTAGCCATGCGTAGTCGCAGAACATTGATTGGTACGACATCCTGGCCATCGGCGGCTATGATGGTCATAGGTCCTCCAGCATACTCCACATCGAAGTAGCTTGAAGTAGAACCATTGATAAGGCGCAGCCGCATCTGTGTCGCGGATGCGTCTTCAACGTTCAGGCTATTAATTGTTGCACCATTAACCAAAAAGTTATCGTAGTGCACGTCGGTAAGATCCATGGGCCCCATGCGGGTAAAAGCGCCGTTAAGGCGATTGCGCACTGCGGCACCACCATTTGCCAGCACCTTGTCCCATGTTTGCAGGGTCTCTTTTTCGAAGCTGTAGAAATTATCATCAGATTTGAGATTGTTTAGTACATTTGCGACAGGCTCATCAGTCCAGTCGGAAAACACGACAACTTCGTCCTGAAGATTTTGCGGATTTTCCGGGTCCGTCAATACTACGCTGCCATAGAGACCTTTCTGTATTTGTAAATCTGTATGGGAGTGATACCAGAACGTACCAGCGTGTGTGATAGGGAATTCAAAGGTGTGGGACCCACCTGGCTCGATAGGACGAGTATTCAGATATGCCACGCCATCCTGGTCGGGAGGCAGAAGAATGCCATGCCAGTGTACCGTGGATAATTCATCCAGCTCGTTGTGAAAAGTTACGCGTAGTGTATCGCCTACAGCGGCGCGAATTACGGGTGCCGGAATCTGGTCATTGATCGCCAAAGCAGAAACAGGGTCACCGGTGATATTGACAGTCTTGTTATCGATGGTGAATTCATAGTCAACCATGGCGGCAAGCCCTGGTGCAGAAATAACTGTAAAGCAAACAAACACGAGCGTGCGCAATGGCATGGCTCAACTCCCGTTGCGAAGCATCATTAAATGGAAAAACGAAAAGCGGTTTGGAGGTTAACGAATAGGGGGAGGACGCAAGAGATCCAGATTGATCGATTGATACAACAGAGCTTGTAAGCTACCACTGGTTTTCAGATGGCCAAGTAAAAGCCCGGCTGATGAATTGATCAGATTGAGTGAGCTGACACAACAGATCTCATCACAGATGCACTCTTCTGTTTGTTCACTGACGTCGAGTATTGCCAGGTCTGGCTCTGATATTTGTTTATGTGCGGCAATCATGGGCGGTGGCCCGTCATGTTGCATGGCAACGGGGAGTGTGGCCATATGAGACATATTTTCATGCGTAGTAATTTCAAGCGCCAGAGTGCTGTCGGCCAGTAACAGCAGAGTTAGAAAAACGCTCAAATGCCTGAATTTCCGGGTGTTAAACATGAAAAAGTGCTTGGTGTGCAGGCTTCAAGTCATGATAGACGGGCGAGGTCAAAAAATACAGCGATTTGGAGTCTCATCCAGCAGCCAGAACCTTGCGCGACTGAGGGCTATATCCGAGTCGAGAAAAACCTGCCGCCTGCGTTCATGCCCGGCATGCAGAATATATGACTTCCTCTGCGCTGGGCTGCACATTACACTTGTCACATCGCAGGACTTCCGGGTACTGCATTTCGTTAAAGAACAATAGCCTCAACCGCCCACATTAATATGCCAAAACCAAGCAAACCCATAGTTGTCGATTCTTTCAATTTCCCGCCAGGCAGACCATTGGCGAAGAA
Source organism: uncultured Pseudohongiella sp. (assembly GCA_964405225.1). GTDB lineage: Bacteria > Pseudomonadota > Gammaproteobacteria > Pseudomonadales > Pseudohongiellaceae > UBA9145. The sequence goes on from CAYOND010000001.1 coordinate 298,185, forward strand.
ATACGAAGTGGTGTCCAAGCTTGGGGGAGGCTGGGAAGGCGAGGTCTACCTCATCCGGGAACGCATCACAGGTATCGAGCGCGCCGCCAAATTTTTCTTTCCCCAACGTAATCAAGGCAATAAGGCGTTCAAGTTTTATGCGCAGAAACTGCACAAGCTACGCAATTGCCCAATCATTATTCAGTATGTGAGCCAGGATACAATTACTTATCGTGGTGCGCCTATTACTTTTTTGGTTTCGGAGCATGTTGAAGGCGAACTTCTGAGTGACTATATTTCTCGCCAGCGAGGAAAGCGCCTGCCCACCTTTCAGGCCTTACATTTGTTATACGCCCTCGCCAAAGGAATGGAATGCGTGCATCGAGCTAACGAATACCATGGCGACCTGCATTTGGAGAATATTATATTGAGTCGCCTCGGGCTCAACTATGAGCTCAAGTTAATCGACATGTTTTATTGGCAGTCCGCTCGTCGGGAAAATATTCAGTACGATGTGGTCAGTATGGTGAAACTGCTACACGAAGTATTGGGAGGGCAGAAGCACTATGCCAACTTACCCCAGGAGGTCAAATCGATTATCAGGGGGCAGAAAGACAGTCTCATCCTTAAGAAGTTCAAGACCGCAGGTCAGCTTCGTGAATATCTGGAAGCGCTAAGGTTGCGTTAATTAAAATGACAACGCAACGCGCCATGCAATTTCTCGAACTCTCTGAATCCAGGATATTTGCTCGATATGAATCAGATATTGCTGGTGAGTTTTACGCCGCTGCGTCAGGCAACATTGTTACTTACCTGAAGAAAGCTCCGGGCAAATCCAGTGATATAGAAGACAGTCTTGGTGTCTACTTGCTCGATAAGGGTGACTGCGTGCTTGCCGTGGCGGATGGCATGGGTGGTGCCGCGTGTGGCACGGAAGCCTCCAGAATCGCAGTCCAGGCTCTTATGGATGCAATCACCGCTTCCGGACATTCAGAAACCGGTTATCGCGAGACAATTCTCACCGCATTGGAAACGGCGAATCAGGCAGTCCTTGGCCTGGGAGTTGGTGCTGGTACTACGGTTGCTATCGCAGAAATCAGTCAGGGTGGGATTCGCCCCTACCATGTCGGCGACTCGGAAGTGTTGGTCGTGGGTCAGCGTGGCAAGGTCAAACTACAGACAATTTCACATTCTCCGGTATCTTACGCCGTTGAAGCGGGGATGCTGGATGAGCAGGAGGCGATTCATCATGATGAGCGCCATCTGATTTCAAATTATCTCGGCGCCGGTGACATGCGAATAGAAATTGGTTCGGGGATAAAACTGGCGCGCCACGACACGGTCCTGTTATCCAGCGATGGTCTCTTTGACAACCTGCATCTGGAGGAAATCATCGAGATCATCAGAAAAGGCAATTTACGCAATGCAGCAACGCAACTAATTACACTTCTGAACGAGCGCATGTCAGGTACAAATTCGAAATATCCCTCGAAGCCTGATGACGCCGGCTTTATTTTGTATCGAGGCTCTTAGAATTTTGATTTCTGCAACACTGGTCGGGCTAGACTGACTAATTTTCAGGTGGTCTCGGTAACGCCAGTACATTGAAGCTAATACTCACGCGGTCAGCGTCACTCTGGTTTTCTTCCACGCCATGTTCCAGCCAGCCAGGGAATACATAGATGCGCCCTTCCTCCGGCTTCATGCGAATTTCATCTGTAGTGAATTCAGTGGCCTCTGCTGCCGGGTAGCTCATCATTCTCGATGCCACGCGTGGATCGCGGAAAAAGATGCTGCTGCATTCTGTAAGCAGGTTGGCTGTATTGCAAAAAATCGCTCCATTATGAGCTCTTGAAGGGTATTTTGGCCGTCGAATGACTGGATTTCCATAGTTAAAACCGCGACACTGAATCAAGGCAGGGAAGCTGAAACACAATTAAGTGTAGAACCTCTAAACTCAGTCAGATCTCACTTCCTATGAGAGTTCTGGCTGTATTTCGGAATTGGAGTTTTATAATGCGAGCCCGCACTTGCATAGCGCTTCTTCTCCTTGTAACGGTTTCAGTTACGAGCCTGTTACGGTCTCCTGTTCTCCTCGCGCAGCCTGCCATTGCAACTGCCACTGGCCAGAGTGAGGAATTCTCTGACGCGACCATAGAAGCTTATCGTTCCGAGCTGGCTTCACTGAGTGGAACCTATGATGAATCCAGTGGTGAGATTTATCTCTCGCTGGCAAATGCATTATGGGAGTTTGGCGCGCTGCAGGAAGCTACCTTTGCATTTCAGGAAGCATTGCAGGCTGCGCGTATCAATGGTGGTTTGGCTACCGATGCCCAGTTTACAGTGCTGAATCAATTCAATGGACTGCTGTACGAGACCCAGGACTGGGAGCAGCTTGATACCAATATGTATATTGCCGCTGATATAGCGCGGCGCATTTATTCTCCTGCCGATGCACGTTACATCCGTGCCATGACCGAGTTGGCAAGTTGGAAGATCCGTGCGTTTCAAACTCGCGTCTATCGACCTGTCAATGATCGGTCAGTACAGGAGGCAGCCAACATATACCGGATACTGATGCGAGATCTGGAAGCGGCCGGGCAACTTAAACCTGAATTACACGTCAAACTGTTATCCTCCAGAGGTCTTGCCTATTTCTATTCTGCTAAGCATGTAGCCCAGCTTCCGGTTGAAGTATTCAAAGCTGTCTCACCGGCGAGTCAGTCCATTCAGCAATGCATACCGACAATTCTTTCAGTGGACAGCGGTGTTCAGCCATCGGCAAGCGCTTGTAACGCTGGCGCTTCATTAGACCCGGAATTTTACGCGGCACAACAAAGAGAAAAAAATAACACGGTGCGCCGTCATTTGGGGAATATGCGCCAGAGTTTTATGGAAGCTATTGATGTGCTCGAGGAAATGCCTGACGTCAGTGAACGTGAATTGGCTATCGCCGTATTAAATCTGGGTGATGCAAATTTACTGGCGGGAGATCATGCGCGTGCGCGCACTCAATATGGCAGAGCCTGGGATATGCTGGAAGATTCCCTGGAGTTACGTAACGAATTGATGGGACAACCGGTAAAAGTGCTCGAGGCCATACTTGATGAGATTCCCCGTGATCCACGCATGCGCAGTGGTAATCTGCCAGTCAACGTATCGTTTGATGTTGAGACCACCGGTGAGATTACCAACTTGAATCTGGAAGCGCCGGCAGAAGTGCTCACGCAAGAGACTGTGGGTGCTATTGGCATCCGTCTTGACCAGACCAGTTACCGACCTCGCATTGTCGACGGTCGCCCGGTTGTAAGCCGGTTGACTGTTCCAGCAAGTGAACTTTAAGACACGTTTCATCCCTGGGGAAACTTGTCACATTATGCCGGTTATCATTGCTCGAGGAATCGCAAACATTATGAAGAACACACTGGCAACATTGTTGCTTTTAGTTTGCTGTACTGGTTTTAGCAGTGCTCAGGATGTGGAGGGTATCTGGTTGCTGGATGGGCCCGGCACCGAAGGTGAGATACTGCTCACCGCCGAAGGCAGTCGATTACAGGATGAATATGATCTGTTGGAGGACGACCCCAGTCTTGCTTGCGTACCTGCAAGTGCTTCCCGCATATGGGCTAATCCCAACTCCCGCATCAAGATTGAGCAAGCTGATTCCAGCATACTGATCAGTTATGAGTTATTCGATTTGCGCCGTGAAATTCCCCTTGGCGATGTGACAATCATGTCGGATCTACCCAGCACGCGTAATCTGGAAGGCACATACTTTGCCGAGATGGGATCTTCGTTTGCCTGGTATGAAGATGATGTTCTCGTGATTGAATCGCGCAAACATGCTCCTGGCTATATCAGAACATCCCGCGGTATTCCCCAGGCGGAAACCACAGTGACGCGAGAAGAACTGCGCATCACTGATGGCAGGTTACATATCACCCATACCTACATGGATGAAAACTTATTTGAGAAACCTCTGGTGCTAGAGTATTTCTATGAGCGACTGGACGAGACGGAAATTCTGTTATACGAGTGCACAGGTGCCGACTACGATTGGTTTCTTGAGCTGAATGAGTCGCAAACCCGCTAGCGTAGGAGATTTTGTATGCGAAATATTTTTCCACTGTTATTAGTATTGTGCCTACCAATGCTTTCCAGCGCCCATCATTCCACCAATGTCAATTTCACTCAGGAAATAATTTCTGTGGATGGTGTTATTGAACAAGTGCGTAATATGAATCCACATGCGTCGGTACTCATCAAACATATTGATACCTCAGGTGCGGAAACCTACTGGTTGCTGGAGACAGTAGGGCGCACGACGCTGGATCGTCAGGGCATCAGCATGGCGGCGTTAGAAATAGGTGTCAAAGTTACCGCAACCGGCCGCAAGGGCCGACGCGAAAACACCATGTATCTGCAAAAATTGCTCTTTGCCGATGGACAGGAATTCACACCAGAGCCAGATCGCTAGGTCTAACTCCCGTTTACTCAGATATAACGCCTTCTATCTGGCTCCACTCTTCACCGCGTCTGGTTCGAAGCCGGCCGGAAATTGTGGGAATGATTCTTGTAGTCTGGAGACCGTGGATCTGATCTCAGGATCGGCTCAGGATCTGGGTGTCCAGAAGAATACTTCCCACTCGCGCAGTGGTTCCGAACCTGCATAAAGCGGCTCGTCCAGGGTTCTGCCAGCTTTTTCCGCCCACTGTTGCATCATGGGCAGGCGTCGTTCATCGAGGATCTCATTAGCTGTCATTTCAAAGGTCTGGTCGCCAATGCGCAGCAGGCCATCGCCACCACGTTCGCGGACGCGTCTGGCCCAATAGCCATTGTCAGGTCGGGTGGCGGTAATGACACCATCTGGTGTGCCGACCCAGGAAAGATAAACAACGAATGGTGGGAATCCTGCCTGCTTCATCATCAGTGGGCCCTGAACCTGGCCGTTAAGTGTGCTGAAGTCGTTGAGAGGTTCGGTGAGTGTGCCGCCGATGATGATCCCGGGAGTACGGCCCAGTCCTTCGTTGGACAGATAGGGCGCAGTGAACATCCAGCCCAGAATTCCCCCGATTACTACAACTCCTGCCGCGATACCGGCAATTTTGCCCTTGCTCATGGCGGATACTCCCTATTCTTGTAATTAGAAGCCTAAAAGGTATAGGTAAACCGGCTTTTTGTCGAATATTCTGGACCAGATATGAACTAACGACGAGCTGACGGACGAGTGGCGATTCATAAAGCCAGAGATGAGGATTTACAGCTCGACATGTGACATTGACAAGTAACAAATTGTAGCAAGTAGTGCCGCTATCGCTTCGCTATCTTTTGTCAAAGCTACGCCTCATCAAGTGTAAAAAATTCAATATTTGCATTCAGCCTTGATGGTAGTGCAGTGAGTTTCGATATTCGTTGAATGCGGCGCACGGAAAAATTGATCGACATCAAACTTGTTTGTGTTTTCAACCTGAAAAGTGCCACCTGCGACAACATGTCGCAGTTGTAATCTACCCACATGCCCTAAACTTGGGATCAGTACTTCATATATTTGCAAAAAGGGCAATGACGCTATGAAACTAAGAAATTCTTATTTGCTTCCTGTTTGCTTGTTGGCAGCAGGATCTGCATTGGCTCAGGATGCGCGAATTCAGGAAATCATTGTGACAGGTGTGCGAGATACTCACACAGTCCGCACAGACGATACTCTGGTTGCGCCACCTGACACGGCTCAATTATTGCGCAAGATGCCGGGCGCAAACATTAATAAAAACGGTGAGCTAACTGGCATTGCCCAATACCGCGGAATGTTCGGTGATCGCATTCGCGTCTCGGTAGATGGTGCGCCTATTTCCGGTGCCGGACCCAATGCCATGGATGCGCCACTACACTATGCGCCAGTGGCAGTGTTGGAATCCCTGACAATCAATCGTGGTATTGCGCCGGTCAGCACTGGTCAGGAAACCATTGGTGGTTATGTGGAGGCTCAAACCTATTCTGGTGAATATGGTATTTCTTCCGATTTTGAATTCGCCGGGCGAACTTATTTTGGTGCGCAATCAGTGAATCAGGGTGCCGTGGCAAGTGCGTTCTTATCTGCCGCAAATCGCAATCACATTTTCCGCAGTTTTGTTATGCAGGAGCAAGCTGACGACCTGAAATTTCCCGGCGGCGAAATCATTCCTTCGGAATATGAGCGTGAGCGTTATGACCTGGGATACAGTTTTCGTACCGGGGATCATGAATTCAGTATCGACTTCGCGCGCAATAACACGAAGAATGCAGGCACTGCCTCTCTTCCTATGGACATACGTTCCATTGATAGCGATCTGTTCCGCGCCCGATATCAATGGCAGGGCAGTGATCGCGTACTGACAGCTAAACTATCCACCAGTGATAACGAGCACTGGATGAGCAACTACCACCTGCGCCGTCCACCCCAGGATAATATGATGACTACAGGCGCCATGCGTTTTCGCCGCAACTGGGCTGTGAGTGAGAATTATGCTTTCGCGTTGGACGTGGAACAATTCGTGAGCAATGGTAGCTGGAAGTACGGCCTTGATGGTCATCGTTCCATTCATAGATCGACTATTACTAATCCCAATGCAGCACCTTTCTATATCGCCAATTTCCAGGATGCAGAGCGTGACGTACTGGGAGCATTTGTTGAGCGCAGTGTTTCACTCACTGATCAGATAGGACTCGACCTGGGCGCGCGCGTGAATCTGGTCTCTATGGATTCAGAGCGGGTTTCCGCTAATTTGAATCCTATGAACTTGATGATGGGCATGCCAGTTATGATGGATAACATGGCGAGTATGCTGGCGACTCAGTTTAATAACGACGATCTCTCGCAGTCTGAGACTAATGCCGACTGGTTTGCCCGGTTAAGTTTTGACAGCGAAAACGATGTTGTCTGGTATGTGGGGGCGGCCAGAAAATCGCGCTCACCTTCTTACCAGGAGCGTTATTTGTGGCTGCCACTGGAAGCAACAGGCGGTTTGGCTGATGGAAAAACCTACGTGGGTGATCCGCGCCTGGATCCGGAAGTAGCACACGAGCTGGAGTTAGGGTTTGACTATGATGGCGACGGCTTCTATTTCTATCCACGCCTGTTCTACAAGGAAGTAAGCGACTACATTCAAGGCATGCCGGCTTCCAGTATGCTGGTCAATAACTTCGCCCAGCTGATGGCCAATATGGGCATGGGAAGTCCTGACCCTTTGCAGTTCTCGAATGTAGACGCGACATTTTATGGTTTCGACATGGAGTCGGCATTTGCGATCAATGATCGACTGACATTTCGTGCCATCGCCAGCATGGTGCGTGGTGAGCGCGACGATATAAACGATGATCTCTACCGTATTGCACCTGACAATATTATCCTGGCACTGGACTATGCTTTTGGTGACTGGGTAGGGAGCATAGAATCAATTCATTATGCAGATCAGGATCAGGTATCCAATACCAATCTGGAGCAGGCAACGGATGGATATTCGCTATTGAATCTGACTGGACGCGTGAATGTGACTTCCGGTCTGGAAATCGTAATTGGTGTCGAGAATGTGCTCGATGAGGATTATCTTGATCACTTGTCTGCCTATAACAGGGCATACAATCCTGATATTGCCATGCGTGAGCGCATGCCAGGTCTGGGTCGTAACTTCTACGGCCGGTTGATGTGGTATTTCTAGGGTACAGCAAAGGGGTAACACATAGCTTCACCCAGTGAAGCTATGTGTTACTGCAATTGGCAGTAGATCAGGGTAGGGCGTAAGCCACCAGCTCGGCCGCGTCGCCACCACCGCCAACAAACATGGCCAGGTATTGCTTACCCTCATGTTCGTAGCTGAATGGCAGGCCAGTCTGGTTGGCGGGTAAATCCCATTCGTAAATAATCTCGCCGTTAGTCTTGTCCAATGCCCGAATAGTGGGGCCGGCATCGGCAGAGCCGTTGCCCTCGGCAACAAACAAAAGTGATTTGGTGAGCAGAATACCGGATCGTGTAGGTACGCCAGTTGGCTCCAGGTCCACACCCTCAAGCAGCGGATGATTTGTGATGCGCTCCGGTGTGTCTGCATTGGCCACCCACCACAGGTGATCACCAGTATTCATATCTATGGCGGTGATGCGGCCATAGGGTGGTTTGACCAGTTCCAGGCCTTGGATGCGTGGCGTGCGCACGCCAAAGCCCTGACTCAGATCGATGTCTGAATCTGGATTCTTGCCCAGTGACAGGACCTGTAGCTGTGTTCTCGAAGGGATATAGAGGATGCCAGTTTCAGGATCGACCGCAGAGCCTTCCCAGTTGGCGCCACCGGTAGAAGAGGGCAAGCCCAGGCGGCCACGCGTGCCGTCAGGAGCTTCCGCCAGTGAAGGTGGCTCAAACACACTGGGGCTGAGGCGAAAATCCTGTACCGCTTCCAAAGCCAAAGCACGCAGTTCAGGTGTAAAGTCGATCATGTTCTCTTCAGTAAATCCCTGCACATCAAAGGCGGCGGGACGGGTCGGGAAAGGCTGGGTGGGTGAATACCATTCACCGGGCACATCGCCAGCTGGAACCGGGCGTTCAACAATTGGCCAAACCGGTTCGCCTGTATGCCTGTCAAAAGTATAGACCCAGGCCTGTTTGGTAACAGACATTACAATGTCGCGGCCATTGGGTAGGTCGACGAGCACTGGCGCTGCGGGCACATCCCAGTCCCATATATCGTGATGAATGAATTGAAAGTGCCACTGTAGTTCACCAGTTTGAATATCCAGTGCTACCAGGCCGCTGGAAAACAGGTTGGCTCCAGGTCGGTCGCCACCGTAATAATCTCCAGTAGGGTCTTCGATAGGTAAATACACATGACCGAGTTCAGGATCACCGGATATTGGTGCCCAGACTCCTGAGTTGCCGGTAAATTCCACGCCTTCATCGAGCCATGTCTCGTAGCCGATTTCACCGCGCTCGGGGATTGTATGAAAGGTCCACAATAGTTCGCCGGTGCGGACATCAAATCCACGGATGTCGCCCTTCACGTTTGACTTGGATCGAGGGCGGCCACCAGTGCGATGTGCGGCACCGACGACGATGACATTGTTCATGACAAACGGTGGCGCTGAAAGGCCGATATCGGGATAAGCGTAGCGATCATCCACAGCATTACGCAGGCCAACAAACAGATCCACTTTGCCGTTGTCACCGAATTCAGGATCGGGAATACCAGTTTTGGCATCCAGGGAAACGAGTTGGTAACCGGGGCTGACGTCGATAACTCTTTCCGTATCACCGTCGCGCCAGTATGAAACACCGCGGCCAGCGCCTTTGCGTGGCGCTTCATCATAACGGTCACCTTCCTGATAACGGTACAACCACAATACCTGACCGGAGGTAGCGTCCAGCGCTACGACATTGCGCGTGGCGCCGACATTGGCATACAGGATGCCATTAATCTCCAGGGGTGTGGACGGGTTGTTGAAGTCGGTACCGGGCCCGAAATGGGCAGTAGAAAAGCGCCAGGCAATTTCCAGCTCACTGACGTTGTCCGCGTTGATCTGATCCAGAGGGGAATAACGTTGGGCGAATTCATTGCCATGATAAGCTGTCCAGTCTCCCTCATAGATGCTTGTTCCAGTTTGGCCGAAAGATATTGGTATAAGGGTGATTCCAGCGAGTATCGAGGTGAGTAAAGCGATCGTTCTTCTTATAAAATGCATCAAGTGCTCCCCAGCTATTGTAATTATTGGCAGTTCATTTGATTCAATATCTGATTTCCACCACAAATTCAACTGCGAGGCTATTTCTCTGGTAATCCAAATCGCGATTTCCTGTTTCAGAATTTGCTGCGCTTAATTCCACAATCCATCGAAAAACTGGTATCCGGCATGCGAGAATGGCCAGTGGACGACTAATGCAGGCAGAATGTCGAATTACGGCTGCGTTGGGTCCCCATTCAAGCAATCATAGCGCCCTACGGACTGCCGTACTCAGCGCTTCAGCGGATTAACGCGAATGATTCTTATTTCTGGCAATCCAATATGCTATTCTGCCCTGCTCACGCTAGCTAATGTACACTTCGCCAACAGGATCGCCTTGTCGCGATTCAGCAATTGAAAACACAAAGGAACAAACCATGATTCGTTCTCTGATAAAACTCGTTTCTGCCGCGACGCTTGTAAGTATTGCGCTTGGCGTCGGCGCGCAGGAAAGAACCTATTTTTCCGCCCAGCATGATTACCGGGTTGTCCCGGTAGCAGAAGGACTGGTGCACCCGTGGTCAATGGCATGGCTGCCTAATGGCGACATGCTGATTACTGAAAAGCCCGGCCGTTTGCGTATCGTGCGCAATGGCGAATTACTGCCTGAAGCCGTACCCGGCACTCCGGAAGTTTTTTACCAGGGCCAGGGTGGACTGTTTGAAGTGCTGCCTCACCCTGATTTTGAAGACAACCGCTGGCTCTACCTGAGTTACTCCAAGCCAGTAGGTGCTGATGACTCAACTACCACTGTTGTTCGCGGACGATTCGAAAATGATCGCCTGACCAACGTGGTGGAAATTTTTGCTGCTACTGCCAGTGGCCGCAGCCACTATGGTGGCAAGATGGTGTTTGATGCAGACGGCTACCTGTACCTGACTGCTGGAGATCGGCAAGTGCCTTCAGAAGGAGTGCTGACAGAACATCCGGCACAGGATCTGAGTAATCACCACGGCGTGATTGTACGTTTAAATGACGATGGCAGCGTGCCTGATGACAATCCATTTGTTGGAGAAGATGGCGTCCTGCCGGAAATCTGGAGCTATGGTCACCGTAGCCCACAAGGGCTCGCTATTCATCCTGAAACAGGTGATCTATGGATGACCGAACATGGCCCACAAGGTGGCGATGAACTCAACCTTATTGAACCAGGCAAGAATTACGGCTGGCCGGTAGTGGGTTATGGTGTAAATTATGTTTCAAGTACACCCATACATGAGCGTCAGATGCTGACAGGCTATGAGCGTCCTGTGCGTTTCTGGGTGCCCTCGATCGCAACTTCAGGCTTAATGGTTTACACCGGTGACAAGTTTCCTGGCTGGTATGGCGACATCTTTGTCGGAGCGCTGGCTGGTGAGCAGCTTGCACGTGTAGATCTTGATGATGATTATCGTGACGTGATCGTGGAAGAAACCCTTGCCTATAACATGGGACGTATTCGTGATGTGCGTCAGGGTCCTGACGGTTACATCTATATCGCGATTTCAGATCGCAGTGGCGGTGAAACTGCTGTAGTACGTATGGAGCCTGTGGAATAATATTTCACTGGCAGAAAAAAGGGGGCTTCTCAGCCCCCTTTTTTTACGCCTTACAAATGAGCATAACAGGCGTAATGCGGATCATCTAGCTACTCGAAAGAGTCACTATCGATTCGGCATCAAGTTCAGCGGTAGCGAAAAAGCCGAACTCCAGATCTCCACTTACTTGCACTACGTCACCGATATCAATGCGATGATAGCCTTGATTGTCCAGCGGACTATTCTCCATGTAGTAAGTGTTTACCCGCAATGATTGAGAGTTATTATTGATGGTAAATTTATCACCATTAATTTCAGTCACAATCCCCTGAGCGACTACCTCGCCTGGTTCAGGGTCGAAGCTATACCAGCCTGGATAATCTTCCTCGTCTCGTGCGCTGGCATAGAAGTGTGTATTCAATTTTGGCACATATACACTACTAGCCTCGATCGATGTTGTTTCGAAAAAGTCATTATCAATGAGGCCATTAACTGTTACCTCATCGCCTTCCGACAGCTTATAGGCATCGGCATCCCTGTCACCATCGTCCATTTCTACGATAACTACGCCGTCACCATAATTAAGGCCAAAACTGTTTCGCGTAATGTCTTGTACCGTTCCGTTGATGCTAATCCAGGTGTCATCGGGTCGCATGTACGGGTTAGGATCTTGAGCCATGGCGACGCCGGATGTCAGAGATGTAGCAAGAATTGCGGTTGTTAATGCATTTCTTTTGAAATTCATATTCTAACCTCCTGTGTCAAATTGCATAAGTTTCAGTTGCGTCATGCTCATGGCAAGAATGTTTTCAAGATTCCTGCCTTGCCCTTTACAACCTAAGGCATAGCTGGAGAGATTCAAGGGTTTGTGGGCCGGCGTGGAACAATGAGAGGGTGAGGCCTAGCGCAGGGGGTAGCGTGAAACACCCGCGATTAAGCGCTTTGTAGGCGAGGATTAATAACCTTGAACTTGTCAGGCTTTTTCAGACGGTTGTAATTTTGCGCACTGCTTATTCCAATGCAAACACTACAAGTGCAGGTTGCCCTGTTGGGGCTTGCACCGCAGTTTGGTTCTCCCCCAGAAAGCCAGTAATGATGCCGAACAGGCTGCCGGTAAATCGACTGGGCTGGCCCTGAACAATGGCTACATATTGCTTGCCATCAACGGCATAAGTGATAGGGAAAGAAGAAGGCAGGTTATCCAGTGCGGTTCTCCATAACACATCGCCAGTGCTGGCATCGAAGGCTTTAAATGACATATCAAGATTGCCGCCAAACACAAGGCCGCCTGCGGTGGAGAGCAGGGGTGTAGAGGGGGGCGTTAGTTCACGATGCTGCCAGGCCAGTTCCCTGGTTGCCATATTGATCGCTTGCAACCGACCGAATTGACCATCGCTGTCGGCTCGTGGCGCTGCAGTGGATTCAATTCCAGTAGAGAGCAAAGTGCCGTCCGACATCAGCCCGGCCATCATGCACATTTCCAGCACCGGTAGAAACAGCATTTTAATATCTGGATTGTAGGCGCCGGCCTGCCAGTTGCGTCCGCCAAGAAAATAAGGGCAAATCAGGTGATTGTTTTCCAGGTTGGGTCTTGAGTCGGGATTGATAGATTTGTCTCCGGTAACAGGGTCAACTGCAGTCACCACGTTCTGCACACCAAGGTCGATCGAGTCCAGGTATTCACCGGTCGCCGCATCCACTACATCATAAAGCGCCATTTTGCCGGCAGTGAACACGACTTTGCGTTGTTGGCCATCAATTTCAAGTTCGTCCAGTTGACGCTCGTAGACCCAGTCAAGGTCCAGTTGATCATTGGGCATATGCTGGAAATACCAGACCAGTTCTCCGGTTCGCGGACGCAGTGCCAGAGTTGCATTGGTAAACAGCGCATCATTGCTGACTCCCTCGATACCGAGGTCTGCCAGCAATGGCGCGGTATCGTAAGTGGGCGCAGAGCCGAAATACACCAGGTCGAGATCAGCATCATAACTACCTGAGTTCCACACTGAGCCACCGCTGCGACCCGCCAGTGGTAAATTATTCCAGGTATTGCCACCAGGCCCATCTGGCCGTGCAACAGTATGAAAGCGCCAGCGCTCAATGCCGGTTTTCATATCCAGTCCGACAATGAATCCACCTTCAGGAGCGATGGTGGCAGTCACACCCTGGATGAGCATGCCGTTGGCAACCATAGGGGCGCCGCGCAGCGCGAAATAACCCCGCTCGAGCTCATTGGACGGTGTTGCAATCGTGGACTCCCACTCAACGGTGCCACTTCGCACATTCAGCGCAACAAGATCCATATCATTGTGGGGTACGAAGACCTTGTCATCATAGAGCGCTATACCCTGCCGGCGCCCATCGAAATTCTCCGATTCATGCTGGTAGCGCCATAGTTCCTGGCCATTGCGCGCATCCAGCGCCAACAGAATATTATTGGTATCTGCGATAAACATGACCCCATCATGTACAAGCGGTGTTGTCATATTGCCGCCTTGAGAAAGAGGGATACTCCAGGCTTCGGTTAAATTTGCAACATTGTCCCGATTAATCTGATTAAGGCTGCTATGCCCGCTCAAATCATAGTGAGACCTCCACATCAGCCAATCTTCCGCTGGTGGATCTTGCATCATCGCTTCGTCAATGGCTGTATAGGATTCAAGTAAGGAATTGGAATCCTTGTTCTGTGCGTTAACAGAAGTCAGTGCAGCTACACCTAACACTGTCACGAAAGAAAGCTGGAGGAATCGATTCATATTTGTCGCCTACTGAGGTCTTTATGCAAGAATATATGATTTTTACGGTTTAGTCAGAATCTTGTACGCGTAGTAGCCCGGTCAGGCGGAAATCATCCATGAGAGCATGTTAATTTAGATCAAATAAAAATCCTCATTTTGTGTGATAATTTTAAGCTATGAGGAGCAGGTCCATGAGCCTGAAGCATTATGATTGAAGGATCCTTAATATGGGAATTTCAGGAAGTTTGATTTCAGGGCAATTGTGGAGCCGGGTTGCGAAGGCTGCTACCATTTGCGCGAAGGTCCTGCTGCTGAGTCTGCTGGCTCAAAGCGGCAAGGCCCAGACTGTGGCGGTCACTCATTGCCGGGGTGAATGTCCGCGTTATGAATCCATAGTGACGGCGAATCAAAGTAATCTCGTAATTCATCATGTGTATGCGGCCAGCGTCAGTGGAGAGACAGCTTTGCCAGATTGGGTGGCTTACCGATTAAGCAAAGATGCCATCGGTGTGGCTTCACTGTTACCCAGAACCTGGCAGCCAGATAGGCTCATCAAGTTTTCTCCACTGGAAGATATTGTGCAAGCAGGTGAAGCCGAACTAAGGCTTTCGGAAAGCATCACTCGCAATGCCAATCCTTACGGCGGGACTGCCGCTGTGCTCACAAAGCCGGAGAATCGGACACGCCTGGCTCCTATTACCAGCTTCGCGAATACAGCTTACTGGTCCGATCTTAATAATTTCAGCAATATGGTCCCAATGCCCTTGGATCTTCGCATGGGTCCCTGGTTACAACTGGAGCAACGACTCAACAATCTGGTGGCTGTGGGCAATGAGGCATATGTAATTACTGGCCCTATATACCTGATAGCCGGTTTAAGTCTGGCACCTTCTACTGCAGACATAAATCCCGGTGCTTACTATAAACTGGTATCTGACGAGTCTGGAGTCGTTGCATTCGTATTCCCCCAGGACGCGAATCGATATGAAAACTTCTGCGCATACCGGGCAGACCTCGCTGATGTTGAGGACATGACTGATCTGGAGTTTTTCCCCAATAGAGGCTCAATTGCAACCTCAACCTCATTACTGGGCTTCCTTGGTTGCCAATAAGCCGGGATAGCCGACCCAGTCTCTCCATACATCGTAATCCAGATTGCCTTTTTTGAGCCACCGAAAATACTAAGGGCGGTTTAATATAGAGATGCAATGGGAACGGCCAACCAAAGCGGGCATGCTCTATGCTTTTGGTGTGTTCGTCGTAGGTTTTGCATTTGGTGTTGTTCGTATGATGCTGTTGGAACCAAACCTCGGTGAGCTTTGGCCCATCATCATCGAAGTACCGATCATATTGGGGGTTAGCTGGATTCTGTGTCAACGCGCAATTGCTGTATTGCGAGTCTCCGGTGATTGGCGAAGCAGGGCGCTTATGGCTGTTGTTTCTCTAACAGTGCTCCTGATTGCGGAAATAACTTTGTGGACCATGATGTTTGATTACTCGCTGGTAACGTTTTTTGTGCGCTATACGACGCTGGCAGGAGCAATCGGATTGATTGGACAAATCACCTTCGCTTCCTTCCCAATGTTGCACCGCTAAAAGTTATTGATTCGTGCCAGGTTCGGCAGGTGGATTTGGTTTTGTGAATGTCGCCTCACGGGCATAGAATCAGGCAGTTCCTGCTCCAATTGTGCATCTCTGGTACCTTTTGGGCATCGTCTGGGTTTTTTTTGCCAATTCCTGTTGGCATTTGATGAGGTAAAAATAAAATGCATAAAAAACAATTCCTTACATTAATTGCACTGCTTTCTGTCACTTTGGGTTGGGGCGCTTCTGTGGTCTGGGCACAGGTGGTAGAGCCTGATGAACACGACTTTATGATCGCTGGCCCTGATGATCTGCATCCACCAGAAGGCGGACGTACAGTGAATATTTACGGCAACCCACGGGAAGAAGGCTTGTATGTTATCCAGATCACCTGGCCGCCGGGCTCCGGTAGCCGGCCGCATTACCATGATCAGGCACGCTACATTAATGTGCTGAAAGGTCACTGGTATGTGCATACGGGCCCGGAAGCAGCGGTTTACAATCCAGATGCGACAACGCGGGTTGGTCCGGGTACCTTCATCTACGAACCACCCAATGGGATACATTACGACATGGCGAAAGACGAAGAAGTCGTTGTGCAAATCTTTGGTTATGGTCCGGTAAATACCACGTCAATACCACAGAATTAGTGCCAGTGTCATAAATGTGAAATGCCTCGTCGAAAAGCTGGGTATTGAGGGGCACTCAAATTTATAAAAGCTAATGTATCTAACGATGTTTGGGCTTGAAAAGGGTGTCTGAAAATCGACACTCCACGGGTTAGCCGATTTGCATCCAAGGGTGATGGCTATCTTCAACTTCGTGACAATTTTTTGCATATTTGTTCATCCGTGGAATTCTCGGTACCTTCAAGGGAAAACCCATATAATTCTGTAATCTTGCGGATTTCTTGATGATTTCCAGAATCCGCAATTAATTTTTGAAAAATCAGGAAGTCACAGAGCCGGCAATTTGTTCTAATTAGCCGTATTGTGGCGGTAAACCATCGCAAACAACTACATAGCCAATTTCCAAATATTCCTCCCAATCCGATAATTGGGTCAGGAATGGATACAGCAACCAGAGGTAAACCAGAATGAAGCAATTTCAATTTGTTGGATACATGCTACTGGCCCTTGGGATTATGCCTTTTGCAAATGCCCAGGACAGTGAAATCACATTTCACGAAGATATCGAACCGATTCTCCAGCGCAGCTGCCAGACTTGCCACCGGGACGGTGGAGTTGCGCCCATGCCGCTTGTGACCTATGAGCAGGTAGCGCCATTCGCAGGTTTAATTGAATACAAGACCGCTATCCGTGATCGCGCTGGCGCCATGCCACCCTGGTACGTGGAAAAAAATGTGGGTATTCAGGAATTCAAATCTGACCCGTCCCTGAGCGACGAAGAAATTGCAGCAATTTCAACCTGGGCACGTTCCGGTACTCCAAGAGGCAATCCGGCCAATGCACCCGAGCCACTGTCTTTTGATGACAGCATCAAATGGAAATTGGGTGAGCCTGACCTCGTAGTTTCAACCGAAGATTTTTTTATGGAAGGTGGTCGACCAGACTGGTGGGGCGATCTGCCAAGTGTTCCGGTTGGCCTGGATGAAGACCGCTATGTGAAATCCGTAGAGATCGTCGAAGTAAATGATGTGCCGCAAGAAGGCCCAGGTAGTGATACCGTTGGTGGGCGCTATATATTTCACCACATGATCTGGCGCACTGAAGTGCTGGACGAAGACGGTCGTCCTATTCCTGGTCAAGCAGTATCCTGGCCAGTGCACGAAGTGGCGCGTAACGGTGATGTCTTCGATCCCGAAGCTGGCCCATTGTTGAAAGCAAATGCTGCGTTCTTTACAGATTCCGTGCATATGCATTCGAATGGCCGTGATACTACAGGTCGCCTGGAAATCGGATTCCGTTTTCATGATCGCGACTATGAACCTAAATATCGGTCGGGAATCAGCATCCTCGGTAATGGATCGGATATCAGTGTGGAAGGTAATGGGGCCGATCAAACCATCCATGCCTATCAGGTATTGGATCAGCACACCAAGGTCATTACTTTTGAGCCGCATCTGCACGCACCAGGCGAGCGCATGTGTCTTGAAGCTATCTGGGGCTATTCCAAGGAAACTCTGTCCTGTGTGGGGTATGACCACAACTGGGTAAGAGGCTATCCATTCGAGGATGATTACACGCCGCTTCTGCCGAAGGGCACCATCCTGCATATCACCGGTTATTTCGATAACACAGATAACAACCCCAACGTGCCTGATCCGCGCAACTGGCAGGGTTCAGGCAATCGTTCTGTGACCAATATGTTTATCGATCTGGGAATTCGGGTAGAGATGAATGACGAGCAATTCTTCGAAGAGATGGAGATGCGCCGTCAAAAGCGTAATCTCGGTCCAAATGAACATGTAATCGGTTGTCCGCTTTGTCTCACACCGCTGGTATGGCCAGTAGAAGCCGATGCAAATTCTGAGCTTGAGGATGATGTCGCCGCGAACTAGCGGTTAATACGGGTATTTTTGGTATTAACCTGAAATGGCGGGGGGTTACTCTCCGCCATCTTGCCTGGCAACCAAACACTGATGGAGATCTTCATACGAAGAGAAGTTACAGATGAAATTATTTTTTACACATTTATCTAAATCCAAGAAAGTCATGTTCGCTGCTGCATTGCTGCTGGTCTCTGGCTATGTCTCTGCACAGCTGCCTTATGAGCATGCCCGGCAGACTTATCGCAGTGGTCAACACACCGAAGTAGCCTATGAAGGCTGGCGTGAGAACGAAGACGGAGATACTGTCTTCACCTTCGGTTACTTTAATCATAATTGGGAAGAAGAACTCGATATTCCAATTGGCGAGAATAATTTCTTTTCTCCGGGTGAGGTAGATCGTGGACAGCCAACCCATTTTCTGCCACGCCGTAATCGCTTCACTTTCGATGTGGTCGTGCCAGAGGGTTTCGGCCAGGATGATGAGTTAGTATGGGAAGTTACCTCTCCCAATGGAATCACTCGCCGTGCTTACGGCACGCTGCGTGCAGATTACAAGCTGGACAATGTTGTCATTATGTCTGAAACCGGCGCGTTGGGTGCAGGTTCTTCAGACGAAGAAACCAGAAACAACGTACCTCCCTCGGTCGAGTTGATCGGGGACACGATCAGGACTACGAATGTGGGTGAGCCAGTGCTCATTCAAACCCGGGTTACAGACGATGGTGTACCAACACCCCATGACCCTATGCGTTTCCTGCGCATGGCTGGTGGTGCCGCTGCGGCATTCGCCACACCGGAAATGGTGCGCCAGCGCATGATGATGATTCCACCGCCCAGACCCACAGTGACGAAGAACAATGGGCTGTTTCTATCCTGGAACGTCTATCGTGCAACAGATACCGAGGCACCGGTGCAGGAGATCGTGAAGTTTGATCCTCCGCAGACCAAACCCTGGGAAGATACCCGGCCATCCGCGAATTCACCCTGGAGCTTTCTTTGGGTGCCGCCAAAGCTGCCAGAAGATGGCGTGATAGATACAGAGGTTACGTTTGATGAGCCCGGAACATACCTGTTATGGGGCCGTGCGGATGATGGTGGCCTGTATCGAGACACTTATATCACCGTCAATGTAAATCCCTGACAGCGACATTGAAATGATCATCAGGTTCGGAAGCGCTGATTCTGAACTTGATGATCGATTCGCTCCACACAAAACACCAGGCAGAACATCATGAAATTAACTCAAGTATTGTGCGGAATTCTACTCGCTACCTCGTGCATTCCCGCGCTTGCTCAACATGATATGTCCAATATGTCAGGTATGGGTGATATCAGTGTAGCAACCATGCCAACAGATGATGCAGTGATGGCAATGGCACCGCAATCTCTGATGCTGCAATTTGAGGATGAACACGTGCTGGTAAAACTGGTCTTAAAAGACCCTGAGCCGAATTTCATAGATATCAACTTTCGCTTCGACCCCACAGCAAAGCAGCATTTCTCACATGCTTTGCCTCCATTGGAGCTTGCCGATTATTACGAAGTGGAGTGGGCTGCACTGGATGCAGAAGGCAAACTGCATAAAGGCACGTTTCACTTTTCATTCGGACCAGATGCGAAACCGCCCTCGTTCTATTTGAGTCAGGAGGAACATAACATGCCAATGATTATGACTCCCGATTATCGACTACAGTAACTCGTGTCATGCGCAAGCTAACACTTATCTGTTTAATCTCTGTCTCATTATTGCAAGCTTGCAACGATTCCACAGAGCCGGTCGATTCCCAGTCTGAATCGGACGGGTTCACTGCAGCCGAGCTGGAAGGCACATCCTGGGAACTGATTGAGTTGGTTGTGATGGGTGGCTTCGAATTCGTACCGGATGACCCTGCCAAATACACAGTACAGTTCAGGTCAGACAACCGCGTGACCGGGAAATCTGATTGCAACACCATTACCGCGCAGTGGCCTCATGCCGATTCATTCGCTATCACGGACTTTGGTTCCACTCGATCGATGTGTATTGGTGGGAGTCTTCACAATTACTACACTTTGTATTTACGGGATGTAAACGGATTCGCGCGAGAAGATGATCAGCTCGTGCTTACAACACCTGTAGAAGAAGTGCGTCTGGTATTTTCCGCGTCAGGCAATTAGGCATCAAATTCTGATTGGCCCGGGATTCTGATGAATAAACTATCTGATACAGGCATTGACGTTCAATGCAATTGAATCTCAGCAAGGAGCTTTTACAGAGAGGACTGGGCATTGCTTGAAGCAACAGTATGATGCGTTTATTACACTCGTGGATGGTATCGCAAGGCCCAGCGAATTCTCATTTCAATAATTAATGATCAGCACCATCGGCGTGTACGTGGCCGTGTGCAATTTCCTGCTCTGTACCTTCCCGCACATCAACCACTTCTACTTCAAAATGCAGGGTTTGTCCGGCCAATGGATGGTTGGCATCGATAGTAATATCGTCGCCATTGACTTCAGTCACGCGAATCTGGCGCTGGGCACCGCCTTCGCCCTGGGCTACGAAACTCATGCCCACTTCCACGGATTCCGCACCCTGAAACATGCTTTTGTTCACCACCTGGACGAAATCCTGATTGAATTCGCCGTAAGCCTGATCAGGTGGTATCGAAGCATTGAAGGCTGCGCCCTTGGTTTTACCGCCTAATTCGGCTTCAAGGCCAGGAATCAGGTTATTGGTGCCGTGCAAGTAAACCAGAGGGTCTTTGCCTTCCGAACTATCCAGCACGTCACCGGCATCATTTTTCAGGGTGTAGTGCATGGAAACCACGCTGTTTTGGCCAATCATTAAAGTCATACAGAGTCCTTTAGGTTCTAATTGATGATTATGGAATGCTCGCATAGATAAAGATGTCATTCCACCGAACCGCGGATTTTCTGCTCATATGTTGAGATTCTGCATATATTGCTATGATCTCAATTGTCTTCAATTCTTATGTTATATGGGCAGAGATGTTAGTGATTTTCGATTGGGACGGAACTTTGCTGGATTCACTGGCGAAGATTTCCCACTGCATGCAATTGGCCGCGTCTGATGCGGGGCTGGAGCCATTGCCTGTGGAAGAGATTAAGTCCATCGTAGGTCTGGGATTGGCCGAGGCGCTGGCAACACTCTACCCAAAGGCACGAAAAGCGCCATTGGATCTGCTGCGTGAACGCTACTCGCATCATTTTCTGGTACAGGATCAAAATCCCTGTGATCTCTATCCAGGCGTGCAGGATACTTTGGAAATGCTCAAAGCTGATGGGCACCACATCGCGGTGGCCACAGGCAAGAGTCGCAGGGGGTTAGACAGGGTGCTGGGCAATCTGGGTTGGGAAGATTATTTTCACGCTACTCGTTGTGCCGACGAGACGCTGTCCAAGCCCAATCCGCTGATGTTATCTGAACTGCTGGCTGAGCTGGATTATGACGTGAATGAGGCTCTGATGGTGGGCGATACTGAATTCGATCTGGCGATGGCTGCGAGCCTGGATATGCGCCGGATCGGAGTGAGCTATGGTGCGCATTCACCAGAGCGATTAAAGAGGCAGCATCCAGAGGTAATCATCGACCAAATCAGCGAGTTATTGCTTCATCTCGCAGATAGCAAAATATAGGTAAAGCCTGCGCCTGTTGCCCGGAATAGTAATATTCAGGGTATTTTTTCCTTGTTCTATTACTCAGATATATAGAAGCCTGCAAGTTTTCGAAATGTCGTTTGGTTGACCTTAACTCCCTTGTCGACAATATCAACGCGGGAGTAGAATGGTGTGGGTTTAACAACTGCTTAAGGATGGTGTGTAATGCAAACGTTCGGAAAATTAATTCTAAAACTGTCATCGGTTGTAGTTCTAATTTTTGGTCTGGCGATGTCAGTCATGGCTGCAGACATTAGTGGAAGCTGGTCAGTTACATTGGAAACTGACGGCGGCGCAGGGATGATGAATATAGATCTGGTACAGGAAGGTGAAGAGTTAAAAGGTACCGTTTCAGGAGATGTAGGCGAGGCTCCTGTTACCGGGAAAGTTGAAAACAACTCAGTTACTTTTAGCCATGACCTGCCGAATTATGGAGTTTCTGCATCTTACTCCGGAGAGATCGACGGTAATACTATAAAGGGCTCAGTGGATTTCGCGAGTGGTGCTGCCTTTGGTAGTTTTACGGCGCAGCGGAAAGAGTAAACCATAAATTATTTTGACTGGAACGATGGGGTGAGTTATCAAAAACATTAAAGTGGGCCAGTAAATTCAAAAACCCGATTTGAGCAATTCACTCCATCTGGTATCCATGCTTTTATGCCTCTTTATTCTGAATTCCTGTTGCAGGCATGTTGCAGCTTCAGTTTACTATAGTGAGCCTGAATTTAGTTTTAGGTTTATTAACCTTTGAACAACAACCATTACGAATCAGGGTTCTGATAAGTGGTTGCCGTTCACCGCGATGCAGATAAAAGGACTGATGGTGTGACACCCGAATCAACTGATCAGCCCCGGCAACCTGCTTTTCGAGTAGGTAACGCCGCCATTGATACGGCTTCCCGTCAGATTTTGTTCAATGGTATTCCCGCCGACGTGCAACCCAAGGTCTTTGATCTCATAGTCTATCTGATTGAAAACCGGGATCGCGCTGTCACAAAAGATGAATTATTTGATGAAATCTGGCCCTCGGTGGTAGTGAGTGAAGCCTCGCTGACGCAACTTATAAAACGCGCTCGCAATCTGTTTCGCCAGCACGGATTTGAACAGGAAGTGATCAGGACGGTGGCCAGAACCGGTTATCAATTTGATCATGCAGTGGAAATTTTTTCCGGCGAAGCCGGTGCAATCACTCCGATCAGGGCGAATAAATTACCAGCTTCTGCGCTCTATCTGACTGTGGCTGCGCTGCTTCTGTCGGGTATGGTGCTGTGGTTCTTCAATAATGCGGAAAATCCGACAGTGCCGACTGCTGATCCCATACTGGCCAATAGCAACTCTATTGCAGTCCTGCCGTTTTCTAACCTCACTCCCGATCCAGACTTTGATTATTTTAGCGATGGCCTTACCGAGACGGTAACCAATTCTTTGACCCAGGTAGCAGGATTGCGTGTAATTGCCAGCGGCTCCGCGTTTAGTTTTCGTGAGCCAGAAGTGGAATTCACTGCAGTCGCAGAACGGTTAAGAGTAGGACATATCGTACAGGGAAGTGTGCAAAGAGATGACACTGAGTTACGTATTTCAGCCCGATTGGTTCGTCTGGCAGATGGCACCCAGGTATGGTCACAAATCTATAACCGGGAACTCGATGACATTTTTGCACTGCATGATGATATTTCGCGAGCCATTCTGGAACAAATGGCCGTCATGCTGCCAAGTACCTTGAATTTGCCCCGCCAGGCTGACTTGATCACTGCGAACTCCAATGACTCGGAGGCATACCGGCTGTTGCTACGGGGACAGGTACTAAGTCGCAATGGCTCAAGCGCGGAACTGGAGAATGCTGAGGCCTTGTTTCGCCGGGCAATCGAACTCAAGCCGGATTATGCCGATGCCCTGGTAGCGCTGGCCAGCACCATTCGCATTAGAGCTGTTATTGGCCAATTACCCAGGGAGAGTTCGTTTTCGGAGGCGCTGGTTCTGGCCAGACAAGCGCTTGCCATCGATCCACAGCATATTGAGGCGCTGGTGCAGATTGGCGAGATTCAGCACCGACATTTCTGGGAGTTCGAAGATGCTGCGGATTCTTTTAGGCAAGCACTCGAGATCAATCCGGGAAACGCCTCTGTACATTCGGCCTTCAGTCGATTTCTGTCCAAATATGGCCGTCAACAAGAAGCCGTGCAACAGGCCCGTATTGCCGTCGATCTCAATCCCCTGTCCACCAGTGCGCATTCTTCCCTGGTTATCAGACTGATATGGGCTGATGAACTGGATGCAGCGCGCATAGCGCTCGATACATTCAAGCGTGACTACCCGGAGCATTTCGATATCCCCTGGTTAGAAACCAACTGGCATATTCGCAATGAAAGCTATGGGGATGCACTGCAATGGATAGCACTGGAAGAGTATGAGTATCTGCGGCTGTCGCTGAGTGCCGTAATACTGAACTACCTCGGCCGCACGGCCCAGGCTCAACAGGCTCTTGATGAACTGATCGAGACCGATGGCGAAGGTGCAACATTCCAAATTGCTGAGGTTTATGCCCACTGGGGACAGCCAGATATGGCGTTCCAATGGCTGGATCAGGCATGCGAGCAAGGTGATCCCGGTCTGGCGGAGCTCTATTCCAGTGTGAATCTGGGTAATTTATACAATGCCCCCCGATTTGCCGAACTGGCGCGTAAAATCGGGCTCCCAGCGCCACCTTCAAGTTTCTGAATACTTAAAAATCAGCCAATTCAGACTCAGGTCACGCAATAGTCATGGAAAAGTCCGGGGCTGGTCAGGACTCAAATCCATGATTTCCCAATAATCCCTCCCCATGCCGCGAGGCAAAATCCAAGGACTCTCTGAATTGATCAGGGATCTGAATTTAACCAATGAGGGAGATATCCATGAAACGCACACTGATACTTTTATACGGCGTGGCAAGTTACGGCTTTTTCTTTGTCACCTTTCTTTATGCTATCGGCTTCGTCGGCAACCTGTGGGTGCCCAAGAGCATAGATTCCGAACCAACCCTGTCACTGAGCACGGCCATTCTGGTTGACCTGGGGCTGCTGACTTTGTTTGCGGTACAGCACAGCGGTATGGCGCGGCCTGCATTCAAGCGCTGGTTGACGCGCTTTATTCCCCAAGCTGCCGAGCGTAGCACCTATGTATTGCTTTCGACTGTTTGCATGGCGCTATTGATGTACTACTGGGCTCCACTGGGCGGCGTGATCTGGTCAGTTGAAAACGAAATTGGCGCGCTGACTTTGAATGGCCTCTATCTGGCAAGCTGGGGATTGCTGCTCTACGCAACATTCCTGATCAATCACTTTGACCTGTTCGGGCTGCGCCAGGTATGGAATGCGTTCCGCAAGAGTGAGAACAAGGAATTGAAGTTTGTCACTCCTGCGCTTTACCGTATTGTGCGACATCCCATCTATGTTGGCTGGTTAGGTATTTTCTGGTTTACCCCGGTCATGACTGTCACTCACGCGGTGTTCGCATTCGGTGCCAGCGCTTACATTGTAGTAGGAATCAAGCTGGAAGAGCGCGATCTTGAGAATGCCCATCCCGAGTATTCACAGTACAAGCGCAAGGTGCCGGCATTGATCCCTTCATTCAAAAAACGTCTGACACGGCCAACCGATACTGCCGTTGTATGATTCTGGGGGAGACATGACAATGTTTGATAAAACATTACAGCACTATCGCGAGGTTTTTATTAAGTTCGGTTATGCTGGGCTGCTGTTCTTTACCATTAAAGGATTGATATGGCTGATACTGCCAATTATCTTTGCCTGGTACCTGCAATAGGTCGTTAAACCTTAATAGCTGAGATATAACGTAAAAATATATCCTGTAAAGAAGGCCAATAAAAAAGGGCGGCTGGATTCTAAATCCTGCCGCCCTTTTTATAATTGCTTACTATTGTTGCGTAATTTGCGCTCCTTAAGAACGCATTAATTACTAGTGACCACCACCCGCTGCAGCAGCAGGCAAGGCCATGGCAGTGAGCTTGGAGCCCGTTTGCAGGATGATGTACTGATGTCCATCATGCATCCATGAACTCATGCCGTAGCGGCTCTGTGCAGGTACTTCAATACGACCAATTTCTTCACCGGTCTGTTTGTCGATACCGTACAACAGGGCAGTCTGGCCGTCGTGATCCATGTCTGAGTAGATCAGCATGTTCGCTGTGGCCACCATAGTAATCGCATTACCGGATCCGGTATCACCAATATCAATACCTTCCAGGGCAGGATTATTGCGAATACGATCAGGGGTTTCACCTGTTGGAATCTGGAATGCGATGTCACCAGTATTCATATCGTAGGCAGTAATCGTGCTGTAAGGCGGCTTCCAGTAAGGCAGGCCTGAAGGCAGACGCGGTGGACGGCCACCAGCACGATCGTTGGCGTACTGTGCAAATGTGGATCCTGTTGGATTGGGGATGCTTGCATCCGCTTCTTCACCAGGAATAACACGCTGCCAGCTACAGGCTCTTCGCGATGTGACATAGAGGAAGCCGGTAGTAGGATCAGCTACAGGTGGGTTGTTGATGTTCGCACCGCCGCCGTCGCCAGGGCACATTGCCGCAGCGATCTTGCCCGATGGATCGGTATCGTGGATTGGCGGATTGAACAGAGGACCCAGATCGTAATTGGCCATCACTTCAAGCGCTTCACGACGCAGTTCCGGTGTGAAGTCGATCAGGTCTTCTTCTGTTAAACCCTGCATCTCGAAAGGCGCTGGTTTGACCGGGAATGGCTGAGTTGGAGACAGTTTTTCGCCAGGCACATTGGATGCTGGCACTGGGCGTTCTTCCATACCCCAGATTGGCTCACCGGTCATGCGGTCGAAAGAGTAAACAAAGCCCTGCTTCGTTACCTGGTGTACAGATGGCACAGTACCGCGGCCAGGAATATTCAGGTCAAGCTGAATAGGCACCGCCGGGTTGTCATAGTTCCACACATCGTGATGCACGGTCTGGAAGTGCCAGATGCGTTCGCCAGTCTCGGTATCCAGCGCTATCAGGCTGGTTCCGAACAGGCCATCGCCAGGGCGGAATCCGCCGTAGTAGTCGATGGTGGGCGGATTCGTTGGGATATAAACGATATTGTTTTCGGGGTCAGCCGAGAGAGGTGCCCAGGAAGAGACGTCACCAGTCCACTGCCAGGCATCATTTTCCCAGGTTTCATGTCCGTACTCACCGGGTCGCGGAATTACATTGAACTTCCACTTGAACTCACCAGTGACCTTGTCGTAGGCCAGAATATCGCCGGGTACGTTTTCAATTCGAGCCTGCAGGTAACCCTGCTCAGCGGAATTACCGACGACGATAGTGTCGTTGACGACGATTGGTGGGGATGAGGTTGTGATGTAGCCGGTTTCCAGCGGAATACCTTCATAGGGGTCGTAGGGGTGACCAAGATTGGCCAGCATGTCTACCACACCAGTTTCGGGGAAGCCTTCAATCGGCACCTGTCCACCAAAGCCTTCCAGTAAGGCACCGGTATCAGCATCGAGCGCCACCAGGAAGAATCCCGGTGTGGCGATATATACGACGCCCTTGCCATTGATGCGGGAATAAGCGACACCCTTGCCATAAGAGGCGCGCATGGAGTATTCCCAGCGCGGCGTGTTTGGCAGGCGATAGGACCAGATGGTTTCACCGGTCTTGGGGTCGATTGCAACCACGTTACGGCGTGGGCCGGAGACAGTGAATAATTTGCCATCGACATAAGTCGGTGTAGAGCGGCCAGAATAGCCACCAAAACTGGAGCCATCCCATTCCCAGATGACCTCCAGTTCATCAAAATTGTCTGCAGTAATCTCTTCGGCTGGTGAATAGCGCGTACCAGAGTAGTCGCTACTCTGGGTATACCACTCAACAGTATCGTCGGTGACCAGGTTCTGACCCAGGCCGATTTGCGGTATGCCAGCAACTAAAGCGACCACGCCACACAAGCTGGCGAGTCTGTTGAAACTGGCAAAATGTTTGTTTTTCATAAGGTTAGCCTCTTCATGAGCATTGTCCGTCTGAGGATACTATACGTACTCGTAGTAGAGATAAAGCACTCATAAGCGGGCGTAAAACTTTGTCACGATGGGAGGAATTGTGGGCATTTGCAGAATGGGCGGTTATTGGGGCCAAGCCGAGCCTTTATTGTGGTTTCTTTAAGTTCTGATAGGAGGTATGTTGTGCTCGGCACGGTTTTTCAGGTGGAAATGCGGGAATTCTAATGACCCCAAACACGGCTCAAGATCAGTTGGCAATACCTGTGGCCGCTGATGAACGAATACTTTCTCTGGACGTGCTTCGTGGCTACGCACTGTTAGGTATCCTGCTACTCAATATCCTTGGATTTGGCCTGCATTCGGCAGGTTATTTTTACCCCCTGATTGGCATTGGTGACACTGAATTCAGCCGTGTGCTGAACTTGTCTGTTTGGGGTGCTGTGAGCGTTTTATTCGAAGGCGCAATGCGCGCGCTTTTTTCCATCCTGTTTGGCGCGGGTGTCGTGTTATTCCTGCATGCGGGTCGCAGGCCATCGCTGCATTTCAAGCGCAATTTCTGGCTCCTGTTGTTCGGTATTTTCGACGCGTACATTTTATTGTGGAATGGCGACATTCTGATCACCTATGCCATCGCTGGCGCGATTCTGTTTAGCGTGCGCAATTGGGCGCCTCGTAATCTGTTAATTGCGGCGGGATTGATGGTCGCGTTTCTCACCTTTCTGTCCTGGGGCCAGAAATACACACTGGAACAGGCACGGATATCGGGTGACCCGGCATATCAAGAACTTATTGCTGAGAATGTACCCAGCCCGGAAGCATATGAAGAAGAGCTTGAGTTGCGGCGCGATGGCTATAGTGGCGCTTTCGCGTTCAATTTTGATGTCAAATTGGAGATGACCTTTGTAGTCTTGCCGCTCTTTTTGATTTGGGACGCACTGGCAATGATGTTGATCGGCATGGCGTTATTCAAGTTGAGGGTGCTCGATGCCAGTCGTTCGGATAAGTTCTATCAATTACTTGCTCTGTGTGGATTCGCCCTGGGACTCACTGTGAACCTGTGGGAACTGCGACTGGCCATTGTTTCTGATTATGATGTGATGGCGTCGGTGCCGATTATGATTTGGACCTACCAATTCGGTCGGCTTGGTATGGCGTTGGGCTATCTGGGCCTCATAATGCTGATGTGCAAAAGTGGTGTCTGGGTCGGGTTACAGCGGCGTCTGGCGGCGGTGGGCCGTATGGCCCTGACTAACTATTTGAGTCACTCGGTGATTTGCCTGTTTATTTTTACCGGGCTTGGATTGGGCCTGGTTGGAGCGTTCGAGCGTTGGAAACTCTACCTGATTGTATTCGCAATCTGGGCCTTCCAGTTATGGTTCAGTCCTGTCTGGCTGAACAAATATCGGTTTGGGCCGATGGAGTGGCTGTGGCGTAGGCTTACTTATGGGAATAGATATAACTAGGAACAGAATTTAATAAATCAGTCGGAAACCATCGCATCTGTAAAAGTATTAACTATGCGACAGTCATCAAAAATATCCCGTAGATTGGCCTGGGTGCTTGTCGTTCCAATGACCCTGTTTTTACTATTGGCGGGTGGCACAAAAATGGCGGGCATGAATCCGCTGACCAGTATCGAAGCCATGTCACCATGGGTATTTCTGATAGGGTTTGGAGAAGTGACAGCGGCAATTCTTTTTGCTGTGCCCAGAACATCGATACTTGGTGCTCTCGCGCTCAGCGCGCATCTCGGTGGTGCGATACTGTTTCACATTATCAGGGCCGAAAATTTCATAGGGCCTATTTTCACAAGCTTCTGGTTTCAATCCTGTCTATTGGCAAGCGTCTGGGTAGTAGTACTGCTGCGTTATCCGGCGATTCTCGATAACTTTAATGAATAGACGGAGATCTATTTTTCGGTTGGGCAATGTTGATTGGCTGAATATCCTTGCGATATTGCTGCAAGGCACTTATCACTAGATTGCGAGTGTTCTTCATATTTATCGAGTCTGTAAGCGATTTTCCAGCATCGGTAAGCTATAGTGACTTTCGTCACTGTTCAACGCCGAGTTTAATAGGCATCATGGACCTGATTCAAACTAACAGGCATCCAGGATAGGTGATCGATATGCGTTCAAAAACCCTGCTAACAACTTTCATCAGCTGTTTGTTGTCTTCTTTCGCAACTGCCCAATCAGCGGAAATCTATACTGCGCCGCGCAATAGCCTGGATCAGCCCGATCTGGAGGGCGTGTGGACAACAGTAACCCATACTATGCTGGAGCGGCCTCCTGGTCTGCCGCTGGTGCTGGGACCAGAGCAGGCTGCCGGGTTTGCCCAGGCAGTTCAGGCCGGGTCTCCAGATAATACCGATCCAGATATTGATATTTTTGGGCCGCCCAGTTTGTTCAAGGTGAAGGGTGAGTACCGCAGCTCGGTGATTGTGCACCCGGATGACGGGCGCATGCCTTTCAATGACCATGGCCAGCAAGTGGCGAGCCATCATTATTTCAAATCAGACACTGGTTTTGATCACCCGGAACAAAGACCAGGAGTCGAGCGCTGTCTCGAGAGTTGGGGTGCGCCGCCAATGCGTGCTTTCATGTACCAGCTTTTTCACGCCTTTGTGCAAACAGAGAATCAGGTGGCGATCATCAGTGAAGACATGGGTCTGGTCCGTGTTATTCACCTTGATGGGCAGACCGGGCCTGAGGCCTGGAGAACCCTGGAAGGGCATTCAGTAGGACACTGGGAAGGAGATACCCTGGTTGTCGAAACTACTCATTTCAGAGGCGATATGCCTGAGCGGGCTACCATCGACCGGCCTATGCTGATCAGCGCAGATGCCACAGTAAGAGAGCGTTTTACCCGCGTCTCCGCTGATGAATTATTTTACGAATACACAGTCGATGACCCGACTTATTACAGCGAGCCCTGGCGCGGCGAGTTTTCCTTCACGCGTGAAGAAGGTGGGCACATCTATGAATATTCCTGTCATGAAGGCAATTATTCAATGGTAGGTGGCCTGCGCGGCGAACGTGTCGTGGAGGTCAGGGAAGCACTAGGCATTAGTGACTAAATAAGGGGT
>CAYOND010000001.1:329112-345448 GCA_964405225.1 uncultured Pseudohongiella sp.
CGAACGTGTCGTGGAGGTCAGGGAAGCACTAGGCATTAGTGACTAAATAAGGGGTTAAATAAGGGGTCAGAGTAAAAATACAGTAACCTGCAATCGACGTTCTCATCTGCTAGTCCCAGCCCTGAAGGGGGTAATGAATCATGGGTAAATCAGGAAAAGGCCTGCTGGCGCTTGGAATTCTTTTGGCAGGCACGCTGCTGACCCTGCGTATTACCGGGCTCGAACCCGAGTACATGGACTATACAACCGAAGAATACAATCAGAGAGGCCGCATGACTCTGCCTGGATTGTGGCTAACAGGCGAAGTGGTCAGTGAGCCAGTTTCTGATTGGGATTGGGTCCTGGATGTAGCACATCCAGTGCGCGGCAATACAATCATGCTGGAGACTCGTACCTGGTATGGCATTCCCTACTCGGTAACCATTTTGCCAACGCCGCGCGGCGATCAGTTATATATAGGTGGCAGCGCCAGAGGCGCCAGACTTGATGGGGAGTTTCCCCATTACAAACAGTGGTGGGCCAATGTCGAGCGCGACCCGCGTGTGCGCCTGAAGATCGATGGCAAGATCTATGAGATGACAGCAACGCTGGTGAGCGACCCTGAAGAATTCGCTGAGGTTATCGGCAGAAATCCGGTTACGACAACCGAAGCTGAAGATGGTACCGAGCGGGTTATTGCCAAGTGGTATTACTGGCGAGTTTCCCATCGAAATATCGTGAGGTATTAACAGGAGTTTACAATTTGTTGATACCGAAAAATACTTCACAGACGGTACAGACTATTGCTAACTTGTGAATCATAGTCATCTCGAGATTCACATATTTCAGAGAAACATGTTGATATGAGCTCAGGCAAAACATACCTATTGTTTGGGGGCGGCGGATTTATTGGCTCCCATTTAGCTGAATGTCTGCTTGAGGATGGCTGCTGTGTGAAAATATTCGATAAGATCAATTTCAAGAGGTCGAATATTTCACACATTGAACATCAGATAGAGGTCATCGAAGGGGATTTCAATAATCGGGTAGAGGTGCGACAAGCCCTGAAAGCTGTTGATATTGTCGTGCACCTTGTTAGTTCAACAATTCCCTCGGTTTCAATGGATAACATTCAGTATGATATCGAAACCAATCTTGTGGCTTCCGTAAATCTGCTGCAGGAATGTGTAAAAAACGGCACGATTAATAAAGTTGCCTTTATCTCTTCTGGGGGAACAGTCTATGGTGAGCCTCAATCAATACCAATTCCAGTTGGTCATCCACTAAACCCCATTTCATCATATGGAATTATAAAGAGCGCAATAGAATACTATTTTCTACTGTTTCAACGAACTTATGGATTGAGTTGCAATATATTAAGATTTTCCAATCCCTATGGCGAGAGACAGAACCCCAATGGCCAGCAAGGCGTGGTACCGATCTTTCTCAGAAAGATTCTTAATGATGAAAAGATTTCAATATGGGGGGATGGTGAAATCATCAGGGATTATATTTACATAAAAGATGCGGTGCGTGCCGTCGCCAACGCCGTTTCTACTGATGACTCAAGTGCCATTTACAATATCGGTAGTGGCACAGGATTGAGCTTGAATGAGTTGCTGCAGGCGATGCAGGATGTGTGTCATAAAACAGCGCAAATCGAATATATTGAGCGCAGGGCTTTCGATGTTCCCAGAAATATTCTTGACATATCCGTTACGCGCGAAAAACTCAATTGGGCTCCCCAAATTAATATCAACGAGGGCCTTGAACTCATGCGAAACTATCTTAGTGAAAGCTCGCAAGATATATCAGCCTAGTCTTAATATAGTTTTGGATCTTTATTAATTTCCCCTTCTAACATGGCAGTTTAGCTACAGAAAGTATCTGTCACTGAATATATTGAACGAGTGAACATGAAGATTCTCATTACTACCGGTCAGGGGATAATCAATTTATTTGATACCGCTGTATTCCTCAAAAAACATAACATTGATGTGAAAGTAATCACCGGTTGGGTTCCCGGGGAGCATTTTCCCGAAGCAGCTATTCGATTTCTTGGTCGAATCATCGGGCGCAAAAATCTAGTCGAAGGCCTGAAAAGACGTAGAATCGAAGAGCTATCCTCTGATGAAATTCGAACTTGCGCAAGATCGGAATTTTTTATCCAGTTCCTGTTTCTGCTATCGCGTTATCGTCTGGTCTCACGTGACTGGGCCGCTTGCACTGGGTGGAAGGCCTTCGGTGCACAGTCCAAAAAATATATCGCTGATGCAGATGTCTTTCATGTGCGCAGCGGTGCCGGGCAAGGCGGTGCAATTATGAAGGCGAGGCAAGCCGGCATGAAAATCCTGGTAGACCATAGCATTGCTCATCCGGCGGAGATGCTTAAACAGTTAACAAAGGCTCGCAAGGGTGCGCCGCCAGCAGAGTATGCCGGGCCGGGTGAAAGATTCTGGAATCTGGTTTTGCAAGACTGCCGCATGGCAGATCGTTTAATGGTTAATTCTAATTACGTGAAAGAGTCATTCGTGGAGAATGGATTTGATGCGTCGAAGATTGACGTAGTGAACATGGGGATAAATGAGGCTTTTTTCCAGGTAAAAAATAACTGGGCAGCACAAGATAAAGTAAAGGTTTTATTCATCGGTGGATTTAATTTAAGGAAAGGCGCCCAACTTATTATAGAAGCGGCTGAACAACTAATTAGTCGAAATTTTGACTTCGAATTGAATATAGTTGGGGATATTGGAAGAGATATCGATATGCCTTCGTGGTTTAGTGAGTACGATGGCATACATCTTCATGGTAGTGTGCCAGTAAAGCAGCTTATTCCTTTTCTGTCGGAAAATGATTTATTTATCTTCCCTTCCTATGCGGAAGGTTGTGCTCAATCGTTAAAAATTGCGATGGCAACGGGGATTCCTGTGATCACTACGCGCCAGAGCGGCGGTCCGGTTACTCATTTGCAAACTGGATATATCATACCCGATGATTCTGCGAGCGCATTGGCCGATGCCATCGTTGAAATGTCTAGTAATCCGGGACTACGAGAACGAATTGGCGCTGCTGCTTGCCGACTTATAAAAAATGAACATACCTGGGATGCTTATGCTCAGGATACGATAAAAGTTTACAAAAGGCTTCTTGATTGAAGAGAACCTTCATGCCAGACCTTATTTTCAGCCCCTTTTCTATAGAAGAAACTCATACCGTATTTTCGTCGACCCATCGTTCTGATACAAGCGTATTGTTCCCGCGAAAAGCTCATCGTTTTCTCTTGGTTTTTAGGGGAATTCTTAACCAGACAACGGGTGAGCCTGTGTAACAACAGAGCAAAAAACGTGTAACCAGCATAACAATGACAGGTAATCAGGAATCGTGACTTGCTGATGGATGTTCTATACTGGTTGCCAACATTATGGTGTCAGAGTCAGATGCCCCTGATGAGTTTTTACTGTATACGCCTTCAAGATTGATACTGTCATGAACGTTTTGTAAAAATATCGAGTTTATACTCGTCAAGGCAGAGCAAAGCGTTCGCAATGCAACAAGGTTGATGGGTTGGGGGAGTTAAACAAGTCATCTGCACAGAGAAGAGAAAACAGGTACAGATATATCCACAAAATAAGCTGACCAATACCGATTGAGCTAATGTAAAAATTATTAATAGGAATACAAATATTTGGCCGCGCTATAGCTGCACATAAGGCGTTTCCCCAAATTTGGTAAATTTTACAAAAATATTGCGTCAAAGCTTGCTGTGAAATGTTAAGACCGATTGCTGATGGCAACTATTAACAAACTTGAGCTGTTACTAAAGTACTCTGAAAGGTTAATTCTTCATGTCAGATTCTCCTAAACTATGAGAGTTCTATTTTATAGTACTTCTATTCGGAAGCGAGCGGGAGGTATTACGGCGTATCTGAATCAGTTATGCGAAGCCCTGTCAACTCAGGTAGAAATGCTTGTCGTTTCCAAACCTAAGGAAGACTCAATTATCCTGAGCAATGTGCGCACCGAACTAATACCATCAGAACCTATTGATTATTTCTCTTTCAGGTCAAAGTTTTATGACATATTGAACGACTTTCAGCCCGATGTTGTACACATCAACGGAGTATGGGAGCCTCAATTGTGGTGGGTGCAAAAGTGGGCGAGAAAAAAGGGGATAAAGGTATTGCTCAGTCCACATGGCATGCTTGAGCCATGGCTCTTATCCCGAAATATCTGGAAAAAGAAACTGGCGATGCTGTTGTATCAAGAAAAAGCGTTAAGAAAGGTAGATTATTTTCATGCTACTTCTGAGCTTGAACTAAATAATCTGGTCAAATTAGGTGTTAAACAAAAAATATTCAAAGTTGCTAATGCTGTGGAGGTAGAGGGGATAAATTTAAAAAATAATTGGGATAAAAGTAATACTCTCCTGTTTTTATCTCGAGTGCATCCCAAGAAAGGCTTGGAATTATTGCTTCAATCTATTTCTACACTTAGGTCAGAAAATAGTATCGTTAATCTGAATATAGTTGGTGAGGGCGATGATGAATATGTTGATTCTATTCAAGCACTAATTAGAACTTTAGGGCTGGAGAAGCAAGTAACTCTGTTCGGAGGAGTGTATGGTGCTGAGAAATGGCAGCTGTTTCAAAAAGCTGATGCATTGGTACTGCCAACATATAGTGAAAATTTTGGAATTGTTGTGGGTGAATCACTCGTTACCGGTACTCCTGTTATCACCACAACAGGGACGCCTTGGGATATATTGAACAAATATGCATGTGGATGGTGCATTGAGCTGAATCAGGAGAATCTGAACAGTGCTATACGCAATCTGCTTGCCAAAAGCTCTCAAGAACTTGAGGTGATGGGTAGAAACGGCAGGAAATTAATATTGGATAATTTCACTGGCGCTGCCATAGCCAGTCAGATGCTTGCGGTTTACCAAACTATTCTGGCGGAAGCGAATCAAAGCTAATGAGGACAAGTGAATTAGCCAGAAAATTTAATAGTAATATTAAAAAGCTTCTAACTGCGGATGAGTACAACGTATTTTCCAGAAAGTCGATATCACTTCTTAATTCAAAGCGGTTGGACATAATCGCTAAATATATTTACGTAAAAGCTTTTATCTCCGGGAGAAACAAATATTTCGCGTTGAATTTGTATTTGGAGCACATACGAGTATTCAATGGCTTCGTCGAAAATGATGACAGCAATAAGATTGGTCAGGATGCTTTCTTGAATAGCTTCAATGAGTTGATCAAAGCTATACAATCTCAAGGTTACATG
Organism: uncultured Pseudohongiella sp.; assembly: GCA_964405225.1. Taxonomy (GTDB): domain Bacteria; phylum Pseudomonadota; class Gammaproteobacteria; order Pseudomonadales; family Pseudohongiellaceae; genus UBA9145. Next base: position 334,381 of record CAYOND010000001.1, read on the forward strand.
GATGACAGTATTATACCTTTGGGGATTGACAATACAGTATTGGATGGCGGGCATCGCGTGGCTACAGCAATATATTTTAATTTTGATGTGCCTACGATCCGATTGGATTTTAGTGACGACAATTTCAGGTTCGATTTTGAATACTTTAAAAATAAGGGATTGGCTATCGAGTACCTTGATAGCATGGCGTTAGAATATGCAAGATTGAGATCTGAAAGTGCATACGTAGTGCTGGTATGGCCTTCAGCAAAAGGACGGAATAAAGAGCTGGAAAATGTGTTAAATCGTAATGGGAGTATTGTGTATCGCAAGGATATTAATATTTCGAGAAACGGCATGTACAACCTTATGCGCATTGCCTATAGAAACGAGCCATGGTTAGGCACATATTCTGATGACTTTTCAGGCGGCAAGACAAAAGCAGACCTTTGTTATCAGCCAAATAGCGTGTTACGGGCATTCCTGTTTGAATCTGATGCAGATTTAATAAAAATGAAAGATGAAATTCGCAATCTATTTGGGATTGAGAAACATGCTGTACATATTAATGATGATCAAAATGAGACCATAGAATTAAGCGAAACCCTTTTTAATAATAATGGCATTCATTTTCTAAATGCTGCGCATCGTAAACACATTGCAAAGTTTGACCAGTTATTTTCAGAATTCAAATCCTGGGTTCAAGGAAGTAGGCTTGATCTGAATGAGTTCTGTCTTGCAGGGGGTTCTTTGGCAGCTTATGGGATCAAGGAATCTTCAGATATTGATTTTGTTACAACTGTAGATTCATTGCCATATATTGCTAACAAGGATATTGAGGAGGAAGTGGAGAAGTTAAAGTACATTAATCTACCGTTAGATAGCTTAATACATGATCCAAGAAATTATTTTTTCTTTCGAGGTGTTAAATTTTTATCCCTCGACGTCATTCAGCGAATTAAAAAGCAACGATTAAGAGATTCGGATAGATTGGATCTATTAGTAATCGATGAGCTATTGAAAAACGGAAAGTACAAGGAGTCATTTTCAACCCTCCTGAAGCGTTTATTAAAAATCTCCTTTTATAAACGCCTGATCAAGCTTCTTCTTCTCAGAATACGATACTATATGAAACTTGCTATGAGCAAAAAATCGAAAAAGGGGCGCTGACAATCTGTTAGTTTAGTGGCGAGATAATCTAAGGGGAGGTAGAAACTCGAAGACAAGATTTGTTCGTAGCAATGTTACCCACAATATTTGGTTAGTTAGAAGATAATATTACGTTAGAGTTATTGCATCACCGCGACGAGGGTTTTCAGTATGCAAGTTAACTAATATTTCGCCATTATGAGTTCGTAATCAGACACTAAGTATACCCAGTGATACGCCTGGAAGAGCCCGCTCCTGCTCTGCGATTATCTGCATACTGAACGGATAATTCATCGAATTAGGCACCCTCATCGCCCAAGTATTTATTCGGGAATAGGGGGCAATTTTGGGTTTCAGGGTGAACGAATTCGCGTTCGCTAATAGAGCAATCTGCTAATTGTCGTTAAAATGCACCGCAAAGATGCAAGCGGCGAAAGGTCTAATATTAGCTTCTATTCAGCTTTAGCTGTAAACCATTGCACATCCTCAGGAACTACAGATTACCACATGCAGATATTCGGCTCATTTTCAGGTACTGCCCCAGACGATCTTTCTGGCAAGTTTTATTTTCCTGTAGTGCTCGCAGCAATAGGTATTGCTATTTCCCTCTTTTCATTCCCATTTCTAAGCGAAATGCCATCTTACCTGGATCAAGCCAGGTCACTTGCTGATGGGAATTTAATCGATCCTGGCTTGGGTTACTCAACCCCTATTGGATATCCTGGCCTGTTGTCTGCGTTTTATAGCATGGGAGGGGTATCAGGAATCATAGTATTCCAATCACTAGTTCATCTTGGCATCACTTGCTTCTGCTGGAGGATATTGCGCAAGTGTGGGGTTTCGTCAGCACTAATAGGAATTGGCACCTTAATAATTTCTCTACACCCCCACATTCTTTTAAACATAAAGAGGATTAATGAAGGTGCATTAGCAAGTCTTGTGATATTGCTGATTTTGGATAATCTCATTCGCGCTCCTCGCTCGAATACCGGCAGCATCATCCTCGGAATATATCATTCGATTTTGATCTTACTAAGACCAAATGCCATTACACTCATACCTTTGGCAGTGTATTGCATACACTCGGTTTCAAGAAATATGAAGTCAAGTCTTCGGAACCTTACACTCACAATAATTACTGGCGCGACATTTTACTTGGGGTTTTCAAAGTTCGTGACGTCGAGTTTTTTATTCTGGCCAAAAAACGGTCCTTATAATTTTTTTGCCGGTAACAATCAATTTACAGCATCGAGTCTTTTAGAGAATCAAAATGCTGAACAATCTATCAAGCCGGCACTTGAGAATGCCGGATATCTACCAGAGTCTGCCTATGATATAAGCGGTTCCGAGTACAATGAACTTGCGATCTCATTTATAACCAGTGAGCCGATTGAATTCATTCGATTAATATTTCTAAAATGTTATGTGTTTTTTAGCCCGAGATTGGCAAACGCAGATAATTTCATTGAGTTTTTCTTGCAAGCAGCACTTGCCTCTTTTCCGGTAATCTGGCTTTGCCTGATCGCATTTTATAGTCGTAGAAAATATACAAATCTGGACAAGGCGTTGATTGTTCTTGTATTGCTTTACACTGCGCCATTTTTAATAACCAACGCTGACCCTCGTATGCGCTTGCCTTTGGATGTCGTATTTATTTTGCACTCCTTGATACTCCTGGACAGGAATTTTCCATACAAGATTAACCCGGCATGAGGTCGAGCCAATTCGCCTGGTTAACAGCATTGGAGATACTCACAACATTGCAGCCTCAAGGTCGAACTCGCACGTACTTCCTCAGGGTTCGTTCATTGATATGCGGGTTGGGCACAGGCTCTCCGCCGAATATATTGCCTTCGCTATCGACAGTGACGAACTCCGCTCCGTTGCCCATCAGGATATTGGGATTCGCCCATGGGAAACGAATAAATTCCTTCACCCAACCTGTTTCATATTCACCGATGCGAATGCCCATTTCATAACCCGGGTTCTGCACGTTGTCTGACTCTGAGTCTGCGACGTAAATCCGTCCCTTGTCATCAAAGGCGATGCCGCTTGGGCGCCCGAACTGGGTCCAGGTGGCAGAGTGGTTGCCTTCCTGGTCGAATATCTGAATCCGGCTGTTACTGCGATCACCCACAAACACCCGGCCATCCGGCGCAATGGCGATGGCATGCAGAGCGCGGAACTGCCCGGGAGCGTAACCAGTCTCACCCCAGGACATGAGATATTCGCCGCGGCTGTTGTACTTCACCACCCGATTGTTTCCGCTTGCGAAGTGACCGTCCGCGATGAACACGTCGCCGTTAACCGCTACGGCCACATCACTCGGAGAAGTAAAGTGATCAGGCCCATCTCCCTGTTCTCCAGGTGTGCCAAGAGTAATAAGTACTTCGCCGGTGGGGCTGAACTTGATGGCGTGATGGCCCCGTGTGTCACCGGCCGGGATATTGTTATCACTCACAGCGTCTGTAACCCAGACGTTGCCATCGGCATCAACGTCAATACCATGGGGCCAGATAAACATGCCGCTACCGAATGATTCGACGACATTGCCGTCGGGGTCAAACTTCAGGACAGGGTCCAGATCAGAATCACGACACTCCCAACCGAAAAGGTCAGGCCCGGCATCACAACGGACAATCGCCCAGATATGGCGTCCATCGGGGTCGACTTTGGCCTTGCCCACTGCGCCCATCACTCTTCCGTTCGGCAGCTTCGCCCAGCCTTCTTCGATCGCGTATGCGTTCGTGGAATTTTGAGCAGTGGATTGCAGCGGCACAGACAATGTAACGAGTGCGAGTAGAGCAGCAACAGGAAAGACTGGCTTGCGATAAAAAGGCATGGTTCCACCTCAGCGCGTTTGGAGTGATGTTTCGAGTATATGAGACCAGGCAGTCACTCACAACTTGAGGCTGACAGATTAGAGTATCACTCAGAATGTGAATCTGCAGCCGGACGATTTTTGTGATTAAGTTGGAAGTATCCCCAGCAGGACTTCAGAATTCGTAGTCTTTCCAGAACTGAATCCGGTAGGCCACCGGGTTGGCCAGGGTTTGCTGTCTGGCACGTTCCACTTCTTCGGTGGTCAGTGGCTTAAAATCATCCGGTAGGGTGTTGCCGTTGAATTCCTGCAGGATCCAGTTAGTCACCGCCGCCAGCGCCGCATCGCTAAGGGGTGAATCCGCAGCACCCGGTACGCGCAACAGATAGGAGCGCATCTCCTCAACCTGCATCATACGTCCCAGCTCATCGTGAAGTGTGGGTACATTGGGCGGCTTACCTTCGCCACTGGGGTGATGACAGCCACTGCAATAAAGCAAAAAGTCCATGCGAGGTGAGCCGGTATCTGCAGCGGCAGGCATGCAAAGCTGCATTGCACCAAACACAGCAAGCCCGCAAATTAATTTTTTGCTTGCGATCGTGAGGGGATGAGGCAGCCTGTCCACGACTGAACGCTCCGCTTAAGGCTATTGGTCCGGGGAACCAAGTACCACCGAAACGGTGCAGTGGTAGCTGGTGTCTTCCACGCCAAAGCACCAGAACACACTACTGCTGGCGCTATTGAAGTACACTGGTTTGTCACGTTCGGTGCGGTGACAGCCACAGCGGCCACAACTGGTCTTACCGCAGCAATCGTTATAGGACATGAGGTAGTTACGCCCGTCCACCGGATTGAGACAGGTGCCAACCCAGGCGATAGGTGACGGCTGGGTTCCGGGTGGGCAGGAATTGGTGGTACCACCACAGCAGGCACAAATGGAACCGCTCATGGCGCAATAGCGCCAGTATTCACAACTTTGTGGGTCACCGATCTCTTGTATCGCGCTTTGAGCAAAGGCACGGGACACCGGTAGCAGGGGAAACGCCGCGGCACCGGCCAGCATCATGCCTAGCCGGGACAAGAAGTGGCGGCGGGAGAGTTTGCGTGCCAGTGCAAGGCTGGTGCGCCGCGCCTTGTCATCAATCCAGTAGTATCCACCTTCAATGAGGCGTTCAATATTCATGTTGATTGCTCCACGGTGGATGAGTCAAATCCCCGGACCATACCCTTGCCTTTATCAGTACGCTGGCTTTCTTCACGCTCAATAAAATCCTGCAGGGTGGCAATACCGGAGTCCATGGATTCCACCAGACTTTCCAGATGTTCGCGAGTGTTGACCAGCCCCTTACTTTTCAGAATACCGTCAGCACCGATCAACACCGCAAAGGGCAACTTGCTGACTTCATAGGTCATGCCCAGTTGTTGCGAAATGACATAGGGATGCTGGCTGATCGCGAGATCCCTTACATAGGCCTTGTGCTGGGCCAGCTCTCTGTCGCTGTCGGCGCCGTCGCTGGCAAACAGCAGTTGCAGGCGACTTTTTTCGGACTGCACTAGGGATTTGGCCGTGGGAACCAGAGATTTGCACACCGGGCAGGTGGGGGAAATAAACAGCACCAGGGTAGCCAGGCTTGTGTTGCCCTGGCCGCCAATACTGACGAGCTCGCCCGCCAGGGTCTTGAGTTCCAGTGCGGTGGTCAACTCGCCGACCTTGGGGCCAGTGGTGGGTTGCAGGGCGCCCGCCGGAGCCACTCGCTCATGGAGGATGCCTACTTGCCGGGCCAGGGCCAGCACCAGCAGGGAAAGAGCGATGACTGCAATCCACAACACAATGTTGGAGATCAACAGGGCCTCAATCATGACGTGCACCTGTCTTGGCTACAAGTGGTTTGCGCCACGAAGCAATGGTGTTGTTGTTTACCAGTAGCTGGTGAAAACCGGCATACAGGAAGAGCATAAGCACAAGGCTGGCTACAAGAGAAAAATAATCCAGCGCGACCAAACTGCGCGCACTGGTGCCTGTCAAAGTCAGCAGGGCGAGCATCGCAAGTACAGCATTTCGCGCTACCAGCCACACTGACAATTGCTGGGTGCCATTACTTTCCCGCTGTGCGTTTCTGCTACTGAAACCACAGCCGCAATCAATATAGGTGCGGCCTCGCATCAAATTGATTGCCATTCCCGCGCCGTACAAATATAACAACAGTGCTGTGGCAATGGCGACCCATGACTGCTGGGCTGCAAATATCCAGCCAAGGCCAAGGCTTAATTCAAGCAGAGGAATCGCAAAACTGAACAGGGGGACAAGCACCGCAGGCAGCAGTTGATAGGCGGCAAGAATGCCCTGAAAACGCAGGCGATCATTAAGCTTGTGATGGCCGGCCGTGAGAAACAGCAAGCAGAAGGCCAAAGTAATCAGTTGCGAAACAAGTGGGTCGAGCATGGCCTAGAAATCCTCAAACATCTGGGCGCCGGGGGCGTCGATGGAGCGTATCAGCTTGAGGGTGAAGGCATCGTAAACAAGTGTCCCCAATTCGCCGTAAGAACCCACGATCAATTTTGCATTGGCTTCCTGGGTGACAATCAAGGTGCCTACTGGCTCGTCCATTTCCAGTCGTTGCAGCAAGCGTCGGGTGTTGAGGTCGACAACCCAGATTTCCGTGCCGCGATCATGATGGGTATCCAGGCCGCCTTCATGCATGGCGATGTAGAGCAGACCGGTGGCTTGATGCACAGAGACAAACTCGCTACGACCACCCGGACGCCAGCGTACCTCAGTGCCATTGTCTCCGGCCTCGAATTCATCACCTATACCCGGAATCATCCAGCCATCACCAACATTGATCTCGGAGCCCGACACGCTGACTTCAAAAAGGGTGCCGCCGTGGCTTACCAGCAACCAGCCTTCGGCAGTGCGGGCCACGCGGTCAAACACGGCGTCGTCCTGTACACTGAAAAACGCCTCACTGCGCACCCGGTTCAATTCAAAGCCGCTGAGGTCCAACTCGATCAGTTGCAGGGTGCCGTCGCCACAGAGTTGCATAAACCCGTTGTCACCGACAGCCATGTTGATGGCGCAGCCGGGAGTCAGGATCTCATAGACATACAAACGGTCCTGTACATCGACAATGGATACCGAATGGCCGGGATTGATGTTGTGTACGATCAGGTGGCGACCGTTGTTGGTTAGGGCCAGGTGGCCGCGCATACCAATGCGCGCCATGTGGTTGGGAATAATAACTTCACCAATAGGGCTCAGGTTGTCGTAGTCATAGATGGTCACCATGTCTGTACGTTCGCCGTGGGCACCGCGGGCGAAGTAGGACTCGGCCGCATAGAATTCACGGCGCGGTTGGAAGTGGGTCAAGGCAGGGGTCCAGTCTGAAAGTGACAGCTGTCCCATCATTTCGCCGGACTCGGCATTGAAGATGCGTGCACTGCTACCGGATTTGGAGATAAACCAGTTACCGCCCGGCTCGGGCATGATTTCAACAGAAATCTGCTCTGGGGCAAGCTGGGCCATTGCGAGCGGAGAGGTGAGCGTCAATGCAAGCCCTATGGTGTGTAATACGCGCATTCACAGACTTCCAGGCGATTTCCGAGTGGATGTGGAAACAGTATCCTAGTTAACTGTGTTTTCCAACATGTTGTGCGTAAACTTTTTGAATTTGAAATACCCGGCCAGCAGGGTCGCACTCGCACGTACTTACAAAGCGTTCAGTTATTAATATAAAGACTGGGGATGGGCTCTCCCCCATAAATGATGCCTTCGCTTTCGATGGGGACGAGCTGCGCTCCGTATCCCTCAAGGATGTTGGGATTTGCCCATAGTAAACGGATAAACTTTTTCACTTATTCTGTTTCATATTCACCGCCTTACCTCAGCTTCAGGATATTACGAGGTAGGTATCGGGAACAGGGGTGGTCTGTGTCTGTCCTTAAAGAGAAAGTTGTCTGGTAGAAGACAGGCGTGCAGGGTAAGAACGAGATGTTAACAACAATGTGCAAGCGGCGAATGCGCTTGCACATTGTTAGGTACTGCATTAAGAGTACTAGGGATTAACGGTTACAGGGAAGTAAGCGTTGGACCAGCAACACACGTTATCAAACTTGCTGTCTGACGCCTGAAAATTATCTACACGCAGACGCATGATGTACTCCCCGGGTTCCGGGAAGGTTACCTTGGTGGCAACCTCAGTCCACTGCGCACCGCTTTCATTGCCGCCGTTTTCTTTCGCACGCTCTCTGCCCGAAACTTCCGGTGTTTCAATTTCCGGCTTGGCAGGGCCCTGATGCAGAATCCATCCGGTGCCCAGCGCGTAGTGTTCCTCAACGCCTTCATAACCGTAGCGTTCGCCGCGATCCTGAATCAGCGCAGAAAGCGTGACGGGTTCGCCCACACTGGTAACCTGAGGCTCTGCATAAATGCCCACTTCATTAACAGTCTCAGGGCCATCCTCTCTTAACCGGATAGCTGGTCGCAGGGATCCAGCGGCTGCTACGTCGGCGCTCAATTCATAAGCAGTTGAGCTGGCATCACCCGGGACAGACCAGGTCTGGCCGCCCGATGTCAGTGTCCAGACTACTTCGGAGCCTCTCATCGCTGGTGGCAGTATCACGCCAAAAGCGCCGCGTTCCTGAATGCCAACAAATCCACCCCTGCGATACACAGGGAAGTGAGTAGGTTGGGCTCCCTGGAATTGTTCGGGTTCCAACCTGTTATTCGGGCCCAGCGGTATATCGACCGCAGCAGATCTGTTCTGGTTCGCGAAGCCAAAAACCAGGGTTGTAGAACCATCTTCGTTGGCAACCCAGCCATTAAACATCGGCGCTACCGATTCACCGGTCGATCCTCTTGTAGCCAGAGGAAAGTCACGCAGGCTTTCGGGCAACTGGGCGTGCAGGGGGGCCGCAGTCAGCAGCCCCGCCAGCAATGCCAACAGGGATTTAAAACCTTTCAGGCTCATCATTCCGCCCCACCATTGCTGGCCATGTTGCGATTGTCTCGCTCTTTACGCTCAGCAAGCAGCTGCTCATAGGCTTCCTGATCGAGATGAGAAACCGCGATCCAGGCATGGGACATCTCATCGGTTGTGCGCTGGCCCGCACCTACCCATTGTCTTGGGTCCGGATTCATCGGGTTGTTATCCGTGTTGTCGTACCATCCTGTGAGGATAATCGTTGCGCCCGCTGGTATCAGCGGCTGATAGCCGTCTTCATACATGTGGCTATGGTTCCAGGCAGAGGTCCAGTTGGAAATCTGGCTTAACACTTCTGTTCTTCCTGTTTCCGGGTAAAAAACTTCCAGAGACATCGCAACACCGCGCAGATGCATATGAGGCTGGAAACTGTCGATGCGCACTGGATGGTCAAATGACTGGAATCCCTGAGTCATGAGCGTGCCATGAGGAGGAATCAGATAGTCATCGCCGGAAGACAATCGGTATGCACGCAGGTCCTGTCGGTAGCTTTCCTCTTCGACAAATTCGTCTTCTTCATCGTAATACCAGATACCGATGGTCACCTGATCATTAGGCACCGCATTGCCATCAGGGAAATAGTGAATTTCCCATTCAACTTTTGAGTTTGCCGGCACCCGACGACATGCACCCTTGGGTACTTTCTCACCCAGTTTGCCAATCGCAAATTCTGACAGGCGGTCGCCGTTTACCCATTCGCCGTCATCGTTCAGCACTTTGAAGTGCGAGTTGGCATGGTGGGTTGACGCGATGGCTGCTGCGGAGGGGCGAGTCTCAACTGCCTTTATGCAGCGGCTTTCGGTGATGCCGGAATCAACAATAGGTTCCCACCACAGGTCCTGACCTTCAGCGGGAACATCCCAGGCTTCGGATTTAATAGTATGGTCGGGTGGTCCGAGTTCAGCGGCCAAACGGAAGTCATCCAGAGCAGGAAAATCTTTCGGCGCAGGCAAATCTTCCTGACTACCGAAAGGCGAACCCGCGTTGACCCAGTCTACGATGGTGTCGATATCTTCCTGAGACATGCGCCAGTCATTCTGCAGATCCTGTATGCCAATATCAGTATCGTACTGATAAGGAGGCATTTCACGGTTTGCTACCTTGAGCTGGATGAGCGGAGCCCAGGGCCGTACTTCTTCATAGCTGGTGAAGGACATGGGACCAATTGACCCAGGTTGGTGGCATTCCTGGCAATTCTCCTGAATTATCCGGGATACCTCATTGGCATAGGTAGGGTGTGGAGCGGTTTCCTGGGCACTGGCAAGTACCGGAAACGCTGCTGAAACCAGAAATGCACCTAGGAGTTTCTTATACGCCATTTTCCAAATCCTCTAATGGGTCGTTATGTCTCAAGCTGGACGCTGAGAGCAAAAATTGCAGCCGCCCATGCTCCTGATTTGGGCCCTGATCTGCAAGTGAATAATTGTTACGAGTTGTCGATCAAATGTAACAATTTTCGGGCCTTACTTGAACTAATACGAAGCTGCAAGACCTTTAGATTTAAGACGCTTGGCGAAATATGCGCCAAAATTGGTCGTCTGGAGAGGGCTCAACTGCGCACTTTTGATAATTATTCGGGACGTGAGCAAAAATACAATAGATTCAGTAGTTTGAGAAAGTGGGAGGTACTTAAAAAATCAATTTGCCCCTTTTTATACTCGTTTGCAATAGATGCCTGGCAAGCGCAATATGGCAGTGCCAGAATGCCAAACTCTAGTGGAGTCTCCTGCAATTATAAAAACCATATCGGCAATACTCTCCCTCTCTTTGCTCACCCTGATAAGTACCAGCACTCTCGCTCAGGGCGCAAACCCTTTTATAGGCACATGGGATATTGATCTAAGAAAGTCTGACTTTGGTAATGCGACCGTACCGGCTAACATATCCCGCACCTACTTCGACCATCATGATGGAACCTACACCTATATGGTGATTACTACTGCGCAAGATGGCTCGTTGAGCGGTACCACTGCCCGGTACTCATATAGTGGCGAACGATACCCAATCGCCGGCTTTAATCCGGATCAGAGAGCGACAATTTCTTATCGGAAGGTCGGTGAAACGACCGTGGAATACACAGTCTATTGATCTGAGTGCTGGCCAGGCTTTGTTTAATAAAAACTGTTTTTGGGGTGTGGAT
>CAYOND010000002.1:0-308358 GCA_964405225.1 uncultured Pseudohongiella sp.
CCTTCAGTGAGCAAAACGGCGAACCACAAGCCGCTATTATCAGTTCAGGACTGGGTATTTATGGCTTACCTGCCGAATATTTTAGTCTTGAGGGTGTCCAGTTACTAATACGCATTCCTCAGCTCGACGCGGAATATACCGGCGTATTGCGCCTGAATGATGCAGGAGAGGAAATAATTCGTATCGACGGGGAATGGTTTCAGTCTGCTGAAATGGTGCCCGTTGTTCTACTGCCGATAGACACGCCTACGCTCTGAGCACGATGGCATGAGCGAGCTTTAGATATACCGGCTCAATTCCCGGTTAGCCCGACCAAGACGTTCCGACATCAGCCTGACAATATAGGTATGTAACGCAGCTGTTGAAGCAGGGAATTTACGCGCCATAGCATCCATATTCTCCCTGTCGAGCCGGTAAAGCGTTGCGTCCTCTTCTATTCGCACACTGGCCGTTCTGCGCTCACCTGTGTATATGGCCATTTCTCCGAGTATCGCACCCGACTTGTATTTACGAAGCACTCGTTCCTGATTGCGAGAAATTTTAATTACTACTATCACTGTGCCAGACCCAACGAAATACAGAGAATCGCCCTGGTCTCCTTCGTTAAACAATACCTCACCCGCGCGGTGTTCCTCGATTTCAAAAAAACTGATGAGTTGCTCAATATCGCTCTCATCAAGGGCAATACGCTGCAATACATCAGGCAGTGACAAATCCCGATCAGCAGTATTGCGATTCAGGTCGCTGAGTATGCGGCGCTCGCACCAATCTACGGCCGAGTCGAGCTGATCCTTATAATTACGCTCCCAACGCTGTTCCCCAAGGGTAAAGAATCGGTGCTTGGCCAGCTGCTTGAGTGATTTGTCATCGGCACTGCTTATCACAATGTGAAAGCCAACTCGATCGCTGAGTTGCGCCAACTTGGTAAACGTGACAATCGCTGATGTATCAAGCTGGCTTACATGATGAAAATCCAATACCAGAAAATCAAAATTATCCTCAGTGCTTTCAGCTATGCGGCTACGAATTTTAGATACCAGCTTGTCAGCTGTACCGAAAAATATAAATCCCTGCAATATCAAAATCAGTACACGACTGCCCTCCTTGTTTAGCATTTCGCGTGTTTCGAGATCTCGATCTACGTTGCTCGCATGATCGGCGGCAGTGGTTTCAATTTTTATTACACTCAGTTGAGAGTAGTTGATGACAAACAGAATAATCGCCACGAAGAAACCGAATGTGACTCCTTGCAATATGTCGGAAAAGATAATGACTATTAATATCAATATGACCACCACATAGTCAGACAGCGGTAGTTCATCGCGAGATTTCCATAGCCAGTCGATCAAGAATTCAAGCCCAACGTAGATCAATAAGCCGCCAAGAATAAAGGTAGGCACTAGCTCCATAAAACTGGTACCAGCGAACAATGCCGCGGCTACCAGGGATACATACACAAGCCCGACGAGGCGACCTTTACCCCCGAGCCTGTTTACAAGACCAGTATCAGAGGCATCATGCACACCCGGAAAACCTGCGGCAGCACTATTCACGATATTGGCTGCGCCCATGATCTGTAGTTCGTGATCGGGATCCAGATCTCGCTTGGCGATCAATTCGATCCCGGAAACGTCCAGAAGGAGAATCATGGCACTCATCAGTGCGATGACAATAATGCCTCCTATTTCTTCGGACAGTGCATACCACTGAATCTCACCGAGATCCGTCCAACTAAAAACCGGCACCAGCGAACCCGTTGCATCTATGATGGGGAGCAAGCCGCTATCAGCGGCTTGCTCAATTGAGATCCCGCTGAATAACAATATTGCATAGAAAAAAAGAATCGAAACAATCAGAATGCCGGGAACTGATAGGGGGTGATCCCTGAACATTTTGCCCATTACCAGACATAAGGCGAGGAATACAGCAACAGAAACATGCTGGATGAACTGAGCATCCACAAACGAAGAAAAAGAGGGGGTTTGACCACTCGCTACTGTCAAGCCACCGACGATGAATATATAGCCCATCCCCGCAAAGAAACCGCCAGTTACAGGATATGGGATATATCTCACGACATTCCCCAGCCTTGACCTGCCTAAGAGCAACAGGAAGAGTCCGGTTATCATGGTTGCGATCATAATCGCAGCTACGATTGTCATTTCTGTAGCAGTGGTATAACTACTACCAAGATCGAGATAGATATCACTAATCATCACAGCGAATATCGGGACCAGGGCATTACGCGGCGAGCAGATCACCGACTTGAATTCGCTGAACAAAGTACCAGCGAGCCCCGTGATTAATGTACCAACAAGCAAAATAGCAATCCCGGTCACCATCAACCGGGGATCAGTACCTGCAAACAGCAACGCAGCGACGGAGATTGCTACTGAGATATTTACCAGAGCTATTAGCGCGCCGGAGAGAACGTCTGCTACTACATTCGATCGCATTTTTATTGTTATGATTATACTGGCAGTAAAAGTGAGCATACTACCGGGAAGCAGCGGATACCAGCAGCCTGCGGGTATTTTCAGGTTAAGTTGCTGTTAAGCGGGCTTTGTAATAATTGCGGAGTACTCCCTGTCCTGTATTAACCAGCTGACTTATAATTTCCCTGAATCTGCTTGAGTAATTCAACCATGAAAATGCACCAAATGAATGCTATCAGAGCCCTGACCCGAGCCGCACGTATCAGCACACTGGCAGGCTTCCTGGCATTGACAGCACCGGTATTACAGGCCACCACCCTATTAGGCATGGATATCGACGAAGTAGCGCGAGACGCTGAACTGGTTTTCGAAGGCGAAGTGATTCTGCGTGAATCCCGACGCGATAATGGCACAGGCAATATCAGTACCCATGTGACATTCGCGGTTATGGACGTGATTGCCGGTGACTATTCTGGTGACAGCCTTGAACTCAAGTTTTTGGGCGGCGTGTTCGAAGGGCGCATCATGGAAGTCAGTGGCAACAGGATTCCGCAAATAGGTGAACACGGAATCTATTTTGTGGAGTCGACTTCGCGCGACCTGATCAACCCCTTGCTGGGTTGGTCGCAGGGACACTTCCTGATTTACGACGACGCTGGTACGTCGCGTATGGCAACGGCAACCGAAGCCCCAGTAATAGATATACAGTCGACTCGCGGCCTGGCTGCGGCTATCAAAAAACCGCAGACGTTGGTCGATGGCAGTGGAGATCCTGCCAATGGTGTCGTTACTAGTGAAAATTCAAGGAATGCACTTACTGTTCCGGATTTCAAATCACGCATACGCCGCATCATCGAGAACTAAATGAGCAGTCGTTTAGTTGGTTTGGTTCTACTTATTGCTGTCTGGCAGCCTGCACCCGCATTTGAAATTTCAGGTAATTCCTGGGTGGAGGGCAGTGCAACTTTTTTTGTAGACATCACGCTGGAAAATAGCGGCCTGGCACCTTCTGGTGAGTCCTGGAATAACGCGTTTGAGCGCGCCTTGAGCCAATGGACATCGCTGACTTCTTTTGAGTTTACTGCCGTAGATCAATATCTGGATCCTTGCATAGATCAACAAGATGGTGGATTTGGTGACACCAAAACGGGAGTGGATTTTTCTGCGACACAATGCGGCTCTGAATTTGGCAACAATGTACTGGCAATCACCTTGTCTTCGGGAACTTGTCGCAATCCTCAATGTGATAACGGCTTTGATATTACTGGTGCCGACATCGTTTTTAACAGCAATGAGTCCTGGGATATTTACGATGGGCCTTATCTATTTGATGTGCAGGATTTTGAACGCGTAGCTCTGCATGAGCTTGGTCATGCACTTGGACTCAATCACGAACCGGATAATGATGCCATCATGCAACCACTCGTTGGTGACCTGACATCACTGACCAGTGATGATATTGCTGGTGCAAATACGATTTACGGCGGACCGACGGAAATCCTTGGGACCATCAGTACTATCTACGGCATAGATGTACTGCTGCCTTCGCAATCTGTGCTGAATGGCCCGGTTGACAGCATTAATCTCAATGGCACCCTCCAGCCATCTGACCCGAGTCTGGAATCCAGCTTCATTGACCTTTACCAATTCACTTTGAATTTCGATTCGAGTGCCACTGTGGCTCTGGAATCCACCGACTTCGATCCTTTTCTCTATCTCATACGAGTCAGTTCGACTCAAGATCCAGTCTCCGATTTTTTCTTCAGTGATGATGACAGTGGCGCTGGACTGGATGCGCTGATAGAGACGTCACTACAGGCTGGCACTTACTGGGTAGGAGCTACCAGTGTCGGCAGCAATGCTGAAGGCGACTACGAACTTACTGTGGCGACGAGCACACAGAGTGAAGACAAATCCTTCGCAGTCTATGAATCTGCGCTGGGAGTTGATATTGAGGTTAACCCAAACCCGAGCATCACTGGCGAACTGAGCGTTATCGATTTTGCGTTCGAACAAAAGTTCCTGGACATCTATGAGTTCGAGGCACTGAACCCGGTGACTCTTCGTATCGATATGCGCAGTGATACATTTGATACTACTCTCATACTGGTGAGACTACTCGATGACGATACACTCGACACGAGCGTGCTGTTTCAGAATGATGATTTTGAGTTCGATACTACAAATTCGCGTATTGAAGAGGCTATTCCCGCGGGCAGATACTGGATTGGGGCCACCAGCTTTGATACAGATGAGACCGGTGATTACACGATTGAAACAACTGTAATCACTCCCTGACCACTCAATCTTGCGCCATCATCACAGTCGCAACCCGTTTTGGTACCTGACCAACAGGTATCACTGCCCTGGTTGCCATTGACTGGACATCAACCGCATAAGTCACATGATCGCCTGCCGCTCCGATATACGCTGTCTTGCCATCGGGTGTGAAAGTGACCCATTCGGGATGTTGGCCAACAAATACCCGGCCGATTTCTTCCAGTCCAGGCAGGGCATGAATGTAGACATGGCTGTAGACCTTGCTGGTTGACCATAAGGTACTGCCATCCGGAGACACTCCCAGCCCGTGGGCAGGAGCTGCCTGCAGACCATCATAGTGAGCTTCCTGTCCCGGAATCGGCGGATGTTCAACGCGGGCAATTTCCTCTCGTGTGGCAAAATCAACGACAGCGAAACCATGAAAGTTCGACAGTTGCACAAAGATATTTTTCGTTGATCCATCCGGATTGGTATTGAATGTCATCGGGCGGATACCCGAACTCATTTCCAGAGTCCAGGCCAATTCATCAGTTGTGGTATCGATGACATTGATAGTGCTGGTATGAATTGATCCCGCCACTGCATGACGACTGTCAGGTGTCACGTAGACATTATGAATTGCACCATGCACAGGCAGGGTTTTAATATTTTGCAGACTTGCCACGTCAATAATGTCTACGGCCCCCGGCATCTCCATGATTCCCACATAGACTTTGCTGCCGTCGCCGGTCACTGCCACATTATTAGGTCGACCACTAAGCGGAATCCGTCGTTTAACCCGCAAGGTGCGCGCGTCTACCACATCAAGACTATGCATGGCCTCGTTGCTGATATATACCTGAGAGCCATCAGGCGCCCCGACAACTCCATGGGGTATTTCGATGTCAGTAATCCGTCCGACTACCGTATTGGTCTGGGGATCAATAACATGGGAATCATCACCCGCCGCATTGGTTTGAATTATGCGTACTTCGACCGATGTCGGTGTCCGGCGCGACGTGGCGCCTGCGGCCCAATCCGCCATAATTCGCCACTCCGGATCTGACTGACTTGGAAAATGAACGCCACCCCCATGAAACAAATCACCACCAGCATCAGGCGATAGTGGATGAGTAAGAAACCGGCTTTGCAATGGATCCGCGCCTGGCAGCACAAACCCGCTGGCCGACTCGAAGTTCAATCGCGACTGGGCATCAGTCCAGAATAATTTACCTTCCTCGAGCTCCTGCAGACGAAATCCACTACTGCGATAATGGCATTGCACGCAACGCACATTGCCTTCGCGTTTGGCGAGGAATATCGGCTGGACCTCCTCCTTGAAAAATTCATAATCCAGGGAAACTTCTGCGGCATATGCAGCTGCCGCAACAAGGTAAAGAGCAATGACGACAGCGAACTGCAGATGCCGCATATTGAAATGCAGTTGATGACAAAGTGAAACCATGGGGCACAACTCCTCTTGGCGGGAGGTTGATTTAGTTTGGCAGTAGAACAGAAGCAGCTTAGTTGAGCATCAATATCTTTGCAATAATGCAGATCAGTACGACTATTGTAATGGAACACTTAGTCCAGAGGCACCCAGCCCTTCCGCAAAAATCCTGAGCATCAATCTATCTGCATTGTATGCCTCAATAAAATCTGCTGACATGTAGTGGCTGCCAGATTTGTAGTCAGAATCCGGGCCCAGCAAATTCAATTGAATTTCACCAGGACTTCCAGCCTCATCGAAAACAAGCGTTACCGCGGCAATATCAATAACATTGCCTGACCCCACATTAACACCAAACCGAAATTCATTGAGTAACTGGTCAAATTCAGTCCAGCCCGAAATACTCAGCCCCTGCTGCTGGATTGCGATTTCGCGCGATTCGATTGCCGGCGCCATCCCATTAACAAGGCGTGGAGTTACCGACGGAGTTTTTCGGGTTGAATTGGCAACCTCAAAGGCATACCCGATAGCAAGCAATCTCGCATCGTCGAGCAGCATACCCAGCATTTCCATACCCACAGGTAATCCCTGGCTGGTAAATCCAACCGGGAGCGAAAGCGCAGGCAGCCCCGAGTTAGCGCTGATGCTGCAGTTGTTCCCTGGCTGGGATTCTCCAATGAAAACCGGCTCTTCTGCGATCGGTGGATAAACAAGAAGATCCAGCTGCTCGTTTGCCATCAACTGCTCAAGAGCCTCACGCAAATCATCACGAGCCGCGACCGCCTCGGCGTAAGCTTGCTCTTCGCGCACATTGGCATTACTGCGCACCAGCGGACCACTCACTGCCCTATGATAAAGTCCGGAGCCCACTATGGCATTCAGGTCAGCTATAGCGTCGGACCCGAACAAGGAAAGATACTGGTTCAGGTCATAACGAAACTCATAGCCGATCAAACCTGAACGCCCAATAAGTGCTGATAACTCAGGGAGCTGCGTCTCCACTAATTCCACACCTTGTGACTCATACCATTGCAGGGCAGCTTCAATTGCCTGTTGGGTGCTATTGGAAGCGCGTTCCATATATTCAGTCAAAACACCAAACCGTAAACCCTGCAAATCTATTCCAGCCAGCGCCGCCTGAAATTCCGGCACAGGGTTTTCCAACAGTATGGAAGTAGCAGCATCATTCTCGTCATAGCCCTTCACGATATCCAGAACGATAGCCAAATCAGCAGCACTCCGGGCCAATGGTCCTGCTACATCCTGGGTATGGGAAAGCGGCATCACACCAAAAATGCTAGACAATCCCTTTGTGGGTCGCAGTCCTATCAGGTTATTGAAAGCCGCCGGGATGCGAATTGATCCACAGGTGTCAGAGCCCAGACCAAACACACCGAAACTGGCGGCAACTGCCGCGCCGGTGCCGCCACTGGAACCACCTGGAACCCGCCTGATGTCATAGGGATTGCGCGTTTGACCAACAATGGAACTGACAGTAGTTATGCCGTAGGCGTATTCATGCAAATTGGTTTTGGCAAGAATTACCGCTCCGGCTTCACGCAGTTTCGTAATTTGAGTAGCGTCCTGGTCAGGCACAAAATGAGCCAGTGCAACAGAACCACCGGTGGTTGGCATATCAGAGGTGTTGTAGTTGTCTTTCACCAATATCGGTATGCCATGCAGCAGGCTACGCGCACCACTACGCTGACGCTCCCGGTCCAGTGCGGCCGCCTCTGCCCGCACATTCGGATTGATTCTGATAATAGAATTTAGCTGAGGTCCACGCTTGTCATACGCAGAGATTCTTGCGAGGTAGGCATCCACCAGTTCCAGTGAAGTAATCTCACCATTATCCATGGCAGCCTGTAATTCCAGGATAGGCGTTTCCGTCACATCGAATTCGGCGGTCAAAACATGAGGAGAGAGCGCAAGCAGCAAAACCATGCTCATCCAGTGGAACAGACGTGATGGCATCGGAAACCTCCTGACCAAGAAATTAAACTACAATGCTATCGTAACAGCTACAGCTCAGAATTGACTCCAGAGCCTGATCAAATTGGCCTGGGTACGCTGGATTATTTGTAATGCTTCAGAATCAGGATTTTCCTGTTTCACACGATCATGAGCCAACTGCAAATCATAAAGCATTTCGCGCTGGGCAGGCTCAGCGATCATGCTCTGGATCCAGAATACAATAGCCAGTCGTTCTCCGCGGGTAACTTTATCAACGCAGTGCCGCGTACTGGCCGGATAGAAAAACCCGTCGCCTCGCTCTAATTTAACTGTGTTCTCACCTGCCGTAGTGCGAATGCGCAATTCTCCTCCGTCATAGGCAGCTGGGTCACTTAGAAATATTGTGCAGGCCACATCGGTTCGGATTGGTCCTCCCCGTGACGGCATGATGGCATTATCAATATGCCATTCGTATCCCATGCCGCTCTCATATTTACTGATGATTGGTAGCGTCATTCGTGCCGGCATAGCAGCAAGACGCGCAAGAGGCTGGGTTTCAACTGCTTTACTAACGACTTTAAATAACTCGTCAGCTATTGCGGCTTCTCCCGCTTCAAGCTGAAGATTATTTTTCAGCGGTTGATTGATGACACCTGCCGTGATTTTGCCATCGGTGAAACTGGATTGGGAGACGATACTATCAATCACACTAAGTTGATCGGCGCTTGCCAAGCGCTTGACAGGCATCATCATGGCATTGGTTCCCGCAGAACTTAATCAGGCATACGAGCAGCACGAATTTCGATTTCGACCAGCCAGCCATCGACTACCAGGTCCTGGATTTCAACAAACGATCGTACCGGCTTCTGCGGGTTGTCATCAGTGCCAAAAAACTGCGCATATCCTGCATTAAAACCCGCAAAATCCAGATTGCCATAAACGTCAGCAACAGCAAAAGCCCGCACTTGGACTATATCCTCCATTGACCAGCCCTGCTCTTCCAGGGTTTGTTTGAACCGGTTGAACGTATCAACAGTTTGCTGCTCCATATCGCCCCAGGTCCCATCATCCAGGGGTCTGGCGCCGGAGCCGGAAAGGTAGAGTGTCTCTGCACCAGCCGGAATATGGATGCTGGTATAAAAATAGGTGCCTTCGTTATAGCGCGTAATTTCTGCCGCATTAAGAAGGCCAATCCAAAAAATTGCACAACCAAACAGGATGCCTTTAAGTGCTTTCATGTCTTGATTTCCTTTCATTTCATTTCATTTCCATTGACGCATGGGTTGAATTATCACTGGTATTTATTCAAAGCGCCAAATTTTAACTGTTTTGTAATTCACGACTCCCAATGTCGGACTCCGCATCTTGTATCTGCTTGCCTAGCAAGCGAGAAGTAATCATACCCGATGTAATCGCCCCATTAACATTCAATGCAGTGCGCGCCATATCAATAAGCGGCTCTATGGATATCAGCAGGGCCGCAACGGTCACCGGGAACCCCATGGCAGATAGCACAACAATTGCAGCATTGGTGGCACCGCCGCCGACACCGGCAATTCCAAATGATCCAATTGCAATTATAACGAGCAGACTGGCGATAAAACCAATGTCGATATCCACACCCATAGTTGGTGCAACCATGACCGCAAGCATTGCAGGATAGATACCGGCACAACCATTTTGTCCGATAGTTGCGCCGAAAGACGCAGATATATTGGCAATGGGAGCTGGCACGTTCAATTCTTCAATCTGCGCCCGAATGGTAAGAGGTATTGTGGCAGCAGAACTGCGCGTCACAAATGCGAATGTCAGTACAGGCCATACCTTCTGGAAGTAGGATTTGATATTTGTTCCCAAAATGCCAAGTAGTAAGGCATGCACGCAAAACATGATTGCAATGGCAATGAAGGATGCGATGACAAAGCTGATCAAGGTCAGTATGGCGCTGCCATCTGACCCGGCGATTACGCGAGTCATCAATGCCATCACACCATAAGGCGTAAGATTCATCACGAGATTGACCAGGCGCATTACAACCGCCTGTGTTGTGTCCACAAACCCGGCGATACGGTCTCCATGTGTCTTGTTTTCTTCACTAACGAGGAGCGCTGCAACACCAAAGATGAGTCCGAAGATAACCACGGCGATTATTGAAGTACTGCGGGCATCTGTCAGGTCGTAAAAAATATTGCGTGGCACAAAACTGACCACCATGTCAGCCATAGTGAGACCTGCCAATGATCCCCGTCGCGACTCGAGCGCTTCTGCCCGCGCCAGTTCCTGGGCCCCACTGGCAAGATCCCCGGCATTGAGGCCAAATACTGTGGCCATAATAGTGCCGATGATTGCAGCGATCGTGGTGGTAAATATCAGAATGCCGATTACTGTTCCACCGATCTTGCCCAGCGTCTTGATTTGTTCAACTTTCAGCACTGCTGCGATCATGGTGATCAGCACTAGAGGCATGATTATCATGCGCAGCAGATTTACATAGGAATTGGCGACAACATTGGTCCATTCCAGCGTCTCACCAGTCACATCAGCCGAAAACCCAAATACTGTCTGCAGGTAAAACCCGAAGAAAGTGCCGGCAATCAACCCGAGAAAAACCCGTCGCGATAATGGCAAACCTTGCCTGTCCAGCCGGAATAACAGAACTATTAATCCGAAAAACAATATCAGGTTGATGATTGCAAAAGATATCATGGGTAATACTCCTGACCACTATGGCCTGTCTTGAAATGCGGGCTCTGACTCACTTGCCCTTCGCCCCTGCCGCCTGTGCCTGGCAGAATTGCCATTTCAGGTCCCAATACTATCAGACCCTGACAGGGTCTACATTTTTCCTGTTCGACATTCCATGTCTCCTATATATCTGTTTATCTATTGAGATTCAGAGTGTAAATACTGATATGTTTGCTGTTTGACATAGCCTTTAGAAGGAAACTTGACAATGAACCTTGCTGACTATTACCCGGAACTCATTCGCCAATTACCGGAATACGAAGGCCGATTTTCTGCCAACAAACTCCAGGCCAATAATTGCGATGTGTTATTTGCAACATACCCCGCTGGCACTGCAATTGAAACGCATCAACATGAAACTGAAAATATCGGCGTCATCACCAAAGGAAAACTACTTCTCACAATGGATGGTAAAACTCTTGAAATCAGTGCAGGTGACTGGTATCACGTACCTGCCAATAAGCCCCACTCCGCCGAGTTTAGTGAGGACACTGCCGAAATCGAATTCTGGTTTCATAGCTAGGAACAGGCGGGTTATTCAACAATTGCCTGATGAGCCAGAACCTGAAAATCCTGTCTGATATTAATATGTCCATAAGGGCGCACCTGGGTCATCAGGATGCCTACCAATTCCTGTTCACGATCTATCCAGGCAATCGTGCAATATGCACCACCCCAATATGCTGATCCTTCAGTCAAGGGGGTAGCGGCAGCGCCCCGGTCCTCGACAACTGCCCAACCAAGTCCGAAACCCATTCCCGGCCCTGGCAACCACAGCGGCAAGTCTCCGGTATGATTTTCCATCATCAGGTCCAGTGTATTGGGAGACAGTAAGCGCGCACCTTCAAGCTCACCTCCATTCAACATGGCTTGCTGAAAGCGCAAATAGTCATGGGGTGTTGACACCAACCCGCCTGCACCGCGAAATACGCTTTTATTGTCATTGCTGATCCACCGACTACTATTATTGCCAGGATCTTGCAGAACTATCTGGTTGTTATCGGGGCCGGGTTGGTACTGGGACATGAGGCGTCCGCCCTTATCATCATCCATGTAAAAATGAGTGTCTGTCATTCCCAACGGCTCAAAAATCCGCTCATTAAGAAAATCAGCCAGCGTCTGTCCGGATATTACTTCGACCAGCCGACCCACTACATCGGTTGCTGCTGAATACTGCCACTCCTCACCGGGGTGATAATTCAGCGGCATGTCAGCGAGCCGTGCGATATAGGATTCCAGCGAATCATCCCCGCGCACGGCTGCCTGAGAAGCGTAGTACTGCGTATTGCCAAGATAGCTGTTAGGCATTCCCGCTGTATGCGTGAGCATGTCGCGGATAGTGGCTGGACGATTTACCGGCATCAAGCCACCAGTGTCGCCGCTTGCGTCGCTGGTAGTTGATACTTTTTGGTCTGCGAAGTCGGGAATGAACTTACTTACAGGATCGCGTAATTGAAATGCCCCTTCTTCCCACAGCATCATCAAGGCAACTGACGTGATGGGCTTGGTCATTGAAGCAATGCGAAAGATGGCGTCGGGGCGCATAGGTTTACCAGATTCAACATCCATGAAACCCTGTGACTCAAAATGTACGACTTTACCTTTGCGCGCCACCAAAGTAACGACTCCAGGTACAAGTTTGTCATCTATATACTTTTGCATGGCAGGCCCGATACGTTCCAGCCGCTCAGATGACATGCCAACCGATTCCGGCGCAGCCATTGGCAGGCCGGGATTCTGGTTCTGCGCTTTAACAGACAGAGGGATTAACGTTACGGCTAAGGCAATAACCAAATTAGGTATTTGCGCTGAAAATTTTCTTATAGTTTTCATTTCTTCAATCTCTATTTGATTAAATGTTATACATGGCACTAAAAAATCAGGGAGCAAGACTGGATCTGGCCTGTGTGCCCCAATGACCATTTACCAATGTAACTATATAGAGCGACTGATAAGTCCCAATGACTTCATTGCGCTCATTGAAGCGTTGAAAAACAGTATCTATGTGCACCTTCCCGGGCGACGCGAGGATCACGTTGCGCGAAAGCCAGTGTGAATGATCCCAGCCTGTTAACGGCAGTCGTTCGAATGCTGATGTTTGCGCGAACTCTTCGCGAGTTTCCCAAACAGTAACCGAGCCGCTGGCAAATCGCACATGTGGATAATTAAGGGTACCCGCCCAGGCATTCGGGTCTCGGGCATTAAAGTGCAGCATAAACTCATCCAGGGCCTGCATGGCGCCGGTAATGGCTGCCTCAATATCTGCATCCTGAGCGGTGACCGTAGCTGATTGAAGCAACAGGCCAGAAGACAGGAAAGAGAGAAAAATCGTGGCGCGTAGCTGGATGAGTAGCCGATTCATTGTTGGGTCGAACTTGCTGTTGTTATTAGGTCTCTGAGCATATCAGTCAGCGCTCGGAAGTGGAATTGTCCCATTCCCCGGTAGTTCCGCACGCCAACGCGCCTCGTAAATTCAGATAGTGAATATCACCAACTAACGGCAAAGAGCGCCATCTCCCCAATACCAGAAATGCTCTAACTTATTGTATTTCTTGGATATTACATTCTGGTCCTGATCTTGCTTGGCGGGCAGGTATCGCAATCTTTTTAAAATCAGACAGTAACCAAGCGGAGAACCGCGACGTCTAAAACCAAAAGCTGCCACGGACCCGCCATATTCCTGAGCCGCTGGCGCTAAACGGAAAGCATTGCACATCGTGAAAATAACAGACACATCAGCACAGGACGTGGTTCTGCAGCCCAGCTCCCGCTATAAGTTTTATTCATTGATCGCAGCCATTGTTTTGACGCTGCTTGCATCCGCGTGGTTCGCAGTGCCTCTTATACAAAGATACTCGCTGGCAGAGGAATCCATCGCCGCAGACAGACTACGCCTGGCCACAGTTGCCCGAGGGAGTCTGGTCCGCGATATCTCAGTTCAGGGTCGCGTAGTGGCGGCGGTCAGCCCCACTCTATTTGCCCCACAGTCAGGGACAGTCACGTTTAATGTGGAATCCGGCGATTCGGTTCAGGAAAACCAGGTTGTCGCTTTGCTGGATAGCCCTGAGATCCAGAACCAGTACTTGCAAGAGCAGGCGCGTTTGTCTTCGCTAAGAATCGAATTGGAAAGGCAACGCATTACAACTCGTCAGCAGGAACTGGAGAACCAGAAATCCGAAGATGGTGCCGCAATTACATTGCAAGCTGCAGAACGGGAAATGAATCGCGCGCAACAGGCCTTTGAACAAGGCGCCATGACTGCAGTGGATTATGAAAAAGCGCAGGATGACTTGCAGACTGCCCAACTACTCCATCGCCACGCGATCATGGATACCGAACTCGATAACGAGCGCCTGGCCTTTGAACTGCAAACACGAGAACTCAGCGTTGAACAACAAGAGCTTCTGGTCAGCAACCTGCAGCGTCAGGTTGATGAACTTGAAGTTCGCTCACCAGTGAATGGCATCGTAGGTAATTTACTGGTTGACCAGAAGGCCAATGTATTGCGAAACCAGCCACTGTTAAGCGTCGTGGATTTATCAGCGTTTGAAGTCGAAGTACAGGTTTCTGAAAGTTATGCAGATGATCTGGCCATTGGCATGCCAGCCGAGATTGGCGCGTCTTCGAACCTCGAGAAAGCAACCCTTGTTGCCGTATCACCGGAAATTATCAACAACCAGGTAACTGGCCGCGTACGCTTCGATGGTGCGATTCCTGCTGGATTGCGCCAGAACCAACGGTTGCAAACACGTATTTTACTCGAAGAAAAACCCAACGTACTGGTCGTACAAAGAGGCCAATTCTATGACAGCGGCAATGGCCGCATCGCCTATGTGGTCGAAGACGGCATCGCATACCGGCGCCAGATCGTGACCGGCGCCACCAGTCTAAATGCAGTAGAGATAGTACAGGGGCTGGCAGCTGGTGACACGATCATCACTTCCAGTACTGATGTATTCAACGGCGCGCAAACCGTGCTGATTAATAATTAGAGAGGTTACCCATGTTAGAGATGTCGAATATCAGCAAGGTGTTTCGCACCGAGGTAGTGGAAACTCATGCTCTCAGGGATTTCACCCTGACCGTCGATCAGGGCGAATTCGTTACGATTACTGGTCCATCCGGTTGCGGTAAAACCACCTTTCTGAATATTGCCGGATTGCTGGAAAATTATACTTCTGGCACCTACCTTCTGGACGGCCAGGATGTATCGAACCTGAGTGATTTCCAGCGAGCGAAACTTCGCAACGAAAAGATCGGATTCATTTTCCAGAGCTTCAACCTGATGCCGGACCTGAACCTGTTCGACAATATCGATGTGCCATTGCGTTACCGGGGCATGAAAGCTGGAGAGCGCAAAGAGCGGATCGAGCATGCCCTGGAATCAGTTGGACTGGCATCCAGACGCAAACATTTACCTGCGCAGCTATCGGGTGGACAACAGCAACGAGTCGCAATTGCTCGCGCCCTGGTAGGTCAGCCATTATTTTTATTGGCAGATGAGCCGACGGGTAATCTCGACTCAAATACAGCAATGGGCGTTATGGAATTGCTGCAGGAAATCAATGCCGGTGGCACAACCATAATCATGGTGACACACGACCAGGAACTGGCAGAAACGTCCAAGCGCAATATACATATTCTGGATGGCCAGATCAGTAATTTGCCATCTGTATCCCAGACCGCGTCGATTAATCCCCCCGCAGTCTCAGCTACAGTCTGAATGGAGAAATAATATGTTGCTCTATTATCTCAGACTCAGTGCACTTAGCTACCGCCGCAATCCCATCCTCAGTACGCTGATGGTTCTGGCGGTTGCTATTGGCGTCGGTTCCTACATGGTCGTGTTTACTCTGAACTATGTTATGGGGGGTGACCCAATCCCATACAAATCAGATCAGCTTTATCATGTGTCATTGGATACTGGCGACCCCAATCACGAAGATGATCCACCGGAACAACTTACGTATCTCGATGCTACAGCCCTGCTTGATGCTGATCGTGCCTTCCGTGAAACAGCAAGCTCCAAGTTTGGCGGCACCATCGAGCCAGCCAATCCGGAACTGCGGCCCTTCTCTATTGTTGGTCGCGGGGCGATGGCAGATTTTTTCCCCATGTTCGACGTGCCCTTTCTTTTCGGTAGCCCCTGGGACGCACAAGCCGATGAAAGCATGGATAACGTCGTGGTGTTGTCTCGCGAAACCAATGATCGCTTGTTTGGCGGCGACAATTCTGTGGGCGAATCAATCATAATGAATGGCGAGCCATATCAGGTGGTTGGCGTAATCAACGACTGGCAACCTGTTCCCAAATACTATGACGTCAACAATGGTCCCTTCGATTCAGGGGAGGATGCCTATATTCCCTGGCGCATTCTGCCAGCCAAAAACTATTCCAGACCGGGTAACACCAATTGTTGGAAGGCTATAGACGGACGTGGCGCCGATGCTTTTCTGAATTCGGAATGTGTATGGATCCAGTACTGGGTTGAGCTGCGCGATCAGAATGAAGCGGAAGATTATTTGAGTTTTGTGAATAATTACGCCTTACAACAGAAAGAACTGGGCCGTTTCGAACGACCACTTAACAACAATCTGTTTGATGTACAGGAATGGATGGTAGAGCAGGAAGTATTACCCGATGAAACCCGCATTCTGTCCATGCTGGCGGGCATGTTAATGGCTGTGTGTCTGTTGAACACCATCGGTCTGCTGCTATCGAAGTTTCTCGGCAAATCCGGCGAGATCGGCGTCCGTCAGGCACTTGGCGCCAACAAGAGATCATTGTTTATACAACATATGATCGAAGCGGGTTTCCTCGGCATGCTGGGAGGCCTGCTGGGCCTGGGTGCAGCAGCCGTTGGATTGAGAGGCATCAAGTATTTACTGAGTTCAGACTCTATGGTCACTGACTTGATTCAACTCAATGTGCCGGTGGCCATGTACACGATTGCTTTGGCCGTTATCGCAACGATAGTAGCAGGGCTATACCCGATCTGGCGTGCCTGCAATGTTAATCCAGCCATTCATTTAAAAACCCAGTAAGCGGAAAGTTTCAGGAGCAATCATGGAAATCGGACCTATATTCAGAACACTGCTGCGCAACAAACTGGGCGTATTGCTCATTGCAATCCAAATTGCGTTCACCATGACGGTGATGATCAATGCCATCTTTATCATCAATGAGCGCACAGAGTTGGTGAATACTCCCAGCGGTATGGATGACGCCAATTTGTTTCACATTAATGTGATAGGCATTGGAGATGATTACAACGAACAGATTGCGATTGCAGACGACCTGGCGATGTTGAATGCCATTCCCGGAGTTATCGCCGCTACTACGATAAATTCATTGCCGGTCAGCGGTGGAGGATCTTCCACAGGCGTACGCCTTGAGTATGATATTTCGCAACCATCTGTCGGCACTGCGATTTACTATGGTGACAATCACACAATCAATACAATGGACCTGGAGCTGATTGCTGGCGAAGGCTTTAGCGAACTGGATGTTGCATATCGCGACACCAATGGCTTTACCAATGCCGCCAAGACTGTCATTAGCAGACAGCTTGCCGAAAACCTGTTCCCGGAACGAGCCCCGGGTAGCGTGATCGGTGAATACATGTTTCTGCCAGCAGGAAACGAGATTCAGATCGTTGGTGTGGTAGAAGAACTCGTCGCCCCCTGGCCTACCAGCAGTGTCTTTCATCGCTCCATGCTGGTACCGGAGATTTTCCTGGATGGTTTCAGCATTTACCTCATACGCACCGAACCAGGCCAGCGCGACCGCGTAACGCCGGAGGTAGAAGCGGCGTTGGTTGCCGCCAATCCTGAGCGGGTAGTACGCGCCCTGGAAACTATGGATGAAACCCGAGCCGATACATTTCGTGTTGACTCTTCCTTGATGGTCATCCTGTGGGTCATCATCGGCATGCTGCTGTTCATTACGGGCATGGGTATTGTGGGGCTTGCCGTTTTCAGCATTAATCGTCGACGCAAGCAAATAGGCACGCGCCGAGCACTCGGCGCCTCGCGCCTGGAAATACTTCGCTACTTCATGCTGGAGAATTTCATGATCAGTACCATGGGTGTGCTGATTGGCGCGGCGCTAACTATTGGACTGTCTATCTTCATCAGTACGGCTTTTAACATGCCAGCCATGGCATGGTATTACACTCCACTGGGTATGCTTACTCTGGTAGTGTTGGGCCAACTGGCGGTATTCGGCCCTTCCAACGGCGCCGCTAAAACTGAACTAGCAATCGCCACTCGGTCTGTCTAGCGCGCGTTCTGTAAGACTTTTCTCCTCGGGCCAGTTTTCGCTGGCCCAAACACCCTTGCAGTTCATAATTTCCCCATTTGACCCCGGTATCAGCGTTGACAGTAAGCTGGCATAAAGCTATAGATTACAGGCAGGAGATTATTTTCAGGAGATACTATGCGACGCTGGACCTTGTTACTGTTCTTAATGGCACTAAGCTATCCCATCCAGGCCCTGCAAACTGGCTGGAGAAATGGCACGTGTATGAGCGGCACGGGCATCTATACATTCCCTAATGGGGATCGCTACGAGGGGCAATGCCAGAACAATTCCCTCTCAGGCAATGGGACTCTCAGACTCACCAATGGTGATAGATACACAGGACAATTCAGCAACGACCTGAAGAATGGTCAAGGCACTTATACTTTTGCCAATGGCGATCGCTACGATGGTCAATTCATAAACGGCGTCAAAAGTGGAACTGGCACCCTGGCCAGAAGTAATGGCGACCGTTATGAAGGCCAGTGGAGCAATGACCGATTCGAAGGTCAAGGCACTTACTTATTCGCCAATGGCGACAGATATATCGGTCAATGGCGCGGTGGTAACCGCAGCGGGCAAGGCACCTTTCGTCGCGCCAATGGTGACCGCTACGAAGGTCAGTTTGCCAACAACCAGCGCAATGGCCAAGGCACCATGCAGTGGAATAATGGTAACCAGTATGTGGGCAATTGGTTAAACGGCCAGATGTCTGGCGAGGGCACTCTGGAGTTTGAAAATGGCGATCACTATGAGGGCCAGTGGTTGGAAAACCAGATGAATGGCAACGGCACCATGCATTATGCTTCAGGTGGCCGCTATCAAGGAGAATTTGTTAATGGTCTACAACACGGCCAGGGCACTTTTTTTTATGCCAATGGTGACCGCTATGTAGGACCCTGGGCAAATGGCAAACAGGAAGGTATGGGCACGTATTACCCCGTCAGTGGCAATCCCGAACCCATGTTTTTCACCGCAGGAGTGCGTACTGGTTAACGTCAGGTAGCGACAAGGCTTCCTAACTACGCAGTTTATAACCTGTCTTGAACAAGTAAAGCACCACAGCCAGGCAGGCGAACATGAAGATCAATACACTTGCCAGACTGAGCCACACATCGACTTCAGCAATCTCGTAGAAACTCCAGCGCAGGCCGCTTACCAGATAGAGCACCGGATTCATCAATGAGATGGTCTGCCAGGGCTCGGGAAGCATTGATGTAGAATAGAAGCTGCCGCCAAGAAACACAAGCGGTGTGATCACCAGCATCGGAACAACTGAAAGCTTTTCAAAATTATCAGCCCAGATCCCCAGAATAAATCCCAGCAAACTGAATGATGCTGCAGTAAGTAATACGAATAACATCATCACGAAGGGATGCGCAATTTGCATGTCGATGAAAAAATTTGCAGTTAGAAGAATAATCAGGCCAAGCATCACTGATTTGGTTGCAGCCGCCCCCACATAACCTAATACTACTTCTATGGTCGAGACAGGCGCAGATAGCATTTCGTAGACCGTGCCAACAAATTTGGGAAAGTAAATGCCAAATGACGCATTGGAAATGCTGTGGGTCAGGAGATTCAGCATAATAAGGCCAGGTACGATGAATGCCGCATAGCTCACACCTTCTACCTGATCGATACGCGACCCGATCGCAGCACCAAACACAATGAAATACAGCGAAGTAGTGATAACAGGCGCCACAATGCTCTGCACCAGAGTGCGCTTGGTGCGCGCCATTTCAAAACGATAGATCGCCATGACGGCATAGAAATTCACGCGCCAGCCTCCAGATTATCGTTGTCGTTGACCAGATCGACGAAGATGTCTTCCAGTGAACTCTGCGTAGTATGCAAATCCCGAAACGCAATACTGTGTGCTTTGAGATCATCCAGCAATGAAGTAATACCTGTACGTTCACCCTGGGTATCAAATGTATAGGTTATCCGCAGACCATCCGCGCTCAACTCCAGTTCATAGCCTGACAACGCGGTGGGCAATTCGGGTACCGGCTTCACTAGGTCAAGTAATAATTGTTTCTTGCCCAGCTTGCTCATCAGGCTCGCTTTGTTTTCGACCAGGATCAACTCACCCTTATTGATGACACCGACACGGTCAGCGATTTCTTCAGCCTCTTCAATATAGTGTGTGGTGAGAATGATTGTGACGCCAAGGGATTTGAGCTCTTTGACAATTTGCCACATGTCCTTGCGTAAAGACACATCAACTCCGGCAGTGGGTTCATCAAGGAACAAAACGGTTGGTTCATGGGACAGCGCCTTGGCGATGAGAACACGACGCTTCATACCGCCGGAAAGCGTCATGATCATACTGTCTTTTTTATCCCATAAAGACAGCGACCTTAGCACCTTTTCCAGATGCGCAGGATCTGGCGCTTTGCCAAACAGACCGCGGCTAAATGCCAGCGTATTCCATACAGACTCAAATGAATCGGTGGTGAGTTCCTGCGGCACCAGGCCAATCATCGATCGTGTTTTGCGGTAGTCCCGAATAATATCGTTGCCCGCCACCGTTACCGCACCGCTACTGGGTCTCACAATTCCACAGATAATGGAGATGAGGGTTGTTTTGCCGGCGCCATTGGGACCCAGCAGAGCAATGATCTCGCCCTTCTGAATATCCAGGTTAATCTGCTTGAGCGCGGCGAATCCGCCAGCGTAGACTTTACTCAGGTCCCTAATGGACAGAATCGGTTCTGTAACTGCTTCCATGATCGACGAATTATGCGAGGTGCGCCGGCGAAATACAAATCAAAGCTGATAACTGCCACATATCTGTAATGTGGTCGATAGACTTGTTAGGGGATAGCTTTTATTCTGCGTGAATCCTGATGCCGTGCCTTGAAGTATTCAGGCATACCAACTGACGAGTTTAACGATGGTCGAACCCGACAATATTCAATCCAAACCACGAGGCATCTGGCATATCCGACTTATACGCTTCGCCAGCGGCGGCGCAGTCAATCTTTGCATTCGACTGATACTGGTTTTTTTGTTTGTTCTGGCAGGAATACCGTTGTGGCTCAATTATGCACTCGTCCATCTGGTTACTCTGATCTTTGCCTTCTTCTACCATTCCCGCATAACCTTCGGCACCAATCCCGATATTACAGCCTTTTATCGGTTTGTGGGCTCTGTCATTATCATCCGGGCACTGGATTACGGCTTTGTATTACTGGCGAACAGTAGCCCAGCTATTGCAGAGTGGGTCAGCACACTGCCTTTGCTGGGCTCATTGCTGGCTGACTACCTCTTATACACAAGCATCATTCTGGCCTCAGCCGTAAGCTTTATCGTGCGCTACTGCATTTTTACGCGCTATACATTTGCTTCCGTTCCCGGCGGGTCGAAAAAATCATGAGCAAAGTATTTGTTGCTGGGTGCGGGCGTTCAGGCACTTCTTACTTGCGCACGATTATTGATGCTCACCCGCAAATATTTATTCCCAACGAATGCCTGTTTCTGGTGGACTATCTCAAATACGGTAATCGAGTACCTGTAAATTTACTACGCTGGCTGTTTTTCCGGGAACCTCAGCTACGCTGTTTTTATGAACGCGGCGCTTTTCAATTTTCGAAGATTCACGAGGCTATAGCTCGAGTACATGAGGTGGAGGCCGCTGAGTTTGGTGCCACAATTTGGGGCCAGAAAACCCCGCGTTTTGTGCGTCATCTGGATTTATTTGATAGCGCCTTCAATGATATTTACTGGCTGCTGATATATCGGGACCCCCGCGCTGTCGCTGCTTCGATGCGCCAGTCCAGCCAGCATCCCTCGTCACTGTCTCGCATTTGCAAGCGCTGGCGTCGCGATAATGCGCCGATCATTAATCTGCTTGACGGTAAATCAGATCGCAGCAATGTCATGCTGGTTAAATACGAAGAGTTAATAACAGATTATGAAAACTCAATTGCACAAATTTTCGACTATTTGCAAGTGCCTCCCATTACAGCAGCAGAGGTCAATGCGCGCGGCCGGCCGGTTTTCTTCAAGCGCTCCCGCTTCAAGATGAATACGATTCGCGGCGATCTGTACCCTAATCCCGAGCAGTTGACGAACTGGAAAACTGAACTGAGTAACACAGAGATTGCCTATATAGAGTCGCAGTGCATGCGAGAGATGCAACTCATGGGTTACGAGCCCATTGCAAGCGGAAAACCAGGCAAAGCCGGCCTGCAGGGCTGGAAAGACGGCGCCATCGTTGTCCAGTACCTGCTAAAGTGGCCAGAGTATTTGTTCTTCACAGTGCTGCGTAAGATGATTTTCACGCTGTTTCGCTGGCGTAGCCCCAGCTAAGTCGGCGAGACTTGCCAGTTAGCGCGCTGGATGTCACATTTAGCTTTCCGACCTTTTGCAGAGAGATCATTGATGTTCAATACCAAACCATCCCCGACCCAATTCTTTATATCTTGCCTCACATTAATGGCAGTCGCCATCGCAATGCCACTGCAAGCCCAGGTCATCGAACCCAACCTGGATGAAAGCGAACGCGAATTGAACATCTGGCTGCGCGATCGGGAAGAAGAGATGTTAGGTGTCCTGGAAGACATGGTCAATCTCAATACTGGCAGCCTAAACCGTGCGGGCTTGACCGAACTGCGTAACTATTTCGACACTGAACTGAAAAATATGGGGTTCACTACCAGTACGCTTCCCGGGGCAGTTATCGAAATGCCTAGCTGCCCTGGCAGCGAATATACTGTGGATCTGTCAGACCACTTGCTTGCCAGGAAATCAGGCACCGGTACAAGCATGTTATTAATGGGACACCTGGATACTGTATTTCCTCCAGATGCGCCCTTCCAGGAATTCAGGCGCGAAGGTGACACGCTATACGGACCAGGGGTTGCCGACATGAAAGGTGGGCTGGTCGTTATGCTTTATGCACTCAAAGCACTGCATGAATTGGGCTATCTGGATGATATGGCAATGAGCGTGCTACTGAATAGCGATGAAGAAATGGGCTCCCTCTCTTCACGGGCCTATCTTGAGGAGCAGGCCGTGCTACATGATTATGGGCTGGTTTATGAATCATCAGGCACCAACAATCTCACGCGCACACGTAAAGGGCTCGGTCAGGCTAGATTCGTTATCAACGGTATTGCTTCACACGCTGGAGGCGCACATGAACAGGGCCGCTCAGCGATCAAGGAGCTGGCCTACAAGATTGTTGAGATTGAAAATATGACCAATTATGAAACTGGCGTGACAGTGAATGTTGGCATCGTTAGCGGCGGTGAAGCGCGCAACACCATAGCGCCCTGTGCCGAAGCTCTGGTAGACCTGCGTTATCCGGAACCGCAACAGGGGCTGGATGCAGTTGCCCAGTTTGAAGAAATCTTCGGCACCGTCTTCAGCTATCCAGTGGACTCTGGAGAGATAACAGCCGAAAGCTGGATCAACCTGCATCGTCCACCCAAAATTCCGACAGAAGAGTCCGACTACCTATTGGAAAAAGCTCGTGCGATTGGTCGCTTACTGGGTCAGGAACTGGGAGTGACAGATTCGGGTGGCGGAACCGATGGTTCGCTGACACAAGCGGTGGGCCTCCCTACCCAGGATTCACTTGGTATCGCTGGTACAGGTGCCCATTCCAATCGGGAAGAAGCCAGAGCTTCTTCGTTACTGGAGCGAGCACAGCTCAGTGCCATTTTGATCAAGAGATTAAGCAACGAGTAGTGACTGACAGATCTTCACTTTTCATTTTCAAAGAGGCTAAGCCAAACTTGCCGGAAATTGACGAGTGGTTGCACGGTGAACCTGCCGAGCTCTTTAGCATCGCACGATACTGGTTCGAAGAATTTCGTCGCTGTGGCAATGATGTGAATGAATTGCTTCACGATGGCTGCCCCACTGCCTGTGTTGAGCATGCGGCCTTTGGCTACATCAATGTATTCACAGCACACGTGAATGTCGGCTTCTTTACTGGTGCGTATCTGGATGACCCTGAATTACTGTTGCAAGGCACCGGCAAACGCATGCGCCATGTGAAATTGCGACCGGGCGACACGATTGATGCACTCGCATTAACGAAACTGATTCAATTGGCTTACCTGGATGTAAAGACGCGACTACAGTCCTGATACGCTGAGCTAGATCGCGTCCAGCGCCTGTGAAATCTTCGTAACACCGACCACTTCAAGGCCTTCAATCGGCGCTTTCGGTAAATTGGATTTGGGCACAATGGCGCGGCGAAAGCCATGCTTGGCTGCTTCCCGCAGTCTCTCCTGCCCTCCGGGTACAGGCCGAATCTCTCCAGCCAATCCCACTTCGCCAAACACCACAAGATCCTTGGGCAGGGCCTTGTCGCGAAAACTGGAAACAATTGCCAGTATCAATGCCAGATCTGCACTGGTTTCACTCACCTTGACTCCGCCGACTACATTGACGAAAACATCCTGATCCGCCATATAGATGCCGCCGTGGCGGTGCAGAACCGCCAATAACATAGCCAAACGATTCTGCTCCAGTCCAACTGCGACGCGGCGCGGATTACCTAGCTGTGTACTATCTACAAGCGCCTGGATTTCGACCAGAAGTGGGCGGGTGCCTTCCCACAACACCATCACAATCGATCCGGGGGTATCCTCCTCAGTTCTTGCGAGAAATATGGCCGACGGGTTCTTAACTTCTTTCAGACCCAGTTCGGTCATGGCGAACACGCCCAATTCATTAACTGCCCCGAAGCGATTCTTCTGGCCACGCAATATCCGGTAGCGAGAATCATTTCCACCTTCCAGCATAATGAAACAGTCAATCATATGCTCAAGCACTTTGGGACCGGCGAGATTGCCTTCTTTGGTTACATGGCCAACCAGAAACAATACGGTATTGGTTTGCTTGGCATATTGAATGAGGTATGCGGCACATTCGCGCACCTGGGATACACTGCCCGGTGCCGAAGGGATTTCACTGGAGTGCATGACCTGTATTGAATCGACAACCAATAGCTCTGGACGATGCTCCTGAGCAGCCTGGGAAATTTGTTCTATATTGGTCTCCGCCAGCATTTGCAGGTTATCAATTGGCAATTGCAGCCGCCGAGCGCGCATACCCACTTGCTGTAATGATTCTTCGCCTGTCACATACAGCGATCGCTTGCCGCTATGCGCCAACTGACACATGACCTGTAATAACAGCGTGCTTTTGCCAGCCCCCGGGTTGCCCCCAATCAGCACTACAGAACCCGGCACCAGGCCGCCGCCCAGCACACGGTCCAGTTCGCCAACAGTAGAGGTAAAACGTGGCTGGGTATCGAGGTCGACTTCACTCAGCGCTTTGACATGACTCTGTTGGCCTGCATACCCCTGGCGCCTGAAATCCGCCTTGACGACGGGCGAACCGGCACCGCTTCCCAGGTTAATTTGCGAGAGAGAGTTCCATGCCTTACAGGCGCTGCATTGTCCCTGCCACTGACCATGCTCAGCGCCACAGTCATTGCACACAAATGCAATTTTCGCCTTCGCCATTTACGCCGTTTCCTTATCGATATAATCAAAAGGTACGCGGGCAGTTACCTTACAGAATAGCTCATAAGCAATCGTATCTGCATGCTGCGCAACAATATCGCAGGCAAGCCCCTCACCCCAGAGAATTACTTCGTCACCAACTGCCGCAGCGCTGTCACCCAGATCTACAGTAATCATGTCCATGGACACACGCCCAACAAGAGGAAATTTTCGAGCGCCATCAGCGCACTGGACCAGCACAGGCGTACCGTTGCGAGCCGAGCGCGGGTAACCAT
Source organism: uncultured Pseudohongiella sp. (assembly GCA_964405225.1). Lineage (GTDB taxonomy): Bacteria > Pseudomonadota > Gammaproteobacteria > Pseudomonadales > Pseudohongiellaceae > UBA9145. The sequence continues at coordinate 25,907 of CAYOND010000002.1, forward strand.
CAGCATACCCAACCGAAATCACACCAACATGTGTGTCTTTCTCACTGACATAAGTTGCACCGTAACCAATAGCCTGACCGGCTTTAACGGCATTGATAGCGATAATGCGAGAGCGCAACGTCATCACCGGTCGCAAATTCAATTCTTCGGCATTATGATCATGCAGCGGAGAGGACCCGTATAGCATTATGCCGGGCCGAACTATGTCATGAAGCGTCTCTGGCCAGGCCAGAATGCCTGCTGAAGCTGCCAGGCTCGCATTGACTCTCTCGCTGTTACTACTCAACTCTTGCTGCAATTGGCTAAACAACGCAATCTGCGATTCGGTATTGGTCGATGGTTGCTTTTCATCCGCACAGGCCAGATGGGACATCAGCACCAGTTCTACGTCAGGGTGCCGCCGCAATTCGGAAAAAACTTGCCGCGCTTCTTCCACGTCCAGGCCCAGCCGGTTCATCCCTGTATTAACCTTGAGCCAGAAGCGGTGGCTGTCGCTGATAAAATCTTCTTTCAGCATGTGCCTTAGAATATCGATCTGGTAAGTGGAATGCAGAACAGGTTCGATACCCGCATTCAGACAAACCGCGAGTTCTTCGGCATTAATAAATCCGGGTAGCAATAAAATCGCCAGGTCCAGTTTCATGGATTCCAGCGTCAGCGCTTCGTCAATAGTGGCAACGGCTACGCCTGACACACTTGTTGGGGCATGCCGAATAGACCTGGCGACGGGCTCTACGCCATGCCCATAGGCATTGGCTTTGATTACCGGGAAGATCTGCGCGTCCGGACAACGCTGGCGTACTTGGGCCAGATTGTGATGCAGCGCAGAAAGGTTAATCGTAGCCCGGGCACGTGGTGTGCTATCAGCCATGGCATATCCTGATTATGTGACTAATCGTGCGTATAACTGTCGTCATAGCGTGGCTGGGCGTGATTTTCAAAACGTGTAAATTGGCCAAGGAAACTCAAGCGAACTGTGCCAATAGGTCCATTACGCTGCTTGCCAATATTAACTTCTGCAATGCCTTTGTCAGGCGAGTCTTCGTTATAAACTTCATCGCGATACAAAAAGACGATCACGTCGGCATCCTGCTCTATGGCGCCTGATTCCCGCAAGTCAGACATGATCGGTCGCTTGTTGGGACGATGTTCAAGGCCGCGGTTCAATTGTGACAGCGCCACTACCGGGCATTCGAATTCCCGAGCCAGTAGTTTCAGGCTGCGGGAAATTTCAGAAATCTCATTTACCCGGTTCTCACTGGTGCCCTTGACCTGCATCAGTTGCAGATAGTCGACTACGATCATCCCGAGGCCACCGTGTTCGCGCACAATCCTGCGAGCCCGCGCACGCATTTCGGTTGGGCTCAAGCCAGCACTATCGTCTATATACAGTGGACGATCCTTTAGCTTGCCCACTGCACTACTAAAATTGGTCCAGTCACTATCGCTCAGTTGACCGGTGCGCAACTTGGTCTGATCAATACGACCAATGGAAGACAACATACGAAAAATCAGGCTTTGTGCCGGCATTTCAAGGCTATAAACCAGCACCGGTAATTTGCTGTTCATAATGGCATGCTCGACCAGATTCATGGCAAATGCCGTCTTGCCCATCGAAGGCCTCGCTGCCACGATAATTAAATCTGACTTCTGCCAGCCTGCCGTCATTTTATCCAGGTCGGTATAACCACTGGCCAGCCCTGTTAGCCCGCCATCGGACCCCGCCAGCTCATCAATTCGATCTACAGCCTTGGTTAACAAGGGATTGATCGCTATCGGTCCCTCGTCCTGTGGACGCTCGTCTGCGATGCTGAAAACCTGTTTTTCGGCTTCGTCGAGCACTTCAGCAGCTTTACGACCCTGAGTGTTATACCCGCTGTTTGCAATGGAATTGGCCACGCTGATCAGGCGTCGGAGAATGGCGCGCTCACGTATGATCTCAGCATATGCACGAATATTTGCTGTGCCGCGGGCATTGCCGGCCAGCTCACCCAGATAATCGAGTCCTCCGGCACTATCCAGTTGATTCAGACTATTTAACGCCTCCACCAGCGTCACTACATCGATGGGGCTGTTGGCCTCGCTTTGCTGACCCATGATCTTGAAGATGAGCTGATGCTCACCGCGATAGAAGTCTTCCGGCAGAATCACATCTGCCACATTATCCCATTCAGCATTGTCCAGCATCAGGCCGCCCAGCACAGCCTGTTCGGCATCGACCGAATGCGGCGGTACTTTTAACGTGGCGAGATTGTCAGCACCGGAACGAGAAGAAGATTCAAAGGATTCAGACATAAAAAAGGCAAATCGGAGTTACAAAAAAAGCACCAACTGAGTGTACCTCAGTGGTGCTTGTTCTTGCCAGCGAGATGGTCCCGCCAGATGGTCTTTACTTGGCAGGCTTCTCAGCGTCGGCGTCTTCTTGCGCTTCCGCGTCTCTGTCAGCCTCTACTTCCGCATCGATCTTGGCTTGTTCAGCTTCGGCCTCTGCTTCAGCGGCTTCCTGCTCGGCTTCGATTTCTTCAGCTTCCACCGCCTCAATCTCTTCGATTACGCTGCCATCATCGGAAACACTGGCAGGTGAGTCGAGACCAGACAGATCCAGCTTGATCTCAGCACTAACGTCATATCCAAGGTCTATAAATATGTCATATACACCCAGTTCGCGAATCACGCCATGTGGGAGCAGTACTTCGGCCTTGACTACTTCAGCATCAACCTGTGAATTAATGGCGTCAGCAATATCCTTTGTGCCTACGGAACCAAACAGCTTGCCTTCATCGCTCGCGTTCACTTCCAGACGCAGACCAAGACCATCAATCTTGGCCTTGCGGCCTTCGGCGATCTTTACGTTTTCGTTGTGGGCCGCCATCAACTCCGCCTTGCGGGATTCAAAATCCGCCAGGTTCGCTTTGGTGGCTGGAATTGCTTTGCCCTGGGGAAACAGGAAGTTACGGGCAAAGCCCGACTTCACATCAGCGGTTTCGCCGATATCACCCAGATTCGTAATTTTTTCCAGCAGGATAACGTTCATCTCAATTTCCTCGCTTCCTAAATTCGTTCTAGTTGGCTAAGCGGCTTTATTCATCCGCGTTCTAAAATCGTACCAACTATCTATAATTGCCAGCATCACTGTTAGCTGAAACACTATTGGCAGCATCAGTAAAGCGTAAAAAACTGCCAGCCACATGCCAGACATTTTTTGCTTGGCTACCACGGCATGCACAAGTGCAATGCCTGCAAACATCAGGGGCAGTACCAGGTACAGTACCCACGATGAGGGGACCACGATGCCAAAATTAGCTAGCAGCAGCACCCCAATCAAAACCAACACGACGCGGTGTTCCATCCGCAGGGCATGGAATTCCAGTTGGAATCCGCCCGGGTTGTACAACGTCGCCTGCATCCAGCGCGCCAGAATCAACAGCGCACTTGCCAGAATCATGCAAACGGCACTTAAAGAACTGCCTAAAAAGTATCGCAATTCTTGCAACTCCATACCTGGCTGGAGATTGCTCTGCTCCATGTAGGCTTGAAGTTGTGCCAGCATTGAATCCAGCATTGCAGGTTGTACGCGCAGATAAAATTCTACGCCTACTCCCACCACTACTGATGCCAGTAGTGTAAATTCCCATGACTCTGTTTCTCTCAGTATCCACGCCAGGGCAGTCACACCCAGCAACAAAAGGAGTGGAAACTGATCGCCTATCGCAGCCCAACCAATTAATGGCAGGATCGCCCAGACAAAAATTAACGCTGCTTCTTTCGACCCTTTGCGCAACAGCACAAGTACTACTACTACTGGATTAATAAAATACAGTAATGGCAAGAGGCCAAGCAGCAGTACTGCGATAATGGCCTGCCTGCGTCCTTTCATGACGAATTCAGCAAGGCCGCGCATTGGGAAACCTCCAATCAGTTATATGAGGTTGCCTGAATTTTTATACCTGGTGGCTGTCAGTGTAAGGAATCAACGCCAGATAACGTGCCCTCTTGATTGCTGTAGCCAACTGACGCTGATAACGCGCTTTGGTTCCAGTGATTCGGCTAGGCACAATCTTGCCGGTTTCCGATATATAAGCCTTGAGAGTTTCCAGGTCTTTGTAATCAATCTGTTCAGTACCTTCGGCTGTAAATTTGCAGAATTTACGCCGACGAAAATAACGAGCCATAGTCTTTATCCTGTCTTGAATTAGTTTACGAGTTTGCGCTTAGCTGTTGATCTCATCATCAGCATCTTCCTCGGCTGATACTTCCGGCGCTTCGCTGTCGGTCACTTCGGAAGAATCAGAGGCTTCCGCGGTTTCGTTATCATCGGCGCTGGCTTCTTCCGCTTCAGATTCTTCCTCCCGCTCTTCCCTGGCTGCGCGTTCAGCCGCTGCATCCTCTTCCTGCTTACGCTTGGCTTCGGCTCGCGCTTTGCGTTCCTTGCCTTCACGCTCGCCTTTGAGAATCAATGACTCTTCAGTAACAGGCTTCTTCTCTTTGATAACCAGATTACGCAATACCGCATCATTGAAACGAAACAGGGTAGTGAGTTCTTCCAGGGTGTCACCGTTGCACTCAATATTCATGAGTACGTAGTGAGCCTTGTGAATTTTATTAATAGGGTAGGCAAGCTGGCGACGCCCCCAATCTTCCATGCGGTGCACCTTGCCACCGCCTTCGGTCATCAGTTGGGTATAGCGCTCAATCATCCCTGGGACTTGCTCAGACTGGTCGGGATGCACCAGGAATACGACTTCGTAGTGTCTCATAGAGACTCCTCTTGGGGTTGAGTCTCCCATCGAACGCCCGGAAAAGCCCGCAACGCGTGGTGAGACAAGGAGTTATGTGTCACGGGGACCGGCCCCGCCGATAAAAGACCGGGAATTCTAGAGAAACTGCGGGTCGCTTGCAAGGGAAGTCGGTGTGAAACCGCGATATTTTCAGCGTGCAGGGGCGAAATCAGCCCCTATTTGGCGCCCTGACGCTGGCGCACCGCCTCGAACAGGCATATTCCGGCTGCCACCGACACATTGAGGCTGCTTAAAACCCCCGCCATTGGTATGGAAACCAGAAAATCACAGTGTTCACGGGTCAGGCGCCGCAGGCCGTCGCCTTCCGAGCCCATCACCAGTACCAACGGGCCGGTCAAATCCTGCTGATAAAGGCCGATTTCCGCATCATCACTGGTGCCTACGACCCAGAGCCCCTGATCTCGTAAAGCCTGGATACAGCGCGCCAGGTTAGTTACAGTGACCAGAGAGACTGTCTCAGCTGCACCACTGGCGACTTTGCTTACTGTGGCATTCATCGATGCGGAATTATCTTTGGGCACAATCACGGCATCAACACCGGCTGCATCAGCAGTGCGCAAACAGGCACCGAGATTATGGGGGTCTGTGATCGAATCCAGCACCAGTATGAAAGGTGGGTGATCAAGCTCTGCCAGACTGGCCAACAGGGCCTTCTCATCAGTGATTTGCTTGCTGACACTGTGGCGCGCCGCAACTCCCTGATGCACCCCGCCGTGCTGGCGATCCATGAGAGCCTTATCAACTTCCTCGATCTGGATACCTTTGCCCAACAACAGATCACGTACGGCTTGTACTCGCTTGTCATTGCGTCCAGCTTGTAACTGCACCAGTTCCACTACTTCAGGATTTCTTTCCAGCAAGGTGGTTACCGGGTGAATACCGATTGTCCAGTTGGTAGTTTTGCTCATATTTCCCTATTTTCCACTGCGGCCCTTGGCCCGCGCAGCACGAGATTTTTTGCCGGCTGCTGATTTCTTTTTGGGCTTGCCACGTCCGGCACCAGCCTTGCTGCGAGACTTGGCCTGAGTTGGGCTTTTGCCACCCGACTTTCTCTTACTTCTATCTTTGCCCTTGCCTTTGCCCTTGTGCTTTTTCCCGGCAGCTGTTTTAGCATTTTTTCCGCGGCGAGTTTGCCGGTCATTTGCTACACCTGCTTTGCGGGAACCGGATTTTTTCCTCGCTACTGCCTGCACACCAACCATTTGCAAATCAATCTTGCGCTCATCGAGATCGACCCTGACCAGCTTGACTTGTACGGTGTCCCCGAGCCGGTAGGCTTGTCCACTACGCTCACCTTCCAGTACATGATGCACTGGGTCAAAACGATAGTAGTCATTACTCAGTTCGGTAATGTGCACCAGACCCTGAATAAAAATATCGTCAAGTTCAACAAACAAGCCAAAGCTGGTTACTCCTACAACGGCGCCACTAAACTCTTCGCCAATCTTGTCCTGCATGTATTCACATTTAAGCCAGTCTTGCACGCTGTAACTGGCTGCATCAGCGCGACGCTCTGCCATCGAGCAGTGCTCACCCAGGCCTACAAGATCAGTTGTTTCGTAAGGATATATCTTGGCTTTGGGCAGTTTGTCTGCAGCGTCATGCCGCTTAAGATGTTTGTTTTGCTTGTTCCGCACGAGGTAGCGAATCGCCCGATGCACCAGCAGGTCAGGATAGCGTCGAATAGGCGAGGTGAAATGTGTATACGCACTAAAGCCAAGGCCGAAGTGGCCAATATTTTCGGGTTGGTATACCGCCTGCATCATGGAACGAATAACCATGGTCTGCAGTAGCGCTTTATCAGGGCGTTCGCCAATAGTCTCGAGAAGCTTCTGATAATCGGCGGTATCGGGATCATCACCGCCAGGAAGATACAGGCCCATGCCATTGAGATACTCGCGCAGGTCGTCGAGCTTGTCCGGATTGGGCCCCTCATGAATACGGTATAGCGCCGGTTGCTTAAGATCTTCGAACAGCCTTGCTGTGCAGACATTGGCGCACAGCATGCACTCCTCAATCAACCTGTGGGCGTCGTTGCGCTGCACGGGAATGATCTCCCGAATCTTTTGATCCGCGCCGAATACCATGCGAGTTTCCACGGTATCGAAGTCCAGAGCCCCCGCCTTTTTACGAGCCTTGCTCAGCAGTTTGTAGAGTTCGTAAAGATTGTCCAGATCCTCAATGAGTGAGTCATGACGCTTTCGTAATTTATCTTTAACCTTCTCGCCAGTTTCACTGCTGGAAGGCTGTACGATATCTGCCACTTCGTTGTACGTTAATCTGGCATGGGAATGGATTACAGCCTCATAAAAACAGTAATCCCTGATTTCTCCCTTCTCTGAAAGCTCAATCTCTGCAACCATCGTAAGACGGTCTTCATTAGGCCGCAGTGAACACATGCCATTTGAGAGAGATTCAGGCAGCATGGGTACAACATGCCCGGGGAAGTAAACAGAAGTGCCGCGATTGGTTGCTTCTTCATCCAACTCAGAGCGAGGCCTGACATAGAAGGAGACATCTGCGATCGCCACGAATAATGTATAACCTTTGAGACGATTACCGGAAATGTTCCGACGCGCATAAACGGCATCATCAAAATCTTTGGCGTCTTCACCGTCGATAGTAACGAAAGGTAGTTTTCTGAGGTCAAAACGCCCGGTTAACTGCGACTCACTCACTTTCGATGGAATACGTTCGGCTTCCTTGATAACTGCATCAGGAAACTCATCAGGAATATCGTGGCTACGCAGCGCGATATCGATCTCGACACCGGGAGTGCCGGTATCTCCCAGCACCTCAGTGATAGTTGCGATGGCCTTGTGTCGCCGGCGTGGGTACTGGGTAAGTTCTGCGACGACGAATTGTCCATCCTTGGCACCGCCAGCTGCCTCGCTTGGAATCATGATTTCATGATTGATGCGCTTGTTGGCGGGAACGACAATGCCAAAACCCGGCTCCTGGAAATAGCGCCCGACAATTTCGCTATGGCGACGCTCAAGTATTTCAACCACCATGCCTTCTTTGCGTCCTCGGTGGTCCAGCCCTGACATGCGCGCGAGCACGATATCACCATCAAACAGGCTCTCCATTTCCCTCGCGCCCAGAAACAGATCGTCGCTGTCGTCCTCTGGCACGAAGAATCCGAATCCGTCTTTATTGCCCTGAACTCGACCTTTAACCAGATCCATGTGCGCCGGCAGGCCATAAGCACCGCGCCGGTTATTGATGATCTGGCCGTCGCGACTCATGGCGATCAGCCTGCGTCGCAGGCCCTCAGCAGCGTCTGCACCCTTGATACCCAGGTGCTTGCAGAGCATGTCGTAGCTGGCAGGTTCGGCCAGTGCCTCGAGCTGCTCGAGAATAAACTCGCGACTGGGAACAGGATTGGCGTAATTTTCCGCTTCGCGCGAAGCGAAGGGGTCTTTCGATTTACGGGATTTAGACATGCGGGAAATACATAGAAAGTATGCGGCACAGTATACACTCCATGACGCCTGCTGTCTGTGGTGGCTTGACAGCCGGGACCTGTCTGAGTAGAGTTGCGCTCCCGTGCCGGAAGGCCGGACAAGCAGCACATTTTTTGCCCTGTGCCCAGGTGGTGTTGTGGTAGACCGATAGCTTCAGGCTTATTGCAACGGGTGCTTGTAGTATTGATATGCCCAGGTGGTGTTGTGGTAGACCGATAGCTTCAGGCCTACTTCAATCGGGGCATAGTTTTGATGTAAAGCCCAGGTGGTGAAATTGGTAGACACGCTAGCTTCAGGTGCTAGTGATCGCAAGGTCGTGGAGGTTCAAGTCCTCTCCTGGGCACCAACTCCCTCTTTATCATAGTGAGCATCGCGAAGGCTCGCGACCCTCAGATCATAGTACACAAGAGGACTAATCCAGCTCGCTGATAATGCGCTCGCGTTCCGCAAGTCTCAAAGCTGACGCTTTGATACGACTTGCTACACCCTCTCCTGGGCACCAACTCCCTCAAAAGGCCATAGAAGAACAGCGCCTGCGTCATTGCGCATCTCTATTATTACTCGTATACATCACCTTGCGTCCTTTAAAAGAATTATAAAGTTGCAAATGGGCCGACAGTGAAAAGACATCATCCCTGCTCTCATAATCACGAAGCCAGGCAAGCAGCATCTCCAGATTCTCATCCTGCGCAGCTTTGGAAGCATATTTATGCGGTTCCCATTCCCGGTTCCGGGCATTATCTATACATTGTTCAATGGGTGGATTGAGAAATATCAGTTCAGTCGCCTCCGTCGCAACATACTCCAACGAGTCTGAGTAACAGCCTTCAATAACCCAGGCTTCATTATCCTCCATGAACTGCCCGATGGTGGCGCAGGACTCCGCCAGGGGTGCTCGCTGTGGCGGATCGGCCTTGACCCAGGCCAATGCATCCAGATCCAGATGTACAAGACCAACAGAATCTTTAAGCTCCTGCGCCAGAGTCGATTTCCCTGAACCGGAATTACCGAAAATAAGTACTTTTCTCATTGCCTTTCGATTACCTTCTCGGCCTGGGAAACCCTGATCTCAGGGTAAATCAATACCGTTTGTTTCCCTGACTGGAATAGCGCTCGCATCGAAGCCATCAAGGCAGTATATATTTATGCCATAGAAATCCGGTGCCATTCTTTTCTTATGGAAAGGGTAGATGCCGCAAATCCTGCAGAAGTAGTGTCTTGCGGTATGGGTGTGGAATTGATATTCCGCAATCGCCTCATCACCACTGAGGAGCTCAAAATCGTCTTCATGCACTTTCAACATGCGCACATTTCTACGGCGACATATGGAGCAATTGCAGGTTGTGAGCTCTACCGGGTTCGTTGCTATCTGGAATTGGATTGCCCCGCAATGACAACTCCCTTTGAATGTTTGTTTTTCCATACAGTTTTAATTCAAAAGCTATTTTGCTCAACCTATTGGGCTGAAACATCATCGATAGAATGGCGCAGTTTTCGGCGATCCAGTTTAACCAGGGTCAGGTTTAACTCAACCCTCTGACGTAGTCCGACCAATAGACATAAACACTCGGAAAAATGATGAGCCTGAGAGATAAAGAAAAAAGAGCAAAGCGCTCAGATAGAGCGGTCCGGGCAGAATACCAAAAACAGCAAGCGCCAAAACAAACCATTGTATAAACGCCAAGCCTATATTGAGTCGCCACGTCCAGGGCGGTGGCAGATCCGCAGCTTCATAAGCGGCCCGGGCACGCGGGCCTGCCCAACTTCCGTATCCAACAGTAACGGCAAAAAATACAGCCGCACAAATGCGCACGGCCATTTCTGGCTCTAGTCCCATATCCACAAGCGAAGGGGGAAGCAAAGCGAACGCCACCACCGAAAGACTAGTGGCCAATACTGTATGCAGAAACATAAGGTCAAGCGCTGCCCGCTCGACGGATCTTTTCGCGCGGCTCGCGAGCACTGAAACAAGACCCGCAAATCCGGCGAATGCGACGCCCACCTCAGCCAGTGTAAAATACAAGTCCTGGGGCATAACCAAGTCTCCTATTTAGGTGCCTTAGGTGCCGATTGAGCTTTTGGTAAAGGATAAACAGAAAGTGAGTTCGCTTAAACTGACTGTTGTCATAGATATCCAGACCATGGTTTGCTATCAAAGCACTTACTCAGGCAAGTGACAAAATACGCTAGATCGCAGGATGATTGGCTGAAAGCAGCATTGAATGAACCCCTGGTTCATGAGGCTTCTATCTAACGCCAAGAATTATATTGAAAGACAAACCCTGAGAAGGTTTGTCCAAAAGCCCGCAGAAGCGGGCTAGTGAACGAACTACTATGCTTTTAAAACAGACAAGAACTGTCTGACTTACTTATAAAGGCACAACTTTAGTGGCGCATGGGCCTTTCTGCCCTTCACCTACTTCGAACTCTACTGCCTGTCCATCATTGAGTGTTGCGTATCCACCATCACTTTTGATTTCGGAGAAATGAACAAACAGGTCTTTTCCTCCGTCTTCAGGCGTAATAAAACCAAAACCCTTATCAGCGTTAAACCACTTAACTGTACCTTTACTCATTGCTTACTTTCCTATTTTGACTATCAAAAATTACTCTATTTACTACCTGGAAACAGTGATGAACCATTTCCTTGAGTGCCGTGCAACTACGCTATTGTACGCGCAATATGCTCTTCTCAGCCCTTTCGACCGGTAATCGAGTCTATCGACACACTGCAAATTGCCTGAAATATCACTCAATACCAGTAGCTTACATCAAAATGGGCTTCAACATCACAACTATATGCTGGCACCGATTGATCCCGAATGCAGAAATTTCCGGCAATTCTGATTATTTCCTCCTAAATCAACTTATATCTCCTGTAAGAATATTAGAATATCGTTCTAAAACAGCCAATTAGCGCTTTTCTTCCAAATTCTCAGCTGCGGCACAGAAAACTCGCTAACGTGGCCGTGTATTGTCAGTCACACTGCTAAATACCGCTCATCTGTTAAAATCAACAAATCATTTTTTACCAGATGCCATCTCATGAAGAAGTATTTGTTCCTAAGCTTGATTATTGCAGTTATTCCCGTGAAATCTTTCGCACAATCGGACTACGCGGTTACCTGGGATATTAAAGGCCTCGGCGGACTCAGCGGGCTGGAGCTCGACGTCAATGTAGAGTCACGGTACTTGTCAGCTCATGGCGCGTTGCTGCTGGAAGATAATTCTGTGATTGCGTTCTCAACTCGTTAGGCGGCATAAGCTGCACATTCGCCATCCCCCGCGGCTTGAGTTCTCAGATTATAGTTGATGATAGTTTGAGTGGCGTATATCGGACACTAAACACCGGGGGAAATCGCGGAAGAAGCGCAGTTGACTCTTTCCAGCTTGCAATAATGGCGATGCTTGCTGGAAAACATGGCTAATCTTTGAAACATATTCGCAAGAATTAAAAAAGGGAGCGTGAAGCTCCCTTTTTTCAATTTATGCTAAAGCGGAATAAACGCCAGCGCATAATTACCATTCAAAGGAATAACCAGTTGATTCTGGTTAGAGTCGTAGCACATTGATGCCGCGCTGGGGATGCCACTGGCAATGATCTCTGCTGGTTGACCCGGGCGTATACGTGACACACTGCCGTAGCGCACACTGCTGACATACTTGGTCCCATCGGCAGTAATCACCAATCCGTCATTGCCACCTTCAACTGCATTTTCCTGGCGCACGATCTGTCCATCCGGGCTATAGGTAATGACGGCATTGTCGCCCACGTTGACGACAACGATGTTGCCATCCTGATCCATTTCCACTCCATTGGGAGAATTCAACGGCGCACCTTCGGCAAATATAGATGTTTCGCCACCGGGGGTTACCTTATAGATTCTCGCTGGTGGTCGGGTATTGGATGCATAGACTGTTCCGTCTGATGTCGCCGCAATACCATTTAATAATGTTGCCTCTGGCACTCTAATCGAAGATATCGGCGCGCCGGTTTGCAGGTCAAAGCTACGCACTGTATCGATATCTACTGTATACAAGCGATTATTGGCGACAATGCTACCCAGTGGATGCAGTAACTCCAGTCCATCGCGAGTAGCTCCGATCCACTTAGCCGTATGCACAGAGCCGTCTGGATTAATCAATGAAACATAACCGTCATTTTCCGGCACTTCAGATCGATTGCCCGCATTCATCGCCAGAATGAGATTGCGCTCAGGATCGAAAGAACAACTTTCTGCAAAATGAAAGCTGCCAAATACTTTGACATTGGAAGAGATCGGCATCGCTATGCCAGACTCATTCACAGCACCAAGAGGTGCACCTGCCTGAAACTCCTGGGCGCCTGCACTAAAAGGTAGCACTGATAAAACAACAGCAATTATTTGCTTCTTGATTGAACCTGACTTCATATGAATCTCCTTCGGTGTCCGACTCGAGACACGGAATATAACAAATGTAGCATTTCTTCCTACGCCAATAATCCTGAATTTCTGATCGATAGACGAGTCATTACTTAAAAAGGCTGTATGGAACCTCGTTTTTGCTTAAGATAGTCAGAATTAACAGAATCGGAACTACGTATGAGTATATCGGAAAATCTGGCTGAACTGCCCGTATTGGAACTCAAGAAAGGTGAGATTCTTCTCAATCAGGAGGAAACTACCAACTGTATTTATTTCCTCAAGCAGGGCAAAGTTCGCGTCGTAAAAGACGGCGTAGATGTGGCCCGCATTTCCGATGCCGGGGCGGTATTTGGGGAGATGGCAATATTACTGGGAATCGGCCATTCGGCAACAGTGGAATGCATGGAAGATTGCAACTTCTATCGGCTGGACAAACCTGAAATCACGCTTGGTGCCAACCCGGAACTATTACTGCATATTGCCCGCTTGCTAAGTCTGCGGCTATTCAACCTGAATCAGTATCTGGTGGATATCAAGGCACAGTTCGAAGGCCATGATCATCTAGGCATGGTTGACCAGGTGCTGGAAACCCTGCTCAACCAGCAAAAAACCGGTGTGCTTAAACGAGAAGATAGTCAGCGCGACACGCCAGACTACTAATTCATCTCTCTGCTCTCGATGCCCGCCAGGGAAACCCACTCCGCATGTTTTGATTCCAAATCCAGGTTGATATGCGCCGGTACATCTCCGATATTATTGCCCGCATTGAGAATCCATGTCTGATTAATGCGGTCAATCCACGATCCATCTTTCTTGAAAGGACTCTCATGAATATGCCCGCAAATCACCACGGCAGGTGAGTATTGCTCAATCCAGCGATTGAGCTCTACATCCCCAATAAAGCGGTTGCCTACCCAGCACGTAGAAGATTCATCTGGCGGCGCATGATAAATCCATATCCAATTGTCGACCTTACCCTCACTGGCAGTTTTAATTTGCTCTGCCAACTCTTGCCTGGTTACATCACCATCCCACCAGGGGAAAATCGTAAAAGTATTGTTACCAAAACTGAAGTTGTCACCATCGACAAACAGATTCGTATCTCGCACTTCCTGTAACCAGGGTGCAATAAATTCATTGTTCGAGTTTTTCTCATTGCCATCATGATTTCCTGAACAAACCATGAGCTTTGTCACTCGTGAAATTTTTTGCAGATACTGTTTGATTACCACTATCTGCATGTTCAGATCCAAGTGGGATGAAATATCCAATAGATCACCTGCCAATATCACCGCGTCATATTCTGGCGCACGCGAAGTAATCCAGTCGAATTGCTTGAGACGATAGTGCAAATCAGATGCAATCAAAATTTTCATATTAATTTCGGACATGAAAAAGGCGAGCCTGTGACTCGCCTTTTGCAGCGGTTTTTAGATTGAATTAATCCGGTACCCGTGCGGCACGAATTTCTATTTCCACCAACCAGCCTGGAACTACCAGACCGGCTATTTCCACGAATGAGCGAACGGGCTTCATGGGATTTTCTTCAGTGCCAAAAAACTGCCGATAGCCGCGATTGAATCCATCGAAGTCCAACAATCCATATTCACCGGCGACCGCAAACGCCCTCACCTGCACAATATCAGACATGGACCACCCTTGCGCCTCGAGAGTCTCTTGAAAGCGCGCAAACGTATCGACAGTCTGGGCTTCCATATCACCCCAGGTACCATCCGGGTTAGCGCGAGCCCCAGAACCACTGAGATAAAGAGTTTCAGCTTCAGGTGGAAGTTTGATTGTGGTGTAGAAATGACGGCCTTCCCCGACTCTTTCAATTCCTCCCACATTGGTAGATCCGCCAGTTGCCGTCGCGGCAGGCGCTGGTGCCGGAGTCGTTGCCGCAACCGGCATTGATGAGGTCTGTACATCAGCCATCGGTGCTGAAGCATCGTCGCCACCGCTGGCCAGATTTACCAGAATTACCACAACAGCCAGACCAAAAGCGGCTATCAATGCGATATTGGTGTTGCTTAGTTCAGGTAAAGCAAAACCGGAATCCTCTTCCAGTTCATCTGCAACTGTATCTTCTGCCGCCTGATCAATAATTTCGGCGTCATCAGTTTTCTTGGCGGTTTTCTTAGTAGCCATTTTTACTTCCTCTTACCAGGCCGCGAAGTTTTGCGGCACCAATCATTAAGTACAAAGTAGTTTGAAAATCTTCGCACCCTGAACTATTGCAATTGATTAATAAAAGCCAGCACATCGTTGATGTCCTGGTCGGTTTCCAACGCCTGCGCGGGCGCTCGCATCTGCCGGCCGTATATATCTTCAGGGAGACCGCCACGATAACCTGATTGAAACAACTTTATTTGACGAAACATATACCAATCGTTACGTCCAGCCAGCCCCGGCGCACCTAGAGCTTCATTGCCCTCAGCGTTAGCACCATGACAGGCAGCGCAGGCCAGATATAGTTGAGAACCGTTTTGCGTGTCCCCTGTGATAGTTGCCTCCGGCTGCGTTACCGGCCAGGTTTCGATATAGGCAACAATATCAGCAATTTCTGCATCCGATATTTCATCAACAGAATCCTGCATTTCGTATCCAGGAATATAATCTTTTTGCGTTCCGCGCAAACCGGCACGAAAGTTTTCCAACTGGCGTGTGATATACCAGGGTTCCAGACCAGCCAGGCTCGGTCCGCCCACAACAGGGCTGCCCTGTCCGTAAGCACCGTGGCAGGTCGCACAGACTTTATCGCTGAGCGGTTGCGAACTGGTATCCAGTTGATGGTATTCCTGTGCAACAGATATTGTTGAAAGACAGGAGAAGAATAAAGCCAGCAGGGCTGTGATATTGCGTTTCATGATTATTTACTCTCAGGCGACTGGTTGACCCGGCATTGCACTGCTGCCGTGGATGCGTGTGACCATATCCCCCAGTGCCCAATGAGCCGACAATACCGCACTCTCCATCCAGGCCGAGTGCATGGTGACCTGGTCACCGATTGTGTAGTGTCTACCTCCTGCCGGTTGCCGCAGGGTCTGGAAGAGCCGCTCTTCTTCAGCTGTCCAGCCACGGCCCCGGTTACGTTGCCAGCGGGCAGCACAACCCAGCATATTGTTCATGCGATGCCAGGCAATGGTAATGCCCTTCTCTACTTGCTGGCGATAGTCCGGGTGCAGCTTTTCTCCCTGGCGAATCGCAGTTTCGATACGTTCTTCCTGTGTGAGTCGGGTGAAATGCATACCGCCGCCGAAATCATAGGCTGACAATATGACTCCTTTCTCTTTGTGTAATCCATGCGAGGGATACCAGATCTGCTGTATGGGCTGGGCAGTCCAGGATATACCACCATAAATGTCTTCTTCTTCCCAGAAGCGCGACTTTGCCTGAAAAGCGGATTTATACGCCTCACCTCGCCTCACATATTGCATTGCCTCTCGGTATTCCGCTGGGAAATTATTGTCGATTCCTGCCATCAAATGCGTTGGTATACAGTTAAAGCAATAATCTGCTTCCAGCATGTATTTAATACCATTGTTTTCGTAAGTCACATTGACTCCGGAGTCGCTCAGCCGCACCGAAGTAGTCAGGGTATTGTAGAAAATCTTGCCCTGTAGCTTGTTAGCAAATCCCCGAGCAAAATTGTCATTCCCTCCAACGCACTGATATAGCACCGGACCGGTTTCGCCTTCATTACTGTTTAGCGCCATACGGGAAAAACTTGATTTCAAAATCTCATGCAAAGACACGACGTCTTTCTGTATACCGTGATCGAGATATCCACCGGATTTATATCCGGCGCGAAAGCTGCCCTTGTAAACATCGTCTTCACTCAAGTCACCGAAGGAGCGAATAGCACCCAGCAGAGCTTCTGCTTCGTATTGGTCAAATGGTTGGTCCAACTCATTCGGGTTGAAATTCTTGGCCATAATCTCTGCCATGAATCCCCGCATATGTGTGGCGAACTCGCGATTCCTGATGCGCTGGCCGCCCATAAAGGCGTCATCCTGAAAATAAGCTTCTTTGTTCTCATTAATAAAATACTCGAGTTCGACGCCAAGCTCTTTGCAGTAATGCATCACATTTCGGTGTTGTTGAGGAATCCTTGCAGGTCCGGCGTTGAAGTACATATGTGGATCATCGTCGAATTCACAGGTTTGCACATTGCCCACTTCTTCGATCACATCACCAGAGCGTACGGTCATACAACGTCCACCGGCTTTCGAGCCTGCCTCCAACACAACGCAGTCATAGCCCGCTTTGGTGAGCTCATAGGCCACGGTGAGTCCGGAGATCCCCGCTCCCAGAATGGCGACCGTTGGTCGATTGGCTGGATTGACCGGGGGAATTTCAGGGATCGATAAATTGGTATTGGGAATAAGATTGAGCGCTGAACTGGCAGCAAAAATACCCGAGCTGGCGCCAGTCATGGCGATCATGCTCAGCAACTCTCGTCGGGAAACGTACTTCTTCATAATTCTCTATTCCTGAATCCTGCGCCTGGTCCGCGCAGTACAAAAAACTGGAGTATTGAGGCTCGTGTCATGTGTCATTATCTGACCAATGCTCTACAAAGCAGATGTTGTGCCAAGATCGATCACCTGCCCGTGGCTGCCTGTCCTTGGAGACCGTGCACTGGTCACGGTGATATCAGCCGCCTCTTTTGGTGCGATATTGGGTAAATGCGAAAGATAGCACACCGTATTGGTGCATTAAATCGAAGGATGTCACCAAGTGTGACACGGCCCGCAAGCTAGCGCGCCAGCAGAGCAACCAGTAGATGAATCTGGGTGTCGTCTAACCGACCGGCGAAGGCTGGCATTATGCCAGTTCTACCATTGCGCACTGATTCAGAAATGGCATCAATTCCTCCCCCATAAAGCCAGATCTGATCAGTGAGATTGGGAGCCCCTAAAATAGTGTTACCAGTGCCATCCGCCCCATGACACGCCACGCAAAAAGCATCATAGGCAACCTTGCCGGGGTGATCTTCATTGTCTCCTTCATTCAGTAAAGCAACAAATTCCACGACCTGGTTGATCTGCTCCTCACCAAGGGCTGCTTCCCAGGGTGGCATAAGTGCATTGCGGCCATTACGAATGGTCTGTTCGATGCTCTCGGGGCTGGCGCCCCACTGCCAATCCACGTCCATCAAATTGGGAAAGAGTGAAGCCTGCCCTCTCGCTTCGGGACCGTGGCAGGCAGAACACTCGCGCTTGTAAACACGTTCGGCAGTTTGCATGAGGTTGTTGTCACCCTGAATTTCTGCAAGGCTCATTGCCGATATTTGAGCCCGCACATCACTAAACTCGTTTTCGAAGTTCTCGTAACTTTCAGCCACACGGCTACCCTGGCTCCAATTCAGGGTACCAGACCAAAAACCCAGGCCAGGATATAACATCAGATATACCAGAGAAAAAACGGTGGCACCGAGAAGCAACCAGAACCACCATAAAGGTGGTGCCTTCGAGCCTTCGCGCAGATCGTTATCCCACACAGGCTCTTCCTGTTGCTTCGCCGGATCTACTTCTGGCGTGGTGTAGATACTGATCGACAACCAAATGATCGCCGCAAGCGAGACTAGTGTGACAACCAGTATCCAGCCACCCCAGAATCCTGTTGGTAACTCAGGCACCATCGTCATCGTCCTCCAGTGGAATTCTGGCTATGCCTTCAATCTCTGCGGAGTTACCTTTATTGGTAAACCAGATTGCCACACCAACCATAAATGCCATCACGAGCATATCACCCAGGAAAATGAACAAGGTCATGGCGCATCCTCCTCGACATAGGCTGTGCCCAGCACTTGCAGGTAGGCGATGAGGGCATCGATCTCGGTCAGGTCAACGAGTTCATCAGGTGCAGCCTCGATATCTTCATCACTGTAAGGATGCCCGAGTGTTCGCAATGCGCGCATCTTCGCGGTTATGTCACTGGCAGCGCTCGCTGGCCGCTCTGCCAGCCAGGGATAAGCAGGCATGATACTTTCTGCCACTACCACTCGTGGGTCGATGAGGTGAACACGGTGCCAATCATCTGTGTACTTGCCGCCAATGCGATGTAAATCCGGACCAGTACGTTTGGACCCCCACAAGAAAGGGCGGTCATAGATGAATTCATCTGCACGCGAATAGGCACCGTATCTTTCAACTTCAGCAATTAAAGGCCGCACCTGTTGTGAATGACACACACTGCAGCCTTCTCTGATATAGATATCACGTCCAGTCAATTCGACTGGAGAGTAAAGGTGGCTGTTTTCTGTGGCAGTGTTGAGACTATCCTGATCCAGAATAGGCAGGATTTGTACCAGCCCGCCAATCGCGGAAACAAACAGGATTCCAAATATCAGGAGTCCCGTGTTCTCTTCAATTCGCTTGTGTAAATTTAGTCCGTTCATCAACTTATCCCGTAGGCGGGATTAACAGCAGGTATTTCTACCTTGCTGGCTTGCCGACCCTGGATTGTCTTGTAAAGATTGTAGGCCATCAGAATTGTACCCAGTAAAAATATAATGCCCGCGATCAGACGCAGCGCATAGTAGGGCGTCATAGATGCCATGATGTCTTTAAATGAAAAGCTGAGCTCACCAATCTGGTCCACACTTAACCAGAGCAAACCCTGTGATACACCAGCACCCCACATGGACATGATGTAAAGCATAGTCCCGGCCAGCGCCAACCAGAAATGCACATTAGCCAGCCGCACACTATACAACTCACCTCCTACCAGGCGTGGCACCAGAAAATAGAAAGTGCCGTACGTGATCATGGCATTCCAACCCAGTGCTCCCGAATGAACATGGCCAATTGTCCAATCAGTGAAATGACTCACGACATTCACGCTACGAATTGCCATCATGGGGCCTTCAAAAGTTGCCAGGCCATAGAATGCAAGTGATAAAACGATAAATTTGAGCGCAGGGTCAGTACGCAACTTCTCCCAGGCATCACTGACCGTCATGATGCCGTTAATCATCGTGGCCCATGAGGGAGCCAGAAGAATGATGCTCATGACCATGCCCAATGATTGCACCCATTCAGGTATGGCGTTGTAATGCAGGTGGTGTGGTCCGGCCCAGATATAGCTATAGACGAAAGCCCAGAATGCCACGACAGACAAACGATAACTCCAGATTGGCCGACCCGCATGCTTGGGCAAGAAATAATAGAGCATGCCAAGGAAGCCACCAGTGAGGAGAAAACCCACCGCATTATGGCCATACCACCACTGTACTACTGCATCCTGCGCGCCAGGATATAGTGAATAGGATTTAAGTGCTGTGGCGGGAATCGCCAGGCTGTTCACAATGTGCAGCATGGCGATGACAATTATGAGCGCACCATAAAACCAGTTGGAAATATATATGGGTTTGATACGGCGCGTGGCGATGGTGCCAAAGAACACGATGCCGAAACAGACCCAAACTATGGCAATAGCAATATCAAATGGCCACTCCAGTTCAGCATATTCCTTGGATGTGTTGTACCCCGCCAATAGGGAAAGCCCGCCGAGCAAGACAATCAATTGCCAGGCATAACAGCAAAACCAGGCCAGACCCGGCGTGAAAAGTTTGACGTGAGAAGTGCGCTGCACGCTGTAGAAAGCGGTGGTCATTAACGCTGACACACCAAATCCAAAGATAATGCCGTTTGTATGAAGCGGTCGCAGACGACCGAATGACAACCAGTACTGGCCAAAATCCAGTGTTGGCCAGATGAGTTCTGCCGCAAGATAAACCCCCGCAGCCATGGCTACTACGGCCCACGCCACAGAAAACTGCACCAGGCGAATGACAACATCATCGAGATAAAATTCACTGCTGCTCTTCATTGTCATCCTGTTATACACCCAGCAGCGGACCAACACCCGCTACCCATAAACCCATACTCAGGCCGAGCAGGCTTACCGCCGCCACCAGTAACCAGCCAACCAGCGACGACGCCATTAACATGCCACGCTCAGGCGGTGTCTGCAGTGCGATAGGAATACCTTTGTAGAGCAAGTACATACTCCAGATCATGGTGGGAATGAGTACCAGCATATTGATAAATACATGGGGGAACAGATGCGCAACGCTGGCAACTGCCAGCGGTTGGCCCACGATTGTGATCAACGCCATGTGCCGACCCAACGAGGTGTTTGCTCCATAGGTCTTGGCCATCCAACAGGAAATCAGTGCGGTACTTACCAGACCAAAAACCAACACCAACAGGTATCCGACACTAATTAGTGCCAGCTCGCTGGTTTCCATACGCAGAGGTTCTGCCGCCCCCAGACGCCAGCCAAAATTCGTCGCGCCAATAAAAGCGAACACTGGAGGTAATAATAGTAGCCACAGTGAGTATCGAAGCAGAATGCCTGCTGGCGAAGGATCGACTTTGGCCAGCTGTTCGAATGCAGAAACTGGCTCGTAAAGTGACCTGAACAGCAGGTAATTGAAAATTGCTTGGCTCATAAGCCCAATTTGACTCTCGCGACAAGAAACTGGCAGGCGTATATTAGCGACTCAGTTGACGCGGTAATTGATCTGTCTCAATCATAATATCGAAACAGAAACATTCAGACAAATTGTCATGCAAGGCGATAATGGTTGAGTCAGGCGAACGGTGGTTCTTTGCTTCCACTCATTGGATAATGAGTACATAAGAAAGCAGAAGAATATTAGTTGTCTTGTAGATCCACCTTAAAGCCAAACGAACCTTGATGAAGAACCGGGTCCTCTCCGACCCTGGTGACCCACTCAACTACATAATCCCCTTCGGTCAATGGGTCGAGGATCTCAATCATGAGATCGTCGGCTGCCATGGTATGCAGGCCCCGCAAGTTGTAATCACCAGCTGGCCCACGCAGTACGAGATTGCTGACGTCCACATTGGGCAAGGCATCGAAATAGAGTCGCAGTGTACGTGGTGCCCTGGACTGTACACTGTCGATTGCCGGCTCCGCTCTAAGCAGTGGTGTGTAGGCAGAATTCGTGGCGCACCCCGCCAGTAGTGTCAGAAATGCAAATCCAGCCAAAATCCGTAATGCCATGGTATTCATACTCCAGTTCATGGTTCCTGTTGATGGTAACCCTGCAGTTGAAGAAATGCATCTGTATGCGGCTAATTCACGAAGGAATCAGATGTCTTTGCGAAGCAATTGCTGGGTAGCTGGTGGCTGAATTGTGGGGGAGGAAAGATTCTACCTGACGCAGCAGGCAGTTAATAAAGAAGACCTCAGGGTTGCCTAGTGGTTTTCGCGCCGGCGCCTGGCTTGTGACAGTTCCTTTGCGAACTGGTCCAACTGCATTCGGATCTTGTCTTCTTGCTTTTTCTTCAGATGCAACGCTTCGGAATCGCGCGAATTCTCCTGAAGAGATTCTTTGGTTGGCTCAGTTACTGCGTGAGCAAGTTTGGTCATTTATCAAACTCCAAATTGCGGACTACAAATAGCTGTTTGTTGTTTTGCTTTATGAAACGCTGCAGACCTGATAATTACTGGCTTGCATTGAAACGCAACATATAGTGTTCGAAAGACGTTGTCAAACAATATCTAGTAAATCCTTAACACAGGACACCCAATTTAATTATAAAGGACACCCATTTGTTTTAATCTAGATTTCATCTATGTTCTCAACTCTGAAAATTGTTCAATTTATAAGCAAAGCAGCAATAAATGAGGGTAGAGGAAGCTAATTCAGGTGATGTTTATAGTGATAATGTATAAAGCAGCAATCGCTGGGCACCGCGTTTCTACGATTCGAAATATCTGATTGCTGGAGGGTTTGATGTCAGGCTGCGAGTATCTGGCGTGCAGCTGGTAAACCGCGCACCCACTTGTCGGGGTGTTTCAATTCCGCGCCGTGCCGCGAGCGGTTCCGGTGAAAATTTCTTAGTGCAGCTTCCGAACCCACTGCGAGTCCATATAGTCGATGTAAAGATTGAATTTGTTTCAGCCAGGCCTCGGCAGAGACTGCGATCCCTGTAAGTACGCCCTCAGCCTGGTCCAACTCACACAGCAATCGCTTTTTTTCCTCAGCTTCAGCGCAAATCATACGGCAAGTGGTTTCGAGTAATTCCACATAATCCGTTCGACTGATCGGCAAAAATTCGATGCTTGTATTTTGTGTGGCGTGTGCCAGTGGTTTTAATTTGCAGCGACGTGTCTGTTGTCCCATCAAATGACGCACTGTACGACGTTTGATCAGGCGCTCTTGTCGATAAGTTCGGCGGCGGCTACGTCGCGCGATCTCAACGAGACGTTCCTGAATAGACGTGAAATCCGCAGTATCCAGAGAGTCTGTAATGCCAGCCCGCACGGGATTGAGATCCACATAAGCCATACAGCTAATAACTGCCTTCTCGTCCAATAAAGCCTGGGACTTGAATCGTCCTTCCCAGAAACGGCCAGTGCAATCGTCTTCCCGGTTCGCCCTGCGAGCTATGGTTTCATTGATACAACGCATGAACCAACTAATATCTCCAAGCCGTTCGCGCCACAACGCAATCGTTTGTTGTTTCTTCTGCGCTATTAATCCGGACCCAGAATTGTTATCAGGCGTTTCAAGAATGGCACCATTGCGAGGAAACAATTTGGTCCACTGTCGAATAACCTCTTCGTCTGACCAACCTGATAATGTCTGCTGATTGACGAACAGTACAAGATGGTAATGATTACTCATCACCGCGTAAGCACACACGTCTATAGCAAACACACTGGCCAGGGACTTAATGCGTTCTACCAGCCAGCGTTTACGATGGTCGAAATTTTCTCCAGACTGGGGATCATCACCACAGAGATAGGCACGTCTGACACAACGTGAAATACAGTGATAATAGGGTGTATCGTCAAGCGACACTTGCTGGTTTCTGGCGCGCGTCAAATCAAGTCAGCCTGAAATTAATTGATGAATTATTAAGGCGGACCGACGATTGTAGGAGTTTCAGCTAGCTATGCAACAAGACCTACTGCGCACCAGTGACACATCGAGTGTGCAGAGCATTTTTTAGTTGTCGAATGGATGCCTGAGTGTGATTGTTTCATCACGATCAGGGCCAGTAGAAATAATGTCGACCGGTACTTCCACAGCTTCTTCAATAAAGCGGATATAGTCCCTGGCATTCTGAGGCAAATCATCGAGATCGCGAACACCAAAAGTGGTTTCCTTCCATCCTGGCAGTTCCACATATTCAGGCTGCAAATTTTTATAGATATCAATATCCATCAGGCTGCTTGAAGTATTGGCGCCGACTCCCTTGTAACCAGTACAAACTTTCACAGTATCCAGACCATCGAGAACATCGAGTTTGGTCAGACAAATACCCGACACGCTATTAATACGCATCGCCAGTTTCACTGCAGCGGCATCAAACCACCCACAGCGTCTATCGCGTCCTGTGGTCGCGCCTTTCTCATGCCCGACTGAAGCGAGATGGGCGCCAATATCATCAAATAGTTCTGTGGGAAAAGGTCCCGACCCCACGCGCGTCGTATAGGCCTTGGTAATGCCCAATACGTAATCCAGAAACAGTGGACCATAACCGCTGCCCGTCGCTGCTCCACCTGCAGTAGTATTGGATGACGTGACAAATGGGTAGGTCCCGTGATCGATATCAAGCAGGGAACCCTGGGCGCCTTCAAACAAGACGTTATCGCCATCTTTACGGTGCCGATGCAGGATTTCAATGGTGTCTGCCACCATTGGATGCACCTGCGCTGCGAGTTGCATACAGTGGTCGAAGGTCTCTTCGACATCAACTGTCTCTGCTTTGTAGTAATGCTCAAGCAGAAAATTATGGTACTCCATGAGCTCAGTCAGTTTTTCCCTGAACAGCTCTTCATTGCGGGTTTCTGCCAAACGAAGACCACGTCTGCCCACCTTATCTTCATAGGCGGGCCCGATGCCCCGCCCGGTAGTGCCGATCTTGTTATTACCTTTGCTACTTTCGCGGGCCTGATCAAGGGCCACATGCGATGGCAATATCAGAGGACAGGCCCCGCTCACCTTTAGTCGGTCTTGTACCGCGAACCCTCTCGATTCCAGATCGGCTATTTCTTTCAGCAAAGCTTCGAGACTTAACACCACGCCGTTGCCGATTATGCAGTCCACGTTTTCACGCAAGATGCCGGAGGGTAATAGATGTAAAACCGTCTTTTCACCGCCAATCACCAGGGTATGGCCAGCATTATGACCGCCCTGAAAGCGCACGACCACAGAAGCCTGGTCTGTCAGTAAATCTACTATCTTGCCCTTACCCTCATCACCCCACTGGGTGCCGAGCACAACAACACTCTTCGGCATATTTTCCTACCCGATTCATTCCTGCTAATTAGATTGGTTTATTACGGTGTTTCCAGCGTTTCCACTATCCATTTGCCGCCACGCTCAGTTATGTGACGATCACAATTTAGTTCAATCTGGCGCGTGACATCCAGATCACCATTACCAAGATTAGTTACCACTACTTCACCCTGTTGACGCAGCTCACTGATCAGTTTCTGTAACTCTGCATCTGCATCATCCGGCGCAACTATGGTGGTCTTCTCTTCAAATGCCCTGCCAGTGAGTCGTGCAAGTGTTTTCAGATCACTGTCGAATCCGGAAGCGCGGCGCGCGCGTCCAAACACTTCGCCGATATGATCATAGCGCCCACCTTTGGCTACAGCTCTGCCATAACTGGGCGTGTAAGCGGCGAACATGATGCCTGTGTGATACTCATAACCGCGCAACTCACAAAGGTCAAAGCAAAAAGCAATATCGGGAACACGCTGGCGCACACCATCCACGATCGCCACCAGCTCATCAAGCTCCTTCCTTACATCTTCAGGGGCATCTGTAAAAGCCTTAATGGCCTTTTCCAAAACCTCATCGTCGCCGCTAAGCCGTACCAGTGTCTTGAGCATTGCACCAAGTTCTGCATCCTTCACCTCACCATCAACAATCTGATCGATCTCATCGAACGCTTTACGCTGCACGACGTCAAACAATTCCTGCTCAGTCGCTTCACGCAACTGCGCTGCTTTCATCAGACTGCGAAATATACCGACGTGACCTAACACGATGCTCACATCATCGATTTGTGCGGCTGACAATGTAGCGTGCATTAAACAGATCAGCTCCACATCACATTCAATACCAGCGTGCCCATAAAGTTCAGCGCCGACCCGAATTGGTGTGCGTGAGATCATCAATCCCCTGGGTTTGGTGTGTAGTACCGTATCGGCATAACATAATCGAGCAGGACCTTCCCGGTCCAAACAGTGAGCATCGATGCGTGCGGCCTGTGGCGTAATATCCGCTCTGATACCGAGCATGCGGCCACTCAGTTGATCAGTAATCTTGAAGGTATGCAGATCGAGGTCGTGGCTTTTCCCCACCAGTAATGAATCCAGATATTCCACCAGTGGAGTAATCACAAGTTGATATCCCCAACTCGCGTACAAATCCAGCAGTTCGCGCCGAAGGGTCTCCAGTTTGTAGGCTTCCTGCGGAAGAATATCTTCCACTCCATCAGGCAGGAGCCAGCGTTTAGCCACAGTCATATCAGTGCCACATTTCTTCGTAATTAGTTTATCAAGTAAAGCAGGGCCGTCCCTGTCAACATACTTCCCAGGCCGATCAGGCGCATGGTGCGATCATCGATCTCATCCAGCATGGCCAACATATTCCGCCAGCGGCGCGGAGCCAAAAACGGCATGATGCCTTCAATTACGAGCATCAGGCAAAATGCCATGCCCAGATCATGCCACATAACAGTTTTTATCCGTTAATACTGACAACACTCTCTGGCTTCCAAAAAATTAAACCTGAATTGCATGGTTAGCAATTCAGGTTTGAGATGGTCTACAGAGCTGTAAAGCGCCCTGTACGTATTGTTGGTTGCAGTCCGGGTTTTACTGATCCGCAAGAACTCCATTCTTCAGGTATTTGAAGTAATCACTGTCTGGATCCAGCAACAACACATCATTCTTGGAGCTGAATGTCTGCCTGTATGCATTCAAGCTGCGAGTAAATGCGAAGAACTCAGGGTCCTTGGAATATGCCTCGGCATATATCGCTGTTGCTGTGGCGTCGCCCTCACCGCGGATCTGTTCCGCATCGCGATAGGCCTCGGCACGAAATATTGCAGCCTGGCGTTCAGCGTCTGCACGAATTCCAATCGCCAACTCCTGACCGCGTGAGCGTATTTCCTGTGCTTCACTGTTCCTTTCGGAAGTCATGCGATTGTAAATGTCTGTGCGGACGTCCACTGGCAGATCGATACGCTTGACTCGCACATCAATCACTTCAATACCGATATCAGGAGCTGTTGATTCGTTCAGATCGGCAGTCAAGTCCAGCATAAGTTGGTCGCGTTCCCCAGCAACAACTTCCTGTAGCGTGCGCGCACCTATCTGATCGCGTAGACCATCGTTAATTCGTTCAGCGAGAAGACTGCCTGCTCGTGATACATCACCGCGGGTAGACACATAGAACTGACCCACATCGACAATACGCCATTTGGCATAGGAATCCACTTCCAGAGCTTTCTGTTCAATTGTCAGAAATCGTTCTGTAGGAGAATCTTCAGACTGAATCCGTGCGTCAAACTTGCGAACCGAGTTGACCCAGGGAATTTTTACATGCAAACCAGGCTGTATGTCTGCCTGCACCAATTCACCAAACTGCAGCATGACTGCCCGCTCAGTTTCTTTGACAACAAACAGAGAATTCCCTGCTACAAGAACGAGTAAAAAGATGAGACCGATGATAATAAAATTTTTCATTGGCGAGTACCTCGTCCGGAACTATTCAGGCGCGAACTGTTTACGGTATTGGTATTGTTAGGCCCTGGCAAGTAAGGCGCCAGTTCATTGGCCAGGTCACGCCACTCCTGTGGAGATTGTGGTCTATTGCCACCTAATGCAGAGCCACTTTGCTCAAGAATCTTGTCGAGCGGCACGTACAACATATTATTGCCTCCCTCAACATCGATCATAATCTTGCTGCTGGCGGTCATCACTTCTTGCATGCTTTCAATATAAAGTCGCTGACGAGTGACCAGTGGTGCCTTTGCATATTCTGTAAGCAACTGATCGAAGCGCGATGCATCACCCGTTGCTCTGGCGATAACTTCCTGCATATAGGCGTTGGCCTGCTCGAGCTGTCTTTGAGCCTCACCACGAGCCTCGGGAATGATCTGATTGGAATATTGTTCCGCCTGATAACGCAGTTGATCCTCGTTTTCCCGCGCACTCACCACATCGTCAAATGCTGGTTTCACGGCATCGGGTGGCTGGGCATCGGTTACGTTTACCTGTGAAATCAAAATGCCTGTCTGATAGGCATTCATATAATTCTGCAGGCGATCTTCTACATCCTGCGCAACCAGTGCGCGCCCTGATGTCAGTATTTGTTCCATGAAATTGCTGCCCGCCACATGGCGAATAGCAGATTCTGCCGCATTATCGAGACTCAGCTCCGGGTCGGATACAGCAATGACATAGTCAACTGGATTCTCAATTCGGTACTGCACTGACACAGTAATATCGATGATATTTTCATCGGTTGTCAGCATGGCGCTGGCATCATATGTCTTTCGATTGAGCTCGGATATATTCACCAGATGCACTTCATCTATAACCGGCGGGTTCCAGTGCAAACCGGGTTGTACTTGTTCATCAAGCACCTTGCCAAATCGCAAGACAACGCCACGCTCAGCCTCGTCCACGATATAAACGCCCATGAAAAACCAGACGGCCACTGCCACTGCCGCCAGACCAGCTATCAAACCACCGGAGAGACCGCCACTGGGCATCTTGCTGCCACCACTGGACGAGCCCCCACCTGATCCGCCGAACAAGCCGTTCAGTTTCTTGGTGAGATTTTTGATGACTTCATCGATATCAGGTGGGCCCTGGTCACCACCTCGATTACCACCCCCCCAGGGGTCGTTATCGTTACCATTTTTTCCAGGTTCATTCCAAGCCATTGGACACTCCATAGCTGTCGCAATTCAGAAAAGCGATTCTAGCTAATTATCAAGCATTAACACAGCATTTTACGATGACCCGCAGGGGGCCGAAGATCGTTTCAAGCGATGTATCTCTTTGAAGATTGAGGACTTTCAGCGGCAGTTTCAAGTTTGCCGGTCGAGACGCTAAACACGCCTGGCGTCTGCAGCAAACGCTCACATTCCTGCCGAGGAAGCCGTAAGTTCAACCGATAAGCTCCGAGGTCGTCGGTCTGCTCGGCTTCGACGTAATTCTGCGAATACAACTGGCTGCGCAATCGAGCCTGATCGGGCGCCAGAATTATTTCCTGCTCTACTATACCACCAGAAAGGCATTCGCTGATGGCTTCCAGCAATAATTCCATGCCAGCGCCTGTGCGCGCGGACACCCAGACTCTGAATGGTCGTCCAGATTCATCGCGCTGAGCATGTGGTTCTGCATCGTCCAGCAAATCAATTTTGTTAAACACCTCCAATATTGGCACTTTGTCTGCGCCAATTTCAGCTAACACTGACTTTACTTCACCAATGTATTCCTGGTGTTTGTCATTAGCTACATCAACGACGTGCAACAAAAGATTAGCCAGAGATGTTTCTTCCAGGGTAGCGCGGAACGCTTTCACCAGACCATGGGGAAGATGGCTGATAAATCCAACCGTATCTACCATGACTGCCTCTCCAAAGTTTGGCAGGTCAACGCGCCGCAAAGTGGAATCGAGTGTGGCGAATAGTTTGTTCGCCGCATAGCTTTCGGCACTCGTCAGGGTATTAAACAACGACGATTTGCCAGCATTGGTATAACCCACCAGCGAAACGGTTTCGACTTCGGCCCGCTGACGCGATCGACGACCCTGTTGGCGCTGCCCTCGAACCTTCTCCAGGCCTTTGTTTATGGCCTTGATGCGTTGACCAATCATGCGTTGGTCAAGCTCCAATTGGGTTTCACCAGCACCACGCATACCAATGCCGCCCTTCTGCCTGTCCAGATGAGTCCAGCCGCGCTTTAAGCGGGTACTCATGTGTTGCAGCTGAGCAAGCTCAACCTGTAACTTGCCCTCATGGCTCCTTGCGCGCTGGGCAAATATATCCAGGATTAATCCGGTACGATCAAGCACCCGACATTTGAGATGTTGCTCAAGATTGCGCTCCTGGCTCGGCGAGAGCGAATGATTGAACATCACGAGCTCCGCCTTGAGGGAATGCACGGCCGCAGCAATTTCTTCCAGCTTGCCGGAACCTACAAAATAGTTGGGTGAGGGTTTCTTGCGCGAGCCGGTGATGAACGCAACTGGCATCGCACCTGCGGAAATTGCCAGTTCTTCGAATTCAGTTGGATCTTCTCGTTCACTCTCCGATTCCATGGAGATGTGCACGAGAATAGATACCTCGCCAGTTTCTGGCCTCTCAAAGAACAAGCAGTAACCTCAATTTAAGCAACGTTTCCTGGGTCGCCAGCATCATCCGGGGAATCACCCTGACCCTGCATGGGAATTTTCACCATGCGTGCAGGCACAACAGTAGATATGGCGTGCTTATACACCATTTGGCTCACTGCGTTTTTCAGCAGGATGACAAATTGATCGAACGATTCGATCTGGCCCTGCAACTTGATTCCGCTCACCAGATATATAGATACCGGAATGCGCTCCTTTCTCAATACATTCAAGAAAGGGTCTTGCAGTGTATGTCCTTTGGACATTGTTTTTCTCCTTACAATCTACAATGCTAAGAATCTGGCGGTTAGCGTATCGCGTCCAATTACTCGCACAGTTGGATATATATGTGACTGTTGCACCGTCTACAAAGTTCTATATAGAGGCGGATTGCACCTAAATCAAGAGAATCTCTAAACAATTCACGGCTTTATTAAGAGATTTTCAATGGATTCGGCAATAGTGTCGGCAGGGGAGTCAGCCGTTGGCCCGCCCAATATCTGCAGGTCTCGCCAGCTACGCAACCATGTTAGCTGGCGTTTGGCCAGTTGCCGGGTGGCAATAATACTCTTTTCCACCATCTCCTCATAGCTCAATTTGCCTTCGAGATGCTGCCAGACTTGCCTGTATCCTACTGATTTGATTGAAGGAAGTGTTGCATGAAGGTCTCCTCGCTCACGTAACCCTCGCACTTCGTCTACCAATCCTGCCTCCAGCATGGCTTGAAACCGCGCGGCGATCCGTTCATGTAATACGTGGCGTTCACGCGGTTGGATCGCAAAAAACCTGAACTCAAGCTGTGGCAAGGCTCGGCCCTGCGCCTCCTCAGCATGGAAATCTGTCAGCGTACGTCCACTGACAAGATACACTTCCAGAGCACGCTGGAGGCGCTGCGGGTCATTGGGATGGATACGCTCAGCCGCCACCGGGTCCACAGCTGCCAGACGGGCATGCACCGCATCCCAACCCTGTTCGGCCGCCTGCTCCTCTATCTGGCTGCGTATTGCCGGGTCAGCATCAGGCATGGCGGCCAGACCATCCCGTAGTACCTTGAAATACAACATGGTGCCGCCTACCAACAAAGGAATCTGGCCAGCGGCATGAGCGAGCGAAATTTCCTGCAGTGCGTCTTTAGCGAATTCAGAGGCAGAATACGGTTCCGCGGGATCACGAATATCAATCAGGCTATGGGGAGCCTTTTCAAGCTCAATTGCTGATGGCTTGCCAGTGCCAATATCCAATCCGCGATAAACCTGAGCCGAATCGACATTGATCAGCCGCAGCGGATAGCGCTGAAACAACTCCATCGCCAGCGCTGTCTTGCCACTGGCAGTGGGACCCGCCAAACATATGGCAACCGGAACTGAAGATTTAACAGGCATGTTTTTGTGTCCGACGGCGACGCTTCACTGACCGCGCAGAAAAAGTTTATCCAGCTGATCAAGGCTTTGATACACCCAGGTAGGGCGGCCATGATTGCATTGGCCGCTATTCTCCGTCGCCTCCATGTCACGCAACAATGCGTTCATTTCGGGTATCGTGAGATGCCGGTTGGCGCGCACCGAACCATGGCAAGCCATGGTCGAGAGCAGTTCATCCTGGTGCGCCTGTACCCGATCGCTGGTGCCAAATTCAAGCACATCCGAGAGAACGTCTCTTACCAACTGTTCCACATTGGCATTGCGTAATATGGCTGGTATTTGTCGCACAATAATCGACTCTGCGGCAACACGCTCCAGTTCAATGCCCAATGCCAACAGCGCTTCCGATTGCGCTTCAGCACAATCAGCCTCAGCCTGACTGACTGCAATCGAAAGTGGTACTAACAAGGGCTGCATTTTGAGCTGTTCCTGCTGTGAAGACTCTTTCATGCGTTCGTAGGTTATGCGTTCATGGGCCGCATGCATATCGACGATTATCAATCCTTCCCGGTTCTGCGCCAGAATGTAAATGCCATGTAACTGTGCGATGGCATAACCCAGAGGCGGCACTTCTTCGTCATCGGCGTTCAGCCTGGCATAGGCAGCCAGTTGATCCTGTATCTGGGAGCTAGAGGCAACACTGGCTGGAACCGAGTTGTAATAGTTAGAACTGGCGCTTTGCTGATGGCGCAAGGACAAGTTCGATTGCCAGGGGCTCTGATCCACGCCGCCAATGGAGGCTTGTTCCGAAACTTCTCGTCTGGCTTGTTCCAGCACATCAGCAGGGGTTACTTCAGCCAGTGCCCGGTGCAGCGAACTAAACAGGAAATCATGCACTGTACGGCTGTCGCGAAAGCGTACCTCATGCTTGGTCGGATGCACATTTACATCAACGCCTTCTGGTGGTAACTCAAGGTACAGCACGTATGCTGGATGACGCCCGTGAAACAGGACATCGTGGTAAGCCTGCTTGATGGCATGGGCGACCAGCTTATCCCTAATAATGCGACCGTTCACATAGAAGTACTGCAGGTCGGCCTGGCTACGTGAAAATGTTGGCAGGCTTACCCAGCCATACAAACGCAGCCCTTCGATCTCGCGTTCAATGTACACCGAGTTTTCCACAAACGCCGGTCCACAGACCAGACTCACTCGGCGCTGCTTTTCAGCTTCGGATTCAGCAGCCAATAGTTTATGAATCGTGCGCTGGTTGTGGCTGAGATTAAACTGGACATCGAACCGGCTCAGCGCCAGGCGTTTTAATACCGCATCGATGCGGGTGAATTCAGTTTTTTCGGTGCGCAGGAATTTCTTGCGTGCGGGAGTATTAAAGAACAAATCCCTGACTTCTACCGTAGTACCTTCTACTTGAGCGGCTGGCGTCACGCGGGTCTCCATATCCTGACCTTCTGCCTCTACCTGCCAGCCATTAGCTTCAGTGCTGGAACTCTCGCGGGATGTCAAAGCCAGCCGCGCCACTGAACTGATACTCGCCAGCGCTTCGCCGCGAAATCCGAGGCTGGCGATCGCTTCCAGATCCTGCAGTTCGACAATCTTGCTGGTAGCGTGACGACTCAGGGCTAGCGAGAGATCGTCTTTGTGAATACCGCTGCCATTATCCCGCACGCGAATGAGTTTGGTGCCGCCCTGCTCAATATCCACATCAACACGAGTCGCGCTGGCATCGAGACTATTTTCCAGAAGCTCTTTGACAACCGAGGCGGGTCTTTCCACGACTTCGCCAGCAGCAATCTGGTTGGCAAGGCGGAGACTGAGAGTTGCAATGCGAGTCATGGGAACGGTGCTGATTGAGTATTCGGGCATTGTAGCATCCCGAATCGATTCTGGTTGAAGCGGGCTGAAATATCAGGAAGGTGGTATTTTCAGCACCTGCCCAACCAGTATCGTGTCACCATTGAGGTTGTTGGCCTGCCTGAGGCTCGACAGACTTATGCGATAACGCGCGGCAATCTCGGACAAAGTTTCGCCGCGCTTAATCTGGTGTTCTTCCGCGGCAGCCTGGAGTCCACCCGGAATGGTCAACTCCTGACCGATGTGTATCACATCCGAGCGCAAGTTATTGGCGGCTTTGAGTTCAGCTGTCCCCACACCGAAGCGCTGTGCAACGACGGACAAGCTATCGCCCCGCTGAACGGTGTAGGAACCAGGCACAATGCCATTCTCTTTCTGCCAGGCAACCAATGTGCCTGTCGGTGGCGCTTCATAAAAATAATTCATTACACCGCGCACGATGGCATCGGCAATCTGCCGTTGATATGAACGTGTCGCCAGCCGCTCAGCTTCCTGGGGGTTAGACAAATAACCAGTTTCGATCAGCAGCGATGGAATATCGGGTGAGCGCAATTCCCAGAGATTGCCAGCCTGAACCTTGTCGCGTCGCAGACGAGCCACGCCAGCGAGAGAATCGAGAATACTGGTGCCGGCCTTAACACTCTGCTCAATGCTCCAGGCCATAGACAGATCAAGCAGGGTCAGCGCGAGATCATCATCTACATCGGCAATGCGGGTATCGCCCTCAATGCCGCCAAGCAGGTCCGCACGGTTTTCTTTCTGGGCTATGCGTCGTGCATTTTCGCGGTCAGCAGTATCACCTGACAGCGCATAGATCGTGATGCCGCGCGCCGCTCGACCCGAATAGGAATCGGCATGAATGGAGAGATAAATGTCTACACGGTTTTCCCGACCAATCTTGGGACGATCCTGCAATTCCACCGTGTAGTCGCCGTCCCGGATCATCACGGGGCGATATCCTGGAGTCTCATTCAGCCGATCGCGAATAGCTCTGGAGATAGCCAACGTGACATCTTTTTCCATGATGCGTCGGTTATAACTTAATGCACCAGGATCTTCACCGCCATGTCCTGCGACGATAGCAACACGAATGTCGCGTTTTTCTTGATCCTGCGAGACCGGAACTGTGCGCGCGGTAACCAGCGGTGTTGACTCCAGGTCATAAAGGTCGACCACCAGTCGATCCTTGAATTCACCATTGGCACGCAGAGTAAAACTGGAGGGATCGACCTCAGCAGACAAGTCCAGCACAACCCGCAAGGTATTGTTGTCGCGTTGCGCTGTGCGAATTGCCTGGACCGGACTATCTGTCAGAGCCAGACCGGAGAATTCTGTGCGCAAAACCGTGTTTTGCATGTCGATTACCACTCGCTCCGGGTTGGCAAGGGTAAACATTTCATATTCAACACCGCTGCTCAGATCAAATACCAGACGCGTATGGTCCGGCGCACGCCAGATGCGGGCTTCCTCGATATCTGCCGCCAAAACGGGCACAGCCACCAAACCGCCTAATAGCAGCGTCGTCAGTATTGCGCAGCAAGTTTTGAGTAGAAGTGTATTCACGTTTGATTTAAAACAGCCAAAGTCCCAGATGTCATACAAAATCGGCGGTTTCACGACAATCTTTGACAGATTGCCATACCTTTGGGGCTTTGCGCCAGACACACCAACCTGCGACCGATTCCCTCTATCTGTAAATTGATAACTAAATCTGCTGGCGGCAATTCTCCCCCACCGCGCTCGGCCCACTCGATCAGGCACAAATTTTCGGCAGAGAAATAGTCTTCGACACCAAGGTAGTCCACCTCTTGAGCATCGGCCAAACGGTAAAGATCAAAGTGGAACACATTAAGGCCTTCGAGTTCATAAGGCTCAACCAATGTATAGGTAGGGCTTTTTACGGCGCCAGAGAATCCGAAGCCACGTAACACACCACGCGTCAGGGTCGTTTTACCAGCCCCCAGATCGCCATGGAGATAGATCATGGCGCCAGCATTGTCGAGCGCCCTGGCCAATTGCCTGCCACATTCGAGTGTCGCTTGTTCGTCGGCCAGATAAAATTCAATTTCCGTCATCATTTACAAACTGGGATTAACCAGTCTTTGGATATAGGGCAAAAGATCAGTAGCAAGGAGGCCGCGCTGACCTTGTGCTTCAGAGGCAAGATCACCTGCCTCACCATGTACCGCTACAGCACAGCGCAGACTATCCTCCAGTGCAAGCCCCTGCGCCAGTAACCCCGCGATCACACCAGAAAGCACATCCCCCATACCGCCGCTGGCCATGCCGGCATTACCTTCAGTGCACAAGCCAATAATCTGCTCTGCGTTCTTCAGATGACAAGTAAGGCTTCCGCTACCTTTTAATAGACAAGCACCACCCCACTTATGTTGCAATTTTTTTACCGCAGCAAATCGATCCTGTTGAATATCTTCAACTGAACAATCGAGAAGCGTGGCTGCTTCTCCCGGATGTGGTGTAAGTATCCAGGTGTCTCTTTTTCTGAGCTGGTTCATTTCACCCCAATCAGCCAGCAAGGTTAATGCGTCAGCATCCACAACCAATGGAGTTTTATTGGCAATATTTTGAGCGAGCACTTGTTGCAATAAAGCTTGCGACCATTGGCCTCTCCCAAGGCCCGGCCCAATACATATCACCGATGCGCGACCCAGCAACTCCGCTGTTCTCGAATCATCATCTTCCGTACCAGCCACCATGACTTCAGGCCGCCGCGCCAGCATCGCCACGCGATGCCCAGAGCGAGTAATCAGGCTTACCAGGCCAGCCCCGCTGCGTTGCGCAGCTTCTGCGGCCATCAAGACTGCGCCGCCGAATCCATGATCGCCGCCAACTACCACTACATGCCCGTGGCTACCTTTGTGAGATGAGCGCTGGCGCGGCAGCAAGTTAGGCGCGGCAACATTGATATCAAACCGCTCGGCGCTTGGCGGTGGCGCATCAGCAGTCCGATACACCGCGGTTGGAATTTCGAGATCAGAGAAATGCAGCTTGCCGATAAAGTCACGACCCCTGTGTGTCAACATGCCCTGCTTAATACCTATGAACGAAACAGTCACATCTGCCTGTACGGCACATCCCATCATCGCGCCCGTTGTGGCATGCAAACCTGATGGAATATCTACGGCGAGTACAGGCAGGCCCGACTGGTTGATCCAATCTATCGCAGCTGCATAGCGACCCTGTACTTCACGATCAAGACCTGTACCCAGCATCGCATCAACCAGCACAGTTTGCCCATGAGAGGCGATATCACCCGGTGACTCGGAAAAATCCTGAAACTTGATTGCGTGTTGCTGGGCCCAATCCAGCGCAGTTTTCGCATCGCCCCGCAGAGACTCTCCATCTGCGAGTTGAATCACTGTGACCGAGATACCTTCGGCAGCAGCGAGACCGGCGATAATATAGCCATCTCCACCGTTGTTACCGCCGCCGGCAAAAATCAGCAATTCCCTGACTTGCGGCCATTGTTCTGACAAGGTCGCATAGGCCACGGCTCCAGCACGCTGCATCAACTTAAAACCGGGGATATCGAATGATTCAATAGCGATCCGGTCGAGCTGTTGCACCTGGGCCGCCGTATAGAGGTGATGGGGAAGCGAAGTGAAATCTGTCATTGGATTATCTGTCGAATTTTTTTATGAGCCTGTGCACCAGGCGGGAAGCGGCTTCCAATTCGTCCTCGGGGATATCTTCGCTGTTTTTTATCGCCCAGGGATCCTGCACGTCACGCAATGCCCGATAAACTTCCTTGCCTTCATCGCTCAGTACTACCATTGAAGAACGTTTGTGCTTCGGATTGGCCTGATACTGCAGCAGACCGTCTTCAACCATGACATCGGTAATGCGCTGGACTGCCTGGCGGGACTGACCCAGCACGCGCGCGATACCTGGGACAGTCAATCCTGAATTGGACAACGCCACAGCGCCGATCACTTTCCAGCGCGCACTAGTGAGGCCCAGCGTTTCTGTCATGGCATCACCTTCCGCGATCAACAAGCCATTAAGCCGGAAGATCGACAAGACCAGGTCTAGAAACAGGATGCGTTTGGGAGAATGCATGTGCGGCCTGAAGGTATCCTTGTTTTATGTCAGTATGTTGTCATTGTAGCAATATCCTGTCGTAATCGTAATGGCAATCTTAAATCAAACTTTCGCCACAATGACGACGTCTTGTTATACAGATACTACTTATTGTCAAAAACGCTTTGTCACGCTGGTCAGATCAAATTCTGGATTAGCAAGGAGATCCCATGCACCGTTCTCACATCAAAACCTGTTTTACTGCAGCTACATTTGCCTTGTTTACATGTGGCGCTTCTGCGTTATCGGCCCAGGCACAACTCTCTGGCACACCTGAAGAACTGCGCCAGTTCCTCTTCCCTCGACCCGATACTGTAAACATCACCGGAGAGGGCGAACTAACTGCCTACAAGGATATTGCGAACGTCTCGCTGCTGGTTACAACTGAAGAACGCAGCCTCAATGCAGCCATGGAGAGTAATGAGGTACTACGCACTGAGCTCATCAGTACATTTCTGGCGGCTGGCATCGCCGAGGAAGACATCAACAACTCAAAATTTTCGTCATCTCCCCAATATGGAATCTTCGGTCGTAATCCCAGTAGTTACGAAGTCAGCGCAAGACTGGAAGTAACAGTGAACAACGAATCACATCTGCAACTACTCGCCAGCTCGGCAGACGAAAACAACGAAGTGGAATTCGAGAGAATTGAATTCGAACACAGTGAAGAAGACAGCTTTGAAACTCAGGTGAGAGAACTGGCGATGCAGGATGTCATGGATCAACGAGAGTACTATGAAAGCTCTCTCGGCCTGCAATTACGACCCACTAATTTTTATTATGGAGGCATCCGGCAACTTGCCCGCTCCATGCCGCAAACCCTGATGCGCGCTGAAGCTGCGTCTGGTGCCATGGATCTCAGCGCATCCAGCAGCGCGCCTACCCAACAAGCGGCTGTTGCCCCCAGTTTCGATGAAGTAGAATACCAGACGTCTCTGACGGTGGTATTCGAAATTGTCGACAATAACTAAAACTACAGTCGCCTTACTTTTTTTCTACTGTACCCTGGCGGCACAAGCAGACAACTTGCGAGAAGCGAATCGGTTGCTGCGAGTTACAGATATTGGCGAGCGGTTCGAGGCGCGCGCTGCTCAGCAAGCCAACGATATCATTCGTACCTATAACAGTATTATTTCAATGGCAATCGATGTGTCGCTGCCCATCAGGATCAGACGCTCGATTGCCAAATGCTATGCCGAAGTATACGCCTGGGAAAATTTTCAAGCCGGCGTAGCCATCATACTTTCTGAATCACTCAGTCAAAAAGAATTGGAATTGCTGGTG
The DNA here is from genome assembly GCA_964405225.1 of uncultured Pseudohongiella sp. GTDB lineage: Bacteria > Pseudomonadota > Gammaproteobacteria > Pseudomonadales > Pseudohongiellaceae > UBA9145. The sequence goes on from CAYOND010000002.1 coordinate 64,610, forward strand.
GACTTTTATTCACACCGCGGATTACCTCCTACAGAAATTGATACTTTCAAAGAACTCATCGAGAAAGCCGAAGTGATTGAACGCGCCTTGAACAATTACCTCTACTCGGCTGCGAACAGCTGCGTGGAGCAGGATGCCGCGATTATTCTCGACTATCTCGCAGCCAGCGCTGGCTACTCCGCCGGCGATGTCGTAGCCCAATAACCTTGAGCATGCCTAAAGATTTCGACATCAACGATTTAATGGAACTGGACCGTACTGAGTGGCTTGAGGCAATAGAAGATATCCTCGAGTGCTACGGCGAGGGCGGTGTAGCCGCGATACTGGAAACCCTCGATAAATGGCGACGCGAACGTCAGATCACACGTATTAAATCTGCCGTTAACACGCCCTACCTGAATACCATTCCTGCCGAAAACGAGCCAGAGTATCCAGGCGATCTGGAGATTGAACAGCGTCTGGAGAATATTCTGCGCTGGAATGCCATGGCAATGGTGTTGCAAGGTCAGGATTCTGGCGCCGGTGTTGGTGGTCATATTGCCACATACGCTTCAGCAGCGACCATGATGGAAGTCGGTTTTAATCATTTCTTTCGACAGCGTTCCAACGACTATCCCGGCGATCTGGTGATCCTGCAACCCCACGCAGCCACCGGAGTCTATGTTAGATCATGGCTTGAGGGCGTGCTCAGCACCACCCAGATCAGAAATTACAGGCGCGAACTCCAGCCCGGTGGCGGCGTCAGTTCATACCCTCACCCCCGCTCCATGCCTGACTACTGGCAAGTAGCAAATGCCTCAATGGGCTTATCCACTCCGGTTGCCATTTATCAAGCGAGGTTTGCCAAATATCTGGAGAATCGCGGCCTGCTGCAGAAATCAGGCGGCAAGGTATGGTGTTTTATTGGAGACGGGGAAACCGACGAACCCGAAGTGCTGGGTTCGATCAATATCGCTTCAAGAGAGAACCTCGACAATCTGATACTGGTGGTTAATTGCAATCTGCAGCGGCTCGACGGCCCAGTGCGAGGCAATGGCAAGATCATCCAGGAACTGGAAGCCTCCTTCATCGGGTCCGGGTGGAATGTCATCAAGGTCATCTGGGGCAGCGGTTGGGACAAGCTGTTAGCAAGTGACCGTAAAGGAATCTTGCGTAAACGCATGGAAGAATGTGTCGATGGTGACTATCAACGCTACTCCGTGTTGCCCGGCGACCGGCAAAGAGAACACTGGGTCCACGGCAATCCGGAATTGCAGAAAATGATGGACTCGCTCAGCGATGCCGAAGTCAAACAGATCAAGCGCGGTGGTCAGGATGCCCGCAAGATTTACGCTGCGTTCGAGCAGGCCAGCAACAGTAATGGCAAGCCCACAGTCATCCTTGTCAAAACAGTCAAAGGTGATGGCATCGTCGGCACCGAAGGCAGCAATACCGCCCACCAGAAAAAAAATCTCGATGGCGAGGAGCGTCTGCAAATTGCCAGAAATTTCGGCATTCCACTTTCCGATGAAGCCATCCGCCGCGCCGCCTTCTATCAGCCTGACGCAAACAGCGCTGAGGTAAAATATCTGAAGGACAGACGAGCGGAACTCGGCGGTGTTATCCCTCGACGTTTCAATCAATGCCCAACATTACCTACTCCCGATCTGGCAGTATTCGAAAACTTATTGCGTGGCTCGAGTGAGCGGCAACAGTCTTCGACCATGTCCATGGTACGAGTCTTATCAACACTTATGCGGGAAAAAGCACTGGGAAAATATATTGTGCCGATCGTGCCGGACGAAGCCAGAACATTCGGTTTGGAAGCGCTGTTCAAGATTGCCGGCATTTTTTCCTTACAAGGCCAGCACTATACGCCTGTCGATGCTGACACTTTACTGGCATATCGCGAGGCAGAGGATGGCCAGATACTACAGGAAGGCATCTGCGAGACAGGCGCCCTGGCTTCTTTCCTTGCAGCGGGCACGGCTTACTCTATACATGGCCAGCCAATGATCCCATTTTATTTTTTCTATTCGATCTTTGGCTTTCAAAGAGTCGGCGACATGATCTGGACCTGTGGTGATATGCTGTGCCGTGGCTTCCTGATCGGCGGAACTGCCGGCCGCACAACGCTGAATGGCGAAGGCATTCAACATCAGGATGGCCATTCACAAATTGTCGCATCAACGATCCCGAATTTAAAAAGCTATGATCCTGCCTTCGGTTACGAGATCGCCGTAATAGTTCGTGACGGCATCCATCGCATGTATGAGAAGCAGGAAAATATTTTCTACTATCTCACTGTCTATAACGAACCTTATACGATGCCGGCAATACCGGAACACATCGATACAGATTTTATATTGAAAGGCGGCTATTTATACAAGCAGTCTAAAAAAAGATCTGCGGAAATAAACCTTCTGGCGAGTGGATCGATTATGCAGCAGGCAATGGAGGCGCAAAGCCAGCTTGAAGAAGCCGGGTTCAATGTTGCGGTATGGAGTGTAACCAGTTACAACGAACTGTGTCGCGAAGCCGAGCAGTGCGATCGTTACAATCGCCTGAATCCTCTGAAGAAGCAAAAGATTCCTTTTATTAGCCAGCTCTTCGGAGCAACAAAAGGTGTTTTTGTCGCCGTGACCGACTATATGAAGTCACTCCCCAACAGCATTTCACGCTGGATGCCAGAACCCTATATTGTGCTGGGTACCGATGGTTATGGACTGAGTGAATCACGGGCGGACCTGCGCCAGTATTTCGAGATTAATGCAGACTACATCATGCATGCTGCGCTTGTGGGCTTACACCAACAAGGAGACCTTAGTGCGACAGAACTCAAGCAGCACATCAAGAAACTGAAAATAGACCCAGAGAAAGCCGACCCCATGCAGCACTGACAAACTTAGTGCGTCATTGAATACATCAAGTAGTTAATGCCAAGCTGATATGCCGCATTAGCATAGCGAGTGGGATAAGCTGGATGGTAAGTGTGCTCCCAACCATCTCCCATATCCGAATTCCAGTTGATCAGTACCATCACCCTGCCATCGTCATCCAGAACAGCATGGTTGCTGGCGTAATTTATTCCCTGCTCACCATATTCATCGGTGCGATAGAGTGCCGGTATCATGGCCGGCCCATCGATATCGTAATATACATGAAAGATTTCATGGTCCGGGCTCAACTCGATGATTTCCCTATCAGGAAACACCTGAATAAAACTTCGATAAAAATTATCCCACTGCTGCTGCCCCCAAAAATCATCTATCAAGAGGAATCCGCCGCGCAGTAAATACTCGCGCAAGTTTTGCGTCTCAGCAGGACTCAACACCATACCGCCACCTTGACCCACTTCGAGCATATAAAGGAAAGGGTAGTCAAAGATCTGGTCATCATCCATGCGCAAAACAATAGGGTCGCTCATTACCCGAATATTGGTCAGGCGGGAAACGCCGCGGAGGAAATTCATATCGGCATCGGGAAAATCGATCGACCAGGGGCCATAACCGTAACCACCTGAGAAGTAACTATTGAACTGCACCCTGACAAAATTAAATTCACCGGCTTCATCGTAGTCCAGACCTAGCGCATCATTTTCTGCTCCTTGAGAGGAACCGGCAGCGACGAGCAGAGTCAATATAAATAGAGATTTCAAATGAATTCGCATAGATTCCAGTTTCGCTAGATTCCAGTCCTACTACAAGGTTTCAATTGGTTGAAGGGCGCAAGCTGGCACAATAATCTTCATTGGTAACAGCAGGGGTGAACCAAATGTAATCATACGCGGGGACACTGCCCACTGCGTCCAGATATTCTTCTGGATTGGTGACATCTGGCTGCACTTCCATAAATGAAATCGCAAGAATATCTTCACTCTCAAGACCTACGTTTTGTGCCAATAAATAATTTGATACACCCAGATCCCGGCGCGCATGATAGTTCCCGGCAATCAAAACTGTCATTCCATCGACTGAAGCTGACTGCAGGCTTCTCGCCATACTGTCATCGCGTGCTTGTTGCACCCTGATCATGGCAGGGAATTGCGAAGTCGGAAGCATCCCGCAGTGGCTCTCGTCTATATCAATCTCCAGACGTTGCTGCTGCTGTTCGTTCAAAACTCCGACAATTTCAGGAGATAGTTCGCTGGCATACACCTCGCTCATTTCCTGGCGCGAAATGTTTGCCGGAATGACTGGCACAGACTCGTCGACCAGGAAGCGCAGCATGGGGCCATAATGATCCCAACGCCAGCCTGCTTCGTCCCAGTTCAATATGGCTCGCAATTGCGCGTCATCCAGTGATGCATTGCCTAACAGCGACCCTGCGCCTTCGCGGGCGGTGGAATCAAGCATCTCGAAACTGACACTCGCCAGAGACCCGGTACTTTGCATAAACTTTAGCAAAACCATTTGCAGCGCATGGTGATCGGGATTGTCGTGTTTTTCGCCAAGCATAACGATGCGAGATGCGAGTATGGCTGAATTTAATTCCGCTGGGGTAACAAATGATTTGGATTTGCTGTGCCAGATCTTACCCACCAGTTCGTGTTGCAGATAAAGTGGTGATGCCCATGAGTCAATAGGCTGTGATCTAACACCAGTACTGACCAAAAGGGCGCAGCCAAGCGCAAGTAGTTGTCCAAACTTGTTAATTGGTGCCACCCATTTGTTGCCATTGCTCATAAATATCATCGCTCCAGAGACTCTGGAAGTACGCAACAACCGAGAGCTTCTCTGCTTCAGTAAGTACGGAACTGAACCCAGGCATCTGCCCTCCCAGCGCGACACCGCCCTCGTTGATCACCTGTAATAACACTGATAGTGAGTGATGCCAGGTGTGTGCTGTGCCATTCAATGGCGGTGGTGGAAAAGAGCCATCATCGAGTCTACTGCGCCAGTCTGGCACAAGGCCCTCAGCCTTTGCACCATGGCAAATAGCGCAGTTGGCTGAAAATATTTCCGCGCCGCGAGTCACTTGATGTGGTTCATACCAACGCGCAATGTCACCGGTTTTGGTTAGTTCGCTCTCCAATTGGTCTGAACATGCACCGAGAGACAATAAACCAAGACAAGCACCAGCTTGTAAAAATTTCATGGCCAGCATCAAGTGCCCTGAACTGGTTTCTTGGGAAAATCAAACTCCACCAGTTTAGCCTGCCCCATCGTAATGTCAGACCATGCGTCGATTGGAACCTGCAATTCGGCGATACCGCAAGTCGGAATATTGTCGATTCTGCAATTTGCCATTTCGTTAACAAATTCAGTAATGGCAGGATTATGTCCTACGAGCAAAATAGCGTTACAGCTTTCATCAGCAGTTGCGGCTGCCTTCAGGAACATGGCAGATCCGGCAAAATAGAGTTCGGGGTTTGAAATGATATCTTCTTTGGTGAATCCGATAGCCTCACCGAATAGCGTGGCTGTAGTTCGGGCCCGGGTTGCAGGGCTGCATATGATGCAATCTACACTGCTGTTTCGGTGCTGAAATCGCTGCGCCATTATCGGCACATCCTCGAAGCCACGCTCGCTCAGCGGGCGCTCAAAATCTTTCAACTCCGGGTTCGACCAACTTGATTTGGCATGACGCAGCAGGAAAAGGGTTTTCATCGACCAGTCGAAATGTTCCACTTGGGGAATTCTGTGGATTTTTATAGCGCAAAACTCCGCTCAACTCCAGCATTAACGCCGTTTTGCGTCGAACATAGCGATTCGTCTATATCCCGAAAGGAATCATTGGCCGATAGATTCAAGAATAACACCAGACAGGTCGATTTGCCGTATTCAATATTTATTCACAAATCACTCAAAGTTCAAATCTGGAGACAAACTATGCGTGCATATACTTTCCCTGCGCTGTTCACCCTCATATGCAGTCTGTTCAATCAGGCGATTGCCCAGCAAACTAATTCACTTGAGACTGAAATTGAGCTCGGCGCTGTTTTTACCTCAGGCAACACCGATGATGAAAACGTTCGTTATGGGCTGACAATGGACTACCTGCGCGGGGATTGGGAATATCAATTTAGCTCCGACGGGCTGCGCTCCTCCAAAGACAACGTACTCTCCGCGCAACGTCTATATCACGTGGGAATGGCGCAATATGCGCTGTCAGAAAACAGTTTCATCAATGCCCGAGCTGCTTATGAAGATGATCGCTTCAGTGGCTTTGATAGTCAGTCGGATTTCACGGTCAATTATGGCCGCAACTTATTGTTGAACCGCGAAAACATGGACTTATCACTGGAGATCGGTGCTGGTGTGAGGCGTTCTGAAACGGAGACAGAAGATTTTGAAGAAGGCATTCTGCGTTTCGAAGGTAATTATCAGTGGAACCTCACCGAGACCTCAGATTTCACTCAGGACTTCTCAGTGGAATCTGGAAGCGAGAGCAGCATCATGCGTTCCGAAACTGCAGTCACTGCAAGCATTCTGGAAAATCTGTCAATGCGATTCTCAGTGAAGGTAAAACACCAATCCGATGTGCCTGTAGGTCGGGAGAAAACCGATACGCAAACGGCAATTACCCTCGTATTGAATTTCTAGGCCTCCACACACATCTGCACCAAGATAGTTTCTCTCTAGCGTCGCCAGTACCACAACCAGGTCAAACTGGCGGCGCAGATTACTCAGCCCAGATGGTGACGTCAGCGGCTACCGCGTTATACTGAAACGACTCTTAAGTCCACACTTGTGGGGAGCCACCCATGCTACACCGTCTGGTATTCAGTCTCTTCCTTCTATACTTCGCGCCAGCATGGGCAGACCAGACTGATCCGGAACTCGATGCACTTTTCACAAATCTGCAACGCGCCACAAATGACAGAGAAATTCGACTTACCGAATATCGCATTTGGGAAATCTGGCTATCTCATGCTGATTCCCAGGTAGAAATTCTGATGCAAATTGGTATCGAACGGATGAATACCGAAGCTTACGATGATGCCCTGTTGATATTCAGCCAACTCATCAATCGCTACCCGAATTACGCTGAAGCATGGAATAAGCGCGCCACATTGTATTACCTGGCAGGAGACTACGTGGCCTCTATCAGAGATATCGAAGCCACATTGCAGCTAGAGCCCAGACATTTTGGTGCCTTGTCCGGCCTGGGGCTGGTGTATTTACAACAGGGAGAATTAACCGAGGCCAGGGATGCTTTTGCAGCGTTGCTTGAAGTTCATCCCAATAGCCCCAACGCAAAAGAAAATCTGGATTTAATTAACGAGCAATTACGCTTGTCGGTGATCTAGACTGCTTGAGATTTGCCAAAAAAAAGGCCGCTAGAAGCGGCCTTTTTCAACTTGCCAGTGAAACTTACTGACGCGTACCGGTAACACCGAACGCACCGAAGTCACTACCGAATTCTCCGGAAATTGCATCACCTTCTACAGTACCAGTGAAATCGAGCACCAGGGTTTGGCCCTGAGCGTCTACTTCAGCTTCGAAGGCAACAGAATTGCCGTCGTACATAATACCTGAAAGCGCAGCTTCTCCCATGCCGTCAGCTGACATGCTGCCGGTACCATCTGCATTCAGAGTCAGGGTAGCTGGTAAAGCACCCAGAGGTGTGTTCATTTCAACTCCCCAAACACCAACTCCGGGAGCGGTGCCACCGGCACATCCTGCCAAAACGAACAGGGAAACTACTAACCACCCGCCTATTAACTTTTTCATAATTATCCACCTTGTTTAATTTGCTTAGCTCAACTGTTTGACAACGGAAGCCTGAAGTAAAGGTAAGCCCTCTCCCGGCTTGATTCCCCTTCAATTCCCAAAGCGGGATCGCCCTAATTGTGAAACGTTCGCCTATTGTCCGGTTAATAGTGGTTTAGTCAACTCCGATAACCGCCCAATACGAACTATTTGCCCGAGTTGGCAAGGAACTAGTAATTAATTATCCCAACTTGGGGATATGGCTGGATTAGCTGGTCTCGGGCGTACCACCAAAGGGGGAAATGGACACAGTGAGAGTCGGGGGCCTGAGGTCAGACTCAAGATACGCAGCGATTCGGGGTCGTTTTTCAATGCTCTGCTTGAATTCGCTCAATTTTTCGAATTTGTCCAAAGTTGCCTGGGAGAATGGCCTGACATAATCGAGAAAGTGCCAGGCAATGAAATCCACATAACTAAGCCTGGTCCCTACCCAATAACCACTGTTATTTATATTACTGGTATACAGTTTTTCAAGCCGGCTCAGCAACGCAGGAAGCTCGCCCTCCTCATAGGCATCACGTAATTTTTCGAACTCAGGATTCCAGTAAAACGAGCCGAGGTTATTTTGTGCATCCACGAATGTTTCCTGCACGATGTCACACTGCACATGTTCCAGCGCACTGTCGCCGTAGAGTTCGAATTTTCTTCCGAGATAGCGATAAATAGCATTGCTCTGGTTTAGCAGAAACTCGCCTTCCTCATAAACGGGCAACTGGCCGAATGTGAAATTAGATTTTAATGCTGGCCATTCATCGATAGATATTCTGCGCTCATCATGGTCAGTCCCGGTTTCTTCCATGATAAGCCGAATGACCTCGGCCCTGCTCCGCGCATTGAAGTACGTAATCTTGGGGGCATTGGAATCGTCTGACTTGTTCGTCATGAGTACTTATCCCGGTATTGCAGTTTTATTCTGATGTGATCCGAGCTGATACGAACGAGTTTCACGGATGTCGAGTCATTTCAGCGTAAAACCCAGTGTAACCCAGGTTCTGGACCGTTTCGTCAACTCAGCTCCATGCCAGTTCAAGAATCTCCATGACCTGGTCACTATTTTCAATGCGCCTCGGGTTTTTCTGCACTACCGGATGTTGTGCTGCGCGCCTGGCGATTTCCGGCAACTGCTCACGTGTGACGCCGAGGTCAGGCAAACTCACCGGGAGAGCAAGACTCGCTACTAACTCTCGCACTGCATCCGCCCCGCTAGATCCGGAATAACCCAGCGCGGCCGCTATCTCACGATGCCGGTCGGGCGCTATTTCCTGATTCCACGATAACACCGCAGGTAGCATGACACATGAAGTATGGCCATGCGGCACACCGCAAAGGCTACCAAGAATATAGCCAATACCGTGACTCGCACCATGCGCTACCGTGCCGAGTCCACAGCAAGCCAGCCAGATAGCCTGTTGAGTCAAGCTACGGGCCGCCAGATCTTCAGGGTCAGCGAAAGTCTGTGGCAAGGCCGAGGACAGCAATCGCATGGCGTGCAGGAAATGCCCATCCAGGAAGGCATTGGTATCTGCCGAACAATAGCCTTCCACAGCATGATCAAGTGATCTGATAGCGGTGGATAACCACAACCAATCGGGTGTATGCAGACTTAGCGCTGGATCATAAATGATATGTTGCGGGCAAAGATCGACGCCGCGATAACCTTCCTTGGACGAGTTGCTGGTATTAAGGACTCCGGCATTATTGCTGAATTCTGCCCCGGACAAAGTCGTCGGCACTGCGACCTGGCGTACAGGTGATGGCAGATTCAAGAGGTCGTACTGACCCGCTTTGGCACCACGCTGACCATTGCCGTGCTGGGCATACTCGAGCAGTTCTGCCTCGTCCCTGATATTTTGGGCCACTGCCAGTTGGATCACCTTGGCAGCATCAATTATCGAACCACCACCCAGAGTCACCAACACGTCAGCCTCAAATTCCCGGGTAGACTCCAACCCGGCCAGCACATCTTCACGTGGCGAATGGGCACCAATAGCGGCAAACACATGGCTATCCAGAGGGGCGATTGCCTGCCTCAACTCGGCGAACTGGTCAGTTCTGCCTGCAAGTGTCGCAGACGCCAACAGCATCACGCGCTTTGCACCCATAGTCTGCAGAATCTGCGGCAGAACCTGCGCCACAGACTGGCCACATGACACAGATTCCAGATGGGTGTATTGAAATTGCAGAGGACTCATAGTGATGTTGAAAGCGCCTGATTACCGGATTCCCTGCATTGTCCCATAGTCCTCCATTAGGTCCTATGCACCGCCTGACACCAGTTCACATCTATATTGCAGCTCTCACAGTGCTCCTATATGCTGACTGGTTAAACGAAACTTCCGGGGGATAGAAAAATGCCACGATTTACTGTCAATGGGGTCGAGCATGACCTCGACATCGAACCTGATATGCCCCTGCTGTGGGCTCTCCGCGACGAGCTGGGTATGACCGGCACCAAATTTGGATGCGGCATCGCCGCATGTGGCGCCTGTACTGTGCATGTTAATGGCAATGCGATCCGCAGCTGCGTGACCCCGGTCTCCGCCGTTGAAGGCCAGGAAGTAACGACCATTGAAGGGCTTGCGACTGCGGTGGCGGGTACCAATACTTCAAGCACAGGCCCTGATCTTAGCGCCGTCCAGCAAGCCTGGATAGATCATCAGGTGCCGCAGTGTGGCTATTGCCAGTCTGGCATGATCATGGCGGTGTCCTCTTTGCTGGCACAAAATCCCAACCCCACCGATGCAGAAATTGATGCCAATATCACCAATGTCTGCCGCTGTGGTTCCTATCCACGCGTGCGTCGCGCTATTCGCGCACTCGCCACAGCATAAGGGGGTTACCATGAAAATTACTCGCAGACGTTTCATTCTCAGTACGGCAGTGGCCGGTGGTGGTGTGCTCTTCGCCTATTCGGCTACACGCCCCAGTAAACACCGACGAGCAAACCAGGAACTGGCAGCCGAGGGCGAGCATTATGTGACTTCCTTCATTAAGCTCGAAGCAGATAATCGGGTCACCATTTATGTGCCACATTCAGAAATGGGCCAGGGTATCCATACCTCGCTTTCCATGATGGCAGCCGATGAAATGGACGCCGACTGGGAGTTGGTGAATATAGAACAAGCCCCCGCCACCGACATGTTTGCCAATGGCGAACTGATCAAAGGATTTGCTTCCGAATACGGCGTACCAGATTTTCTCAAGGGCCTGGTCAGCTTTTCAGCAATTAAGGTAGCTGAAGTGATGAATTTGCAAATTACTGGCGGTAGCTCTTCAGTGCGTTATACCGGCGAGACCGGTATGCGCATAGCAGGGGCCGCAGCCCGGGAGATGTTGATCGATTGTGCGGCGGCGCGCTGGAGTGTACCTGCGGCCGAATGTACGACCGAGCTGTCTCATGTGCATCACAATGCCAGCGGACGCTCACTCAGCTATGGCGAACTGGCAGCCGATGCGGCACAACTCGAACCGCCAGCAGAACCAGTACTTAAAGACCCATCACAGTTCAATATCATGGGCAAGGCCATCTCCCGCAACGATATACCTGCCAAAGTGGACGGCACTGCGCCCTATGGTCTCGATGCACACAGTGATGACATGCTGTATGCCGCAATAAGATTTGCTCCGGTTTTTGGTACCAAGCTGGTTTCAGTAGATGCCAGCGCTGCCTTGCAACGACCAGGCGTCGTACGCGTAGTAGAACTGGAAGATTCGGTAGCAGTTGTTGCCAATAATTACTGGCGCGCCAAGGAAGCGCTCAAGCTGGTGGAGTCTGAATTTGAAAGCTCTGCCTATGATACTGTCAATTCTGCTGAGGAATGGGCCAGCTTCGATCGCAATCTGGCAAACGATGACGGCTCAGAAGATTTCGAGTCGGGCGATACGGAAACCGCAATGGCAGAAGCTGCCGATACCATCGAAGCTGGCTATCGCGTACCTTATCTTGCGCACGCCGCCATGGAGCCAATGAACTGCACGGTGCATTTTCGCAATGATGGCAAGGTCGACCTTTGGACCAGCACCCAGGATGCTCTGGGCATAAAGGGTCGGGTCGCATCAATTGGTGACGTCGACATCGATAATGTAAATTTTCACCACTGTTATCTCGGTGGCGGGTTTGGTCGGCGACTGCCTTTCAATTGGAACGTCATTGACCACGCCACTCTCATCGCCAGAGAGTTCGATGTGCCAGTCAAGACTGTACTAAGCCGCGAAGATGACATGCAACAGGATTATTATCGCCCTGCAGTGGCCAATAATTTCAAGGCGGCGTTCGATGCCAATAATAATGTCACAGCTTGGCATAGCCGTTTTACCGGACCGATTCAGGTACCGGGAGCAGCACATATCCCTTACAACATCCCCAATCAGTCGATCCGCGTGGTGGATGTGGAGACTCACGTTCCCATCGCAGCATGGCGCAGCGTGGACCATTCCCAACAAACTTTCTTCATCGAGTCATTTATCGATGAGATTGCACACCGCTCTGGCAAGAATCCATACCAGATGCGCATGGATTTGTTGGCAAATCATCCGCGCCACCAACGCGTACTTGAAGTAGCCGCTGACGCTGCGGGTTATGGTGAGAATCTGCCCATAGGTCACGCACTGGGCATTGCCGTGCAGGAGAGCTTCGGCAGTATCGTGGCTGAAATCGCCGAGGTATCCATGAGTGAAGACAACCGCCCCATAGTGCACAAGGTCACATGTGCCATAGACTGTGGACGCGCCATTAACCCTGATACAGTAGAGTCACAAGTTGAGAGCGGCATTATCTTCGGTCTTACCGCGGCGATGTATGGGGAGATCACGATCGAAAATGGCCGTGTAGCCCAGGGCAATTTCCCTGACTATGAAATGGTGCGCATGGCAACCTCACCGGAGATTGATGTGCGAATTGTTGAGTCCGGCGAAGCTCTGGGAGGACTGGGCGAGCCTGCCACACCACCTATTGCAGCGGCAGTCACCAATGCGGTTTATATCCTGACTGGGCAAAGAGTCCGTGAGTTGCCAATCAAGAACCACGACTTCTCGGTCGCAACACCAGTCGCACAAGCCTGATGTAGTGTCTGACAGGTTGCAGGCAGCCTGTCAGACAATAGCTTTTCCAAACAACAATCAATCCAGTCGTTTACTGAATCGCAATACTGCAAGACTCAGTGACACGCCCATAAAAGCTAGCAGCGCGGCCAGGCCTTCCCACATGCTCCACACATCGGCTCCGCGCAGTATGATTCCCCGGATAAGTCGATTGAAATGTGTCAACGGCAGTATCTCCGCGATACTCTGGGCCAACGGAGGCATGCCATCGAAAGGGAACATAAAGCCGGAAAGCAGGATTGATGGCAGAAAAATAAAAAACGCCATTTGCATTGCCTGGAATTGAGTCTGCGCCGTTGTTGAAACCAACAGACCCAGTGACAGGTTGGTAGCAATAAACACCATCGCCACGATGAAGACATGCAGCAGATCTCCGCGTATTGGAACCTGGAAAAAATACCAGCCCAACCCCAGGATGATCACCAGTTGTACCAATCCAATCAGAATATAGGGGATGATTTTGCCGATCATTAACTCGAAGTTCTTTACTGGCGTATTGATCAACAATTCCAGATTGCCACGTTCACGCTCGCGCACAATCGCAACTGCAGTAAACAACACCATGGTCATGGTAAGTATGACGCCTATCAGGCCGGGTACAATATTCACTGCAGAACGGCTTTCCGGATTATAGAAATTTCGAACTTCAATGCGTTGCGGCGAAGCAGTGCTGCGTGCTGCCGTGTTAAATCCAAGTGGCACCATACTTAGCTGGCTCGCTACGCCCACTATGATCGGATCACTACCATCTACCAATATCTGGGCGACCTGACGCTCGCCTGAGATTACCCGGCGATCGAAGTCTGCAGGTATGGCGATTCCAATACTGATGTCTCCCTGATCCAGTAGCTGTCGCAGGCTAGGCACATCATCCACATGGTATTGCAGATTAATCACCTGGGTAGCGGTCAGATCGGCGACCATTTCGCGCGACAAACTGGTATTCGCTTCATCCACCAGCCCTGCAGTTAAATTGCGTACGTCCGTATTTATGGCGTAGCCAAACAACAACAGCTGTATCAGAGGAATGCCGACGATCATGCCGAAACTAAGCCGGTCCCGGCTCAATTGCCTGAATTCCTTGCTCATAATCGCAAAGATGCGTAACAGGGATTTCATGAGCTGGCCTTTTCCTGGCGCTGTAACTCAGTCACCGCGACAAAGACATCTTCCAGATCCGGAAACACCTGCTCGACATGCGCTGCAATGCTCTCAGTACGCAACTGCTGCTCGACAAGGGCGACGGGGTCAGAGTGCATCTTGGGAATCAGCACGCGCAGGCGGGTACCCAGTTGAGTGACGCTGACTATAGCGGGTTCTTTTGCCAAACAAGTCCTGACTTGATTGGGATCATCCGCTACTACCTCAATCACATGGCAGGAAATTTCCTCTCCCAGTTGGCGCGGTGAACCATCGGCAACCTTGGTTCCCTGGTCGAGTATTGCAAGAGAATGGCAACGAGTTGCTTCGTCCATGTAGTGGGTGCTGACCAGTATGGTGGTTCCTTGCTCGGCCAACTCAAACAGAATTTCCCAAAAATCCCTGCGATTTGCGGGATCTACCGCACTGGTCGGTTCATCGAGAAACAGGATTCTGGGTTTGTGTAGTGTTGCCGCAGCCAGTGCAAGCCGTTGTTTCTGGCCGCCACTCAGAGTACCGGCTTTCTGCCATGTTCTGTTTGCAAGATCAAATTCATCAAGCAGCTGATCAACCCTTTTCTGACGCTGAGAACGCGGCAACGCATAAACCTGGCTGATGAAGCGCAGATTTTCCTTGACGGTAAGATCGTCATACAGCGAAAAGCGTTGCGTCATATAGCCGATGTCTTGCTTGAGGCTTTCTGACTCTGATTTTGTGTCCTTACCCAGGACGGTAGCGTTACCGGAGCTGGGGGTGAGCAATCCACACAACATGCGTATTGTGGTTGATTTGCCAGACCCATTAGGTCCAAGGAACCCGTAGATTTTACCCGCGGGAATCTCGAGATCCACGTTATCAACCGCGATCAGGCTGCCAAACTTACGTGTCAGACCCCGGGCAGTTATGGCATATTCATCGGCCATCATTGGCACCCACTAGGGTAACGTGACTTGCACGGGCAAACCTTCCGGTAAGCGTTGCGGCAACTGCGGTAATTCGATTTCTGCAAAATAAGACAAGCGACTGCGATCTCTTTCTGTCAGCGCATAATAAGGAGTGAAAGAAGCGTCAGCGGCAACATTCCGCACGCGCCCGGTGAGTGTTCCCTCCCGGCCGTCGACATGTACTTGCACCTGACTGCCCGGACTTACCTGCAAACGTAATGGCTCGGGAATATAGACATGCGCAAGAGGCTGGTCCCCCACCAATAGCACAGCGACCACATCACCTACCCGGGGAATTTCGCCTGTTTCAAAAGGTAAGCTGTCTACCAGTGCATTTCCTGGCGCACTGATTGTATGCCGCGCCTGATTGAGCGCTAACTCTTCTTGCACGGCTTCAGCCTGGCGCAGTGCGGCTTTGGTCTGGTCCAGTTGTTCCATGCGAGTTCCAGCCAACAGCTCATCGAGTTGGGCACTTGCTACGGCCTCACGGGCTTCGGCAGAACGCAGCAATTTCTCAGCGGTATCCACACTCTCAACGGACGTCAGGTTACGCTCTCTCAATCCCGCCAGTCGCTGTAGTTCCTTATCCCGAAACTCCCTTTCTATACGCGCATCATTGAGATTGGCTGTGGTGGCAGCAATGGTTTCAAGTCGTGGACCTGCAACTTGTTCTGCCAGCACCGCGCGCAAGCGATCGATGTTGGCCTGCGCTTCGCCTAACCGGATGTTCGCTCGACTGCTATCCAGCTGCAAAATTACATCGCCTGTCTGCACCGAACCTCCCTCTGTCACGGCAAGAGCAACAATCGGTTCTGCATATTCAGCCTTCAATTCAATCCGGTCGGACTGCAGTATTCCCACCGTCATGGGCTCTTCAGGTGTGCAAGCGTTCAAGAGCGCACCGCTTAAAATGGCGATCATGCTGAACGGTTTCATAGGTCTGCACCTGCCCGGGATATCTTGATGCCGTCGTAAAGAATTTTCGTATTGTGTGTCACCAGCTCGCGCACCATTTCCTCGCTGTAATCGAGATTGAGCACTTGCTGCAGCAATGGTTTGGCGATGAAAGGAAACAATGTCATCCCCATGATTGATACAAGGGTGAAACGTGGATCGAGATCAGCATGATACTGACCGCTGGCCACACCCTCTTGTGCGGACGCGAGCAGAAGCGGTGCGAGCTGTCCTGCAAACTTCTTTATGACCAGTTCGCGTGTGTCAGCCTCTCCAAACAGTACTTCCCGTATAACAAAATTAGGCCACCAGGGATTTTCCGCCAGCAGTAAACTGTAAGACTGCATGAAACTACCTATGTCATTTTCAGCCCCCTGATCAAGCTGTGCTGCACGGGTTTCAAGCTCAGCCAGCACCGCTTCAACCATGCCGAGATAAAGCCCCTGCTTGCTCCCGAAGTAATAGTTCACCATGGCTGGATTCACGCCGGCCCCGTCTGCCACACGGCGCACAGTCACGGCCTTGAATTCGTTGCGCATAAACAATTCGCGCGCAGCTTGCAGCAGGGCATTACGCACCTTGTCGCCATCGCTACCGGCCGGGCGGCCAGGCCCGTTAGCCAGATCAGTTTGTGTCAAAGTCATTGGCGAATTCCCGCATTTGTATTTAATTAATTAAACATTTAATTAATTAGACATCTTTTTAGTAAATTGCGCAACCCCACCGAGATCACGCGGGCTGCCATACTCCTGCCGGGGGACATGCTAAACTGCCCCGGCATTAACTGGAGCCACTACTGGAGCGCAGCTTTGATAACGCTGGGGCTGGGCCTGATTCTGTTCTTTTTACCGCATGTGCTACGCGAATTAGGATTGCGAGATCACCTGCGGTCGAACCTGCCTTCTGAAGGTGTCTATAAGGGCCTTTACAGTGTCGTCGCCCTGCTCGGATTACTATTGATAATCTGGGGTAAATCCCAGGCACCTTTCATCATGATCTGGCAACCTGTCTATGAATGGCGTGGACTCAGTGTATTCCTGATGCTGCCAGCACTAATCAGTATTATCGCTGGAAATTTGCCGGTTTCATTTATCCGGCGCAGCTTGCGTCACCCCATGTTGTTTGGCGTAGCGCTGTGGGGGTTTGCTCATCTCTGGGCAAATGGCGACCTTGCATCGATGCTGCTATTCGGCAGTTTCACCATTTGGGCACTTTTTAAATTTTTTACCCTGAGCCCGGCCGCAGTACTTGATAGCCCTGCCCGGGTGCAATTTCTGCTATGGGATATCGTTGCTATGCTAACGGGTGGCGTGTTATTTGTTGTCTTACTCGTATATCACGGACAGATTTTTGGTGTCGGCCTCAGTCTTAATTAAGAGATTTTTAATATGCGGCAATTAGTTTTCATCCTCACCATGCTTTATAGCTTGCACGGTGTCATCGCCCAGGAAGACCTGTCTGTGCATTGGAATGGCACCTGGCTGGCAGAAGGCACGCTGTTCTCGTTGGCAGTTAGTGTTGAAGACGGAGTGATGAAAGTTACCCAGGTCGAGTCGCTGGGTTACGAATGGACCGCTAATGATGGCGTTGTTGATGGCAACATCGCACGAGTAGAAGTGTTTTATGCCGGGGTCGAAGGGGTCATCCAGGTTGAACTGATTGACCCCAACACTGCGGTTGCATTCGCCGCCAGCTGTATACCTGAATTCATGGTGGTTTGTGCGCTGTCAAAAGATCGCCAGGCCATCTTCCGCAAAATAGAAACCACGCCCTGAATTCAGACCTCTGCGTTTGATTGCACTATTTTGCTGACGATGCCGTAGGCTTTCGCCTCTTCCACGGACATCCAGTAATCCCGGTCCGTATCCTTGGCAACGCGATCCAGTGGCTGACCTGTCTCATTAGCTATCAACTGGTTGATGCGAGCCCGGGTCTTGACGATCTGCTCTGCCTGAATCTTGATATCAGTTGCGTCGCCGCGGGATCCCCCCAGCGGCTGATGAATCAGGAATCGGGTATTAGGCAAAGCAAAGCGATTTTCTTTCTCCGCGGCCAGATAGATGGTGGTCGCCGCACTTGCTACCCAGCCTGTGCCGATAACCTTCACTGGGGCATTAATAAATTTGATCATGTCGTAAATTACGTCACCCGATTCCACGTGCCCACCAGGTGAACTGATGTAAATAGAAATTGGCTCATCGCTATCTGCATCCAATGCCAGCAGTCTCTCTGTTACTGCGCGCGCAATCTTGTCGTTAATCTCGCCAAATATAGTGACGGATCTGGATTTAAATAGTTTCTCATCGAGAAAAGCGGAACGACCTGTATTGCCTTTGTCTTTACCGTCTTTCTCTGGCGCATCATTTTTCATTAACTGTTTATTCCTTAGTTTTCATTAATCAAATTCACAAGTTTGCTGGTTTGCTCTTATGTAGGCGATGATTTTCCATACGTCGTCGGAGCCTTCGGGGAAATTTTCTCCGTATGCCACCATGCGTGTTCCGGGTATACCATTGATGATCACATCAAAAAGTTGTACATCGGTTTCGGCGTGTACCCATTCACAGTCAAATAGTAGTGCAGCACCACTATCCGCAACTGGCGCTTGAGTGGTATGGCAATACTCCGCACAAGAACCGAGAAACAAGGCTTCGCCTCTGCGTACTGCTATGGGGTCTGCCATGAAAATATCAACTTGTGACATCAACTCAGGCGGCACTGAATCATTGTCAGCACAGGACGTCATCAGCAATACCGTAATAACGGCCAGCTTCTTCATAGATTGCACTACTCGAAATTCCGGATTGGCTTTACTGTAACGCCAATCAGGTTAAACACATTGTCAACCCGATTCAACAATAATCATGTCGCGTCGAGGGCTGGGCTGTGCTCGTCTCCCAAAGGTTTGAAAGTAATCAATAATTGCGGTAACAGTGTGAGAGATCCTACAAGAGCCACAAGCATTGCCAGGCTGGTTAGTAACCCAAAAACGATAGTCGGTATGAAATTGGACAGAGCAAGAATCGAGAATCCCGCCACAATAGTCATGGATGTAAAATACATGGCACGCCCGATACTGTTATGGCAGAAGAACATGGTTTCACGATAGTTGCCCAGGCGGGGAAACTCACGCCTGAATCGGTGCATGTAGTGGATCGTATTGTCCACGCCAATGCCCACTGATATAGCAGCGATGGTAATCGTCATAATATCGAGTGGGATGTTCAACCACCCCATGACACCAAGGACTGATCCCGCAGCAATGGCATTGGGAATAATACAGATCAACGCAATCCAGAATGAGCGGAACAAGAACAGGAACATAAGCATGATGGCAAACATCACCACACCCAGAGTTAGAATCTGGGATTGAAAAAGGCTCTGCAACACATTGTTGTACATTACCAATATGCCAGTGAGATGAACCTGTTCGTCCGTATAGCCAAACTCCTGCTCCAGCCCTGTCTCTATACGTTGCAGCAGTTCATTACGATTCAGGTCATCTGCCGATTCTATGACTCTGACATTGAATCGCAATTGATTATCTTCTATTGAGACAAACGGATTGAGCACAGTGTCTTTCAGAGTCTCGGGAATTCGATTATAAAGCACGGCCCATAACAGCCCATCGATGGGTTGGTTGTCATTGAGCTGTTCGGCGAGTTTGATCACTGCGCCAAACGATAAAACCTTACCTGTATAAGGATCGGCATCCAGATAGTCGTGTATTGCCTCAACCTGCGCCATCTTTGGTGCAGTAAACCAGTAGGCATCTTCGTTACCTCCATCAGCCGATGCATCATCGAAACCACCAAAGCCATCATCAAAGCCGCCATCAAAACTCTCTTCTTCAGGCAGATCGACGATGACATCAAATGACAACGTTCCCCCAAGTTTCTCATCAAGCAAGGTCATCCCCTGATAGATCTCAGTGCTTTCACGAAAATAATCAATAAAACTGTTTTCAACGCGCAGACGAGTCAACCCAACCACGCTGAGAACTACTATCAGGCCATATAACAGAATCACATTGCCGCGAAGTGCATCGGTAAACCTGGCTAACGCTCCAGTGAGATTTAACTTCAGATCAGTGGAAATTTTGGAGTCATCTTTTTTCAGCAAGCTCATCGTGGCGGGGAAAACTGTGAAAGCAACAAGCAGTGCCGTGGCGACCCCCATCATCATCATCCAGCCAAATGTAATGATTGGCAGGATGCCACTGACAATGAGTGACCCAAAAGCCACAGCAGTTGTCAGGGCGGTGTAAAGACAGGGTCTGAACATACTCAGCACCGCATGGCGCAATATTTTGTCATGCTTACTGAAGCGCCGTGTAGCTCGCAGTTCGCGATATCGCACCACCAAATGCACAGTTAGTGAAATCGTGATGATCAGCAGCAGGGAAATAAAATTCGATGACACAACGGTGACGCGCCAGTCCATCATGCCGAGAATGCCCACCATGATTGTTCCCGCCACCGCACAACAGATCAACGGCATGGCGACAAATCGAACACGACGGAAAATTAATCCCAATGCAACGATAATCAAGACCAGTACTGCAAGACTGAAACTACTCAGGTCACCTTGCACGAACGTCACCAGGTCATCGGCGATCATTGGCGCACCACCCAGAAATATCTGGGCGCCAGAGCGGTACTCATCCAGGGTTTGCCTGATGGTGCCAATCACTTCGTGTTGGCGTTCCGCAGCGACTACACTGTACTCAGCATACTCTTCTTCTACTGTCGTTAATTCAGCAGCCTGTTCCGCTGTGATAGTGCCGTCCGCTTCAAGACTGCGTAAATCTGATCTGCGAGTAAGCATGTCGCGGGCTGTTTGGTCTATGGCAAAACTCACCAACAACCCGGCGGTTTCCCCATCCGGACTGATGACTGCATTGCGAAATACCGGGCTCGCCACAATTTCTCCCCGCGCAGCTTGCAGATCCTGCTCCGCATCCATGACTGTGAGGTAATCTTCTGATATCGCAGTAAGAGGTGTGTCGCCGAACACTGGGACATTCAGTATGCTGTCTACGGATTCCACACGCTCGATGGCCAGAAGATCCTGACGTAGCCGTTCCAGCCGCTCCAGTTCTGTACGCGAAAACAAATCTCCCTCTGGGGTATATGCAACGATTACAGATTCACGAATGCCATAACGGATATTTACTTCGCGCGAGAACTCCAGATCAGGATCATTTTCCAGGAGCAATGAATCTGCCGAAGCATCGAGCCGGAAATATTGCGTGTAGTAACCAAATACTGCGGCAATAGCCAGAACAACAGCCAGCACCAATACTGGACGCTTAAACACCAACCCTGTGTAAATGTTTTTCAAACCGCTCGCCATGCAATCTCCAGAAGTTGAGCTCGCCGTATCAATTGAGGCTGTTCACCAGCTACCACTGGCATATAGTCATTAAACCGGCCTACCCAATAAAAAGCCGAAGCATCATTAATGCCCCGGCGGCCTGCGACATACAATTAAGAGAAAAATTGCAGTCATTGCTGAATTACAACCTGAACGTGAGTATAACCGTAAAACGCCTGGCGGGTTGCCCGCCAGGATATTCCACAGAATCCGTGGCCTCAATAATCCGCCCCGACGAACAGTGGCAGCAAAAGGGTTTTCGGGCCAATAATCCCGCTTGAAACAGGCAGAACGATCCGGTTATCAGTTACTATATTCTGAAATTAGAAAACTCTCTCTATCTTATTGATATTAATAGAATTATATTAGTCGGATTGACCGTCGATGAGCTGCAACATTCTGTGACAGGCGCCCGGTTTGACTGGTCATTTTCAACGGTGTTGTTACCATACTTCTCAATGGGAAAATGCAGCGAGTGGCCTACTCTGGCACGCCGCTGACACAGCTTGAATTATTGCGGCCAGACCCCATGTTCAGTCTGGGAGTAACTTAACAGCCGAACTGCGCAAAACCGTAAGTTTTGCGAGAAAGGAGCAGAAGAGTGAAATTGCTAGTTAAACTACTTGTCTCTACTACGATCCTGTTCAGTGCCACGAGTGCATTGGCGGATGAGTGGCTGCGCTCAATTCCCGAGTTCGAACTCAAGGATCATCTGGGCGAAGTCCACTCACTTGAGAAATACCAGGACAGCGAGTATGTGGTGTTTTATGTGCAGGGAGTTGGCTGCCCAATTGCCCGTATCGCTGTTCCAAATTATCGCGAAATTCGTGAGGCATATGCTGACCAGAATATCGAATTCGTGATGTTCAATGCCAATATCCAGGACAACCCGGCTCGCATCGCCAAAGAAGCCGAGGAATTCGGTATAGATTTTCCCATCATCAAGGATGAGGGCCAGGTGTTAGCGAAGGCTCTGGGTGTGGAACGCACTGCAGAGGTTTTCATCGTTTATCCGCGAACTCAGGAAGTGCTGTATCGGGGACCTATTAACGATCAGCTCGGTTATGAAACACAGCGTAACAATGCATCGGCACATTACCTGCGTGACGCACTGGATACCGTGCTTGCAGGCGGCACCGTCAATATGGACGAAGTGCCGGATTCCAAGGGATGCCTGGTCGCCATTTTCTAGACCAGTAAAACGTGAATACAAAAAAGGGACCTGATGGTCCCTTTTTTATTGCGGCTGAAAAAAATCCTACTCGACAAACGCACGTTCAATGACATAGTGCGCCTTGATCCCCTGACGGGATTCTTCAAATCCCCAGTTATCCAGAATTGCACAGGTATCTCTCAGCATGCTGGGGCTGCCACAGATCATGAAGCGATCATACTGCGGGTCGGCCTGCTCCAAACCAAGATCAGAGAACAACTTACCTGAAGTCATCAGGTCAGTGAGTCGACCTGTATTCTGGTAAGGCTCGCGCGTTACCGTTGGATAGTAGAGCAGTTTGTTCTGCACTTCTTCACCATAAAACTCATTCTTTGGCAGCTGAACCTCGATGAATTCCTGGTATGCCAGTTCAGATTTGTAACGCACACCGTGAGTCACGATAACGCGGTCAAATCTTTCGTAGACTTCGGGATCCTGGATGATGCTGATAAAGGGAGCCAGCCCCGTACCGGTGCTGATCAAGTACAGGTTGCGCCCTTTGAGCAGATGATCCACCACGAGTGTGCCTGTGGGCTTGCTGCTGACGAAAAGCTTGTCACCCACCTTGATGTTCTGCAGTCGTGAGGTAAGCGGGCCATCGGGCACCTTGATGCTGAAAAACTCCAGTTCTTCTTCGTAGTTGGGGCTGGCAATACTGTAGGCGCGCATCAGGGGTTTGCCTTCAACCTCCATACCGAGCATGACAAAGTGCCCGTTTTCGAAACGCAAAGACCGGTCACGCGTGGTCTTGAAGCTAAACAGGGAATCGTTCCAGTGGCGCACGTCAGTAACGTTCTGGGTG
Source organism: uncultured Pseudohongiella sp. (assembly GCA_964405225.1). Taxonomy (GTDB): domain Bacteria; phylum Pseudomonadota; class Gammaproteobacteria; order Pseudomonadales; family Pseudohongiellaceae; genus UBA9145. The sequence continues at coordinate 87,833 of CAYOND010000002.1, forward strand.
GACAGGCTTGCCATTAGTATTCCTCACAACATCAGGGTTTTTCAGGATGTGAAGTGTAGACTTGGCGGACTTTATCTGTAAAATTGATTATTCTTATATAATATATCTTTTTTATAGATATGCGATTTACACTGAAACACCTACAAGTCTTCCTTGCAGTGGCCAGACATGAAAATGTCAGCGTGGCAGCCCGTGAGCTGGCTATGTCGCAATCGGCTGCGAGCACTGCCCTGAAGGAGTTTGAACAGCGTTTTGACATGAACCTGTTTGACCGGGTAGGCAAGCGCCTGCATCTTAATGATCAAGGCAGCATGCTGCGCCCGAAGGCAGCGGCCTTGATTTCCCAGGCACGCGAGCTGGAAAAGACTTTGCTCGCCCATGATGAAGTGGGACAGCTCAATGTCGGGGCAACCCTGACAATTGGCAATTATCTGGCGGTGAGCATCATGGCCGAGTTCATGAAAACACATCCTGCGGCCGGGGTTGCCCTCACTGTCGAGAACACGGCAGCGATTGCCCGCAAGGTGAAGAACTTTGAATTAGACATCGGATTAGTTGAGGGTGAATTAACCGAACCCGAACTTGAGGTTATCTACTGGCGTGACGATGAACTCACTCCCTTTGCCCGCCCGGATCACCCTCTGGCTCAGAAACCCTCACTGATTGATGCCGACTTGTTAGAGGCAGATTGGATCGTACGCGAACGGGGTTCCGGCACACGCCAGGCCTTTGATCGCGCCATGCATGGTATCCTGCCCAATGTGAAACTCAGGTTGGAGCTGCAACACACGGAAGGCATCAAACGAGCAGTAGAAGCTGGACTTGGAGTTGGTTGCTTGTCAAAGCTTACGCTGGAAGACGCCTTTCGTCGTGGCTCCCTGGTTCCACTTGCCGTTCCTCAAAGAGACTGGACACGCAAGTTTTATTTTATTCTGCACCGGCAAAAATTTCTCACCAGCGGCGTGCAATCGTGGATGGAGTACTGCAGACAGGTTTAACCTGGCATCGAATACCGCGTATGAATGGGATTTATAGAAAATTTTGGAAGGGTAAAGAGCATAGAAAGTTTAGAAAAATCTATCATGCAGTGGCCGGAGCAGTATCGTGACAGCAACCAGAAGTAATGCCATCGCCAGCCACCTGGTGTCCAACCGTTGGTTCTGGTCGATATTTTCACTTTGTCTGGTTGCACTGCTTACTACCGGCATCACACGCTCCGGTTTCGATACTTCACTGGAAGCACTTCTTACCCGCAGTGATCCTTATCTGGATGAGGTTGGGATCTTATACGAAGAATTTCCTGTCGATCTGGAAATAAGCTATGTCTTCATCCCACCCGAAGGCGAATCCGTATTCTCGCCTGCTGTGCTAGCTGCACTTGATTCCATTGAACAGCGGTACAACGATATTCCGCAAGCATTGCGCGTCAGTACTGTACTCAGTTATTTCTCGCCAGAACGACAAGAGAGGTTGTTCGCCAGAAATTATCTTGAATATTCTTTGACAGAATTGGCGGCGATTCAATCGTTAGCTGTCAATGACCGGTTACTGACCAATAATTTGTTGGCGACAGATGCTGCGCTAACCTTCGCTACCGTCTCTGTAGACGACGACAACCTGGATAATGAGCAGCGACTTGAGATCGCACGCAATGCTCTCGAACTGCGAGATCAATTACGCGGTGCTCACCCGGATGTGACGATTCACGTAAGTAGCGATGTAATCCTGGAACAATCGGGTCAGCAGGCCATGGTGGATGATCTGACACAGTTGTTACCGATCATTATTATCATTTGCGTTGCGGTGATGGGATTCTGCTTTCGCTCGGTCTGGTTGGCCGGTAGCATCTTGTCTCACCAGTTATTCACTTTGCTCAGTACACTTGGCCTACTGGGTTATCTGGGGTTCGACTTCAATAATATCTCCATCATCGCACCCCTGGTTGTAGTCATCATTGCAGTGGCCAACAGCGTGCATATCATCTCCATCTTTCGCCAGGCCCAGGCTCGGGGTGAGGCCGGGTTACAGGCAATGCGCACCAGCCTGCGTGCCAATCTGCAGCCTGTGACGTTGGCCGCACTGACCACTGCCATCGGTTTTTCGTCACTAAATATGTCCTCGTCTCCGGCCATTCAGGATTTCGGGCGCATAGTCGCAATCGGCATCGGTTTCGCCTACCTGCTGACACTGACCATGCTGCCTACTCTGTTGGTGCTAATTAGCCGCTTCAGTCGAATTACCGAAATCAAACCGTTTGGCCAACGAGGATTACTGATACTGGACAAACAGGTCGCGCAACATGATCGCAAATTGTTCTGGTCTTACTCCCTGTTTGCCCTATTAACCCTGGCCTTGCTGCCACTCAATGAAACAGATTTTAACCGGCTGGATTTCATTACTGCTGATTCTGATATCTCCGATTACTATGAGGCAATCAGTGAGCGTATGAATCGCGGCCCCGCCATGACTTATGCAATCAATACGGGCATAACAGATGGCGCTATCGACCCTCTGTTTTTGCAGCGAACAGAGAGCTTTTCACAACGCCTCGTGGATGACCCGGAGATAGTATCCATCGCCAGCGCACTGGATGTCATCAAGACTATCAACCAGTATCAACACCAGGAGAACCCGGAGTTTTATGTGCTACCAGAGGATATCAACACCATTGGTTTCTATCTGAACAACTACGAGCTGGTGCAGAGTCCTGATTTTCCACTTTCTACTTTTATCAATGATGACTTTTCCATAATCACGCTGTTTATTAACGCAGTGCCCCTGAGCAACCAGGAACTGATTGACCTGGATACACGCATTACTGAAGAGTTCACGCAGGTCTTCCCTGAGGCCCAGCTCCTGCATGGCAGTAACCTGTTGCTGTTCTCGCGCATGGATGAGCTGGTAACCATAGAACTACTACAAGGGTATACGCTTAGTCTGATCCTGATTACGCTGTGTCTTATCGTCGGATTACGCAGTGTGTACTTTGGCATATTGAGTGTTATTCCTAACTTGCTGCCTGCAACAATGGTCTTCGGTGTGTGGGCACTATTTGTAGGGCAACTTGATCCTTTCGTCATGATGTTATTCAGTATCAGCATCGGTCTTGTCGTAGATGACACAGTACATATCCTGAGCCATTATCTCGAAGCTCGCGAAACCGGTAGTGATCAAAGTAATGCAATCAGCCATGCGATTCGAACTGCCGGCCCGGCACTAACGATCACCACACTCATTCTGGCGTTGGGAACGACCTTACTCATCAGCGCCAATACCATCTACTTCCAGCAGGCAGCCAAGTTGTTGGTGCCCATCGTCGTGTTGGCATTAATACTGGACCTGACCTACCTGCCAGGTATTCTCAAGCGTTTCGACAAAAGTCAGCGCCAGCACTAGGACTAATGCACAGTTCAGCATATGATTCGTTAACAGAATTGGAGGAGATCAGGAATGAGCAATAAAGAGAAGAAACTATCCCGTCGTGAATTCAATAGCCTTGGTGCCGCGGCACTGGCAGCTACAGCAGTAGGAGCCAGCAGTTCGGCACTGGCACAACAGCCACAGAGTGAACTGGAATCCGAATACCTGATGGAGCTCTTGCTGGATGGCGACCCTATGATAGAAACGGGCCACACCAGTATTGCGCCTCTGAGTGGCGGCACATTTACGGGTCCACGCTTGCAGGGCACGGTATTACCGGGTGGCGCTGACTGGATTACCCAAGTAAGCGGCCATCGCAGCCTCGATGTACGCATCACATTGTTAACGGACGACGATGCCCATATCTACATGACTTATAAGGGCATGATTGTGCCCACCAGCTCCGGTGTCTACTGGCGCGTTACTCCCGTGTTCAATACAGCCTCGGAGAAATACGACTGGCTAAATCACATCGTGTGTGTGGGTAAGAATAAACAGGTTGAAGGCAAGATTGCGTACGATATCTGGCAAATTCTTTAGGTTGTAAAACTTTGAGTCAGGCACCATTCCCGGAGCCTGACTCAATCTCAACCTGCCACTCCGGGTCAGCAAACTCACCTACCAGATTCACCGTTACATGGTCAGCCTGCTGCCTGATGATCTTCAGCGCAGCCTCTTCGTCCCAGTCTTTTTTGTCGCGTGCTGCTTTGGAATCCCAATGAGCAATCGCCAGTGCGCGCCGCGGATTGTTCAGATCCCTGTGCAAATAGGTTCCATTCGCACCGACGGCCTGTTGGATAATTTTGCTGGCAGCAAGCCACGCGTCCGCGTATTGCTCAACGCTATAGTCTTCGTTAACGAGAACTTCAAATATGTATTTCATGTCACTAGATTAACTGATTCGTGGCATTAAAAAACCCGGTCAATGTTTCCACTGACCGGGTTTTGTTGGTCGGGGGTTAATCCCCTTTTACTAGTCTTCACCACCCTGATTAGTATATTTCCAGGACATGGCGCCAAAGAACATTTCATCCCAGGACTGCTGACCCCAGGGTACCGAACGCTCTGGATCGGGATTGGCCGGGTTTTGCGCAGAGTTATCAAACGCACCTACTGCAGTAAGCACAGTGCCGGCTGGCATTGGTTTGGGCTCTTCGTAGGTGTAAGCCAACTGCCAGTTGTAATTGTAGTTGGCAATATTGATCAGTTCTTCACGTGTGCCATCGGGGTAGTCCGCATAGAAACGCATGTACTTACCGCGGAAGTGCATATGCGGCGTGAAGCTATGCATCTCGGCGTCGCGACGCAAAGTCACAGACTGCTCCATGACAAATTCAGGATCACCCGGAGGAATATTGGTCCACCCTGGGGTAAAGATACAGGCACACTGACCCGACATTCTTTCTTCTGGCACTTCGCCTTCCGGGTAGAACCACAAGCCAATCTCGCTGGCGTCAACAGTCTCGCGACCGTTGGTGGTGTAGTGTAATTGCAGGTTAAGTACTGAACCCGCTTTCAACAAACCACCTGTATTGGGTGGCTCCATACGTGGTGCTGCACCGGGAATATAGGCAGTGATATTGGCTTGGTCCGCATTGCCACCACCGAGGAAACCGCCACGACGGCTCGCGCCTGGCTCTACGAGTGAATTCAGAGTGTGGTGAAGTACGGTACGGTCGCCGGCAACATACTGGCTGGCACGAACCCATTTGTCTTCTTCGATATCAATTGGCACCGAAACATGACGATAGTCCAATACGCCAGTGGCAGGAATTTCCTGTGGTGGCACCTTGATGATGTAATCTGGCTCGCCAAATGCCCATTTGGTGTCAGGCCAGGTCAGTTCGGCCAATGGATCGGTTGCACCATCTTTCTGTGAACCAGCTTCTATCCACGCGACAACTTTTTGAATCTGGTCATCTTCCAGGCGCATGTCATTGATGAACTCGCCGATGTGGCCATCGATCTGGCCTGGTGGCATACGCTTGGTCATCAATACTTCACGAATCATTGGGGACCAGCCCTGAATCATGGCATGACTGTCCATGGCGAAAGGAGCAATACCCCCTTCGCGGTGGCAACTTGCACAATTCTCGGCAATGATGGGTGCGATATCATTTTCATAAGAAGGCGGGTTAGTGGCGAATTGTTCAACCTCTGAATAAGTCACCGGGGAACCAGTCGCTGCTACTGCTGCATTGCTGATTTCTTCGTCACGCAGCACTGCCTGAATTACAGACTCTGTAGCACTTACCGGGCCGCGGAATTCCACGCGAAAGCTGCTGGGATTAAATAGCAGCACCTCACCAGTCTTGTCGATGCCAAGCGCTTTTGAGATGACACGTGCGTCATCCATCAGGACAGGGATATCAACGGAATATTTTGTCAATTCAGCCTGTACGTCTTCACGATTCAAACGCCCCATAGGGTTGATCATCATGAATTCCACACCGGCCTCGTCGTACTTGGCTTTCAGCGCATTGAATTCACTAACGTGGGCCGCCATGTCCATACCATCGTTGGCCTGCACCAGCAGGGCAATCGTGGCGTGGTCGTCATACCAGCTCATATTATGAAAATAGCCGTCCTGGTCCAGCAGCGAGAAATCGCCAACGCGATCCTGTGCCAGGCTCACGCCAGAAACCAGGCTGCCAAGCAGCATGGCTAATACTGCTTTGGATGAAATCAGTGCTTTCACTGTGCTCTCCTTGATGTGGAATCGAACATGATTCCAATTGTTACCAGTTAATAGTTCGATAATTAATGTTTGGAACCCCTGAAAATCAGGATATCCCGCGAATTCTGTTTTACAGGGCGTTTGTAGCAATATCACCGCCGCTTAAAACTAACCCACTTATCATTACGACTGTACGCAAAACAGGGATGTTACGTCAATGCAATAAATTGTTACTCGACGCAGTAAAGGGCGAACTTAACTCACTGAATGCCCGGAGGAAATCCTGACTAAACGGCTTGCTGCAAAAGGGCCTGGAGGGGGCCAAAAAGGTGTGGGTTGGTAATCAGTACTTTGTCTGGATGAAACTCCGGAATTTTGCCTGTGGGAACTGGACCAAAATGGCCAAATGTAGCTCCTGCTTCTCGCGCGATTAGCTGGGCCGCAGCGAAATCCCAAATACTTACTGTTTCGTAATAGGCGTCGATTCGCCCAGCCGCCACCCAGCAAATATCCAATGCCGCAGACCCAAGCCGCCTGATGTCCGCACACTGATGCAGCACTGCATCGAGATATTTCAGGAGTTCAGCAACACTGTTCTTGGTATATGGGAAACCGGTAGCCACGATGGCACGTCGCAACTCAGGTTGAGAAGACACAGTGATCGGGGAATTGTTCAATGTGGCACCGCCTCCGAGGGATGCCGAAAACATTTCATCGGTGAACGGATTGTAAACCACGCCAGTAGTGACCCGGCCCTTCTCGGCAAAGGCAATGGACACTGCAGATTGATTGTGTCCGTGAGCAAAGTTTACAGTACCGTCGATAGGGTCGACTATCCAGATTGGCTCGTCGAAGGTACTGGATGTTGCCATTTCCGGAGAAGACTCTTCAGACAGAATGCCATGATCAGGGAAGCGCTGTTTAATCGCCGCAACTATCAGCTTGTCAGCGGCGAGATCAGCATCAGTAACCAGTTCAGTCCCGTCCTTATATTTTTGCTGCAATTCTGCATCCGCTCGCATTCGCGCAATCAGCTTGCCCGCATCAAGCGCGACACCTCTTGCAAAGTTCAGTAGTTCGGGCACAAGGATCGATTTCCAGATAAATTATGAGATGCCAAGTATAACGTTGCCAGCTCACCAAAAGCATTACAGGCTATTAGTGGCGTAATGACTGCCGATATGCAATGGCAAGCAACGAATAGAGTCAAATCATGCAGCTAGTGCTTAAATATAGTTTTTTCGCTGTAATTGCGACGCTGGTTAATCTGGCCGCACAGGAAATCAGCACCCAACTCTATCAGGGAGTACTCTGGCTATATATGGCTATTGGCTGCGGGACATTTGCCGGCTTGATCTGCAAGTATGTCCTGGACAAGAAATATATCTTTGCCTATCAATCAATATCTGCCAGGGACAATGCTAATAAATTCTTTCTATATGGCGTTACGGGTGTCTTGACGACACTGTTGTTCTGGGGTTTTGAGCTCGGTTTCGAGTCTTATTTTGGTACCCGATTCGCGCGTTACTGCGGCGCAATAATCGGATTGTCTATTGGATATGTAGTAAAGTACCAGCTCGACAAGCAACTGGTCTTCAAACGATAGGACGATTCATGGATGTGTACGGTTGGGGAAGATTTCCCCGCGTCGATGCCACTGTTGAAGTTCCGCAGGACTCCGACGCGGCACGCAAAATATTGCAATCCAAACGACAGGTTGCAAGCATTCCCCGCGGCGCCGGTCGCAGTTATGGAGACAGCGCGCTCGCCGCGCAAATCCTGTCTTCGCACTATCTTGACAGTTTTATGGAATTCGATTCTGCAGAAGGGTCGATACATTGCGGCGCGGGCACCACACTCGCGACCATAATCCAGGTGTGCCTCCCTGCCGGCTGGTTTCCAGTTGTCGTTCCTGGCACTGCGCAAGTAAGTATCGGAGGCGCAATTGCAGCGGATGTCCACGGCAAGAATCATCATATTGATGGAAGCTTTTGTAACCATGTCAGCGGCTTCAATTTAATGCTTGCGGATGGCAGCGTTGAATATTGCAGCCCAGAAGAAAATACCGAGTTATTTCACGCAACCTGCGGTGGCATGGGGCTAACCGGTTCAATCCTGGATGCCCGGATAGCTCTTAGAAAAGTGTCAAGTGCCACTATCAAGCAGCGCACGCTAATTGCGGAAGATCTCGCCGCGGCCCTGAAGATGTTGTCTGAGAATTCCGAAAGTACTTACTCAGTTGCCTGGCTTGATTGCCTTGCTCGTGGTGAAAACCTGGGTCGCTCAGTAGTTTTTCTGGGCGAACACGATACTGAAGTTGGTGATCTTAAAACTCCGCTCTCGAAAGGTCCGTCTGTACCCCTTGATATGCCTAGATTTCTGCTAAACCGCTTTACTCTTGGATCTTTTAATTCACTGTATTATCAGCTGCACAAGATGGGTAAAAGCCAATCGAATTTACGAATCGATAAATTCTTTTTCCCACTTGACAGAATTCATAACTGGAATCGACTTTATGGCTCCAGGGGGTTTTTACAATACCAGTTTGTTCTTCCAACTGACACGGCTCAAGACGGCATTCAGGCAATACTGGACAAGGTGTCAGCGGCAGGCAAGGGATCTTTTCTCGCTGTATTGAAGAAATTTGGGCCTGCGAATGAAAACTTACTGACTTTCCCCATGCCGGGATACACTCTGACACTCGACTTCAAGTGGCAGGAGGATCTGTTTCCACTGCTGGATGAACTCGATCAGATGGTGATCCAACACGGCGGCCGCCACTACCTGGCAAAAGACGCTCGCTTGCAGGAAACGGTATTCAAACAAACCTATAGTAATTGGGAAAAATTCAAAACGATTAAGGATAAAGTTGACCCCAATGGGAAATTCACTTCGCTGCAATCGCAGCGTTTAGGACTCAGTGAGGCAATATAGCGCGATGAAAATTCTTATTATTGGCGCGAATTCGGCAATCGCCAGGGCAACGGCACGCAGCTATGCTCAGCAGGGTCACGAATTTTTTCTGATAGCGCGCAATGAGAATCGGCTGGCAGAACTGAAAACCGACCTCGAAGTCCGGGGAGCCGATTCAGTCGCAATAATGGTGCTCGATCTGGAAAAGCACACCCAACATGAGGCTGCAATTGATACTGCGGTTGATACTCTGGGTTCTCTGGATATTGTCCTGATTTGTCATGGCGACCTCCCCGATCAGGAAAAAGCCGAAATCGATTTCAAATCTGCCAGCAAGGCTATCAATATCAATGGCCTGAGCGTGATCTCATTGTTAACGATACTCGGCCCACGACTGCAGGCACAGGAGCAGGGAACTATTGCAGTTATAACGTCTGTAGCAGGAGATCGTGGCCGGCAACCCAATTACATTTATGGTGCTGCCAAATCCATGGTATCGACTTATATACAAGGTATGCGGGGACGCTTGTATCCGCACAATGTAAAGATCATCGACATCCGCCCGGGACTGGTCGACTCACCAATGACCGCGCAGTTCGATAAAGGCTTGCTCTGGTCCAGCCCTGAACGCATCGCATCGCGTATTATCAAGACGATAGCGAAAGGAAAACACACCGTTTATGCGCCGGGATACTGGCGTCTAATTATGCTGATCGTATGTGCGATACCAGAATTTTTGTTCAAGCGCATGAAGTTTTGATTAAAGGTTAACCGTGCAATCTATATCAACCAGCAACCTGTTGTTCGTCGACATGGACGGAACTTTGATCAAGAGCGATCTGATGTTCGAGTCCCTGATCGCCCTGCTGAAACATAAGATCCTGTATCTATGCCTGATGCCTTTCTGGCTCCTTCGCGGCCGAGCTTTTTTTAAACAGCAACTGGCAAAGAGAATAGAGTTGCCTGTTGAGCTGATTCCGTTGAACGAAGAATTTTTTGTATGGCTGCAATTTGAGCGCGCTAGAGGCCGTTCGCTAACGCTAATCTCGGCAGCCGACCAGGCAATGGTAGACAGCATGAGTTCCAGCTTGGGGTTGTTCGACGCTGCCATAGGTTCTGATGGGAAAACCAATCTCAGATCAGAGTTGAAACTGGAACGTATCAAACAACTTAGCGCAGGTGGTGATTTTGCCTATGCGGGCAATTCCACCGCGGATATTCCGGTGTGGGAAGACGCCAGCGAGATTATCATCGTTAATGCCTCGCCACGACTGAAGCAGCGCATAAAGAACAGCGAGGCTCCAATAAAGGAGTTTGATTGTCCAAATTCCAAACTGCTGAGTTTCGTGCGCGCGGTACGCCCACATCAATGGCTTAAAAACCTGCTGGTGTTTCTGCCTCTGGTACTGGCCCATGAGCTGACCAATCCAGAACTCCTGTACGCAGCAGGACTCGCATTTATCAGTTTCAGCTTTTGCGCATCAAGCGTCTATTTATTAAATGACATGCTGGATTTGTTTGCCGATCGCCTACATGAACGCAAACGCTTCAGACCATTCGCGAGCGGCAACCTGCCATTGGCATACGGCTTGGCACTGGCGCCGCTGTTGTTGCTTGCCTCGTTTGTCATTGCGTGGATTCTGCCGCACGAATTTATTGTAGTCTTATTCGTCTATTGGGTACTGACCGTGCTCTATAGTTTTTATATCAAACGCCTTTACCTTGCCGATGTTGGTACGCTGGCATTGTTGTACACCTTGCGAGTTGTAGCCGGCGCAGCAGCCATCATGGTGGATAGTACTCTCTGGCTGCTGACTTTTTCACTTCTGTTATTTGGCGGATTGGCAATTGCCAAACGCTATACCGAGCTACATAAACTCGGTGCCACTGGCGAATCGCAAGCGGCTGGACGCGCCTACACAACCGCGGACCTGCAACCGGTGTTTTACAGCGGGGTCTTTTTCAGCATTGCAGCTGTAATAGTGTTCGCGGTGTACATTTCAGTTCCAGCTACCGCAAATCTCTATACGTCACCGCTTATACTCTGGGGAATCTTACCTTTATTGCTCTTTATACTTGGGAGAATCTGGCGGGTTGCGCAACGCGGCGAACTCAATGACGACCCTTTGTTATTCGCGCTGCAAGACTGGCCAAGTCTATGTGCTGCAGCGAGCAGTGGTGCACTTATCTGGCTCGCTATCTAGTCTTCATCAGCAACTTCTATTCCCAGATGGCGTGCATGAAAACGTAAATGCTCGTCAATGAATGAAGCTATAAAGAAATAACTGTGATCGTAGTTGTCACGCAAATTGAACGTTAGCGGATAGCTGGCCGATTGACAGGCTTCGACCAACAATTGGGGTTTCAATTGCGTTTCCAGAAATTCATCTGCTGTACCCTGGTCAATCAACATGGGCATCTGATCTGAAGATTGAATTATCAATTGGCAGCTATCATATTTTTCCGCTTCTTGCAGATCATCAGCCAGGTAGTTTTTAATTGCCTTCTTCCCCCATGGGCAATTCAGGGGAGATACTATCGGGGCAAATGCTGAAACCGAACGATAGCGATCCGGGTTTTTCAGAGCAATCGTCAGCGCACCATGACCACCCATTGAATGACCTGAAATCGCCTGTCGCTCAGGATCGATGGGCAACTCTTCTTTCAACAATTGCGGCAACTCAGTCACGACATAGTCATACATGTGATAGTGCTTGTCCCAGGGGGCCGCTGTCGCATTGAGGTAAAACCCTGCGCCCAGCCCCAGATCGTATGCACCTTCGGGATCATCAGCTACATTTTCGCCACGCGGGCTGGTGTCCGGTGTTACGACAACGAGGCCGAGATCTGAAGCGAGACGCTGAGCTCCCGCCTTCTGCACAAAGTTTTCGTCCGTACTGGTTAGACCGGACAACCAATAGAGCACGGGCAATCGACCTTTCACTCCTAGCGCAATCTGTTTGGGTAAAAATACTGAAAATTTCATCTCGCAGTCTAAAACTTCGGATTGATGACAGTAACGATACTGTGCGCCACCAAAACATCTATTTACTGCTAATTGTTGCATAACATTATTCCTATGGTAGTCATAGTGGTAGCCGCACACCCTCTTCTGCGATATTGAAGCCTTGCGCTCGCACGTATCCGGCCTCAGTGCTGTCACTATTTAAAAGTGGATTAGTGTGGTTCATATGGATGAACCACACTTTTCGTCTTTCTGCTTCAGGTAGATCAGCAAACAACTCTATGGATTCCGTTACAAATGGATGTGGAATCTGAGACATATCCCGGCCCGGCAATTCCTGGTCGTCATAAAAGGTTGCGTCGACCAGGGCGTAGTCAACCGACTGCACCAACGTTGCTATATCGACGTCCCAGATATTCCACTTGTTAATATCCGGGATAAAAATAGCAGTACGGTTCGGACCCGCAATGCGGTAACCCACGGTTTCGGAATATTCATCACGATGCGGCACCATAAATGGTGTGACAGCAATGTCACGCAGCGGCACGGGCTCTGCATCCTGAAGCGGACGCAGAACAATATTCCCGAGTTCTACCAATTGCCCCCACGGCCCGTTGGCTCGCAAGAATGCCGCCATTCTCGGCATGGCATAAACAGGTACTGCGCTCGCTCCTATTGCTTCACGCCCGAAAAACATGAGTCCGGCATAGTGGCCAATGTGAGCGTGGGTGAGAAATACGCCTGCCAGGGACTCCTGCCCTGTTTCTTCGCGCAACCAATACAATTGCTGCGGCAACTGCGGCGTGGCTTCAAAGAGGTAATTACTTTCTGTTACCGGGTCCACGACAGCGATGGACGTAGCGCCGCGACGCAGGCGGGCATCTTCCCAACCTGGCAGGCAATGGGGATGATAACAGGCAGCCTGCGGATATCCGGCGTCCTGCACCACACCTAACACGTACAAATAAGGGCCATCTGCCTGACCGCGCCCCGCTGAGGGTAGCGCAATGCAACAGACTAATAGAATCAAAAGAATTCGGGTTCGCGACATGTTACTCGTACGTTCTGCCAAAAATTCAGGAACAGCAAGAATATCACGCCAGCGGCCGAGTTATGGACTCTCTGATTAATGCAAAGGGGTCAAAACAATGAACTACCAGTCACTGCGACGCCGGTCAGAGGATCGACTGTAATCATGATCTCTGTCATCGCACCTGCGATCGCCGAGACGACTAAAGCTTTTGCCAGATGTGCTCCGACGATTGTTATAACTAAATCCGCGCGCCCGATCCCAGTCGCGACCATTCCAGACGAAATGCTCTCCCCGATTATTGATCACCCAGGGGCGCTCATAACTACCACCGATCTCGACTGCACCACCGGGCGCATGATCCCAGTCTCTGCCATTCCAGCTGTAGATCGCATAACCACCACTTTCCAGCTCGAGCCCTAAAGCCCAGCCGTCAGCTATATCGATTGCACGACCCGGCATGCGATTCCAGTCGCGGCCTGTCCAGTGGTAGATGCGATTGTTGGCGTTAATCACCCAGGGGTTGGAAGGAGAACCGGCTATCTTGATGGCGCGCCCATCCACGCGGTGCCAACCATGGCCAGCGCGACGATAGATTGCGTAACCATCCCGATCACGATCGGGTCCAAGACGCCACCCGGGGACATCACTGCCAAATCCCTGCAGGCTGCGAAAACTCCGATTGTCTCCCCATGCCTGGGCGCTTAAGGTCGCAAATGCCAGTAATGCGCAAATGATAATGCCTTTGATCTTCATGATGTTCTCCTGCCCCAATCGCGCTTCACGCAGAACTTTTCTGCATGACGTTGATTATTAGGCAGGAAACCTGAATATCCGGTGAACAGATCAGGAATCCATCGAGGCAGGTGGTACCTGCCTCGGGTGTTTTGCAATGTGAGCCCTAGTCAGGCAAGCGGTATGCCACCAGTGCACCGGGGAAATCAGTGCGAGAACTGCCAATTTGTACGACGATATATTGGCGCCCCTGATGCAGGTAAGTCATCATGCCGTATTGAGCCGGCGCGGGTAAGACAACACTACCCAGCACCTCACCGGTAAACTTGTCTCGGGCATTAAGTGTGAGTGGCGCGTCGGGCAATACTTGCACCATCCCTTCGCTCAGCGCTCGGGTTTGCACAAGGATGTCACCCATTACCATCTGTATGGACCAGCCGACGCCACCGGAATTGGGGATATCGATGCCCTGGAGCAAAGGATGCTCGCTTATCTGTTCCACGGTTTGCCCAACAGGCTCCGACCAGATCTTGTCGCCGCTATGCATATTATAAGCAGTGAGTTGATTGTTCATGGGCTTGTATACTGGCAGGCCATCCAACGTTGGTAATCCTCCACCGCCGCCCGGCAACCAGTCAACAACTGTAGTGCCAGTAGTAGGTGTACTGTTTGGTGTTGCCCCACCTTCTCCAGGTTCCGGATAGTTGGGGTTATCTCTGTCGACGCCATTGGTTGGCCGCATGAAGCCTGGCGCGAAACAATTACGCCGGTGAGAATTAAACATTAATCCCTCTACCGGATCGGCCACTGGTGGATGTGGAATGACGTTGCCAGCACCGAGACAGCCAACATTATTAATATATTCCCCATCATAAGTGTTAGGTAAAGCCGGTACATAGAGCCCACCGATGCGATAGCCGTTAAGAATTACCCTGGCCTGTTCCTTTAAGTCCGGTGTGTAGTCCAGCAGGAACTCGTCAGTGATACCGTCGTAAACAATAGGATCCACGGCTTCTGGCCAGGTCGGATAGGGCTGGGTTGGTGAAGTATAATTGCCAGGTACTTCGGTCTGAATTACGGGTCGGTCCTCGATAGGCCAGATGGGATCTCCAGTTTCCCGATTAAAAGCAAAGATCAGACCCTGCTTGGTATTTTGCACCAGCGCTGGAATGAGCTCCCCATCCACGTTGAGATCCATGAGCATGGGTGGTGTCGGCAGGTCGTAGTTCCACTGATCGCTGCGATGAATCTGGAAATGCCAGCGGCGCTCACCGGTCGCGACATCGAGCGCCAGCACACTGCCACCAAACAAATTATCACCTGGGCGATGACCCGCATAGGATTGCACGGTCGAGGCATTGGTTACGAGATAGACAAGACCAAGCTCCGGATCTGCTGAAGCTGGCGCCCAGGTCGACATATCTCCAGAGTAACGCCAGGCATCGTTATGCCAGGTTTCGTGACCGACTTCACCAGGACGTGGAATCACATGAAACTTCCATAGACGCTCGCCGGTTTCAGCGTCGAAACCCATGATGTCGCCCGGGACGTTTTCGATTCTGGTTTGTCCATAGCTGGGTTGATGTCCAACCAGCACAACCACAACGCCGTTGACTACGATGGGTGGTGCCGAGGCGGTAACCATGCCAAGTTCGCGCGGAATACCGTAATCGGCATCATACTCACCTCCGGCGATAACGTAGTCTTCCCATGGCCCCCAACCTTCCACCAGGTGGGGAATCAGATCGATAGAGCCAGTCTCGGGAAACCCACCCACCGGAAATTCGCTGCCCCAGTTTTCAATTGGCCGACCGGTTTTGGCATCCAGCGCCCAAAGGAAGAACCCCGGCGTGGTAATGTAAATCACTCCACGGCCATTGACCTCCGCATAGGCAACGCCTTTGCCGTAAGCCTGCCGGGGAGAGCGTTGATGGCGAATAGTTTCCGGCTCACGAAACGTCCAGATTATTTCACCGGTTGCAGGGTCCATTGCCACAACCTGGCGCCGTGGAGTTGCCACTGTATACAGCATGCCATCCACATAGATGGGCGTAGAGCGAGAAAAATAATCAAGATTGGGACCGAAGTTGTCGCTGCGCCAGATCCAGGCCTGCTCCAATTCATTGAAGTTGTTGCGATTGATCTGATCAAGCGGGGAATAACGCGTGTGACCAACCGGTCCACCGAGATAGCGCCATTCGCCGTTTTCTGTGCCGGAAAGCACCTGGGCCCCCGCAGGCTGTACAAACAATAGAGCCAGTACCAGCACTCCTGCGAATGTTTTATGCTTTTCCAGAATATTCATAATGAGGACTCTCGTATTTTTGTTTTATATTTTGGCGGGTTCTTAATGACCCTCTCCATAGACTCAGTCAATTGATTCCATACGGGAAACTATAGACTGCCCCGACATGAAATAGAATGCCTTTTCGGTCCAGACCTCAGCGCCGTCCATTAGTCCCTGAAGTTTCGCCTGTTCTCTACGTGATCTTTATACTCTGACAGTCCTTCGTCGCCATCTATGGACAAGTATAACTCTTCGAACACAAAGGCGAATTGGTAGCGTTCAGCATCGTGAATACCACTTAGCATCAGAACTACAATCCGAATCTGGCCAGCACGACACCGT
The DNA here is from genome assembly GCA_964405225.1 of uncultured Pseudohongiella sp. Classification (GTDB taxonomy): domain Bacteria; phylum Pseudomonadota; class Gammaproteobacteria; order Pseudomonadales; family Pseudohongiellaceae; genus UBA9145. The sequence continues at coordinate 104,202 of CAYOND010000002.1, forward strand.
AAACTGCCATGGCGTCCCACAAATTCTGCAATCGCAGGTTTTCATTTTCGCCATGCTGGTTATTGTCATGGTTGGCCAGTGGCAAAATAATTATTGGTTTATCCATGCGGTTATCGAAAGCATTTAAAGGCAGCCCGCCACCCATGGTAGGCGTCAAAATCAAATCTGGCGTCATCTCACGCATGAGCTGAATGAGTCGCTGCGCCATGGGGCCATCCATGGATGTACGTAGACCCGGGCTCCCTCCACCACGCCAGTCCAGCTTCACGACCTTGGGATGGGCGCGCAGGATTTCATCAGTAGGATCCTCATACACAATGTGAAAACCTTCACCTTCGATATGCGTCTCGATGATGCGTCTTATCCGCTCCGGGTTCTGGTTTGGTACTAGCCTAAGGTTAAGGGAAACTGTCGATTCAGTCAGAATTATATTGCGGCCCTGCGTGCCCACGCCTCCTCCAGTGATGCCGCGCGCGTTAAAAGCCGGCAATGTTACGAGCTCCTCAATGCGCATGCCGCCACCTTCTGGTGTATGTACGGCCAGTTCATCTTGCAGTATGCCTTCTATATCCGGCATGGTATTGATAGCAGTACGCTCGGTTTCTGTTAACGTCACCACGTTGTCATAATAACCATCGATCAATATGCGCCCTGCCTCATCACGCATACTGGTGAGCAGGTAGGCCATTTGCATAATGGGATTGGGTGCCCAGTTACCATAGTGCCCGGAGTGCAAAGGGCGATTGGCACCATAGGTCGTCATATCCAGTGTGCGCCCACCACGCACACCAAATACCAGTTGTGCCTGACGTGACTGATGCATGGGACCGTCACAAAATAACAGCAGATCTGCATCGAACAGGCCAGGGTTATCGTCGATCACCCGACCCAGCGTTGGTGAACCGCGCTCCTCTTCGCCATCCAGTAATACTTTTAGATTGACCGAAAGTTCAATATTATTTTCGCGCAACGCATCCAGTACATGGATGAGCGCAATAACGGGCATCTTGTCATCACCGGCCGAGCGCGCATACAAGCGCCATTCAGGATTGAAGCTCCCATTCACTGCGCTAATGTCTATTGGCTGGCCACCATCAGGTAACGGGGCATCACGCAATACGGGCTCGAATGGCAGGCTATCCCAGTTTTCCAGCTGCACTGGTTGGCCGTCGAAATGGGCATAGAGCAAAAGCGTCTCTGTTGCATCGGGATTAAGCAATTCTCCATATATATAAGGTGCGCCGCCGCTTTGCAGCCGCTGTGTGGCTAGCCCACGCGCTTCCAGCAAGCCGCGAATGTGCACCACATTAGCATCCATGTCTGCAAGATTTGCGGAGTCATTGGGATAGGAAAGCAGCTCGACAAAGTCCTCCACGATCTGCTTTTCGCGCGTGGCGCGGTAGTCGTGGATAAGATCTGCCAGCGTCAGGGAATCGGGCGTTTGTGCGTTAGTCCATGCTGGAACCAACAACAAATGGGCCAGGATCATGACTTTCAAGGAGTACATAGATGGGATTCCCCTTATTATTAATTGAGCACTACCCGATATTAGCCATTGAGTTGCGAAAAGAGTAGCAGGAGCGCGCAGGCCATTGGCCGGCACCTAAATCAAGCAGTGCTCTGATATCCGCACCAATTTCGGTCGCTTTCCTGATAATCATCGCAACAACAGACTGCGTAATATCAATGTGATCAAATGTAATCTATTAATATTTATGTATATTTTTCAAATTATCCAAACTGGCACAGTAATTGTATTGTTAATAGCATGCTGAGTGATCAGTCTCTTCCGGAAATTCTCTGCTGTTTCCCGAGTATTGAGGCAACCCGTTCGCTACTCTCCAGAACGGATTGTCAGACGCAGAATTTTAGACCTTGGTATGGGACATATGCCCACTCTCTCACGAGAGTGGGCTTTTTTTTGGTTTGAAGAAAAGGTGAGCTGGCTAGCGCCAAATGGGATTGTTTGGGTCAGTTAATGTAAACCTCATGAAGAAGTTGCTTGCATTGCTGACAGTGTTGAACTTGTTGTTCATACCACTTACAGATCGGGATAGTTCTGCAACATATGGCTGAAGGCATTGCGAAACTCAAGTCGCGCAGGCCCCTCATGCATATATTCACCCGGCGTGACATGGTGAATGCGACTAATTGACCCTGCCCACACCATATTGCCTGTGGCAGTCTCGAACATCTCCACATTTATCTCCGCGATATAGGTCAGCTCCGTGCTGATGGACTCCACTCGCACAAAGGGGTCAATACCCTCCTGCTCGGCTGTCAGGTTGATGTGGTTGTAACTTAGTACCACATTCAGGTCATGGAACTGATCGTCACGACTTAAACCTTTGCCGGCAAATGCATTTTCGAACTCTTCGACCACATAATCGCGCAAGAACAACGGCATGTTCTCAGTGCTCACACTATAGTTATCGTAGTCGTCATAATCGCCTGGACAACAGGTTTCCACGCGAGTACCGATCTGGTAACCCAGACCGGCACAGGACGTCAGGGTAATTAAAGCTATAACCAAAAACGAACGGCTTATGCAACGCATGCAATAGATCTCCCTTTAATACTGATCAACAACTATTTGCAGGATACAAGTTCGTGGTTCAAAAAATATTGATCTAAAGTAAAGATTATCGCTGGTTGATTGTTTTCCTACTCCACCACGAACTGCCCCATCATGCCGTTATCTTCATGTTCGAGTATGTGACAGTGATACATATATGGATTTTCAGGATCGGCGAAATTTTCAAAACGCATGGCAATCTCGACGGTTTCTCCCGGTGCAATTTTGACCGTATCTTTCAATGCTCTTTCCCAGAGTGGCGCTGGGCGATTGTTGCGGCTTATTATGCTGAACTGGTTATGGTGGACGTGGAACGGGTGCATCATCATGGAGTCATTGGTTATGCGCCATACCTCGGTGCTGCCAACCGGAATCCGGTGATTGATCACATCCATATCCATCCGGGTATTATTGATAAAGAAATTACCACCAGCCATTCCCTGACCGCCCCTGCCTCCGCCTCTTCCCATACCCATACCCATCATCATGGTAAGGGTAAACTGGCGCGTACGATCTGCACTGCCCGCATCCACATGGGGCACAGTGCCCAACATTGCGGGTAGTGCTGCTGAATTCTGCAGTGCTGACTGGGGTTCGATTGCAAGAATTTGCATGGACTGATTATTCATCGAAAACATGTTGCGCATCATGCCCCGGGGTAGCCAGGGCGAATCAGCTGGTAGTGGCTGGCTAATGAGGTTACTGCGACTACCATTGGAAAAGTCGACAACGATGTCGGCTCGCTCTGAAGGTGCAAGTACAATTTGCTGCAAGGGCTCTGGCTGTTCCAGTCTGCCCCCATCGACACTGATCAGATCAAACACGCGGCTATCATCGAAAGCGAATGAAAAAGTCCTGGCATTCGCCGCGTTCAGAAGCCTGAAACGTACCTTCGTCGTGCGAGGGGTAAACAACGGGTTATAAGTGCCATTTACCAGCACTGTATCTCCGGTTACACCCATCATGACATCCATATGATTACGCACATAGGACAAACTGCCATCGCGATTGAAGCGGCGATCCTGCACGATGAGTGGGATATCGTCGACTCCATACTCATTCGGTAAACCGGAATTCGCAGTGGTCTCATCCTCGAGCAGGATCATTCCCGCCAGTCCACGATACACTTGTTCGCCTGTCGATCCATTCAGGTGCGAGTGATACCAGAACGTGCCCGCCGGTTGCTGCACAGTAAACTGTGCCCGCCAGTCCTGCCCACTCCGAACAACCTGATGTGGCCCGCCATCTGCCACGGCTGGTACATGCAAACCATGCCAATGCAAAGTGGTCGGCCCGCTCAATCGGTTCAGCACATTGAGGGCAACTTCGTCTCCGTTACGTAAGCGTAACGTCGGTCCCAGATACGTGCCATTAATGCCCATCGTAGGTGTATCAATGCCACTAAAGAATTCCGTCTGTCCGGCACGCGCGGTGAGATCAAAATGACGCAGACCGCTGCGCTGTTCGCCCGTCAGCAGTGGAGGGATTTTCAGTAAGTTGAAATCACCGTTGCCGGTCTGCGCCTGGAGCAGCGGCACCAGTAATGTGCCACCAGCTACTGTGGTGACATTATGCAAAAATCTGCGGCGTTTGATGGGAGCACTCCTGTCTAATAGTGAAAAATCCGCGGGTAATTATTCAACACTCAAGATTCAGAATACAGGATGCACGCGTTTGCACCACTGATCCAGGTCAAGCAAGCGGGCGGATGAATACAGAACCTTTCAGGCTTTAATTTCCGCACTTTTGACCGGTTTTGGCTGTTTACGCAACAATCATAAAACTGTCTTCAATGGGATCCCACTCGCTGGGCTTACTGATTCTTGTAATTACCATAGGTTTCATTACCTTCGGTTCCAGCAGCGCCTCGAATTCACTGACGTCAGTAAACGACGGATTCAGCCACTTCTCCACCAGTTCTTCATTCTCAAAGTCAATCATGAGTGGCATGGACTTGGGATGTATTTCGTCCCATTGGGGCGTTAGCGGTGGCAGAGTAATGATAGAGGCAGAGAAAACTACCTCGCCTGTTTCCCGATTCAGGTGCTCCTTGTACAGCCCACCAAAAGCAATGGCCGAATTTTCCAGCTCGATCATGTGATAGGTTTTCTTATCACCCAGGCCTTCGACGAATGCACTGGCTGGAATGAGACAACGACTCTCTCGGTAGGGTTTGTAGGAAATCCCCCGTTTGTTATTGAGCTTGTCACTGCGGCTGTTGAAACTGGCGTATTTGTAATTGGGTTTGAGGGTTGCCGGGTCGAGGAACAGCCACCAGATGGCATCAGACACCATGCGCTCATTGTTGGCGTCGTGGCGAATGATGGCGATCTGGCTGCCAGGGGCAATGTCGCGGCTCTGCTGGTGCCCATGCAGGCTGATGCCCAGGGTCTCGCAGAGCCACTGAATCTCTGGGCTATCGATCAGATTGAAACGCCCGCACACGGTTTTTCCTCCCGGTTATTGGTGGTACAGTCTTGCCAACAATAATAAAGGTAGCTGCCATGAACAAATCTATTTTCACCCGAATCTTCCTCGCGCTTGCTGCACCGTTTATCGTTGCACCATTTATCGCTTCAACCAGCTGGGCGCAGTCAGCCGAAGATGTGCAGGCCTGCGAGAACCTGATGCGGTTTCGCAACCTGACCATCGTAGAGGCGACTATTCGTGACAATAATCAATCCGATGATGCCTATTGTTATGTCCGCGGCATCATCAGTCCAGCTATCCATTTCCATGTGCAGCTGCCATTGTCCGGCAACTGGAACGGACGCTTTCTGCAATGGGGTGACGGTGGTAAAGATGGCGATCTGGATTTTGCCGACCATCGTGTAGCCGAAGGTTATGCAGTGGCGAATAGCAATATGGGGCATGACAACGGTGTGGAACCTGGCGCTTCTTTTGGCTTCAATAATCGCCAGGCGGAAATAGACTTTGGTTATCGCGCGGTTCACCTGACAGTCATGGCAGGCAAACGCCTGGTGAATGAGTTTTACAATCGCGGCGCCAGCTATGCCTATTTCGAAGGCTGTTCACAGGGTGGCCGTCAGGGATTTATGGAAGCCCAGCGCTTTCCCGCAGATTTCGACGGCATCGTAGCCGGCGCACCAGCATTCAACTATCAGGGCCTCAATGCCGCGGGTACATGGAATCTACAACGCGTATTCCGTGACGACCTGGTCGGCAATCTCGCGGTCGATACCACCGGCGATGGCAATTTTGACAGCCTGAATTTGGTTAATGTATTGCACGAAAAAGTATTGGAGAAATGCGATGCCATTGATGGCGTACGCGACGGCATTGTCAGTGACCCCCAAAGCTGCAGCTTCAATCCGGTATCTGACCTGGGAGATTTGATGTGTCCTGCGGGCAACGCCACTGATAGCTGCTTCACATCAGCCCAGCTGGAAACCATAGTAAATTTATATGACGGGCCAAGAGATGATGCCGGGCGCCAGATTTACCCCGGCAAGATGTTCGGCTCTGAATTGCGCTGGCCTGGTTACTACATCCCTCATGCAGGCAACAACATGGGACCATCCAAGCTCATGGGTGTGGCAGGAGATCATATGAACTACCTGTTCTATGAAGAAGACCCTGGCATGGCGATACCCGATGTGCGGGATATTTATTACGAGCCACGACGCGATGCGGTCATTCCCGAATTTCACTGGATCGACTGGGATATAAATGACTTTTATTCCGGCAAGGGTGACCTGATGAAGTCGCTCACTGATGCCAATGATCCGAACCTGACAGCTTTTCTGGTGAATAATGAAGGCAAGATGATTATGTATCACGGATTGATCGATACACTGATCGTCGCCGAAGACACTATCAACTATTACAATGAAATGGTTAACACCACTTTCGCTGGTGATATGGCAGCAGCACAGGAAAATACGCGATTGTTTCTGGCACCAGGTATGGGGCACTGCCGTGGCGGCAATGGACCGGATACCTGGGACAAACTCCCTGCACTGGTGGACTGGGTAGAAAATGGTGTTGCGCCGGACAGTATCGTGGCAACTCATTCTTCTGGCGGAGAAGTGGATAATGAACGTCCGCTTTGTCCTTACCCACAACAGGCGCGCTACATCGGGCCAGCCGGTGGCGCAGACAATCCAGCCAACTGGGTGGCCGAAAACTTTCAGTGCCGCTGAAGCACGGAGTCCTGTCCCCGATTGCAATAACCCCTTAATTCCGGCATGTTAGCTGGCCCCACAGGCAATTATGGCTGTGGGGATTCCATCAAAAAGAGACTGGTGTTCTGTAACGATTTAAATATCAGATCCAGCGCTTCCGAGGCGCTTCACGACAAGGCGCAGTGTGCAGGCAATGGCCGTAGCCCTTGTTAAACACTGCAACGCAGCTGTGGAGTGCCACGGAAGCGCCCTTCGGGTTGGTTCGTCAGCGTCCCTGAACTGCGTTGCGCCTCTTGCCAAGGATGCGGCCATTGCCGGCGAGACGCGCCTTGTCAGGAACACTGACAAACCAACTGAACCCGATATTTAAATCGTTACAGAGCACTGGAGGTAACTATGAAACTCGGCCAAAAATTTCACGCTATAATCCTGACAGGCCTGCTGGTTACATCCAGCCAGGCACTGGCCCAAACTGAAATATACCGTGCGCGCCTGTCGCCCATGCCTACCACGCCGCAGACCGTGGACGAAATACTGGGGGAAGGTGAAGTCATCCTGACTCTTCAAGGCAATACCCTTTCCGTTGCTGGCAACTTCAGTGGTATGAGCTCAGCAGCCACCATGGCACATATTCATAATGGACCACCGGCACAGCCTGGTCCGGTTATGTTCCAGTTGGAACTGACAACGAATGGTAACGGTGGAGAACTCAGCGCCGAGCTGGAACTCACCGATGAACAGCTCCAGGCTCTGCAGTCGAATTCACTCTATGTGCAAATACATAGCGAAAACAATCCACCAGGTGAATTGCGCGGCTGGATTTTTATTCGCAGTCATTTCGACAACCTATAATTCAGCGAGGCGAACTTATGAATTCTTCAATCCAAAATTTACTAAAACCTGGCCTTGTTGCCTTGGCCGCAATAACACTCGCCGCCTGTGACAGTGGTGCACCAACTCCTGCTGAAACGGCTGTCGTTGAAGCACCTGCTGTCAGTGGCTTCGCCGCTCAGGCTGAATCCGGTGCCGAAGCTTATGCCACGAACTGCGCAGCCTGTCATGGCGCTAATCTTGAAGGCACAACGCTGGGGCCCATACTGTCCGGTAATGCCTTTTTGCAACGTTGGGCAACCCAAACACCCGCATTACTGCTCGGCAATATCCAGGCGAATATGCCCCCAGGTGGTAACGACAATCTGACCGATGATGACTATATCGATATTACTGCGCACATTCTGGCTACCAATGGCGTGGATGAGGTTGAAGAAGCACTGACTGCACAAACTGATTTTGTAATTGCACAGAACATCACGCGCCTGGTTGCTGCACAGCAACGCGCTGAACCACCCCCACCGCAAGGTCTTACTGTGGCGGGTAATACGGAAGACTTTGTCGAGTTTGTGCCGCTCACCGACGCGCTATTGGAAAATCCCAATCCCGGCGACTGGCCAATGCACCGCCGAAACTATTATGCCCACAGCTATAGCCCGCTGGATCAAATTAATACAGATAATGTGGGCAACCTGACCCTTGAATGGGTGTGGAACATGCATGAAGGTGATTCAGAGCCAGCACCACTGGTGTACAACGGCATCGTCTACCTGATTAACCCCGGTAATGTGATCCAGGCGCTCGATGGCAAGACCGGTGAACTGATATGGGAACACTGGACTGGTCCGGCCAATAGGCAGGACATGCGCAATATCGCCATGTATGAGGACAAAATCATTCAGGCCACAACCGACGCGCGTCTGGTCGCACTCGATGCTCGTACCGGTGAACAGATTTGGGAATCTGTAATCGCTGACAGCAGCAAAGGCTTCTCCAATTCGAGCGGCCCCATTGTCGCCGACGGTAAGGTCATTACTGGTCTGGCTGGCTGTGCCCGCTATATCCCGGAAGACTGTTATATCAGCGCCCATGATGCCAATACCGGCGAATTACTCTGGCAGTTTGTCACAATCGCCAAAGCAGGCGATCCTGGCGGGGACACCTGGGGCGACCTGCAGGATGTATTTCGTGCTGGTGGCGAAACCTGGATTACCGGTAGCTATGACCCCGAGCTAAAACTCACTTACTGGGGCACGGCGCAGCAAAAACCCTGGGTACCTGTAAGTCGGCACCTGACTATTGACGACGCGGGTTTATTTACCAATTCAACTGTCGCCGTTGATGTGGATACCGGTAGCCTGGACTGGTACTTCCAGCACGTACCGGCTGAAGCCCTTGACCTGGATGAAGTATTTGAACGTGTATTGGTAAATCGTGGCGACGAGCGTCTGGTTTATTCGATCGGCAAATACGGCATCATGTGGAAGAACGATCGTGTCACCGGTGAGTTCAAGGGGTTTACTGAAACCGTGTTTCAAAATGCCTTTACTCATATAGACCCGGATACTGGTGCGGTAACCTACCGTGAAGATATCCAGAACGCCCAGCTTGATGAATGGACCTCGGCCTGCCCTTCAAGTGCCGGCGGCAAGGACTGGCATTCCATGACCTACCATCCACCTACAGGCCTGATGATAGCTCCGCTGAGTCAAACCTGCCTGGAGAATGCTGCGCGCGCAGTAGATCTTGTACAGGGTGGCGGTGGCCTGGCGGCCAGTCGTAAATTTTTCGAAATGCCCGGCACCAATGGCAACCTCGGCAAGATTGGCGCCTATCATGTAGACACCATGGAAGAAGTGTGGAGCTACCAGCAACGTGCGTCCTTCCACACTGGTACTATTTCCACAGCAGGTGACCTGGTATTTGCCGGTGATCTCGATCGCAGATTCCGGGCCTTCGATGTCAACTCAGGTGATATACTCTGGGAAACCCGGTTGGGTACTTCGGTGCAAGGCCATCCTGTGTCCTTCGCTATTGATGGCAAGCAATATATTGCTGTCACTGCAGCATTGGGTGGAACCTCTCCACGCACTGTGCCAGGTGTCATCGCCACTGAGATCACATACCCCCGCTGGGGCAATGCGATTTACGTATTCAGCCTGCCGGATTAAATAGTCCACAACAGTTTCAACCAACGGGTGGGGTACTTCTGTATCTTACTCGTTGGCTATCTATCAGCCTGTCAAACACAGGAGCTCCACCATGGGCAAATGCTATGAAGCTCTCAATGATGAGCATATTCAGTTCATTGAGGCGCAGAAAATCTACTTTGTCGGTACTGCAGCAAACGAAGGCACGATTAATGTGTCACCCAAAGGCTTTGATTCGCTACGCGTGTTGTCGTCCAATCGCATTGTCTGGTTGAATATCACGAGCAGTGGCAATGAAACCGCAGCACATGTTGCCCAGAATGGTCGCATGACTATTATGTTCTGTGCCTTCGACGGTGACCCGAAGATTCTCCGCCTGTACGGCAAAGCCAGGGCAGTACATCAACGCGATACTGAATGGGATGAATTTTCTGCGATGTTTGAACCTCACGCTGGCGCTCGCCAGTATGTGGATTTTCATTTTGATCTCGTTAAGACCTCCTGCGGCTTTGGAGCTCCTTTTTGTGACTATCGCGAAGAGCGCGATAACATGGATAAGTGGCTTGCGGCCAAAACCAGAGATGGAGCGCCACTAGAGGAATACTGGAAAGAGAAAAATCTGGTGAGCATGGATGGGCTCCCGACGCACATTCTTGATAAATAAGTGAATAAGAGGGCTTTGTCATGAGCGAATCAGATGCTCCGGAGCAACCAGAACAAGAAAGCAAACCCATAGGTCGAATAGAATGGCTCGACTTAACTGTTGCTGATGCCTCGCGAATGCGTGATTTCTATACTGCTGTTGTGGGATGGAAGAGCTCTGATGTTCCGATGGGTAGCTATAGTGATTTTTGTATGAATCTGCCTGACGATAATACGACTGTTGCTGGCGTTTGCCATGCGCGGGGAACGAATGCCAACTTGCCGAGTCAATGGCTTGTTTATGTGCGGGTGGCAGACGTTACCAGCAGTGCAGCCGAATGTGAAAAACGCGGCGGCAAGATTCTCGATGGGCCACGCCGAATGGCGGGAAGCAACTTCTGTGTTATTCAGGATCTAGCTGGCGCAGTCATGGCGCTAATGTCCGATTAAGGGAAGCAATTCATGAGTGGAGTCGTAGAAGCGTTATTTATCACGGCCACAAAAGGCGCTGTTGTTGAACAGCAGCAAAGCGTCGAGCTGATAGCAGGAGCGGGCATTGCAGGTGATCGTTACTGTAAAGCTCAACCCGCTAATGGGGTGGCTGCAGTGAATAATCTCACTCTCATTGACGCCGATCACCTGGATGCTTTTCTGGCGAAGAACACAGTGGAAATTTCCTATGGAGATTTTCGCCGTAATGTAATTACCCGCGGCATTGACCTCAATGATCTGGTTGGCAAGGAATTCACGATCGGTGATGTGCTATGCAAAGGAACTGAGCTCTGTGAACCCTGCGCCCCACTGGCTGCTAAAGTACATTCAGCCATTCTGCCCGACCTGGTTCACAAAGCAGGTATCCGGGCAGAAATTTTGCGTGGCGGTACGGTTGCCCTGGGTGCAGAGTTAACACTACCTCTCTGAGTTCTGCGCGCAACCTGGTGGTAGTGGGTTCAGAACCACTTCAGTTTCTTGAATAATGCAATCTGGCCAGCAATGACCACAATCAGAATTCCACAGAAAATAAGAAAAGAATTGGCGTTCTCGGCTCCGGGAATACCTCCTACATTAATGCCTAGCAGTCCGGTGAGAAACCCCAGTGGCAAAAACACAGCAGCTACTACTGAAAGCATGTAGAGATTCTTGTTCATCTTGTCTGACAAGGCATTAGCCAGTTCGTCCTTGACGATCTGTGCCCGCTCTCGAATGGTATCGATATCTTCAATATATCGAATTACGCGATCCAGTGACTCTTGCAGCCGGCGCTTGTGTTGTTGATCCAGCCAGGGTTGCTCTGAAACCCTTAACGCCGAAATTACATCCCGCTGAGGTGCGATATAGCGTCGAAACACAATGGCTTGTTTGCGAATTGATGTGATCACTTGACGATATTTTGCATCGGGCGTTTCCATTACTGCTTCTTCAACATTATCCAGCGCTTCGTCAAGCTCCGAGAAGACTGGCTCCATACGCTCAAACAATCTTGAAATTAACTGCACGAGTAATTCGCCGGCGTTTTTCGGCCCCGTACCAACATCGAGTCGTTCCCTGATATCAACTACCGCCTTTAAACGGCGCAGTCTCACTGACACGATTCGATGCGCATCAATCCACATCCGAATCGACACCATATCTTCCGGCCTGGCATTCTCATTCAGGTTAACGCCTCGCAGAATTAACAACGCGCCCTGATCGATTTCCAGATATCGAGGTCGGGTTTCTTCGGCCAGCAACGCGTCGATAATCATGTCATCGAGATACGCCACATTGGATTCCAACCAGCTCTTGCACCCCTGTTCATTGGCGTCCAGGTGGACCCACGCAAGTTCGCTCGATTCAAGAGCAGGCGCTATGTCATCACCTTCAATTTTTCGCGCTACGCCTTCCCGATCAATGGCATAGGCGTGCAGGATTGCGCTACTTGCTGTCATGTTGTTCTACCTTGAGCGTTTCCGAACTGCGCAAATGCAGATCTCTCTGCGGGAATGGAATCTCGATATTGTTGTCTTTGAACTTCTGCCAGATGGCATACATCACATTTGATTGAGGCTCCCAGCGCCCTTCAGTCACATCTGCCACCCAGAAGAATAGAGTAAAATCAACAGAGCTGTCACCGAAATTGCGCAAGAAGCAAACCGGTTCAGGGTCAGCTATTGTACGGGGATGCTCTGCCGCCGCCTCCAGCAGGAGCTTGCGCGCCAATTCAATATCTGACTTGTAGGAAACCCCTAAACTGATCTCCACTCGCCCTCTGGAGTTGGAGAACGTCAGATTCGTCACTCGGCTTGTTATCAAATCTTCGTTGGGTACGAGAATCTCTTTACCGTCGAATGTTTCGACAAGCGTGAAGCGGGCACTGGCTTTGCGCACAAATCCCACAGTGCCATCTGCCAATTCGATCAGATCTCCTTCCTCGATTGATTTCTCCATCAGCAAAATCAATCCACTAATAAAATTGGAAGCAATCTTCTGTAAGCCAAATCCCAAGCCTATGCCCACAGCCCCACTAAAAATAGTCAAGGTAGTCAGATCAATACCAAGGAAATCGAGCGCTATCAGGAAAGCAATGATATACAGCAGAATCTGCGTAATCTTGAGCACGAGTGCACGATTGGATGTATTAAGGGATTTCAATCCCCGTATCTGGTCTTCGGCCATATCCGCGGCAATAGCCGCAACCCAGAACACCAGCGCTATAATTACCAGCGCACTCAGAATGTCATATAGCGAATCCCATAATTACCTACGTTGAAGGTGAACTGCTCCGTATCCAGAGCATCACGAACCTGTTCGAAGTAACCCAGAGAGCCGGCTACAACCAGTGTGAGCAATGTAAGGAAGATTAGCCACTTGGCATAGGCTTGCCTGGGCTTGACGATTAGTAACCAGAGTTTCGACATGGGTGTAAGATACCCAAAAAGCGACGCCAACCCAAACATGAAATTTCGCAAACAGCGAAAGTACTGCCCGGATTGACTCTGGTCGAGCTCAACCTAGGGTGTCATACGAGCCGGCCTTCACTGTAAGCCCGCACTGCCTCGTTGATCTCTTCGGCGGAATTCATCACAAATGGTCCATGATGGACGATTGGCTCACCGATAGGCTTGCCAGTGATCACCAACAATCGAGTATCCTGTGTTCCAATAATCTGCAGGTCACCTGTTCGAGACAGTCGCGCCATCTTGCCGGCATCTAGCGGATAATCTGTACCCAGGACATTGGCACTGCCTTCGTAGACATATACTAGAGCGGTATACCCTTCCGGCACTGTGATATTAATTTTCTCGTCACGGTTATAATGAATATCCAGATAGGCCGGGTCGGTAGAGAGGCCGGTGACTGCTCCAATAATTTTCTCGCCATTGACTAATAGCTCACCCGCAATAGATTTCAATGTTACTCCACCGATTTCATATTGCGGAATGCTATCAGCCAGGATGTCTTTATAAGCAGCCGGCGTCATCTTTTCAGAAGCTGGTAAATTCACCCAGAGCTGAAAACCACGCATGCGCCCTTCTTCCTGCTGTGGCATTTCGGAGTGGATTACACCGGAACCTGCTTTCATCCACTGCACATCACCGGGCGCGAGCTTTCCCACATTCCCCATGTGATCCTTATGCTCCATCAAGCCTTCCAGCATATAGGTGACAGTTTCGAAACCACGATGCGGATGAGGAGGAAAACCACCGATATAGTCTGAGGCCTTATCAGAACCAAATTCGTCCAGCATTAAAAACGGATCGAATCGGGCCAGATCATTTCCACCGAACACGCGCTTCAATTGCACACCATCGCCATCGCTGGCAGCCCGTGCCACCAGAACTTCTTCGATTTTTCGTTGCATTGAATTGTTGTCCATAAGACCTCCGATTTTGGTATGCATCATCATGGTGGCGATGTTCGAGCTTTTCAACCCAGCTGCCTGCGGTGCCCCTGCCTATGGCAGTGTGGGCGTAACCGGGATTATTCAGTTTGCATTCATTTGACGTAGTTAAACTGCTATGACTGGATAGTGTTATTCGATCGATTTTCGAGGTCAGCAAATTATGAAACCTATACGCACAGCCCTTTGCATCGGTTCAGTTGTTCTGGCGATGGTCGTTAGTCAGGCAGCGATGGCGGACAACCGTCACAAACGTCGTGGCTATTCCGATTGGGGCTATAACTCTAATTTTGGACACAATAATCGATACTATCGGAGTGTTCGCTACAATTCCTATCACTACGGCAGATCGAATCGCCGCGACAACTATGTGAGTTTCTCATTCGGCAATCATTACTCACGCCACTCTCGCAGGCATAGACATTTTGATGGTGGCGAATTTGTCGGCGGATTAATATTGGGCTCTCTGCTCACTTACCCGCGTCGTGAAGAGGTCATTTATCGGGCTCCGGTTACCACGCGCCGCGAAGTAGTGGTTGTGCGTGAAACACCACGACGCAGCGCACCGGTTGTCACCGGCAGGCGATTGCTGAAAGATCTGGATGGCAATTGTTTTGAGCGGCAAGTGGATGAGCAGGGCAATGAAATTCGCATTGAGCTGGATCCATCTGAATGTAATTTCTAAAGAGCTGAACCACAACCAGGCGTCGGCACAAATGCTATACTGCGCTGCATCAATGTTAATTTGAGTAGCTCATATGTCCGGTCGAAACTACTTTATATTATTGATCATAGCGTTATTGCTGGGGGCTTGTGCGACCTCGCCTCTGGATCGTCGCCAGGTTGTATTGTATTCCGATGCGGAAATGGCTCAGCAGGGCGAAGCAGCTTATCGGGAAATGCAGCGCGAAATCCCCCTCTCTGGAGACTCGAGGGACATTGCCTATGTCCAATGCGTTGCGAATTATGTCATTGCTGCACTGGATACCAATGAGCGCGAGCGCTATACCTGGGAAACCACCATTTTTGAGAGTGAGCAAGCTAATGCCTTTGCTCTACCGGGCGGGAAGATTGGAGTCTATGACGGCTTACTTGATGTGGCAGTAAATCAGCATCAGCTTGCGACAGTAATCGCGCACGAAGTAGGACATGTACTCGCCGACCACAGCAATGAGCGCGCCAGCCAATCCACTTTGCGCAATGTTGGTATTGCGGCGGCGCAAATTCTCGGCGCGTCGGACGCGACGGTAGAAGCGCTGGATATAGGATCCCGCCTGGGTATATTCCTGCCGTTTAACCGAACCCAGGAGAGTGAGGCGGATGCGATTGGTGTGATGCTGATGGCGCAAGCCGGCTTTAATCCCGCGGAAAGCATCACGCTGTGGCAGAACATGACGGCAAATGGTGGAGCACGCCCACCGGAGCTCCTCTCCACGCACCCTTCACCTGAATCACGCATAGCCGAACTGCGCAGGCTACAGACCCGCGTGGCACCTCTGCGTCAGGCGGCCAATGCCCGCGGCCTGAATCCTGATTGTACGCCGTGAAGCACTAGCCCTTTTCGATTTGTGGCCAGTTGGCATCTGCCTGCTCGATGTATTCGAGCATGTTTTCATTCCAGCGCTGGTTAATACGGCGCGAATAGTTCAAATAGAGTTTACCGTCGTGGATCGTCCAGAGATCTGGTTCGGCACTCGCCGTATCGCCATTGGCCACTGCATAGGCACAGTAACCCCCGTATTGCGGCGCATACGCTTCCGGATCTGCCTTGAATAAATCGAGATGCTCCTGCGATGCAAACTTCCACTGCGCTCCCTTATATTCAATTACAAACTCATCTGACCCTGCAATCGGGCGGCCCTCGGTAAAATAGGCCACTGCGTCGTAGCCGCTAATAGCTTCGTCACTAAAAAAACCTGTATAAACAGGATCAACTGCAAAACTGGCCTGGTTAAACAATACCAACCCGATAAAGCCAAATGCCGTTATCCAGTTCTTCATTTTCTGCTTCATTTTTCCTCCTGCCTCAAGATCTCAATGCTGCATTGAATTGCCGCAGATCAGTGCGCCGCAGCCAGATGATAATCAGGGCGCATATCCACACTGCAACTGCCATGGCAAACAGTTGGCCACCGTCGCGCTCGCCCTGTTCGGTGATAATGACGCTCACTCCAAGAGGAGTGAATAAGTGAAAGAATATGGCCCCGGAAATTACGCCCCAGGCTAATGCGGCACCGAATATTTGCGTTCTTCGGACCAGAATCAACAGCGACGCAGTCAATTCAATCGTCCCAACTGTATAGCCTACGTAGACAGCAAACCCTGCCGCGGCAAATTCCAGAAAACCAATTCCAGACATCCACTCGCCTATCGTGCCGAAAATATGCTGCGTCTCGAATGAATTGCTGAATTTGAAAAACAGCGACTGCACGAAAACGAAGGCTATGAAGACTGCCAGTACCCAGGGCAGGTATTGGTTAATTTTTTCGTAATTGACCATGAGCACTCCTGATAGACGTTCTATGCAAACAAGACCTTGCCGTAAACAATTAATTTCGACCCGCAATAAATCAAATTTTCTGCCTCCGGACTTCTTTCATCATGGCAGCAATTTTTATCAGGCAATGGGAGTCGGGCAAGCCAAATTGTGCTTCGACCCTGACAACCTGTCTCTATATGTGGCTCCAGGACAAAGTATTCAGATGGCTCCAAAACAGACAATCCATACTTAGTAAAGTTATTACTTTACTAAGTATGGATGCCCCAACAATTTGTAGTGCTGGGGGTGTCCAGCGACGAATAAATCTTGGGCGGTGTCTGCTTGTGATTCACTATATATGGTGGTATCGTCTGCGCTGCAACACAGCATGATGGTATTGTGTCGTTTTGCAAATCCCTGGGCTCAGCACATCCACGCCTCTTATCACTGGGCTCTGGGGCTCCTTGAGTTGACCCGCTTTCCGTTGGCGACCTGCTGGCGGAAGGCGGGTACTCCTTAAGTACCGCTCCTGCCTTACTTGCTGGATTTAACGGTGATTCGACCGATATTGAGATGCAGTGAGTAAGGAAACCGGATTGGTCTCATGTCCCACCCCCCACTCGATGTGACAGATACACCTGATTCTGCAACAGACTCGCATTGCCAAAATTGCGGCCGACCGTTAGATGGTCTGTTCTGCAGCCACTGTGGTCAGGAGGCGCGCGATGTGCGGCGGCCTTTTCTCTGGTTGCTGCGTGACGCACTGCGCGTTTTATTCGATCTCGACAGTCGCGCTTACAAAACCGTCTACTATCTATTTACTCGTCCTGCATTTCTGAGTGACGAGTACGTAAAAGGTCGGCGGCATTCCTATACTCCTCCGCTGCGTTTGTTCCTGGTAATCAGTATCGGGTTTTTCATTATCGTCGGGTTGAGTAACCAGATCACTTCTTTCCGCGAAAGCATCAGCACACCCGCATCCCAGGTGGTCGAGCCAGCAGATCCTGCACAAGCGCCCGATGAAATTGAGAGTGGAATCAGTGAAAACGGCATCGAACAGATTTATGTCTTTATCGATAATTTCAATCTCGGGTGGCTATCGGCAGAAGCCAATGCAAACCTGCATGCCATGATGCGGGAGCAGGCCGAAACCAACTTTGCCGCGTTACAAGATGATCCGGAAGAATTCCTGCTCGGGGCGCTGGATTACATCACGTTCTACATGTTGTTACTGATGCCTCTGCTAGCCCTGATTCAGCGTATTGTCTACATCGGTACCGGACGCATTTATATTGAGCACCTTGTCCTTACGCTGCATAACCAGACATTTTTCATGTTGTCGATTTTTCTGGTTTTCGTGCTCAATGGCCTGGAAACTATTAGCCCTGCTTTCCTTGCGACCGTGTTTTCAGCCGCTGGCGATGTGATGACTCTGTGGATAATCATTTATCTGTTTCTCAGTGTAAAACGCTTCTTTGGTCACGGCTACTTCGTTACTGCGCTAAAATTTTTCGTAACATCGATTCTTTATGGCATCGTTTTTTCTGCCGCCGCATTCCTCATGGCAGCGTTCTTGTTTTTCTTCTTCTAAAAAAACGCCTCTACAGGAGAGGCGTTTTTGTGGAGGCTGGAGTAGCAAGCTATTCGGCTTGCTTGTGCACATGCACATCCATCTGCGGAAAAGGAATTGACAAGCCTTCCTTGTCAAAGCAACGGTAAACTTCTTCATTCATTTTAAAATGCACTCCCCAGTAGTCGGCAGCATTAACCCACGCACGCACGACAATATTGACACTGCTGTCGCCGAGGGAGTGAAGCGCCATGAAGGGCTCAGGTTCTTTGAGAATGCGTTCATCTGCTTCTATCAGCCGCTTGATAACTGCGTAAGCAGTATCGATATCGTCGCCGTAAGCAATGCCAAAGGTCCAGTCGACTCGACGTGTGGGTTGGGTAGAGAAATTGATGAGAGAGCCCGTAGCTACCGGGCCGTTGGGCAGTAATATAGTCTTGTTATCCGGCGTAGTGAGGATAGTGATAAAAATCTGAATCTCCTTGACCGTACCGGAAAATCCCTGGGCCTCGACAAAATCCCCCACCTTGAAGGGTTTGAACAACAGGATCATCACACCACCTGCGAAGTTCTGCAGCGTCCCTGACAGTGCGAGGCCAACAGCAAGACCAGCAGCACCCAGTATGGCAACAAAAGACGTCATCTCGATGCCGAGCTGGGTCAGCGCGGTGATATACACCAGCACTTTCAACAGTATTGAAATCAGGCTACTGAGGAAACTTCGCAATCCCGGATCTACCTTGCTCTTCTCCATCAGGCGATTCGCAAAACCGCGAATAATACTGACAAGCGTGAGACCAATTATCAGAACTGCGATTGCTGCAACTAACCGCATCCCATAGATTACTACAAAATCTGTAATCATTTGCGGATCAATTTGCATATCCATCTGTAGGCTACTTTTCTATTTGTATTTTCATGAAATCTGTTTCAAAAAAAATGGGAAGCCACCGGCTTTCCATTCGAATACGAAACAAAAGGGGATTTGGATTGGCTCAAAAACAGCCTGGTTAACTACGATCTTCGAGTTGCACGGCGCGGGCAACAATTGAGTACTCTTTAACCTCGCCATGTAATTCAAGTTCGGACTGTGATCCGGCGTCCTGCGCATAGTGCTCAGCCTGCTCGCCGCTTAACACATGCTCACTCAATATGCCGTACACCAGAGAGCGCTGCATGCTGGTCTCGATTGGTACAAAAAAACCATAATCTTCAAATGTGATACGAGCATAGGTGTCACGATCCACCAGGATCATCCAACAACCTTTGGCCTGACAAACCTCGGTTACCTGTCCTTCTATCTTAATATGTTGACCCGCGACTTCATCCAGGCCGGCAATAGCATCTTCCAGACCAAGCACTTCGCCATCAGCAGGCATCTGTGCCCCAAACGACTGATCTGCACTAAATGGCTGATCGGCAAAGGAGCCCATCGATAGCCCTGCTAACAGGGCAAGCGTGATCTTCTGTAATAGTTTCATACTCATGCTCCAGATTAGAGGGACTTAAGGAATGCCAATAGCTGTTCCTGTTCAGTAGCACCTAATGTAGCGTATACATCAGGCATCAGGGATTCATCTGAATCACTGACCGAGCGTACGCGATCCTTAAAATAGGTTACCCAACGATTGCCGTCAACGCTCTGTATCTGCACGGCCAGCTCTGAGTCATTGCGGAATCTTCCGGTTACCGTTGTGCCATCGTTCTGTTCAACGGTTTTGGCTTCATAGCCAGAAACAATGCTGGCAGAAGGATTCAATAGTGCCTGTAGCAGCCCTTCGTTGCCCAGGCGTGCAGCAATTCCATCAAGCGCCGGACCCACATTACCACCCTGGTCGTTATAGGAATGACATGTCACGCAGCCCGCCTTGTTGTTGAACAAATCCTCGCCGGCAACCACCATGGGGTCGTCACTGCGGCCGTCATCCTCCAGACCCATACTCAGGCCCGGTTTACCCTGGAGCACGCGCACATAAGAGGCAATGTCAAAAATCTCCTCTTCTGAAAATGAACCACCCCAGGCCGCCATCCCGGTACCGGCGCGGCCGTCGGTAATAACGGCAATGAGATCTTCATCGCTCAGACGATTGGCCATAGTATCTGTGAGCGACTTTCCCATGGTCTGCCCTTCACCGATTCCACCATGGCACACCTGGCAGTAGGCATCATAGAGCTCCTGGCCCTCACCAACACCCGCCTGGAGTGGAAGCGCAAACAGACCAGGTATAAGTACTGTAAATAGTCTCACTCTTAACTGCATTAACACATTTCCTCTTACTTCGAGTTTACTGCTTCACTGGCCTGCGCTCTACAAAGCGAACAGGATATACGCACCTGCCGATGAGTTAGCTACTCCAGCACGGGTGGCTGGGTCGCGTGTACCTGAAGCGATGCCAATATATTGCTGACCGTCAATGGTAAAACTGGTTGGGGGTGCATAGACACCACTGCCAGTCTGGAATTGCCACAGAACTTCGCCGGTTTCGTCATTAAAGGCGCGCAGGTAGCCATCAGCGCCACCTGCGAATACCAGACCGCCGCCGGTTGCCAATGTACCAGCCCAGTTGAACGAGCCGGGCATATCAAATTCCCAGTCAATCTCTCCAGTGCGCATATTAAAGGCCGAGACTTTGCCGATGGCATTGGCTGGATTCTCGAAGCGGGGAATACCACCCAGGTCCATGGTGCCAGGTCTCCCTTCTCCTTCACGACGTATGAAATCAGTACCCCACTCGTTATTGGGGATGTAGATCATATGCGTATCGGGGCTGTAGGAAGCAGGCGGCCAGTTCTTGCCACCATAAAGACCCGGATAAACCACAGTGCCTGCCGGGTTATATAAGTCTTCTTTCAACACAGGTTTGCCCGCTTCATCCCGCTCCGCCCAGTTCACGCGAGTGTATTCGGCGGCGTAAATGAAATCTCCGGTGAAACGATCGAGGGCATAGACGTGCCCATTACGCGCAACCTGGATAACCATCTTGCGCATTTCGCCATCCACCATCTCTTCGATAATCATCGGCTCAGAGGTGGAGTCATGGTCAAACTCATCACGGGGTGATGTCTGGAAATACCACTCCAGTTCGCCAGTATCGGCATGCAACGCTACTACTGAATTTGAATACAGGTTGTCGCCGGCCCGGACATTATTATTGATATCGGGCCATGGATTACCGGTGCCCCAGAAAATCAGGTCGGTTTCCGGATCATAGGTACCGGTTACCCAGGTTGGTGCGCCGCCAGTCATCCAGGAATCGCCTTCCCAGGTTTCGTTACCCGGCTCACCTTCGGCGGGGGTTGTGTAGAAGCGCCAGCGACGCTCACCAGTATTCACATCATAGGCATCGATATAGCCGCGAATACCGAACTCACCGCCACCGACTCCGATCAAGACCATGTCTTTCACTACCAGCGGTGCACCAGTAACAGAGAATGACTCACGATGATCGCCTACTTCAGCATCCCAGAGCTGAATGCCGGTTGCTGCATCGAACGCCATCAGGTGGGCATCCAGTGTGCCCCAAAATACCTTGTCCTCATACAGGGCAACGCCACGATTATGTGGGCCACAGCACAAATCCACATCGCTGAAATCATGGTCATAACGCCACAACTCTTCGCCAGTCAGGGGATCCACAACGATGAGATGGCTGTTAGCCGTCGTCAGGTACATACGGCCATCATTTACCAGGGCAGATACTTCAAACGCACCGCCCGAGACACTGGTTTGCTTTATCCACACAGGACGCAGATTTGCTACTGTATCCCGGTTAATCTGGTTGTCCGGCATGTAGCGCCAGGCCCCATAATTCTTACCGTAGGTCACCCAGCGATCTGAATGGTCCTGGGCGTTTTCCAGAATGTCAGTCGTCACATTCTGCGCGTTTGCGGCTGATCCCAGCAGCAGGGTAGTCAGCATTGCTGACAACCAGGGATATAGAACTCTCTTCATCGTTAAACCTGTTGTACTGTTATTGATAGTCAGAGGGGAAATACAGTTAAGCTTACCCCCCGTAAGCCGGAGCACAATTAAGCTATAAACCCCCCCGCACTGTCAATGCAACCGACCCGGGGTCAGATGCCAGGATATGGGTTGGAATGCAGAGAATTCGGGCGTTTGCGGAGATTGTCAGGCAAATTGCAGAATGCTGTTACCCGTCATATCATCGACCCTCACCCGTCCCTCGGACAAAACCCAAAAAGGATAAGAATAATGATTGTCTACGGTGTAGCCCTGCTGTCTGCCTGCCTGATTCTGGGCATGCTTATTGGCGAAATTCTTGGTGTCTTGCTCAACGTTGAAGCCAATGTCGGCGGCGTTGGCATAGCCATGTTATTCCTCGTACTTGCCAGTAATTCAGACAAGTTCAAAGCACTGACTGAAGGTGCAGCTGGTTCCGGAATCCAGTTTTGGAGTGCCATGTATATTCCTATCGTCGTTGCCATGGCCGCAAGCCAGAATGTGGCAGCTGCAGTAGACGGAGGCATGTTGGCGCTGGTAGCGGGTGTCGCCGCAGTGGTAGTCAGCTTCGCCCTGGTACCGGTGCTCAGTCGGATCGGTGACAAACCTCCCGCACTCGACAACAACGACTCGACGGGAGCCTGACGGATGGAAATTATCGATACCGTATTTATTCGCAATAATCTCGTTGTCGCATTTGCCGTTGTGGGTGCCGCAATCTGGATTTCCTATTTCTTCGCAAACAAACTTACTGCAGGGCGCATTCATGGTTCCGCTATCGCTATCGCATTGGGTCTGCTCGCCGCCTACTGGGGTGGTGTCACGAGCGGAGGCAGTCGGGGTGTTGCCGATATCGCCATGTTAAGCGGCATTGGATTAATGGGCGGTGGTATGTTGCGCGATTTCGCTATCGTGGCAACAGCCTTTGGTGTAAAGCTCGGCGAATTGAGAAAAGCCGGCCTGGCCGGCGTTATTTCAATCTTCGCTGGTGTAATCGTTTCTTTCATCGTTGGTGCGGTAGTGGCCGTGCTGTTTGGCTATACCGATGCAGTATCAATAACTACAATCGGCGCTGGCGCAGTGACATATATCGTGGGGCCGGTAACAGGTGAAGCCATTGGCGCCAGCAACGCTGTAATTACCCTGAGCGTGGCCGCCGGTCTGGTCAAGTCTATCCTGGTGATGATTGGTACCCCAATGGTGGCCAAGTATATCGGTCTGGACAACCCGCAGTCGGCGATGGTTTTCGGTGGACTGATGGGAACCACCAGTGGTGTGGCAGCCGGGCTGGCCGCAACCGATCCCAGACTCGTACCCTATGGTGCCATGACCGCCACTTTTTACACCGGCGTAGGTTGTTTGTTAGGCCCATCCATTCTCTATTTTATAGTGAGTGGAATTTATTAGAATAACTACAGTAGTAATAGAGAGTTAATATGTCTGAAGAATTATTTCCTCACCTTAACGGAGAGAACAAAAAAACTGCACTGGTAGAAGGCACCCAGGAATATTCCTATGCCGAAGTTGATAATCGCATTAACCTGTTCGCCACTGGTCTACTGGGAGAGAAATCGGATCTGAAGGAAGAACGCGTTGCCTTCTTCCTGCCTGCGAGTCTGGACTACGTCACGGTGATGCACGGCGTGTGGCGCGCAGGCGGAATCGCTGTACCACTCAATGTGGCGTCTGCAGTTGCTGAACTGGACCACTACCTGACTTGCGCCAGTGTCACACGCCTGATCGCCAGATCAGATCAGCACGAGGCGCTGGGTGACCTCTGCTCTACCCTGGGCATTGAGTTATCAACCGTGGAAGATCTGTTAGCTGAAAGCATTGGGGAATTACCGCAGATTGATGCGGATCGCAGGGCCATGATGTTATTTACCAGTGGCACTACCAACAAGCCCAAAGGTGTTGTCAGTACGCATAAAACCATTCGCGCGCAGATAACCACGCTAATTGAAGCCTGGGCCTGGACCAGCGACGATGTTATTCCGCTGTTTCTCCCCCTGCACCATATCCATGGCATCATTAATATACTTAGCTGTGGTCTGTGGGCTGGCGCCACCGTGTATCTGTATGCAAAATTCGACATTCCGAAAATTTGTGAACAGATCACCGCAGGCACCTTTAACGTATTCATGGCTGTTCCGACCATTTACGTCAAACTGTTACAGTACTTCGACACGATTGATCCTGCGGAGGCTAAATCCATTTGTGAAAGCTTCGGGTCCATGCGCCTGAACATATCGGGATCAGCGGCTTGCCCCGTCAAGCTCTTTAACCAGTGGCAGGAGTTGACCGGCCAGGTATTACTGGAGCGCTATGGCATGACAGAAATTGGCATGGGGATTTCCAACCCCTACGATGGAGAGCGTCGCGCTGGCTATGTGGGTCAGCCTTTGCCTGGAGTCGAAGCTCAGCTTTTTGATGAACAGGACCAACCTGTTAGCAAAGAAGGCACGCCGGGTGAAATACGCATCAAGGGCGACAATGTGTTTCTCGAATACTGGGACAACGAGACCGCCACTCGCGAAAGCTTCAAGGACGGCTGGTTCTGCACTGGCGACGTGGCAGTTGTTGAGGATGGCTATTACCGCATCATGGGGCGCTCTTCCGTAGATATCATCAAATCGGGCGGATATAAATTGTCCGCTCTTGAGATCGAAGGTGTACTTCTTACGCATGACGCCGTGGCAGAGGTTGCAGTAATTGGTGTTGAAGACGATACCTGGGGAGAGAAGGTGGTAGCAGTGATGGCGTTGAAAGATGGTGAAGAACTGACTTACGACGCACTCAAACAGTGGTGTGATGGCAAGATGTCTGCTTATAAAATCCCGAAAGAGATCAAGATAATTGAAGCATTGCCACGCAATGCAATGGGCAAAGTAACCAAACCGTCGTTGCATTCGATGCTCTGATCATCCTGGCAACATTGCAGGAAACTGGAGTACTGGAATTCAAAATGGGGCCCTGGAGCCCCATTTATCTAATTGACATTTTCCTTGACGAGGAAATCAGTTAGCTGAGAGCCCAGGTCATCGGGCAGGAACGGTTTCTGAATTACACCTGTTGGTTTGAGATGCTCACATCGCTCACCGACTTCCTGAGCTGTATAGCCGCTCATAATTATGACTGGGAGATCTGGTGCCAGTTCGTGTAATTGCTCCAGAACTTCCAGACCGCTCAAGCCTGGCATTGTAAAATCCAACAGTACAGCCTGGATTTTATCTTTGTTCTGTTTGAAGATCTCCAGAGCAATATTGCCGTCTTCGGCTGTGAGCACATAAAAATCTTGAGCTGCCAACGCCAGCGAAGCAATATCGCGCAGATCTGGTTCATCATCCACCACAAGCACAGTGCCTTTTGCTTCATCAGTATTGTCGACAATAAGTCGCGGTTTGGCTAACTTCTTGGCAGAAGACTGTGGCAGAAATATTTTTATTGAGGTGGTAGTTCCGGGATCGCTTGCAACAGTGATAGCCCCACCGTGGCTCCGGATTATTCCATAACTTGCTGCAAGGCCAAGACCCCGGCCAGTAAACTTGGTAGTGAAAAATGGATCGAAGATGCGCGCTACAAAACTCGGGTCAATGCCATCACCATCATCATTAACCTCGATAAAGCAATACTCGCCACTGGGCAACTTCTTGCCCGAAGCAGCGTTTAGCTGCTCCGACTCCATCCAGCACTCACCAGTGCGAATCTTGATCGACCCATCTCTTTCACCTATTGCTTCTGATGAGTTTCTGACCAGATTAATAATTACTTGTTGAATCTGACTTGAGTCTCCTTCGATAACTGCCTTGTGCAGACTCAATTCGACCTGAACTTTGCGAGACACCGATGCGTTGATTAAACCCTTCATGTCGCGAACGAGATCATCCAGCGACAATACTTCTTCCTTCACCATGCTCTTGCCGGAATACGCCAGCATCTGCTCTGTTAATACTGCAGCTTTCTCAGCTGACTGCTCGATCTTTTCCAGTAAATCGCGCACGGGCGTGTCCGGTGGCAATTTGCGCATGGCGATATTGGTATTTCCCATGATTGAAGTCAGCAGATTATTGAAATCATGAGCTATACCGCCAGCCAGAACACCAAGACTTTCAAGTTTTTGTGCATCCAGCATTTTCTCCTGTAATGCTTCCTGCTCTTCGTCAGCAATTTTGCGTTCCAGTTCAGCTGCTGCTCGTAACGCTACCAAGCGTAATACTGATTCCGCATAATCTCTATTAGGAAACTTTTCTTTGTGCATCAGGACAATTAAGCCCAGAGGCTTACCTGAAGCTGACCACAACGGAATCCCCATATAACTTTCGACATCCATACCAATGAGTACAGCATCATTGGGGAACTTTTGTTTGATGCCGCTTGAGTGATAGCAAAAATCCTGGCCTACAACCTCTTCGCAAGGTGAGTCTTTCAGCGAGTATGAAAATGTTTTAGTGTGCTCACCATCGCTGGACACTGCCAACGCGTGAATAATCTCCTGATTCGTGCGATCCAGTTGTCCAATGAAACTTAAGCTCACCCCACAGGACTTACATAGATAATCAGCCAATGTGCTAAAAAAAAATCCTGCCCGATCGCAGGCGAAGTAACCTGAATCGCTTCATGTAAAATCGCATCGACCTGCCTCTCGCGCGTCACATCTATCATTACATTTACTGCTCCAACAACAGAACCAGCCTTGTCATGAATAGTACTAATGTGAGCCATAACAGTGCGCTTATCGCCATTGGGACGCTTTACGACTACTTCCTGGCTATCAAGCGCCGTCCCCTGAGCGAGACAATGTGCCATCCAGCAATTCGCGGGCTGGACGGGATTTCCATCGGAGCTGAATAATTCGAACGAACCACAGAATCGATCATCTGGGCTGTTCAGCTTGGGGGCTCGACCCCAGAGTTCTTCGGCATGAGCATTGAAATGAGTAATCAAGCCTTCCTTATCGCAGGTATAGGCGGCTACTGGCAGACAATCCAGGACCTTGCGAAATTCCGAATCTTCCAACAGTGATGCCTGTTCGGAAAGGTGAGAGTAAGAGTCATTCATAGAACTGAGCCTGGGCTATGTGTTGCCTTTGTTCTTTCCCAGTGGCCTCTCAGTCGATCTAAATGATCTGGTCACTCCTGTTGGCTGGAAATGCAGCGCTGACAGGTTTTCGGGCATATTTTTATCGATGACGAATCATCCCACAACTGTGTTCAGGTGATAAGCGATGCGCAAAAATTGCACTCCTACTCCAGGTTGCGCGGAATTTCCTCAAGCCACACCCTTATCCCCCGTAATCTGTGACTCCTGGGGCATTTTATTTTTGAAATACGAGATCTTCGCAATCCATTACTGTACTGGGTTGTTTTTAACAGTAAAAAAAGGGACGCCAAAGTCCCGTATTTCGCAGATTACAGGGATGAAAAATCTCGCACCTATAGATTTAGCGGGTCAGTGAAAATACTGAATCCCATGGGTGAATGCTGCCTGATGAGGCAGGAGTGTCGAGCGGGAATAAAATTTTTGAGCGCTTGATAATGGGGAAGAAGGCGACTTTGAAACTTCAGCTTATGTCTATTACTGCGATCTGCCGCCTGCTTCGCGGCCCCTGTCCAGCGCTTCCACAGTGGGCCCTGACAAGCCCATATCTGTGCCTACAGTAACGAAGCGGAAACCCTCCTGAATCCGTGATTGCACAGAATTACGACTGGTCGTAATGGCGCAGGGCACGTCCGTTGCCAGACAGGCTGCGAGTACTGTTTGAATAGCAGACTCAACCTCAGGTTCAGCTGCATTGGTATAACCCATCGATCTGCTCAGGTCAGATGGGCCAATAAAAATTACACCCACCCCAGGCACAGAAATTATCTCATCAATATTCTCAACTGCTTCCGGTGTTTCAATCTGGATGATTGCGAGGAGCTCTCCCTGTGGGTCCAGCGGCCATACATCTGCCCGCGACATATAATCATTTACTCCCCAATACCACATGGCATTGGAAGGATTAACACCACGCAGCCCTCTGGGTTCGAGATCTTCTGCGCCATTACTCTGGGGATAGCGCGTTGCCCGCACTGCCATCTCTGTTTCCGCTCGAGTATTAATTGCAGGATACATAACGCCGAACACGCCCAGATCCAACACTTGTTTGGCCTGGCTCAAAACATCTTCGGCGCCAATAGCGGGAATACGTATAAAGGGAACGACTTCAGGTTGCAGGCTACCTTTAGCCAGTATTTCCCTTTTGTCTGTCATGCCGAGTAAAAATTCGCGTACGCGTTCCGGATCGAAAGGCGAATGCTCCATATCGATGATGACAAAATCCAGACCAGAGCGTGCCAGCACTCTGGCGTTGGTCAGCGAATAATCAAAAGACAATACGCCGAAGGCGGGCTGGTTATTCTCGAGTAACTCAATTGCCTTGTTTAATCGCTCACTATCCTGTGCCGCAAGCGTCACCGGGCCAGCACACAAACAAAGAAATACAATCTTCAGCCAATGGCTTGCGCGAAACACGTATTTGAAATTACCGAATTGCACTAGCGTGCTACCCAGGGTGGATCGATTATCAAGTCGGGATCGATACCAGATTTCGGGACAAACTTCTGTGTGCGACCATACTGGTTGTCGCCACCGAACAGATTGCCGTCTGTGTCGACCGAGAAAGTATGAACTTCCAGATAGCCATCCGGAAGATCTGGTGGAACCAACCATGTATAGAGGTAGTTACCTTCGAAATCCAGATTTACAAAGCGCAACGGTCCCAGGTCTGTAATCCAGATGCTGTCTTCGTTGACTATAATATCCAGAGGTAATGTAAAACCATCCCAGACATCGACAAAGTCCATTACCGCTGGATCATTTGTAGTACGAAAAACATTGATTCTGCCACCGGACCGATCCAGCGCAAATATCAGCCCATTGGGGCCAACACCGATTGCGTGAATGCCATTGAACTGCCCTGGCCCTTCGCCAAAACCACCGAACTCAGAGATGTAGTTGGTCTCGCTATCGAGAATAATTATGCGATGATTATCGAGTCCATCAGCAACCAGGATGCGCCCATCTGGCAGGAATGCGACATCCTGGGGTCTGGCAAAATGGCTTTCGTCATCGCCTGGTACCAGCTTTTCTCCAAGAACTTGCAACAGTTCGGCGCCATCATTGGAAAACACATAGATCTGGTGAAAGGTTTCGTTGATGACCCAAACCCGGCTCTCTGGATCATAGGGGCTAATGCGTATGCGGTGGGGACCAGGGCCCTGCGAGCCCGCACAAAGAAAATCCCATTGATCCCACAACTCGCTTACCTGGCCATCGGCACCCAGCGTATAGAGGCAGTTTTGCCAGGTGCGACGATCGGTATCACGCAACACGTTGATACCTATTGATCCTGCGAAATAAGTGAAGTCCTCAGGAATCGGATAAGGCAATACAGTTTCACCACGCATCGCGATAAAAATCCGGTCTGGGGATTCAGCGAAAACACCAGAATTCCCGCCAAAACTGAAGCCCGGCTTGGCAAATGGCTTATGCCACTCTTGTACTACATCATACGGACTCGGACCAATCGGCCCACGTGCATTACCCTGATTCTGAGCCAGTACAGCCGCGCTGGCAAAAATACAGAACAGTGATACAACAGTTTTTGTTGATAGCAATCGTGACATGGTTACTGCGCCTTTGTTAATTATTATTCTATTGAGTTAATCAGACTGGCTTGGCCTTACCCTACTGCACATTGCCTCCGAGCTCAGCATAAACTGCTCGAAGAAAGCGTTCGGGGTCTCCATATTGATCATTATATGCTGCGGTTGGGTTAGCAGCAGCAACTTGTTCGTAAGTCATACCCTCTCGCACCATTGGCGCAACGCGGTTTCTTACATCCAATACCATGTCTCTGAAGGCAATGACATCTTCACGCGCCGATGGCGAGCCGTGCCCCGGCAAGATAATTGTGTCAGGGCCCGAAGAGCCCACAAGCAGTCCCAACGCATCCAACGTTCCATCCAGAGTGCCACCATTGTTTGTATCAATTACCGGAAACGCGGTGGTGCGAAATACGTCACCAGTATGTATGACGTCGGAGTCTTTGAAATGGATAAAAGAATCACCATCAGTGTGCGATGGTGGCACTGGGAAGGCATACACCTCTTCTCCATTCAGATGAATAGTGATTGCCTCGCTATAGGTTAGTACCGGTAATGCAATTTCTGGCAATTGCGCACTAAGGCGTTCTCTTACCTGATCGCGCGCCAGAATGGAAACTCCCATGCGACCAAGATTTTCATTACCGCCAGTATGGTCTCCATGCACATGGGTATTAATTAGGAAGCGAATTTCTCCGGAATTTAATTGCCGTATCGCGGCCACAAGCTTCTCGGTTAATGGTGCGAACTGGTCATCGATCATGACCACACCATCATCACCAATGGAAAGTCCGACATTGCCGCCCGCGCCTTCAAGATAGTAAACGCTGCCCGCTACGTGATGAGGAATAATTTCAACCTGGCTGTAATCAGGTTGAGCCTGCGCCGAAGAACCCATCATGCTAATAGCGAGAAATATCAGAAAGCTTTTGAAACTGACCGGAACCGCTGAAAAATAGAAGTCTTGTTTAGTCATTGTTGCTCTCCCTCAACCCATTTTTTAACGTCAACTCTATCAGAAGGATATTCAGGGTACACCACTAATCCATCGCGATGAACCGCCATTGCCAAGCCAATGCAGAATAGCTAGCATGCCAGACATCCCCAGCCATTTTCGGAGAGTTTCGATGAACAGAATATTTTCTCCAGTTTATAAGGTTTTTACCGCCCTTTTTGCCAGCATCCTCTGCAGTGGCACACTCGCCCAGGACACACCCTGGGTGGAATTGGCAGTCCATAATTTTGGCGCACCCATCAATACCATGTGGGCAGAAGGTGAACTTTCTTTTGCCGCTGACGGCACCATGGTCTACTGCAGTGCCCGGCAGGACATGGCTGTGGCACCGGGCGATCCGAAAGATCTCTATATTGCTACTTTCAATGAGCAAACCGGGCTTTGGAATACCCCTGTCAATATGGGCATACCTGTCAACGCAGCACCCGCGACGGATACTGACCCTTTGCGTCGCGGCGATGATCGTGAACCCTGGATAACTGCGGATGGTAATACCATATTTTTTAAATCAGACCGGCTGGCTGACAGTGGCCGCAATAATGCCAATGACCTGTTTGTTACGCGCAAGGTCGATGGCACCTGGACGGAGCCTGAACTACTGGGGTTTCCTATCAGTACTGATGCCGGTAATGAACATTGTCCGGCCATCTTAGCCGATGGCGAAACCCTGTGCTTTGCATCCATGCGTGAGGGAGGCTATGGCGGATCAGACATCTGGTGCTCGCAGCAGGACGATGCTGGCAACTGGATGGACCCCGTCAACCAGGGGCCGAATATCAATACCGCAGCCGAAGAATTTCACTTCAGCCAGGACAGCAATGGCATGGTGTACTTTACTTCCAATCGGCCCGGCGGCTTCGGTGGCATGGACCTATGGGGTGCCATGCAGCAAGGCGCAAATCAGTGGGGTCCTGCAAGTAACCTCGGGCCACAGGTAAACACCGCGGGTGCCGACATGTGTCCTGCGCTACCACCCGGTGAAGAAACCTTCTCATGGTTCTCCAGCCGTACTGACAACAGCCTGGGTAATATCGATATTTTCTGGACTCAGAAAGCCAATATCAGTACTGCACAATAGCCTGAGGTTCGACCGTGGTATTGCGCATTCGGGTTTCTGCCTGTTTTTCCAGAATTCTTTTGGTATTTTCTCTATCAACAGCCACCCATGCGATGGACGAATTACCAATTCTGGATCTGGATACCCCCCTGCGCATGAATTTTTCCGGAGACTGGGAAAAAGATTTCCAACGCAGTGATAATTGGGAAACAGAACTCGAGCGGACAGTGAATGACATCCGCCGTTCCATCGAAAGACAGCAAAACGCCGGAGCTTCACTCTCGCGCTCAGGATCGCTGTCAGGATTACCCAGTTTGCGAAGTAATCGCGGCGTAAGCATTGTCGATCTCGCGCGCCTTGCTGAATATATCTCGCGGCAGAGCACCATGCACATTTCGCAATCGCGGGAAGAAGTTCGCGTATCACGACGCGGCGAACCTGACCTTGTTTGTCCTATAGTTGATGGACCGAGTGAAACCTTCAATAGCGAGTATGGCAACGAAATATGTGGCTGGGACCGGCAGCAACTGGTGTTTTTTATCCAGCTTCCCGATCAATTACTCATCACCCACCGGTTCACGGTTGCTGCAGATTCAACTTCCCTGCAAATGGTGACATCGATATCAAGTGCAGGCGGCACGCCATTCAATCTGCGCCAGACTTTCAATCGTTACGAAGCTCCACCCGAGTCCTTCAATTGTGAACAGACAGTAACCAGAGGCAATGTTTGTAGTCAGGCTGGTACCTTGAGCAGAGACTGATAGTGTAATGCGTAAGTCCTACCTACTATACATTCTTCATATGTGCCTGGTACTTGTCGCTTGTGCTGGTAATCCGCAACCTGAACCACGACCAGAGATCGAAGCTTATGAAGTGGGCCAATCATTACTGAATACTGCCTCCACACCACCACCTGAGTTTGCATTGTTGGACATAGGCGTGCAGATATTCAGCAATGCTTATGTTCCTTACGCAGATCCTGGTAACAATGAATGGGTCTTTGATGAAATCAGAGACAACGAAACCCAGTATCTACCCTACGCGCTACGCAATACATTGACGGCATCAAACCATTGGGGCGCCGTGCGTGTGCTACCCGGTCCTGACCCTTCGATGCACCTCATGATTACCGGGGAGCTATTGCATTCCGATGGCAGCGAACTGGTATTGGCAATCCATGCACAGGACAGCACCGGCCGCGTCTGGCTCAATGAAACTTACCGGGACAGGGCCGAACAGGCAGATTTTCCGGAATCTACTCGCTATACACCAGGCAACCGCTTCGACCCTGGCACCTATACAGAACCATTTCAGGACATCTATAACCAGATTAACAATGATCTGGTGGCAGCCCGGGATACACTGGGATTCAATGAACTGGAGCGCATTGGAAATGTCGCCATGCTGGTATATGCCAATGAGCTGTCACCTGACTCTTTCGGCCATATGCTTGTCGAAAACGCCGATGGTCTTCTCGATGCTGCGTTTTTACCTTCCGTGGATGACCCCATGCTAAAGCGCGCTATGGATATGCAACTCCGGCACCATCTGTTTATCGACACCGTAGACGAGTACTACGAAGCTCTCTTTGAAGATATGCGCGTGGCCTACCTCGTCTGGCGTCGATACTCACATGACCAGTTAACCGAAGAGAGCTCACTCATTGATCGCACAACCGGCGGCAGGCAAGTCGCGGGCAATGGCTTCCTCGCGCTCAGTCAGCGCTATGACCGCTTCAAATGGAGTAAGATCTATGAGCAGGAGTTCACGCTGCTCGCGACCGGCTTTAATAACGAGGTAGCTCCGGCTATTCTCGAGACCAACCGGCAAGTCCATGGATTAAGCGGCACAATGGAAGAACAATACGGTCAGTGGCGACTTATTTTGAAATCCCTGTTTGAACTGGAATCTGCTTTACCGGATTTATAACGCAATCCATATGAAGTTCAGGTCCAAACGCAAATAGGTTAAACAAGTTAGAGTTTATTTTGACGAGGGTTCGCACAATGAGTGGAGATAACGTATCTACAGCCGCTGACAGGAAGAGGCGTCTTATTATTCCCTTCTTCGGGTGCATTACCATCGGCCTGGTTGCAACATTCTTTTACTGGTTTTTTACCTGTCCATGTGAGCGCCTGCCAGGCGGGATGTTGCTGGGCGAGCTCAACGAAGAGCCCGTTGATGACTGGTCATTCGCTAATGATGTGGCTTTGTGTCAAATACAAATTTCCGCCGGCCTGCTACCGCATTCGATTAATCTAAACTGCATGGCAACCGAGACAGGTGAATTATTCCTGAGCTGTTCTTCGTGCGAAGGTAAGTACTGGTCAGACCACGTGGGCGCGAGTGCACCAGGTCGTATTCGACTTGACGGAATTGTGTATCCGGTAACTATCACTCGCGTAACTGACAACGCCACACTGGATGAGGCCTGGGCAGCAAGGACCGCCAAACTATACAGACTGCAGAATGGGCCGGACAGCGCCCCACCTGCCGCGTCACCCAGAGCAGAGGGCTGGTGGAGTTTTCAGTTGGAATCGTCCGGCTAGGACTACTTGCGGGAGTCGAAAGCAAATACGGTGGCAATGACAAAAAAAGCAATGCCAGTAACTGAGGGAGCCAGAATATTGGCTCGCAGACCCAGGAAAATCATCACGATTCCCAGCGCCACCAATAGTACTGCCGCTGATAGCTTTACTTTGTTAATGATCAACTCCCGAGGAGCCATGCTCCCCGGGAATCAGTTTCCTTAAGCCAGGGCATTCTCGAACAGTGCCAACATGCGCGACCAGGCGCGTTCCGCCTGAGCCTCGTGATAAACAGCTGAATCGGGCGGGCACCAGCCGTGCATGGCGCCTGCATAGACCTCGATTTCTGCCGGTATGCCAGCAGCTTCATATGCAGCTCGCAGCACATTCTTGGCCTCGGGATCATTGTTGTCGTCGTTCTCGGCAACGCAATGCAACATCTGCGCACGGGTATCCGGAATTAGTAAATGGGGGCTATTGTCAGCATCGGTTGCCAGCCCTCCACCATGGAAGGTTGCGCCAGCCGCCATGCGTTCCGGCACAGCAGCAACAGTTCGCATGACCATCGGCCCACCCATGCAATATCCGGTTGTACCTATACCGCGACTGGTATCGACTTCTTCCTGCGCATCCAGCCAAGCCACCATGGCGCGAGCATCCGTAAAATGGGTTTCGGCATTCAGGTTGCGTGCCATAGGTAACACGATATTGCGTGTTTCAGGATCCCCAAAGCTGGCGCCTTCTTCCACTACAGGTGCGCGCGCATCGCGATAAAAAGGGTTCACGACGAGCACGGAATAGCCGGATTGTGCCAGGCGTCTGCCCATGGCTCTAAAAGCAGGGCGCAACGCGAGTATGTCTGGCCACACGATAACGGCAGGGTGCTGGCCTGCAGAAGGGCGAACATAGTAACAATCGGCCACGCCATCTGCTGTGGTCACTTCCACATCAGACTCAGTTACTGACTGGGCATTGGCAACCGGTGGTAGCAACATGGCAAGCCCCACTGCTGCCGACAATTTGCCAAACTGGCGCCGGGTCATGTCTCCATTTTGGCTCAGGAATCTTTCTACATCTTTTTGAGTATCTTCATCACACATGGCGTTTTCTCCAACTCGATTATTGTTTTTGCTGTATTTCAGAACGACTTATGAATATGAGAGTATGTGGCAAACGCCGAAAACTCAATGAATTTTGTCTCCTGTGGCCATCTCAATGACCCATTGAAGAATCACTGACGTTTTACTGTTCAGGCCACTGTCCTTCACCTCACTCAAAACAAAAGCATGGAGAATCGTATGAAAGTACTGGCATTCGCTGCGAGCAGCAGCAAGAGCTCGATTAACAAACAGCTAGTCACTTATGCCTGCAGCCTTTGTACAGATGCGGAGATCGAAATTGCCGATCTTAACGACTATGAATTGCCACTTTTCAGCGTGGACCGTGAAGCAGAACTGGGCCAACCCACCCTGGCGCAACAGTTTTTTACACTGATCGGCGCAGCTGATGCACTGATTATTTCCTTCGCCGAGCATAATGGCTCCTACACCGCGGCTTATAAAAACCTGTTTGACTGGTGTTCACGCATTGACACTAAAGTGTTCCAGAACAAGCCCATGGTGGTGTTGTCGACATCGCTAGGAAAACGCGGAGGTGCTGGGGTAATGGCGACTATCCTGCAGTCTGCGCCACATTTTGGCGGGGAAGTAAGAGCCAGCCTGTCTGTACCAAGCTTCAATGAAAACTTTGACAGTGAGGTAGGTAAATTGAGCGACCCACAATTAGATAGACAACTGTTCGAGGCAATACAAACGCTAATATCCTGAAAGGAGAACTGGAATCGGTTCGCCAGCTGGTAGAGAATGGCAGACTACCTGTTTGGAGGAATTGCGTAATGCAATCAATTCATAGCGTAATTGTCCTGCTTGCCATTATTGCTGGCACGGCCCAGGCGCAGGAAGAATTAAGCATTGATGATTTTTCAGCGCTTACCGGATATTGGGTAGGCACAGGCTTTGGAGGACAATCCGAGGAAGTCTGGATGCCGGCTGTCGACGGTCGATTGAATGGCATATTCAAACAATCGATGAACGGCGAATTGCAATTCAGTGAGTACATGGAAATCGTCAAAGTCGATGATAAGTTTATTTTACGCCTGAAGCATTTCAATCCGGACTTTACTGGCTGGGAAGCGCAGGATGATTACGTCACTTTCAGGTTTGAATCCATTACACCTAACAGCATTAATTTTCGTGGTCTGTCATACCAGTTCCCGGAACCAGACAAACTGCGGATAGCATTGCGATTACAGGATGGCGATGGTGCAATCACTACGGAATATTTTGATTTAGAGCGCCGCGAACTAAAGTAGGCAGGAGTACTAACATATGAGTGAAGCGAGAATCAGGGAATTATTGGCGGAATTACGCAAGGAACTCGAAGGTATCGATGATCCCGACAAAGAGCTTCAGGAGAGCTTTCATAAACTGAGCAATAACGTGGAAGATGCGGTTAATCCCGAAATCGATACCAGTGAAAACACCATCCTTGATGATGCCATCGCCCTTGAGGCACGGTTTGCAGCCTCCTATCCCGTGGCGGAGAAAACCTTGCGCGAACTGATCAATAGCCTCAGTCGAATTGGCATCTAATCCAACGGATGCAATTCGATTGGAATCGAGCCATCGCGCCCGCCGACGACGTTGGCAATAAAACTGTCGCCCCAGGTATATTTTTCCTGCATCAAAGCACTAATGTGCGCTGATTTTTCCGGCCGCAATACTGCGGTATATCGACGTGTTGCCTCGCCTCGAGTAAGGTCAAATTCTTCATTGTCCTGCAAGCGGGTAAACCAGCCAGAACCATCTGCACCCACACGCAGGTACTGGTATCCGTCATCATCAACTACCCAAAGTCTGGTCGTAACGGGTTCCCCGGCCTCGTCTACCGTGTGTAATTCCACGACTTCTACCCGTTCAGCTGCCAGTCGCTCTATCCCAACGAAGGTCAGTAACAACACAACCAGCGAACCTAATCCCCAATAGACAAATTTCATTATTCACTCCATAATAGTTCAATATTAAACAGTTTAATATTAAACTATAAGTTGTCAACTCGACTTCAGAATTAATTATGAAAGACACCTCCCCAAACCCCCAGCAAACCAGCCTTATTTTTAAGTATTTCAATGAGATAGGAATAATTTCCCAGCTCAGTGCTGCCATGTTTGAACGCAACCTACCCCATGGCCTCAATAGTTCCCAGTTCAGTGTGCTCAACTGGTTTACTCGAGTAGATACCCAGGCCACGCCGGGCCGGCTGGCCAACGCATTTCAGGTTACTCCCGGCGCAATGACCAACACATTGAAGAAGCTGCAGGGTAAAGGCTTTGTCGACATCAAGCCGGATAGTCAAAGTGGCCGCAGCAAGCTGGTAACGCTGACGCCGCAGGGTGCTGCAGCCCGCGAGGCTGCTATCGCCACAGCCGTACCCGCGTTCCAGGATTTCGCCGCGACCTTTGATGTGGAGTCCCTCTCGATGCAGCTGAAGGACTTGGAGAAAGTGCGGGCATATCTCGATGAGTCACGTTATAAATAGGGAGTTTGTTGATTACAGTTGGGCAGGTAAAAAAAAAGGGCCCTACTCTGTTCACAGAATAGATGCCCTGAATGCAATCGCGGGGATGCGCATCGCTGAGAGAAAAAACCTGCCACGAAGGCAGTTATGGATAACAAATCTCAAGAGCATTCAAGCTGTATGAGGTGACCATATTTACTGAAACGCTGTTATAAAAAGTCTGGATCACCAGAATCCGAAAAATTTTGAGAATCTGCATGATAAAAAAAATACTGAAGTGGACTGGCATAGTCCTCGCCACAATAGTGATCGGTTTCGCGCTGTTTGTGTTCAGCGCGCGCTTTGCTGATGGCCCCGTGGGCCTGCTGGCCGGCGGCCCCTTTGAGAGTGGCGAACTGGCTCCAGCCCCTGCCGATTGGAGCTTTCTTACCGATCGCATGCTCATCGAATTCCAGACTCTGGAACCTGCCCGCTCCCGTACTGTCTGGCTTGGCGTCTATGATGGTCGGTTATTTCTGGTTAGCGGATATATGAATTCCGGTATCGGTGAAATATGGAAGCAGTGGCCTTCCTATCTCGAAGAAGACGACCGCATTATTCTGCGAGTCGATGGCAATCTCTATGAACAGCGGCTCGAGCGCATCATGGGTGGACCAGATGTAGTCCCGGTACTGACTGAATATGATCGCAAATATGGTACCGGCGCGGTGACGGACGATCAGGAAGTAACATCAGGCAACACCTGGATGTTCGAGGTCGTAGACCGCTAACCGCCATGTCCGAAGTTGATATCAGAATATTCACCTGCGGTGGCACCATCGACAAAATCTACTTCGATGCCAAGAGCAAGTACGAGGTTGGGCCCCCGAATATTCCTGAGATACTTTCCAGGCTTAGCCTGCAACCAAGTTTTGCCGTTACATCTCTGCTCCAAAAAGACAGCCTGGATATGACCGATGAAGACCGCCAGCTAATTTTGCGGGCAGTGGTTGATGCTGAGGAGTCGAAAATCATCGTCACGCACGGCACCGACACTATGGTGGAAACGGCGCGGGTACTGAGTAATGTGGCTGGAAAGACGATGGTTATTACTGGCGCCCTTAGCCCTGCCTTGTTTCAAAACTCCGATGCCATGTTCAATATCGGTACAGCATTCGCGGGCGTTCAGATATTGCCAGCAGGCGTTTATATCGCCATGAATGGCGCGTTATTCAATTTTGATCAGGTGCGCAAGGATGTGGAAAACAATCGATTTGTGCCATTATAAAACAAACAACAAGAGGCGCTATGCCATGAAATTCAAAGAGTACTTTCTCCTTATTACGCTGCCATTCATACTGGCTGCCTGTTCTGAATCTGAACCCCCGGCGCCAGCACTTGGCTTTGCGGAACAACTGCAACTCGACCTTATCGAGGCGCAACCGGGCGACATCATTGAAATACCGGCAGGCGTCCATGACATTACTCGCAGTCTTTCACTCAATGTACCCGGTGTAACAATTCGTGGTGCGGGTATGGACCAGTCGATTCTGTCGTTCGCCAACCAGGTGCAAGGTGCCGAAGGTCTGTTGGTCAATGCTGATGATTTTCTGATTGAAGACATAGCAATAGAAGATCCCATCGGCGATGCATTGAAAATAAATCAAAGCACCAATGTCACCATCAGGCGAGTACGCACTGAGTGGACCAACGGGCCAGACTCAAACAATGGTGCGTATGGCATTTATCCCGTGCAATCTACCAACGTACTGATTGATGAGTCTGTTGCCATAGGTGCAGCCGATGCAGGCATTTATGTAGGCCAGTCCAGCCAGATCGTTGTGCGCAACTCCCGCGCCGAGTACAACGTCGCTGGTATCGAAATCGAAAATTCCACGTTTGCCGATGTATACGACAACGTGGCGACCAACAACACTGGCGGCATACTGGTTTTTGACCTGCCGAACTTACCGGTGCAAGGCGGTCAGGGCACGCGTGTATTCAACAATGAGATTTATGCCAACAATACGGAAAACTTCGCCCCACCTGGCGCCATAGTCGGCAATGTACCACCTGGTACCGGATTGCTGATACTGGCGAATGACAGTATCGAAGTGTTCGAAAATTCTTTTCGTGACAATGGCAACGTCA
This sequence comes from uncultured Pseudohongiella sp., assembly GCA_964405225.1. Lineage (GTDB taxonomy): Bacteria > Pseudomonadota > Gammaproteobacteria > Pseudomonadales > Pseudohongiellaceae > UBA9145. The sequence goes on from CAYOND010000002.1 coordinate 144,387, forward strand.
ATATCATGATCTACAGTTTTACTCTGGGCGGCCGCACTATCGATGATCCTGACTACGATCCGTTCCCGGAGCAGATTTACGTGCACGACAATACCTACAGCGGAGGTGGGGACAAGCCACGACACGCGATGCTTGTTGCATTGCACGAACAAACCGGCGAACGCATTCCCGATGTAGTCTGGGATGGCATGGTGAAACCGGGAGTGGAAGACAAGCAACTGGTTTGTCTGGGTCAAAGCAGTTCGACCAGCTCCGTCAGATTGTCAGCAGGTGATGGGGTGTTGGCACCACAAGCGAATGCGATATCCATGCAGTGTGAACTGCCAAGATTGAATGGCGTGTCCCTCAGTCCTTGAGTGGGAGCAAAATTTTTCGAGCAGGAAACAAAAGTGGTTTAGTTAACCAGCGAGGTTCTCGGATTTTTGTGCTTCACCAAGTGCCGCCATGTCGACTGCACCATTCATCCAGAAATTAAAAGCTTCGAATACGCACTGCTCGCGTGTCATCCCGATCTTCTCAAATGTCTTGGGCTGGGATGAAGCAGTCATCAGTATAAAATAGCTTGACCAGGCGAAGTCATGATTCACTTCTTCCTTGAGAAAAGGCGTAAGGCGCAATTTCATAGCTGCCATGCGATTATAGAGGGAATCAACATAAACCCTGTAGAGTTGTGGATAGTCTGATTTCAGATCTGTCCAGAACGCTGTGGAAAAGCGCGCGTCATTTTCCACCCAGACCTTCACCCAGTAACGCAGCGTCTCAACCAGATCAGAACCATAAGTTTCAATCGGTTTATGGATACGCTTTTCCCACTTCACAATCATCTCATGCACTAACTCTCCCTTGTTCTGAAAATACTTGTAGAGAGTTTTTGTGCTTACCCTGAGTTCTCTGGCGAGTTCAGCCATCGAGATTGACCGAATGCCTTTTTCACTTGCATAGCGGGCAAAAGCATCGACGATTTCCTGTGCGAGCGCCGGATCACTTTTATCAGAAATACGGCTCTCCAGAAATGGGCCGGGAAGTGGTACGACTTTCTTATCGTTCAAACTGTGCCCTTCCTGTTAAGGTCGCTGATACAATTCAATGCGGTATCCATCAGGATCTCGCACAAAGTTCGTACCATCGCGAATTTCTTCGGGTGGATAGCCGGCCGCCGCCACACGCTCGGCCATTGCCCGACCATTCGGCACGACCAGCACGATATTGCCAAATTCTGTTGCTCCAGGAACTACATCTCCGCGGCGTATCACGATGAGACTGTCCTCCCTGATATTTCCAGTCATGCCTAACAGGTATTCAAAGGCCTCGCCCTCACGAGGAACCCGAGCACCGACTTTGAGCCCCAATACCTCGGTGTAAAACTGCAGGGAACGCTCCAGGTCACTGACACGAAGACCGACACCTGAAATGCGAATGGGCCTTTCAGACTCATTCAATGGCGCAATATCGTCAGCCGCGAAAAGCGTTGCTGTTAGAACCAAAACTAGACTGAGTACTGCGGCAAGTAAAAAATTAATTGCGAATTTTTTCATTAGCCTCCTGCCCCTTTTTTATTATTAGCGCTCGCTCGAGGGCGGCAAGATCACTGCATCTGGCCCGGCCTGGTGCTCATCGTTGGGATTGATCACTATGCCATCTATCACTCGAATACGCCCCAGCGCACCACCTAGTGCGGGCAACTCAGGCGCCTGGTCCTTGTATGAAGTTACCGAACTCACGACCGCGCTGGCATCTGGTTCAACAACGAAGGCCGGCAGGGCATCAATTCTTAGTGCATAGGAAATATGTGTCTTTTCACCGCCGGGCCCGGTCGGGCTGTAGTCTGCATTGCGCCGCAGGGCATAATAAACAGACGGCAATTCAACCCAGGTCAATGATTCGATTACCGGTCCGCGAGCGTTTACCCAGCCACGGTAAACCGGTTCCCAGGCGCGATAGCCTCCTACGTAGCCCCGCAAAGTACCATCAGGCTTCATCTCCAGTTTGATCTGCGCGTCTAACAAATCGAGATCGCGAGAGTATCCGGGGTCACGCAGCATGGCGCTTACCGGTTCTTTTGAGAGGATGGTGCCATCACGGGTATAGGCGGGAAAAATGCTTTCGTATTTCTTATGCGGTTCAATGCGATATGTATAGTCACTGGAAATTTCACCATCTCCACCCTTAACCATATCGTCCTGACTCATATAAAAACCCACCATGACATTGTCATCGTTCATGGGGTCATTACCTTCCCCAGAAACTACAATGACCATGGTCCATGATCCATTACGCATACTATCGTTAAATGTCAGCGCGCCGGAGGAAAGGCGCTCGGGGCCGCGATAGGTTTTCCAACATCCCAATGTCCTGTAAAAGGTATTGTCGATACCCGCTTCGCCTGCCGGACTGACAAAGCCAGTATCTTCATTGCCATCAAGGTTGATGCCCTCAGCTATATTGCCTGTTACACCGACCAGTCCAGTGTCAGGATATGTCGTCGGATTGGTGTAAACATTGGCACGGCCTTCGCCACGGAATGCCATCTGGTTTTGCCCATGTACCGGGCTGCGAGTAGGATTCGCCGGGTTGCGCAGCCACTCAGCTTCCTCTCGCGTATAACCTGCTTTTACCAGCACTTCCACCCAGTCCAGCTCGGGGTTAGTCCCCTGCGGACAATCAGTACCAGGATCAATCACGCCAGAGTCGGCACCGTAGTAATGTGCAGGTTCATTCCATTCGATAACGAATGATCGATGCCAGTCTGCTGCGGCAGTCATGGGCAATGCCAAAGCTGCCATTAATAAACTTGTAGATATTTGCTTATTCATGGATTGACCGCCTCTCTCAAGCTATGACTTCTGAAACAGGACGAGCAGTACGCATTGAACCGGTACCAAACTCACCCACTGGCGCACCAGCGATTTGCATTGCTGTCAGTGAAACTCGTGTTACTGATTCACCTGGTTCATGAATATGTTGGCCGGCTTTGTGCCTGCCACTTGCGCCACCAGCGAGAAACATGGGAATGTTTTCGATCGAATGAATCTTGGCATAGCCCGTGTCACTAAAGCCCATCACCAGACAGTTATCCAGCAATGTTCCAGCACCTTCAGGAATCGCATTCAATTCGTTGAGAAATATGCCGAAGCCTTCCATGACCATGCCCGCAAGCTTGCTGGTTTCTGGCTGGTAGCCCAATTGCGCATCGGTAGGTTCGTCGTGGGTAATCTGGTGATAAATCTTGCTGTTACCTGCAATATAGGTTTCCGACGTACCACCAGTATGGACAAAATTGAAAACACGAGACTGATTACAGGCAAGCCCCATCGCCAACAATCGGGCCATAACTTTTGTATTCTGGTTAACCACATCGATTGAGGCTGCACGCGGAGTTTCTGGAGGTGCTCCAGGAATCACACACGCTTCACTTGGCTCAGGGCGTTGCAATTGAACAGCAAGCTGGTTTTCCATATCCCTTACAGAAGTGAAATACTGATCAAGCTTGACCCTGTCTTCGTGCCCTACGCTTTCCATCAGTGATTTGCGCTGATCTGTCACGGCTGAGAGTACACTCTGCCGTAACATGATCGCCGGATCAGGTTGCCAATTATCACTATTAGGATCCTGGAAACCCTCTCCGAATAATCGATTGTATAGATCCAGTGGTGTGACATCAGGAGACGCAAAAGTTGAGCCGGTGCGCGTCGAATAGCTGATAGGTCTACGCGAAACCGACGCATCGATGTCCAATGACTTGAAACGCGTGGTGTTGCCAATGGCATCTGCTATTTTCGTATCAAATGAGGCCCCCTCGAAACGACTTGTGGTGCCTGGCGCAACCCCGGACAAAATGGAAGCATGTCCACTCCAGTGCACCAGATTCGGTCGGCTATCGGGTATTGCACGAAAGCCGGAAAAAACAGAAACCTTGTCCTTGAGCCCTGCAATCGCTTCCAGTTCTGGTGTGATTTCATAATCAAGCCCGGTCTTCTGCGGAACCCAGCGAGTGCCGCCGGCAGGCGTATCGGTTAAGCCGAGACCCCAGAAATACGTCCCAAATCGCGTCGGAATATCGCCGCCATCGGCAAAGGCGGTACCATTTTCATTCAGAAATAAATCGAGTAATGGAATACCCATGCTCACAGTTGCGCCACCGATCATGCCTCTAAGCATTGAACGACGATTTAATTTGAACTGCTTGGATTTGCTCATTGTATTGTCCTCGTCCTATTGGGATGCTGCAGGTGTGTTTCCTGCCAGCTCCACTTCAGAGCCTTCCGGTAATCTGACTTCAAAAAATTTTGCAGTGCCAGCTATTTGTTTGAAAAGATCTGGCACCCTGTATCCATTGTTAGCAAACTGTTGCGTTTGCGCATTCAAAAAGTCGCGCTCGTTTGCATCGAGAGAGCGGGCCACGCCGTACGAGTAAACGTTACGCACAAGGCAGGCTGGAACCCGAGGATCGTTATAGAGAAACTCTCCAAGCCCTTGTGCACCGACGAACCGTGTGCCAAACAAATCCGCACTCACGTCAATATACTGGCCATTTTCCATTGTGCGCAGTTGCCCCAGACCATCGAAGTGCTCCAATGCCAGACCGGGAGGATCACTACGCTGGTGGCACACGGTACACCCTGTGTTTTCCATATGATCCAGAAGCCGCCCGCGTACTGTGCCAGCCGTGCTGTCCTGCACCTGGGAGAAATCTACATCAGCGGGTGGGTCTGGAGTCGGTTCACACATGAAGATTTCATGAATCTTGATGCCGCGTCTGGTCGGTGAAGACGTACCGGGGTGGGCCCAGAGTGCGAGAAATCCAACCTGGCTAAAAAGTCCTGAACGCTCCGAATCTTCCGCGAACTCATACTCGGCCCATTCCTCAGCTGAGGTATATGGCACCTGGTACACAGCCGCCAGTGCGCGATTAAGAAAGGTTTCGTTTGAAGTAAACAACTCACGATAATCTCGTGACTGATCAATCAACAAGTCATCTATGGTCATCAGCATTTGTTGCCGTGCACTGTCTGCAACCAGCTGATTAAACTTCGGATAAATCGCCGGATCCTTTACCATATTATCGAAACCGTCGATCTGCATCATATCGATGAAGAAGGCGCGCGCACCATCCGCCAATCGGGGTGATTCACTCAATCGGGTTAACTGGGATGCGAGACCAGACTCTTCATGGAGCGCCCCGGAAGCGGCCGCTTGCAGCAATTCATTGTCGGGCGCCGTATCCCAAAACAGAAATGACAGACGCGATGCCTTACTGTAACCATCGAGCCGATATTGCGCAGGATCATTCGGATCAACTTCAGCCTGCTCTACACGAAACAAATACTCAGGTGCGATCAGCAGGCTTGTTAGCGCCAGTTGCAAGCCAGCATAAAAATCTTCGGCCTGGGCGGCTCCTGCCTCAAAGGTAGCAAGCCGCGCTTGCAAGTCGGCTTCAGTTAACGGTCGACGGAACAATTGTTCACCATATTGCGCCAAAAATTGGCTGGCACAAGCACTGTCGACAGCTGATTCCACTGTCGGCTGGCACGGCATGACGTCTGCTCGCGAGTCCTCAGCGAGTGCTTGCTCAGCGATAGAAGCTGCCAGCACAAAGTACTGTTCGAAACCAGAGGAAGTTAATGACAGCATGGCATTGCCAATAGCAAGCAAGCCCCCTTCCCTTTGTTCCGGTTCAAACCGCGCGTTAATCTCTATTTGCGAACCAAAGATATCGCGAATTGTATTGCGGTACTGAGACTCAGTGAGACGACGAACCGCGACTGTGATTTTTTCAGCGTCGTATTCAGGTTCCGCAGCGTGGTTGGTAAGTGGTGTATATAAAACTGGAAGGACTAGCAGGCAAAAGCCCAGAGAACGAGTAATTTTCATTGTAATTTATTGAAATTATTATGTTTATTTTAAGAAAATACGGAAAACATTTTTCTTTTTATATTTTCCACTGCGTCTGATTGTAAGTAGGACTGGGGAGAAGTCAAGAATTCAGAATGCCTGTATTTGAGAGAGGCAGGATCAGTGAATTTCCTGACATTAATGGAAAGAAGCAGGCAGTTTTACTACTGCTCTTTGCGCCCCTGCCCGGGAAATATTAGCCAGCAGTTTTCTAGTCGAACACCCCGGCATTACTCTCGGCAATGTCCATGATCATCGGCTTGAATCCCGGTAACAGGTAGCCCTGGTCAATCAATTCGTCTGTCGCTGCTTCGTATTGCGCGAGATAATCCTCGAAGGAATTGTACAACCCGGCAATAGAATTGCGCGGATCTCGGGATTGCACTGCGGCGGCAGTATTCGGCGGAAAGGGAATGTAACCGCCAGACAATCTTGCCAATGACAACTCTGCTCCAGTTTCAGGTGCTCGCAGATTCCAAGGTATAAATGTGGCAAGTGGCACCTGTGTCAGAGGAGGTAACAAAGTGCTCGTAGAAAAATCATTGTTATCCATATCCACCGCAGGAACCAGCGCATTGTAGAAGTGGTCTGAGTAATCAGGATGGGAATCGATGATTCGGTCAGCGTCCCAGCGCGGACCATAATTGGCATGGGCGGGCTGATACATGGCGCGCGGGTGATTGATCCCGTTCATCCGATGCCAGGCGGCAGAATTAATCCTGCCATCAATGTGTGAGGGCACCAAAGTGCCGTCCTCTATACGAGGGTAGCGCGACGGTGGTGGTTCAATACCTTCGGCAACCCACCGATACATGGCGACTATAAGCGATTCGGAGAACGGCGCCCACATGTTGGGATTCGGTGGAAGCTGTCCGGAACTGGCAGGGCGCGATCGACCATTTCCTGAGCCATGTTGTGAACCGCCTATGGTATAGAAGCGCACCTCTTCAGGAATGACCGCATCTGCAGTACCTTCCGGATTGGTATGCGGCAAGGAACCTCCGCGCACCCAGTACTCGTTGGAAGTCTGTATGTGCATAACCCTGGGTACAGTGTCAGTCGCGCGCGCCTTACCCAGAATACTGTCGGTCTTGCCGGTATATGGGTCGGTACTTACACTATAGGTAAAAGGAAACAGGTCATTGGGGTAAAGATAATTTGAATGCTGCCCGTTGGTGCGCGTTGGCATGGCGAAGCGATTGTTAAACATGCCATAGCCACTACCAGCGATTACAGGAATCACACCATCGAACACCTTGCGACCATTCAGGTCTGCATTGAAACCGTCATACATGAATTGCCGTAGTAATCTGCCGCTCTGTGAATTACCCCAGGCGACGGTATGGGAAATAGCCGGAAGATTCAGCTCATTCAGATGCTCGCTGCCCTCACCACCATGGCGTATCAATGACACCACATCGCGAATAGCTGCCATACCTGCACCCGACAGCACCGGATCTTTGGCTTCATAGATTAATTCGTAAATGTAGCCTGGTTCAAATCCACCATCCAGGTGCAGGCTAATCTGTGGCTGATTATGATCAGCCACGTCTGTCACTGTCAGTGCAAAACTGTCACGCTCAACAGGTACGCGAGGATCTTCCTGGTACAGTCTCCGGGTCAGCGTGGCATCGCGCAAGCCTGCGTCAGTCGGAGCATAAGCCAGGTGACCCCCACCGGCGATGCTGATGTCGTTCGACGGTGAACTGACACTCACCTCATACCTTACAGGGCCGGTAATAGGATCTGCTGACGTGCCAACTATCGGTGCCTTTAACCTGGCCGCGCCTGAACGCGGCGTGATTTCATTAATCCAGCCCGTCACCAGATAGGTGAAGCCCAACTCACTCAATGGATGCTGCAACGATTCCTCGGGAGGGACGCGACTATTGCCGCGGTTATTTACATTGTAAAGCAAGCCGCCATTGGCGATTTCAACGCTGGGCACAAGCAACTCGAAATCAGCGGCGTATTCCACCAGTCCTGCATCGTTAACTGGCGCATATTCAATGTCCACAATCGCGGCGTTGTTCGAATCCTGCGGATCGAGAGTTAAATGCATGACCCCTGTGACTGCGGTATAAGTAAAATCCACAGCGGCATCGCTCAGCACTTCGCTGGATTGAATCTCAACACGAGTCAGTTGTGCCTGAACTGAGACCGATAGTACTGCTGCAATTAACCATAGAGTAAACTTGAAAGTAGACAGTGTTTTCATTGGGACACCTTTATCAGGTCTTATTCTTGAGTGTTGTGGGGAATTCGATTCGCTTGATTTTATACATTTTTGCACCGGCAGCGAAACCTGCTGTTTCTTACCCGCTCTATTCAATGCCGGTCATTGTGCTTGCAGCTCGTCTTTCCAACCGCCGACGGTAGATTTCCGGTACCAGAGCGGTCAGCACAGAACCTAAAACCAGAAGCACCGCGCCGCAGATCGATATCCAGTTCAGGTGGTCGGAAAATGCATAGTCGGGATTTATCCACACCAGAATTTTCAGACTGCTGATGGTGAAAAGCGGTGCCAGTGCCAGAGTAGCGCTGACTTTTGAAGCATCCCAACAATTGAGTGCTTCCGCAAAACAGCCATAGGCAATCAGTGTATTGGCACAGCAGAACACCAACAGGAACCACTGCATTGCACTGAGTTGTGTAACTATTGCGGGAGAAATGAATGGTAGCAGTACTAACACAGCAAACAGGTAGATCAGCGCGAGAATTTGTACCGATGTAAAACTTTTGAGCAATTGCTTCTGCAACAGCGCGTAAACCGTCCAGGTGATAGCGGCGAATACCACAATGATTACACCGAGAGTTTCCTGGTTTTCCAGATCCGTGAGAGTAGCAAGCCGATCATGAAAGAACAGTATGAGTCCGGCAACAATTAGCAGCGTCCCGATTTTTTGTATGGTGACGAAGGCTTCCCGATAAACGACAACACCGCCAAGAATAAGAAAAAGCGTCGTTAACTGGATCACCGCTTCGCTGGTTTCTGCATTGACAAAATTTAGGCTGTAGGAAAACAGAAAATAGTTGGCGCACAGCCCTGCCGCAGCAATCAATAATCCTGCCCGGATTACCGGTTTGGTCTGCATGACCTTTGGCAGTTGCCGGGTCAGCACCAACCAGCCAAACAATATGACTCCGGCAACAAGGAAGCGATACCAGACGATAGTCGTGGCGTCCATCCCGGTGAGCAGTTCTTTCAAGGCAACCGGAAGCACGCCCCACATTATGGCGGCGACCAGAGATAACAGAAATCCTGCAATATGATTGGTATTCAAATTAAACAGCCAGGAAAAAACTGGTTTGCGGATCAGAAGCTCTGACAGTGTCAGCGCTGGCAAGGAATAGAAAACTTAATGCCATTACGCGCCAAAAGCAAACGCTTTAGCTTTGTGTCCAGTCAGGTCTAACTCAGCTTGATGTGGCGCGAAAAGCGAGCCGAAAGAAATTCCATTTGATCCGCCAGCACATTGTGATTGGACAGATAGAGAAACTCATACTGGTTGGGCACAAAGGGAATTGCCAACAACTCCATACTGGCCTGCTCCGGCTCACGATCTGCCTTACGATTATTGCAGCGCCGGCAGGATGTTACGACATTGGTCCAGATATCACGCCCACCCTTGGACATGGGGATAACATGGTCGCGAGAGAGATCGCTCACACCAAACTGGCCGCCACAGTAAAGACAGATATTCTTGTCGCGACGAAACAGAAAACGATTTTCCAGTGGCGGGTTAAAGCTCAGGGAGTGCACTCTACCTTCACAGGCGACAATGCTGGGAAGCCTGAGCACGGAACGAACACCGTGGCGATTATAGCCTCCGCGAATTTCCATTACGGTATCGCCAAGAGACCAGATAACCTGATCTTTGACTAATAAGGTCGCAGTCTCTTCCCGGGTTAGCCAACTCACCGGGATCCCAGCCTTGTTCAACCTCAGAATCTTGGCATTCATGCACAATCACCTGAACAGAAAGATTGTGGAAGAGTTTACACATAGTTTTTATCGGCGCAATAGCAGCCTTACTAAATAGTATGCGCCAAATATTGCGGAACTGTAAAAATACTGCCACACAGATGTGGCGACTGGTTTAGCGTGCCATGCCTCGTCGCTCCTTCCAACGCGCCAGACCTCCGTTTAATGCCCAGTATGCGCCTTGCAGTACGAGCGCCAGCAGGATAAACAGCGGGAATGTACCAAAGTCGATGCCCCCAACCCTGAAGTAGAAAACTGCATTGTAGACATTGCCGTTATCCGGGTGTTCTGCAGTGACTATACCTATATAAGTACCCTTCTCTTCAAAGTCATAGCTGGCCCGGTAGTAGCCACCCGATTCGATACGTGGGCGCTCGTAATAGACAGTAACCGCGTCAATGTCTTCGATAGCTTGCACATCTTCCCAGCGGGCGAACCGTCCCAGGTCATTTATGTCACGAATTATCCGAAAGTCTATAGGCATACGCGGCAACAGGTTATGAAGGTATTCCATCACGAATACTGAACGTGTGACATCGGGAATATCCTCACAGAACTCATCTGTGCCGCGAGTTTCTGGTTGGAACACTGTGAAATGTGCCTGTAGGAATCCAATATTGATTACGCACAGATCATCTTCAAAGGCGACGCCGCCATGGCTCAATGCCGTCTGGGGGGCAAACAATAGGGGAATCAGGCAAGCAATATTGGTCAATTGCCGCCGCAACAATCTGGCAGTCCGAATCATAAGGTTTAAGTACTCTCTAACAACTACCAGGGAATGGATTTACCATCGTAGGCGACAAATTCGCCGGAATTTTCAGGCACAAGGTTATCGATAACATCGAGCATACCCTTGACGCTGGTTTCTGTGTCTATCAATCCGTTTGGACCACCCATATCTGTGCGTACCCATCCCGGATGAACTATCCCAACAACAAACCCTTCACCGAGCAGATCGACTGCGACGCTTTTTGCCGCGGCATTAAGGGCTGCCTTCGATGAACGATAAATGTGAGAACCGCCCCCTTGGTTATCCCCAACTGAACCCATCTTGGAGGTAATATAGATGATCTTTTTCTGCTCACCCTCGCGCAAATTATTAACAAGATACTCGGTTAGCAGGATGGGCGCCACCGAATTGATATTCAACACCCCAAGCCATTCGTCAGCTTTCAGACCACCGAAGCTGGATTTTTTCGGACCATATACACCAGCGTTGTTTATGAAAACATCAATAGGCCTGTCGCCCAATTGGCTGGCAAAACTCGCCAATGAAGAAGGCTTGCTGACATCCATTTCAAAAACTTCGAGATTCCGGGAAGAATTTTTAAGCTCCATCAACTCCTGTGCCGCACTTGCATTACGGCAGGTTGCTATAACCTTGTCTCCACGTTGCAGAAGTTGCTTGACGAATTCCAGACCAAGACCTCTGTTGGTACCCGTTATCAATACTGTAGCCATTAATGCTGTTACTCCGCTTTAAAGCTGAATTTTCTGATTGCTTAACTTTATATACCCATTATCGCAGCCTCTGGATGACTTTTCGAATTACCCTATTACAGCGCTCACCTTCTGATATACTACGCAGCTAATTTCTGAAAAAGTGTCAGAAAATGATAGAGTTACGTCCTGCGCTCCTGTGGTTGGCGGGTTTTTGCAGCACCCTTGCCCTTAGCCAGGAAGCGGAAGAAATTCTTGTTATTGGCATCGTTCCGTCCGGCGCAGGAATCGCCAGCGATAAAATTCCGTTCCCTGTGCAAACTGCTAACGCAGCAGCATTGCGAGAAGCCAATAATCTCAGCATCGCCGACTTTCTACGGCAGGGATTTGGTAGCGTTACGCTCAATGACGCCCAGAACAATCCGTTACAACCAGATCTGCAATATCGCGGTTTTACTGCCTCACCGCTGCTAGGGCTGGCACAGGGCATCTCTGTTTATCAAAATGGTGTACGCATCAATGAACCCCTGGGTGACTCAGTCAACTGGGACTTGTTGCCTGAGTCAGCTATAGACAGTATTACTCTTAGTGGCGGCGCCAACCCCCTGTTTGGCCTTAACAGCCTGGGTGGTGCACTCGCAGTAAATATGAAGAATGGGTGGAATGCGGAAGGCACCGAGCTTGAAGTTAGCAGCGGCTCATTTGGACGACAACGCGCCACAGTGGAGACCGGTGCCAACGACAACGGCGTGGGTTATTACCTAAACCTCGATTATTTCGAAGAAGACGGATGGCGCGACCAATCAAGTTCGGAAGCTCTCAATCTGTATACGAGTATAGGTTGGCGCGGCGCCTCTACCGCTATCAATCTCAATTACCAATTGGGCGATACAGACCTTGTCGGCAATGGCGCAGCACCTGAGGAATTACTGAACCTGGATCGCAAGGCAATTTTTACCGGCCCCGACATCACTGCTAATAAAATGCAGATGCTGAGTCTGGACTACAAGCATGATGTTAGCGCCAACCTCGGCTTTGGTGGCAACTTGTTCTGGCGTGAGAACAAGACCGACTCATTCAATGGCGACGGGTCGGAGTTCGCCGTCTGTAATCTTGGCGGCATGAATACATTGCTGGGAGGATTAGAGGAAGATGATGTCGAGGCTCTGGGATTTGACGATGATGACCTGTGTGACGGTTCCTTTACCAGTGCAGCAGCACTGGAAGATTTTCTGAATGCAACTGTCGCTTCCATGGATAGTGATGACTTCTTTAACCTGGAAGGCTTTGATTCGGATGAATTGTCGGGCACCGGGATACTGTCCGATGAGGCAATCAACAACATCAGTGATCGCAACCAGGAGTCCACTGGCTTCGACTTCCAGTGGACTGTAAAGGGTACGCTTTTTGGCTATGCCAGCCAGGTAATCGCCGGCGGCGCCTGGTACAAGGGCGAGTCACAGTTCAATTCAGTCCTGGAACTGGCACAACTCAGCGCTGCTACCCGGCTCACTACAGGGCTTGGTACCGGTACTTTCGTCGATGAAGACGCCACCAGTATCCGTACGGAAACAGAGTCATCCAGCCTGTACGTAAGCGCAACACTGGACCTGACCGCCAGTGTCGCTTTCACCTCATCGCTGCGTGGCAATATCACCGAAGTCGATCTGCGCGATCGCAGCGGCGATCGCCCTGAGCTAAACGGCAGTCATCGCTTTACGCGGCTGAACCCGGCCGTCGGACTTACCTGGCAAGTCAGTGATGACCACAATCTTTACGCCAGTGTAAGCGAATCATCTCGCGCACCGACTCCAATCGAACTGGCCTGTAATGAAGGCGTATTTGAGTTGGCCATTGAATTCGCCATAGCCGCCGGAGAAGATCCGGATGATGTGGAACTCGAATGTCGGCTGCCCAATGCTTTTCTGGCCGACCCGCCACTGGATGATGTAGTGGCGACCAACATTGAACTGGGAGCCAGAGGTTTTCTGGGAGACCTGGCCTATAGCGTCGGGTTATTCAATACAACCAACCATGATGACATCCTGTTCCAGACCACGGGACGTTCTACCGGATTGTTTGCCAACGTAGACAAGACCCGTCGACGCGGAATCGAGGGCAGCCTGAATGGTCAATTTGGCGCCGTGCAATGGTTTACTTCCTACAGTTATATCGAAGCCACATTCGAAGATGAGTTCCGTGCGTTGAGTCCCAACCATGACTTTGCCGATGACGAGGGCGAAATCAAGGTGAGTCGTGGCGATCGTATCCCGGGCATCCCGCAGAACCAGTTCAAGCTGGGTGCGAATTACATAGCCAGCGATCGATTCAGGATTGGTCTGGAGTTAATCAGTAATGGCAGTCAGGTGCTGCGCGGTGACGAGTCCAATCAACTGAATGAGGTGGATGGATACACTCTTGTTAACTTGCGCGCTAGTTACGAGTTTAATGATGCTTTCGAGATTTTCGCCAGAATAGACAATGTCTTCGATACGGATTTCGAAAGCTTTGGATTATTAGGTGAAGAGCCCGGCGAAGTAGACCTGCCGATTTTCGCAGATATGGAAGTACCCGTATTTCTCGGCGCTGGTCAGCCCCGTGCCGGCTTCATTGGTGTGCGTTACCAGTTCTAGAGAACCCCTAGCGCTGCCGCAGAAAATTTACCGCCTTGTCAGGAAAATCGGTAAACAGGCCATCCACATCTGCCTCGAAATAATGCAGTTCCAGCAAGTGCTCGAAGTCCGAGGCATAGTCCGGCACTTGTCCTGGATCTATACGGTAGGTATAGGGGTGAACCTGCATTCCTGCAGCGTGGGCCCTGCTCACCAGGTCAGTCACGATGACATTTCCCGCAGTTGACTCACGTGCAATCACAAGCCCCTTCTCGGGTCCGATGCCGTCAGCGTACTTTGCAAGTTCCTGCATACCGTTGGGTTCGAACATCCATTCGTAACCTTCATTACCACCAATCAGTTGCACCAGGTTGATGTCCACACCGGCGGCCGGCAATATCTCGTCGTGAATAATCTTCAGCTCACTGAAACTGAAAGTCTGCAGGAATACCTTTGCAGATTTACTGGTATATCCGTACTCCTTGAGCACTGATACCACTGCCGTGCTGATGTCCTTACCTTCCTGTCTATGAAACTCCGGCCCTTTTATTTCCGGATAGATTCCAACGTTATTGCCTGTGGACTTGTTCAGTCCCTTAATGAGTTCAATTTCTTCCTGGAAGGTGGGCACTGAAAAAGCTGAAGTGTCCATGGGGAAGCGATCAGCATAGCCTTGCTCTTTCTCGCCATCGACGATGCGAAAACCTTCAGTGGCTTGCATTTGCCGAATTTCTGCCAGGGTAAAATCGATGGCGTAGTAACGCCCATCATCGCGTGCGCGATCGGGAAACAGATCGGCCACATTCGTCGTCCTATCCAGGGTGATATCGTGCAGGACAATAAGCTGATCGTCTGCCGTCATCACCACATCCTGTTCGATGTAATGGGCACCCATGGCATAGGCCATAGCCTTCGCTTCGAGTGTGTGCTCCGGCAGGTAGCCGCTCGCACCCCGATGCGCTATGACAATTTTTTGGGCCAGCACGCCACTGGTGGCTGTCATCATTAACAGAATCGCTATGGTTTTTAATATTCTCATGATTCTACCCCGTATCCGAGCTGGTGGCGCGCCTGAGTATAGTGACCTTACCAGGCGCACTTGTCGTTTATATTACAAACAGCGCGCCGTTGACAGAGGCAGAATCCAGAACCGGGGCCTATGACCCCAGACGATAGCGCAGCTTGATCGTAACAGTGTCGACGATACGGCCATTCCAGGATCTTTCGAACAGGTTCTGGAAAGCGTCCAGACTATTGCGCGGCAGGTTGCCAACCTGCTGCTGCTATCTGCTGCTTGCCTCAAAAGGACCGGAACCATCCACATATGGCACTTCGGACAGCTGCCACATTTCATCATAATTCGTCCCGAGATTGCCCCATTCCCGTCCCGCAGGTGCCTGCTTGGCGGGTTTTAATAGAGGCTGATCAAATTAATTGAAGGAGTAGACGAAGATGTTTCGCAGAACACAAAATTGCCTGTTCGTCGAAGAAGAGGTTTACAACTGGGCTTCGCCCAAATCAAAGCTGAACAGGCGCCTGATCACTCTATGTGTTCTGTTTGTATTCGCCGGGCTGATATTCAGTGGCTTGAGGTAACGGTCCGATTACTCTGTCAGCCAGGTTAAGGCGCTCTGCTCGTCATCGAAATAGCGTACCTCGCCCGAGATGAACCAACCACCTACTTTGGCCGCAATCTCCTGCCAATTCTTGTTGCCGTATATGGCAATCTTTTCGAAATCACGGCCGTGCTTCACACCAATTTTCAAGTCGTCCCAGGCTGCGCGCAATTCCCAACCTTCCAATTCCGTACCATCAATCAGCGCTCTTACTCGTGGCACCTCTACAGCGGCAAGAGCTGAATTGAGCATCGGGGTAATCACTTCGTAGTCATCATGGGTGAGTTTCCCGACCGCCTTCAGTCGAATAAAGAAATCACTGTCTGTTCGTTCGATACCAATAGATAGACCATGTTTTTGAATACTCATGAATTCTCCTCCTCAGTTATTTTTTTCAGAAAAGTTCAAATAGTTTTCAATTAGATGTTGGTAATGTGTTGCTCCTTACGATTAGATTCGTACATGATGTGAGTTGCGTTCAAGGCGATAGATAAAACAGTCATCGCCATCAAAATTACGCTCTTCGACAAACTCGAATCCGAGTTTTTCATAGAAGCGATGGGCGCGCACATTACTGGATAGCGGATCAATCAAGATCGTATTAATCTCGGGATTGGCGAAACATTTCGCGATTGCCTGTTGCATGATTTGCGTACCATAGCCCTTTCCTAGAAAGTCTGGCTCGCCAATCCAGATATCTATTGCCGCGATATCCTCGGATACATCTCCCCAATAATGACTCTCTTCCCTGGCCGCATTGATAATAACCACATAGCCTATGGGCCTGCCGTTTAATTCAGCAATGAACTGGTCGCGCCATTCCGGATTATGCTGTAGCTCTGTTTCCCATTGCCACTCATCCCCATCCACCCCTGAGGCGATTACATGGGGCTGCTCGTCCCAGAGTTTTAGCAAATCCAGATCGTCAAGGCGGGTTGGCCGAATCTTGATGTTTGGTTTCCCCGACATAAGAAGTAGTTGGAGATCTTTAGCGCTCTCCCAGCACAGCCTCAAGCGAAATTTGTGAATCACCTCGCATTAGCTCAAGCACGACGCGGTCGCCCGGGCTGGAACTGCGCAGCAAGTTGGAGTAAGTCTGCAAATCAGTCATCGGTTGTTCATTATAAAGAAGTAATATGTCACCTTCCTGCAACCCGGCGGCTTCTGCCGCGCTGCCTGGTACTACAGCACTGACCCGGACACCTTCACCAGAGTAGGCGAAATCCGGAATCGTGCCAAGCGACACTTCACGACCTGATGTGTTGCCACTCTGAATAGGTGCAGAATCAGTCTGGTTACTGCGTAGGGGTGCAGTGTTGTCTGCGAGGTAGACAATGGCCTCCTCCAGCCACAGGGCGATACTGGACATCCCCTGCTCATCAATGCGGGCAGGTATATCAGACACGCGATGATAATCGGCATGTGCGCCGGTAAAAAGATGGATCGCGGGCACTCCGGCATTGAGAAAACTGACGTGGTCGCTGCTGGCGATGGTCTCCGCAGGAAAGTCTGAGCGTAGCCCAATGGTAAAGCCTATGCCTTGCGCCATAAACGGCCACTCATAGGCGCTTTCTGTGCCAAAAACCTGCAAGTTCTTACCTTGCAGGCGGCCGACTGCATCCAGATTGACCATGGCGTAGTATTCGTCCGCAGAAAAACCTGCGGGCGGATTTGCTACGAAATATTCCGAGCCTATCAATCCTTCTTCTTCTGCCGCAAAAGCAACAAAAAACACGGGTCGCTGGGGGGCAAATGAGCTGGACAGTTGTTTGGCTACTTCCAGCATTACGCTGACTCCGGAAGCATTGTCATCTGCACCGGGATATACCTGACCAGTTGCCGGATCTACCCCCAGGTGATCATAGTGAGCCCCAACAATTACAGGTTGCGTATTCAAACGGCGATTACTGCCCGGGATTACACCGATTACGTTGCTCAACTCGACAGCACCTTTGCCTGGTAGAACCTGTCGCCAGCGCTGCTGATAAGTGCCACTCAGGGGTCGCAGCCCAGCCGCGCGAAACTGGTCCGTGATATACAATGCCGTTGCTTCGCTACCACGAGTACCCGCACCACGACCTTGCAACTCACTGGCTGCCAGTGCATCGACATGACTGAGCAATCGAGCCGGACTATAGCGTGGCGGTAGCTCAGCCAGGGGTGAAACGGCCGGCAGGCTATTCCAGGCAATATTCGCTGTAATTGATGGATTCGCCCACTGCATGGGCGAGTCATTACTGACCCACACACCCGAGAGGTCATTAGTTGGTTCTGCACCGGTGAAACTCAGGTACGAGTAGCGGCCATAGTGAGGTAATTTTTCAATCATGCCGGATACAGCCACCGGGTCATCAATGTGAATCCAGCCCAGTGCCAGTTCCGGGTCAGCCGGATGCCGGCCTATCAATACTGTACTGCGATCGCGATAGGGATAGTCGTTTTGCGCCAGGGTGATACTTTCGGCAGTAAAAGTGGCGCCAAAATCCGCAACCATATCCATGACCTGGGTCATAAATGGATTGTCCCTGCCTAACAACCATACTGATTGATCATGGGGTAAGGACTCGAGATCTTCAGCGTGGATGATTGTGGCATCTGTGCCTGCGGCAAAAGCCTGTGCCAGTTGGCGCCATGATTCACGATCTGACAGCGGTAATACAAATGTGAGTTTGGAAGCTCCAAACATTTCACCAACTGTCGGTGGGGTTTCTGCACGGTCGAGCTGACGGAATACATCGAAATAAGGATCAACCAACACACCCTGCAATCGATCATAGTTATCAGCCATGACACCCTGCAGTTTCTGGTTCAGATTAACCTCATATATCTGGGGTTGCGACTCGCCTTCGTAATATAGAGCAACTGGCACAGTCAGCTCATAAGGTTCACCAAACTGAGTCTGGGCGAACATGATCCTGACACGATTGCCATTAACCTCTTCCACATTAATTGACAGCTCTGGCGCGCCAGTGCGCGTAACCCACTGTGCGAAAAACGCGCTGAGATCTGTGCCCGACAGTGCCGAGTAGAGCTGTTCAATATCATCAAAAGATGCCCGTTGAAATTTGAAGTCCTCATAGAGTTTTCTTAAACCTTCGAGAAACAATTCATCACCCAATTCGCGGCGCAACATATGCCACATCATGAGGGTTTTGCCATAACCCACTGCCTGCGAGGCAGCTGAATTGCGGGCCGTGAAATCACTCAGGGGGAAATCGGTAGCTTCAGCGACATAGTTCTTATAGCGCGCCAGCATGTCTTTGCGATAGGTCGCTCCCGCGCCATCCATTTCCCTAAATAAATGATCAGCCAGGTAGGCAGTTAACCCCTCGCTCCAATTGCCAGTTTCGTAGTCGGGGTATACACCGTTGCCCCACCAGTTGTGGAGAATCTCATGGGGATAGGAAGTTTCCAGGATAAATGGAAAACGAATCACCTGCTCACCCAACAAAGTAAAGCCGGGCATGCCGTAACCCGTTTCCCAAAAGTTCTCCACGAGCGCGAAACGCGTGTAGGGATAATCCCCCAGAAGTGGTTCATAAAGCGCCAGGTATCTTTCGGTCGCATCGAGGTATCGATTGGCAAGATTCGGGTCAGGAGTGCGCAGATAGGCCAGCGCCTCGGTGTCGCCGAGGTCTTTACGATACACAGTTAAATCTGCCGCTACCAGATAGGCTTCTTCCTGTGGCTCCAGGCTTGACCAGAGGCCCGGCTCGCCGATTCCCATAGACTCCGTGTATCGCCCCTGAGTCACTTCGCTCCAGCTCGCAGCCGAATCAGCAAATTCAACGCTCATCCGAAACTGGATGAGCTCATCAGAGAAACCGGGTATCCAGTGCGATGCCTTGCTGAGAAATACTCCTTCAGAAGAGATAATGCCGGAGGTTGCTGCAAAACTCTGCGCGTATTCAGGGCTATTCTGTTCAGCCAGGTCATTGATCTGACCTTCATAGATCAGCAATATACTCTCTCCTGGGCGTTCACGCCTCAGGTCCAGCATATAACTCGTTACCGGGGCAGATTCACTCACAGTGGTGGGTACGACCGCGGAATTGCCAGCTGCGGTGCGTACTTCTTCCACATCGACCTCAGCATCCGTAATCGTGAGATTGCTGTTCAGATTGAAGCGAACGCGCTGGCCATAAAAATCATCCGGCAGTACCAACTGGGAAGTAACGCGAATAAATTCATTCGAGGGGTCGAGGTACACACCCAACATGTAATTAACGTATTGCGGCTCCTCGACAGGCGCGGTAGCAGAAATAAATTGCGATTGAGCAACTCCGTGGATCGGAATCAGAAGAGCGAGCAATACAATGGCTATTCTGGGTCTCATGGCGGTTTCCGATCTGTCAGAGCCCGAGCAGTTCCAGCGCCAACTCATGGTTCCAATCCGAGATGTGAATCTGGGAAGTGCCATCAGGCGTGCGCGTTGTGCTCCAGGCCAGCTCTGATCCATCGGGCGAGAACACCGGCAATATGTCCGTGCCTTCTGTATTTGTAACGCGGACAGGCTCTTGCAGCCCCTGCGGGTCAATCATGAAGAGTTCAAAATTGGCGTGGCCCAGTATATTGCTGGAATAGATAATGTAGTCACCGCTTGGGTGATAATAAGGCCCCCAACTCACCATGGCATCAGCAGTAAGTTGGCGCTGATTGCTACCGTCTATGTCCATGGTCCATATTTCGGCGCTATTGCCATCGGGGTTAAAGCGACGCCAAACTATCTTGGAGTTATCCGGGCTGAAGAACGGCCCGCCATCATAACCTGGGGAAAACGTCAGTTGCTGCACGTTGCTACCATCGGCATCCATGATGTACAGATCCATAAAATACGAGCTGTCGTCTTCAAATAGTGCTTGTTCTGCCTGACTCAAGGTTCTGCTGTAGGCTTCACGATTTGACGCAAATAAAATTTTGCTGCCGTCCGCTGAATAGGAACCTTCAGCATCGTATCCATCTGTATTGGTCAGGTTAACCAGGGCACTGCCATCCTTGTTAGCCTGATATATTTCGTAATGTCGATCGTAATCCCAGCCATATTCACGTTCTTCACCGCTGTCGCGAAACGCAATTTCAGCAGCCTGTTTGGCAAGCGCATCCGGATCTTCATGGGTGGATGAGAACATCACACGATCAAGAGTCGGGTGAACCCAGGAGCAGGTAGTGAGACCCATGCCCGGTGACACTCTATGGGTTTCTCCACTGGCCAGGTCCATCAGGAAAATCTGGTAGAAAGGATTGTCGGTACCCGGTTCTTCGCTCTGGAAAATGAACTCAGACCCATCGGCGCTGAAGTAACCCTCACCCGAGCGCAAACTGTTCTGCACCAGTCTCCTGGTAGTTGGCAAAAGTTGCGATTCATATTCAGTGGCAGCGAAATCCGGCGTTTCCGGTTCTGCATAGCTGGTTGCCGCGGCCATACCATCTGCTGTCTCAGCTTCCGCAATCTCTGTTGGCATCCCGACTGAGGCGCTATTCCCGGCCACTTCCGCACCCTCATCACAAGCAGCTATAAGCAGCACGCCACTGAGTAATACACCAAGGTTCAAATATTTCATTTGCCGCAGTTTCCCAATTAGTTGTATCAAGGATTAAGTAAACTGAAAATTCTGTTGTTGCGGGAACACACCGAATAGTCCACCAGTGTGGATGAAAACTACGTTTTGCGCACCAGACAGCGCACCTTCTGCTCCCTTCTCTAGCTCTTTAACCATGCCATGAAAGGCCTTACCTGTATAGACCGGGTCGAGGAAGATACCGTCGCTTGCGGCCACCGACTGTATGGTTTCAAACACTTCCGGACCGGCAATACCATAACCAGCTCCGAGGTAACCCTCGATGGTTTTAATGACCAGTTTATCCACATCGATGGCCTGCTTGTAACGCTGCTTCCAGAGAGTTACATCTTCCCTGATCTTGCGATCAAAATAATCGGCGTCATCGCTCACATTAAATGCAAGCACCTGACTCCTTAGTGCAAACAGCTCAGCACCCACGATAAGCCCACCCTGGGTTCCCCCGGAGCCGGTTGCACACACAATGTACTCCGGCTCCATGTCGAGGCGTTGAAAATCCTGCTGCAATTCTTCGGCAGCTGCGATATAGCCCCACAGTCCGATTTCGTCACTCGCCCCGGTTGGAATGAACATGGCTTTATGATCCTGTGCCGCATATTCAGCTTGCAGCTCGGCGGCCAGATCAGGGTGGGTGCGCCATTCACTGGCGGGTAAATAGGTGATTTGTGCACCAGCGAGATAATCAAGCAGGAGATTACCTTCAGGATACTCTGGCTTTTCTCCACGCAGGATGAGATGCACCTGCATACCAAGTCGGCGACCCAGGATAGCAGTGGCGCGACAATGATTAGACTGTACGCCGCCACAGGTGATGAGGGTGTCACAACCCTGATTACGGGCTTCAGCAATACAAAACTCCAGCTTGCGAATCTTGTTACCGGAAACTTCAGTGCCGGTCAGCTCATCCCGCTTGATCCAGATTTTTGTAGCGGGAAAACGCGAGGAGAAAGCTTCGAGTAGCGTCAGGGGCGTAGGCAGATTGGCGAGGCTGAGTCGGCCAGGATACTGAATCATGGGATCATCAAAATGAAAAACGGAATGGCAGTATAGCTCATTCCGTTTTCCTGGTACCGCAAGCTGCTTGTATTAGCTGCCCTGTTTGGTGGCATCATAGGCATCAACAGCGGGTTTCAGGTTTTCTGCAGTGCCCAGGGGTTTGAGCGCTTCGCTGTAAAGAAACAGGTCTGTAAGCACAGCACGAAGATGAATCGACGCGTTGAGATTATCCACCATCTCCGAGCCTATTTTGTCCTGGGCCAGAATGAACGCCAATGCGGCGCCGGCCTTGCGACAATCATCCGCAATGACTTGCTCAAATTCATTATCGCTATCTGCCAGGGCTCCGGCGATCTGCTGCATGGCTTGCGCCATACCATCAATGGTGGGTCGCGCGTGGGGACCAGGTCCACTTTCCGCGCCAGCCGGCCGGCCCTGCGCCGCATAGGCGAGCAGGAATTCATAGCCGGATTCGATGGTTTCTACACTTTGTTCCAGATCCATGCGTACTTCTATCCTTCTATAATCAAAGATAATCGCTTATTCGGCTTCTTTTGGTGACCACTTGCCAGTGTCGTGGTTAGCTGCCATTTCGTCTTCAGATATCCAACCGGAAATCATGGAACGGGTGTAGAACAGCTTCTCTGGACGTATGGCAAAGTAGATGTGTGTGGCAGCCAGAGCAACCAGCGCCAGTGTCGAGAGTCCATGCAGCAGGAATACCAGACCAAGTTGGTCTTCAGGCATGCTGTTAGTACGATCCCAGAAAGGCGAATCGATCTGGAGGAACATCAGTAAACCAGTGACAATCACCAACAACACAACAACTGTTACTGCCCAGTGCATACCCTTCTGCTCGAAGGAATACTTGCCAGGTTTTTGCGCTGAGTTGAAAGGCTCACCGAAATCGCGCGGCCCCAGGATCATCGATTTGAAATCCTGCCAGAACAAAGAACGAATGATATGAAAGGCAACTACGAAAGTGAGAATCAGGCCTGTTATCCAGTGGATGTTCAGCCAGGCAATGCGCCAGCCAATGATTGGCGCTACACCGGTGAATATCAGCAGCAATATACTTGCCGCCATAACCCAGTGAAACAATCTGTCTATAGTTTCATGGCGTAATACGCGTCGGCCCTCAGCAGATGGCTTGTCCATCTTCTTGTTAGCCAGTACTGCCATGATAATGGCATGAGCAATGAGAAGTACCAGTACTGCCATCCCGACAACATAAAGCAAATCCCAAGAAACGCCGAGAATAACCTCCTCGCCCCAGACATCCCGCTT
Organism: uncultured Pseudohongiella sp.; assembly: GCA_964405225.1. Taxonomy (GTDB): domain Bacteria; phylum Pseudomonadota; class Gammaproteobacteria; order Pseudomonadales; family Pseudohongiellaceae; genus UBA9145. The sequence continues at coordinate 167,797 of CAYOND010000002.1, forward strand.
ATAGCGAACTATACCTTCTCCCACAGTACTAACCTCTTAATCTAATTTTTATTTCCGTGACAGAGCAGGTCCAGGCTAACCCCGGACTGCTCTTTTGACGAGATTTGCCATCAACGGTACTTTGAAGTGATTGTAATTCAGCGGACGTGCGCCTTCAGTTGAGATGGCAGCTACCTGTTCAGCCAACTGTTCCGAACGTTGCTGTCCGCGCAAGGCGTTTTCCACTGCAGTCAATCGACGCGGTACACATTCCACTGCACCACAGGCCAGACGCGCATCTTCGATGACGCCGCCGGATACCTTCATTACTGCAGCGATGTTAACCAGTGCGAAGTCCCATACATTACGATCAGCTACTTTCTCGAAATAAAACTCCGCGTTGGCCCAGGTATTGGGTATGCGGATTGCAGTGAGGATTTCACCAGCGTTCAACACAGTCATATTGACGATATCGCGATCAGGTCCCACGAAGAAATCCTGCGCTGGCACAGTACGCTCGCCGCTGCTACTGGTTATTACCATAGTAGCATCAAGCGCAACCAGTGCAGGCGCTGTATCGGATGGGCTTACCGCTACACAACGGCTGGCACCAAACAATGCGTGTTCGCGGTTCAGACCTTCTGGTGAATCGGCATAACAGATGTTGCCGCCAGCGCGATAGCAATCCAGGCCACGCCGGTAATACCAGCAACGCGCATCCTGCACCAGATTACCGCCGAGGGTACCTACATTGCGAATCTGTGGACTGGCTACTTTGCCCGCGGCAGTAGCCAGCAATCCATAGCGTGATTGCACGAGCGGGTCATTGGCGATTTCAGTCAGTGTTGTTACTGCACCGATCTCAATACCATCTGCCGTTTCGCGAATACCTTTCCAGGCATCGATCTGCGTGAGTTCTATCATGGCAGAAGGCGATTTATTTCGATCCTTCAACCAGCCGTAAGTATCCTGCCCACCAGCCAGCAACCAGCCATCCCGGCCAAGAGTTGCAGCCAGATCGAGGGCATTGGCTTCATCAGCGGGCTGATAAAGCTCGATATCGGGCATTACATCATTAGAAGTGGCTACCATATCAACCTCGGAAATTATTCTGGGCCAGCGGTACAGCTTCTTCAGAAGTACCCGCCAGGTGGTTAATGATCATGTCTGCTGTTATCGGAGCAGCGTTAAAGATGTGCCCATCAAGCGCATCGGAAATTGCCGCCGTTAACGCAGCCGAAACTGCACCCATTGCCGGCTCACCTATACCGCGAGCACCTACCGGATTCTCGGGATCTGGCAGATCCACCCAACCGGTTTGGATCTTGGCTGGTGTATCGAGAATGGTTGGCACCTTACTCTGCCAGTAACCAGTACTTGCAGGCAGACCGTTTTGCGGGTCGTACAGGTGACGTTCATAACCGGACAGTCCAATACCCCAGACTGCGCCACCGACAAGCTGATTCTTCATACCTTGCGGGTGCATGATTGTGCCGGCTTCACCGATGCTTATCATGTCGAGAATCTCGTATTTACCAGTCTCGAGATCGAGTTCAATCTCGCAGCAGGTAACAGTAAATCCTGGTGGATTACCTTCATGGTTCGGGTCGTGATAAAGACCCAGGAAGGCTGTACCGGCCAGACGTGACACAGAAATCTGCGTCCATTCAGCCAGATCTTCCGGAACTTCTGCTTCTGCAGTGAACTTGCCACCCAACTCCAGTGCGCGTTGTGCGACTTCGGCATAGGTATATCCCACCGACTCATCAGAGATACGATAGACACGCTCATTAGCAACATCGTAATCATCAGGTTCACCACCGAGATCCGCAGCAGCGATTTCCTTCATCTTGTTCAACATATCCATCGCTGCGCCATAGCAGGTTCGGGTGTTGGTGAAGATAGAGTTACTGCCATCTTGTGGTGAGGTAATTGGTAAATGGTTATCTGTGCGCGTATTGAGCACATCACAGCGCTCCCATGGCATCTTCAGAACTTCAGCTGCCGCACGGGATGTTGATGCATAAGAATAAGTACCCAGGTTACCAACGCCATTATGAATTTTCAGGCGTCCGTCGGTACCCATCGAAACGATACCGTCCATGCCACTACGTCCAGCATTGTGATAACCCTGGCCAAGGCCGAGCCCAATAACCTTGCTGCCGTTGCGTTGGCGTCGGCGGCTCTGACGCGCTTCCCAATCGAAAGCAGTGTTTGCCATTTCCAGAGCTTCTGGCATATAGGCACTGGTAAACGCAGTCTGCCGCGGTCCGGCCACATCGCCGTTGTGCGGAGTATTGATCTTGCGAATCTCAAGCCGACTAATGCCAAGTTCGTCAGCCGCCTTGTCAAGAATCGGTGCAATGATCGGCGCGATCTGGTTTTGGCCTGGGCCACGTTGCGCACCACGGTGACCAGTATTACTGGCAATTGAAGTGCCACGGAAGCGCAGAGCATCCGGTTGATAGAGTACATCAATACAGTCTGCAGCCGATGACGCATCACCGCCGCCGCCTTTACCACCGTTGTCGGAGATTATGTAAAGATCACATGCTGCCATCACGCCATCTGGCTTGAAGCCAACCTTGATCCAGCCCTGGAAACCCTGGCGGGCGCCACCGATAGTGAACTCTTCTTCACGCGTGACACGCATCATGACCGGTCGATTAATTTTCTGGGACAGCTTGGCGGGAATTGCCATGCTGGGAATGCTGCCGGCGCGAGCGCGTTGTCCGAAACCACCACCGGTTGCAGCATTAATGAAGACGAAATCTTCCTTCGGAATACCGATAATGCCAGCCATATCGTTGGCCAGCGCGGTCAGGCTCTGTGATGTGCCGTGCACATACAACTTGCCATCTTCCCAATAGGCCAATGCACTCCGCGGCTCCATGGAATGGTGCGGATAACCGGCAGTAGTAAACGCGGCCTCATAAATAAATGTAGATTCCGCAAATGATGCGTCCAGATCACCCAGTGACCAGGTTTGTTGCGGCTCAGCCGTAGGTTCATTACCGGAGCGGAAACTTGCTACCTGGTCAGCAGACCATTTTTCGGTGGCAAAGCCCTCACGAAATGCAAACGTATTGGTATCACCCGGGTAAGCGTTAGCGCCACCTTCGGCCAGGCTGTCGAGAGGATCCAGCACGAATGGCAGGCGTTCGAAGGTCACAGAAATTGCAGCCAGTGCAGTTTCAGCAGTCTTCTCATCGATTGCTGCGATAGCGAGGATAGGCTCACCAACCAATGTTGGTTCATTGGTCAGAATTTTCAGACCAGGACCACCGGGCTCACCTTCAGGATAGACATCGTCGGCTGTCAGGATGCCGAAGACACCATCCATTGCAAGCGCGTCAGATGCATCGATACTCACCACACGCGCGTGTGGAATGGGGCTGGTGAGCAGACGTGCATACACCATGCCTTCGCGCGAATAATCTTCCGAGTACTTGATTCGACCAGTGACCTTTCCAGGAACATCTGGTGGAACGAAATCTTTACCAATATGCATATATGCCATGATGCTTATCCTATTTGTGCGGCGCGCATTACGCCGTCCAGATATGAGTCATATGAGCCGCAACGACAGATGTTGCCGGCCAGGCCCTGCCGGGCCTCTTCGCGAGTAGGGTTGGGGTTTGCACGCAGCAAACCGACCGCAGCCATCACCTGGCCCGGTGTGCAGTAACCACACTGCGGGGAAAGCTCTTCAACGAAAGCCTGCTGCACCGGATGCAAAGTACCGTCCGCTGCTTCAAGGCCTTCAACAGTCTCAATGTTTTTCGCTTTCATGGAATGGGTGAGAACTGAACAAGCGTAAGTAGGAATGTTATCTACCAGTACAGTACATGCACCGCATTCGCCGCGGTTACATCCCAGCTTGGTGCCAGTGAGGCCCAGTTTATAACGCAATGTTGAAGCCAGGGTTTCCTGCGGCGCCACGTCGACGCTGCGTAACTGTCCATTGACGTTTATTCGTATCATTCTTTCAACTGCGCCTGCTGGTCGTTCCTGGCCATTGGCCGCGTACCAGAGCGAAGTTGAAGTGGCCGCTGCACCTGAGGCAATTACGCCTTTGATGAAGCGTCTACGGGTAAGTTTTAAATCCACGGGTTACTTTCGCCTCCGTAAAGTGAAAGGAATTGTTCTATTCCCAAAAAAAGAATGGCGTACTTTTTATATGTTCTTATATTGCGAGAAGTATCGCCGGTAGAGTAAATCACCTTCTGTGATTTATCAAGCAACCCAATTCAGCGCGAGGCATTGATTTTCCGCGCGTTGAGGCATTTCCACGGGGGTTGATACCAGCCTTTGCACACGATTTTTGGCAAACTCTGATCGGCCACAGCACTGCTGATATTGTAATTTTCACACACGCAAGGAAATCGATCCAAACTGGAGGCTATTTGACAAAATTCAGGTGCATCACGGCAAGCCAGAAAATTTGATGACCAACATGTTGGGCAACATCTTGTCACTTTGTGTTTTTACAGACTGAATTCGTCGTCAAAACGGCTTGGGATTTAGTCGAAAAAAATCAGCGACTTAAACGTCGCAAAGTGATGGAAGCCACTGAAAATCTTGACATATCGTGAAGCGGTGTTATTGTGTCCGACCCTCCTAAATGTGCCTGACACGTCATCGCACAAGCGAGGGGGAACTGATTGAATCGTCAAGCCCTGTCAGGACAATTTCAGCAGCGTTCCGCGCCCATCCCGATTGAGAAGTCATCCCGGGATGTGAAGTAGCGGCAGGAAGAAACCAGCAAACGAGCAACTGCAACGAGTTTAGATCAATGAAGGACCGCAAAAAACTTCCCTACAAGTTTGGTTTTCCCCCCAAGACGGGCTTGTATGACCCGGCCCAGGAAAAAGACTCCTGTGGTGTAGGCTTCGTTGCCAATATCAAGGGCCAACCCAGCCACCAGATCATGCTGGATGCCTATCACCTGAATTCCCGCATGGATCACCGCGGCGGTTGCGGCTTTGAGGCCAATACCGGTGATGGCGCAGGTATTCTGATGGCACTGCCGCATAGTTTCTTTAACAAGGTGGCAGAAGAAGAGTTCGGCGCCCAACTGCCTGAATCGGGCCGTTACGCGGTGGGCAATATATTTCTGCCACAAATCGAAGAAGAGCGGCAGACCTGCGTTGACGCGATCAACAAAATCATCTCTGAAGAAGGCCAGACCCTGGTAGGCTGGCGTGAAGTCCCTCTCGATGCGGATGGCGCGGATGTAGGTCCTGCGGCTCGTATGGCCCAGCCTTATATCTCACAGCTCTTCATTGCCGCTGCAGACGACGTCGAGACTGAGCAGTTTGAAAGAGTGCTGTACATCATTCGTAAGCGTTTCTCGCACAGGCTGCGTCGGGACAAGTCCCTGACCGAGGCCAAGCAGGTATATGCCTGTAGTTTGTCCACCAAGGTGATTGTCTACAAAGGTATGTTAACGCCTGGACAACTGTTCCCGTTTTATCGGGACCTGACCAACCCGGATTTCGAAACCCATCTGGCCATGGTGCATTCGCGCTTCAGCACCAATACCTTTCCTTCGTGGGACCGCGCGCAACCTAATCGGTTCATGAGCCACAACGGGGAAATCAATACCCTGCGCGGCAATGTCAATTCCATGGTTTCGCGCCAGGGCACCGCAGTGACCAATGTGTTCGGGAACAAGCTTGCGGATATTTTCCCGGTTATCGATGACGATTGTTCCGATTCCGGCAGCTTTGATGCTGTGCTCGAATTCCTGTTGCTTTCCGGTCGCTCCCTGCAGGAAGCGGTCATGATGATGATTCCGGAAGCCTGGCAGTCAGACGCCAACATGGCGCAGGCCAAGAAGGACTTTTATGAGTTTCATTCGGCGTTGATGGAACCCTGGGATGGACCGGCTTCTATCGTATTTTCCGACGGCCACTATATAGGTGCCGTATTGGACAGAAACGGACTACGCCCCAGTCGTTATTACGTTACTCATGACGACAAGGTCATCATGGCATCAGAAGTGGGCGTTCTGCAGGTAGATCCCGCCAACGTCAAACTCAAGGGCCGTTTGCAACCTGGCAGGATGTTCCTGCTCGACTTCGAGCAAGGCAGACTCATTCCGGACGAAGAACTGAAACAGAATATTTGCAGCAAGCGCCCATATGGGGAGTGGCTGCAACGCCAAAAAGTCACGTTGGCTGATATCACCCGAAGCAACGCCGATCATTCCCTCGACAGTGAAGACACCCTGCACCGCATGCAGGCTTTCGGATATACCACGGAAACCATGCAATTCATGTTGATTCCGATGGTTACTGAAGCGCGCGATCCGCTGGGTTCCATGGGCAATGATTCCGCACTGGCGTGCTTGTCCGACAAGCCGCGCATGATCTATGACTATTTCAAGCAGCTGTTCGCCCAGGTCACCAACCCACCGATAGATTCCATTCGTGAAGAAGTGGTGATGTCGCTGGAATGCTTTATCGGACCTGAAGGCAATGTGTTGGAAACGCGCGAGGAACAGGCACACCGTCTGAGTCTTTCCAACCCTATCCTGTCGAACAAGCAGCTTTCTGACATACGCGAAATGGATTACCAAGGCTTGCGCTCGCGGGTAATCGACATTACTTACGACAAACAAACAGACAATGGCTTTCACCAGGCGCTGGACCGTATCTGCCAGGAAGCACAACAAGCTATTGCCGATGATATTGCCTTCATCATTCTTTCGGATCGTGCAACGAGCGCGCAGCGCATTCCACTCAGCGCCCTGATTGCTTGCGGCGCCGTTCATCACCACCTGGTTGCCAAGCAACTGCGCACTCAGATCGGTATAGTTGTTGAAACCGGCGAAGCGCGGGAAGTACATCATCACTGCTTGCTCTGCGGCTATGGTGCAGATGCCATTAATCCTTACCTGGCTTTCGAGGCTCTGTGGGCCGCGAACCAAGAAGGACTGTTAGGAGATGATTACCCTGATGAAGATTCCCTCGTCGCAGCCTATAAGAAAGGCGCGGCCAAGGGCATGCTCAAGGTCATGGCCAAGATGGGCATATCCACACTACAGTCCTATAAAGGCGCACAAATTTTTGAAGCAGTGGGTCTGGCCGATGAAATTGTTAACCGTTGTTTCGTTGGCACCGCCAGTCGAGTTCAGGGTGTCAATTTTGATGTGCTGATCGAAGAATCCCGACGTCGCCACAGCATTGGTTATCCGGCACGTGACAGCGATCGTATTTCGGTACTTTCGAATCCGGGTGATATTCACTGGCGCACAGGTGGCGATGCCCACATGTGGAACCCCAATACTATTTTCAACCTGCAGGTAGCCGCACGTAACAATAATGTGGAAGCCTACGAGGCGTTTGCCAGATTCTCCAATGAAGACGCGACCCGGCGTTGTACATTCCGCGGTCTGCTGCGCTTTCGCACTGAAGACACTCAATCGATCCCGCTGGATGATGTCGAACCTGCCAGCGAAATCGTCAAGCGTTTCGCTACTGGCGCCATGAGCTTTGGCTCGATTTCGGAAGAAAGCCATGAGTCACTGGCGATTGCCATGAACAGGCTGGGCGGCAAATCCAATACTGGTGAAGGCGGCGAAGATCCTGCGCGTTTTGATCCCATGGCCAATGGCGACTCCAAGCGCTCGGCAATCAAGCAGGTTGCCTCTGGTCGCTTCGGTGTCACTACATGGTACCTGACGAACGCCGATGAACTACAGATCAAGATTGCACAAGGTGCCAAGCCTGGTGAAGGCGGCGAGCTGCCAGGTGGCAAGGTCGATGAACAAATCGCCCGCATCAGGCACTCTACCCCGGGTGTCGGTTTGATCAGCCCACCACCTCATCACGATATTTATTCTATTGAGGATATTGCGCAGCTCATACACGACCTTAAGAATGCCAATCGTGCAGCTCGGATCAGCGTCAAGCTTGTCTCTGAAATTGGCGTTGGCACAATCGCTGCTGGAGTGACAAAGGCCAAGACTGATCACCTGGTTATCGCTGGTCATGATGGCGGCACAGGTGCATCACCAATAACATCGATCAAACATGCCGGACTACCGTGGGAATTGGGCGTTGCTGAAACACACCAGACCCTGGTAATGAATAACTTGCGCTCGCGCGTCGTCCTGCAAACTGACGGCCAGCTAAAGACCGGCCGCGATATAGCCATAGCTGCGTTGTTAGGTGCGGAAGAATTCGGTTTTGCAACAGCACCACTTATCACGCTGGGCTGCATCATGATGCGCAAATGTCACCTCAATACCTGCCCTGTCGGGATTGCCACGCAAGATCCTGAATTACGCAAGAAATTCAAAGGCAAACCCGAGCACGTGGTCAACTATCTGTTCATGGTGGCAGAAGAGTTGCGCGGCATAATGGCGGAGCTGGGAGTACGCACTGTCAACGAAATGATTGGTCGTGTTGAGCTGCTGGATACCGATGCAGCCATTGACCACTGGAAAGCTGCCGGACTCGATCTCAGTGCTATCCTGCAACCTGCACAGGTGATTTTCGAAGGCACCGAATTCTATAAAACAATGGATCAGGATCATGGCCTCGAAAAGGCCCTCGATAACAAACTGATCAAGCTGGCCAGCAAAGCGCTGGAAACCGGCGAGAAAGTATTCATAGAAACTGAAGTGATCAACACCAATCGTGTTGCCGGCACCATGCTTTCCAATGAAGTTGCGAAAAAGTGGAAGGCCGAGATGCTACCCGAAGACACCATTAATATTAAGTTGAATGGTTCGGCTGGTCAGAGCCTGGGGGCATGGCTGGCAAAAGGTATCACTATTACTGTTGAAGGCGACGCCAACGATTATGTCGGCAAAGGCTTGTCAGGTGGCAGGATCATCATTTATCCACCGAAAGAGAGCTCCTTCAAGGCTGAAGAAAATGTCATTGCAGGCAACGTGATTCTCTATGGTGCCACCAGCGGCGAGGCCTTTATTCGAGGCATAGCGGCCGAGCGGTTTGCTGTACGTAACAGCGGTGCCAGCGCCGTTGTTGAAGGCATTGGTGACCACGGCTGCGAATATATGACCGGCGGTCGTGTTGTCGTGCTGGGTGCTACAGGACGTAATTTTGGCGCCGGCATGTCAGGAGGTGTTGCTTTCGTATGGGACCCTGCCAAACAGTTCCAGCGTCAATGCAACATGGAAACATTTGAACTGGAAGCAGTCAGTAGCGCTGAAGATATTCTGGAATTAAAAACACTGATAGAGAAGCACTTAAAATATACCGACTCTCCTGTTGCAAGAGCCATTCTCGAAGATTGGGAGCAGTCCCTTGGACAGTTTGTCAAAGTCATGCCAAGTGATTACAAGCGAGTACTCGCAGAGCGTGCTGCAGCAGCGACTGCAGCGTAAAAAATCACAGCGGCTGATCGCAGTATTGAGTAACAGGAATTTCGATGGGAAAACCAACAGGATTTAAAGAGTTTCAGCGAGAAACTGAACCGTATCGTAATGCCATGGAAAGGCTGGTGGATTTCAAGGAAATCTACACCGACCATCACGAGCAGCACCTCAAAACCCAGGGCGCGCGTTGCATGGATTGTGGCGTACCTTTTTGCCAGTCTGGCGAGGGCTGCCCGGTTTATAACCTGATACCCGAATGGAATGACCTGGTTTATAAAGGCCAGTGGAAAGAAGCACTGGATCGCCTGCACAAGACCAATAACTTTCCCGAATTTACCGGCCGTGTCTGCCCTGCACCATGTGAGGGTGCCTGCGTATTAGGTATCAATAATCCTGCCGTAACGATCAAGAACATTGAATGCGCAATAGCCGACAAAGGCTTCGAAAACGGCTGGGTAGTTGCCAATCCGCCGGCCAAGCGCAGTGGCAAGCGTGTTGCCGTGATTGGCTCCGGGCCCGCAGGCCTTGCCGCGGCCGCGCAACTCAATCTGGCTGGACATGAAGTCACAGTCTATGAACGCGATGACCGCATCGGCGGCCTGCTCATGTATGGCATCCCCAACATGAAACTGGAGAAAAACGTCGTTGATAGACGGGTCAAGTTACTGGAAGAAGAAGGTGTCAAGTTTGTTGTAAACGCAGACGTCGGTGGTAGCGGCGACAATGCAGTTGATGTGGAAAAATTGCGCTCGGAAAATGATGCGTTGCTGTTAGCCACAGGTGCGACTACACCCCGGGATTTACCTATCCCCAACCGCGAAGGCGATGGCGTGCATTTCGCCATGGAGTTCTTGCTGAAAAACACCAAGAGCCTGCTGGACTCAAACCTCGAGGACGGTAATTACCTTTCGGCCAAAGACAAGAATGTCATAGTCATTGGCGGTGGTGACACCGGCACAGACTGCATTGGCACCTCCCTGCGTCACGGATGTAAATCGCTGGTTAATTTTGAAATCATGCCACAGCCATCCATTGAACGACCGGCAGATAATCCCTGGCCGCTCTGGCCCAAGATCTTCCGCGTGGATTACGGTCATGAAGAAGCAACCGAGGTGTTTGGACAAGACCCCAGGGTCTATTCCGTTTCCGGTAAAGAGTTCGTGCGGGATGATGACGGCAAGCTACTCGGTATCAATACCGTTGAAGTCGATGCCAATTTTAAAGAGATACCTGGCTCCGTAAAATTCTGGGAAGCTGACTTGATCCTGCTTTCCATGGGCTTTCTGGGCCCGGAACACTATGTCAGCGACAAGCTGGACCTGGAACTGGACGGCCGATCCAATTACAAGGCTGAATATAAGCAGTTCCAGACTTCCCAGGCGAAAGTATTCGCTGCCGGCGACTGTCGTCGTGGACAATCACTAGTCGTACGCGCAATCGATGAGGGTCGTATGGTCGCTGACGAAATCGATCGCTATCTTTCAAGCTAATACGGAATCTCTGACGAATTCTGTACCGTCTCTGGTGTAAACGCCCGTCCGGGCGTTTACAAAATTCAGTCTCTCAGCCTTTTTCATCCCTTAACCTTTCTGCCATACTCTGTCCCGCGAATATGGAGAGATCATGATGGACCAGCCTGTGCTGACTTTGCATGACGTCGTCAAAACTTTTGGCGATTTTACTGCGGTTGATGGTGTCAGTCTCAGCATTCCGCGCGGATCCATCTATGGGTTTCTCGGCCCCAATGGCGCCGGCAAGACCACCACCATCCGCATGATCCTGGATATCATCAAACCATCATCCGGCACGATTTCAATCCTCGACCACCCTACCGCGCTCGAAGTGCGCAATCGCATCGGTTACCTGCCCGAAGAGAAAGGCCTTTATAAGAAGATGAAGGTCTGGGCGATCATTCAATACTTCGCCATGCTGAAAGGCCTGGACCGCAAGACTGCCCGCAACAAGGCCTGGGAGTTACTGGAACGCTATGGCTTGAAAGAATTCGGCGATGCCAAAGTGGAGACTCTGTCAAAAGGTATGGGGCAAAAAGTCCAGGTGCTCGCTGCTGTAGCGCACGACCCGGAACTGGTAATACTGGATGAACCCTTTTCTGGGCTGGATCCGGTTAACCAGACCGTACTGGAAGACCTGATTCGAACCTTGTCCGAGAATGGCCAGACAGTCATCTTCTCGACGCATGTCATGCAGCATGCCGAACGCCTGTGCGATCACATTCTGCTTATCACCCGCGGCAAAAAAATATTCGATGGCACAATTGCTGAGGCAAAGGCACAAATTCCGCGTCGTGTATTGCTGGAGTCATCCGACGATGTCTCACCAATCAGCAGCATGAACGGCGTGAAGAGCCTGCAGGAAGAACCTGGTTCTGCGACTCCATCCTGGCAAATCGAGATTGCCGAATCACTGAACCCGCAGGAAATTCTGCGCGCCTGCTTCGAACAGGGTATCAGCCTCAATCGCTTCGAATTCACCGAGCCCTCCCTGCATGATGTGTTCGTGCATCTGGTGGGAAGCGAGAATGTGGAGCAAGCATCCTCATGAAAATGATCGGATTAATTGCTCGTCGCGAGTACGGCGAAAACGTTCGCACCAAGGGATTCTGGATCACGATTATGATTTTCCCGGTGATCTTCGCCGGCATCTTTTTCCTGCAGTCGTTTTTACAGGATGCTACGCCCGCGCGCTACTACCTGCTTGTCGACCAGTCTGGCGAGTACGAGGAAGCTGTAAACATTGCAATCGAACGCGAGCATCAACGCCGCATACTGCAGGAGTTTGTGGAATACCTGCTGGAATATCGCACGGAGAGCGATCTTAACCTCACAGCCGCGAATCCGAATACCGCAGTTGACCAGTTGGTAGAGGATGTTGATGCAGACCAGGTCGCAGCTCTGAACGAGTGGCTGGATGCTGGTGGTCTGGACTATGCACTGGTAATGGCGAGTCCGTACCTGCGCGATGATGCACCTGCTTTTGTGCCACCCGAAGAACAGTTCATTGCGGCGGAACTACCCGCAGGCATTGATGTCGATGCTGCGCCAGAAACCATTGTCACAGCGCTACGCCCTTATCTGAATGGAGAGATGCAGATCAATGCCAATGGCGCACAGGGCCAACTGTTTGCACTGATCCTGATACCAGACAATGTGGATCAGTTTATTTCCCGCCCCGGCGCTATGCCCCAAGCACCCCAGTCCAATGCAGGTGTGCAATACTGGGCACGCAACCTGACCGACTCACGGCTGCCCGATGCCATCTCCCGTAGCATCAACGAGGAAATCCGGCGCAAAGAATATGAAGCACTGGGTCTCGACAACCAGGTCGTGCGCAATGTGCAACGCACGCGCTTGCCGGTTGCCCAACTTGACCCTTCCGCTGCCGCAGGTGAAGAGGCCGTCAGCATGGCAGATACCGTGCGACAATTTGCACCGATGGCATTTGTCTACCTGATGTTTATCTCACTAATGCAGAACGTACAATTCCTGCTCAACAACACGATAGAGGAAAAATCCAATCGCATTATCGAGGTGTTGCTGGCATCGGTGACTCCTGGCGAATTGATGCTGGGTAAACTATTGGGAATCGGGCTGGCTGGTTTGACCACAATCGGCGTCTGGCTATTGTCTTTCTATCTTTATATCACGCTCTATGACAGTACCCAGACCCAGGCCTTTTCCGAAATTGCGGAAGTCATTATTGGTTCGGAACTAATTCCCTGGTTCGTGTTTTATTACTTTACCGGTTACGCACTCTACTCCGGCTTATTCCTGTCACTTGGATCTCTGTGTAATACCCAGAAGGAAGCACAGGCGCTGATGACGCCAATGATCATGATACAGATCGTGCCAATTGCCATGATGGCGTTTGTGGTGATGGATCCGAACAACACGGTGGTGCGAGCCATGTCCTGGTTCCCGCTTTTTACTCCTTACCTGATGATGAATCGGGCAGCGGCCGACCCACCCATGATAGACCTCGTCGGGACTACGGTGTTGCTGATCGTTAGCATCGCATTGATGTTGTGGTTATCGGGCAAGATATTTCGGCTGGGAGTACTACGCAGTGGACAGCCCCCAAAGCTGTTGGAATTGTGGCGCATGCTCAGATCACGCGCCTGATCCACGGTCAGAATTCCTCTGTATCCCCAACCTCAATCTCGGCTTTGTTCAGCCCACAATGCACACAGGTCTTGGTGATCAGGTTCAGCCAGATTGACTTCACATAGAACTGGTTGCCGCAACGCGGACATTTTCGAATGGCCATGTCGATGGCAAACACACCCCACAACGCCATATAGAAATACATAAACAAATCAATTTCCCGCCCGTTGCTCAATAACATCCACAGCGCGATCATATAGACCGGCAGCGTCAGCATACAGACCAGTAGTCGCGTGCGTGCACGAAGCAACTTACGCAGACCCGCCTTGAGAAATTCCGGTTGTTGTCTGGCCTTATCGAGTAGGCTGTGACCGTCACTGTCAGACTTCATACTGCCTCATTGTGTTTCGATGGAAGTGAGCTACAAGCCTAACGAAGATAAAAGCCGATGTATATCGCAGGCATATTATGACTAGCCAACCCCCTGTAATGCGTTCCAACCCTGGGCCAGGCCGATAATTAGCAGTACTGCCGCGAGCACCTGGTTAACCAGCCTGCTGCTCTCGGCCAGGTGTGCTTTTACATAGCCACTGGCAATCACGTAGCCATACAGGGCAACGAATTTGCCGGCGAATACCCCCATGAGAAACATCACGAGATACAAACCTTCGTAGTGAAACTCTCGATACTGACTGATAGCTGCCAGTGCAAAGATCCAGAAAGGAATAGCCTGCGGATTCAGCGCCGCGATAAACAGGCCGCGTCGGAAAAATGCTCGCTCGGGGGCGTCAGCAGCACTCACCTTCTGGCCGGGCTGACGCAAAAAAACAATCAGGGCCAGGCCAATAAATGCTGCTGCGATAACCAGCTTGACTGTGGTATTGGAATCCAGAAAATCGCTGATAAGCATGCCGAAAAAAATTGCGACCAGTGCTTCAAGGATTTCTACAACCGATGCTGCCAACGCCACTTCCAGTGCGCGACGCTGATTGTGGTCAACCGCTGTCTTGACCACGGTCAGATTGATTGGCCCAATTGGGATAGTACCTAACAAGCAGACCAAAAAACCTGCCATCAGGTACAGCAAGGGATTTTCCATTACTGGTAACCCTGGGCCTGCAGATTAAAGAGGGTGGCATATTGCCCATCATCGGCAAGCAAGGAATCATGACTACCTTCTTCAATGATCTGCCCATGTTCGAGCACGATGATATGGTCTGCCATACGAACTGTTGAGAAGCGATGGGAAATAATGATCGACATACGCTTGGAGGTCAGGTCACGAAAGTGCGCGAATATTTCTGCTTCGGCGCGCGCGTCGATGGCTGCCGTGGGTTCGTCGAGAATCAGCACGTCGGCCTTGCTGCGCATGAAGGCACGTGAGAGCGCAATTTTCTGCCACTGACCGCCCGATAACTCCTTGCCATCTTTAAACCACGTGCCCAGTTGGGTGTCGTACTGGGATGGCAAATCCTTGATAAAGGCATCGGCCATACCTTTCTTCGCCGCGTCAGAAATAAGTTCATCCTGTTCTATTTCCTCTACATCACCTATGCCGATATTTTCACCCACTATCAACTGATAGCGCGCGAAGTCCTGAAAGATAACGCCGATTTTCTGCCGCAGCGTGTCGATGTCCCAATGAGATAATTCGAGTCCTTCCAGAAAAATTTGGCCTTCGGTAGGTTGATACAGACGAGTGAGCAGCTTGATCAGCGTGGTTTTGCCACTGCCGTTCTCGCCTACAATAGCCAGACTCTCGCCGGGACGTATATGCATGCTCACTGACTTCAAGGCTGCAACCTCACTGCCCGGATAGTAAAAGCTGACCTGTTCAAACCGAATACCATCTTCGGGATCGGGTCCTGTATGTTTGTCACCTGTGGCTTCGGGCACCTTGTGATCCAGATACTCCGTCAGGTTAGACAGGTAGAGATTATCCTCATACATGCCGTTGATTGAGGTCAGGCTATTGGTTACGGAATTCTGGCCTAGTCGGAATTGCGCAATATACATAGTCATCTGACCAATTGTGATAGCGCCGGCAATCGCTGCGAAACCAACCCAACCATAGGCAAAGTAAAATGCTGCGCTGGCCAGCAACCCCAGTACATAGCCCCAGAAGCCACGTCGCAATACCAGGCTCCGGTCTTCTTTATATATGTTAAGGAATATGTCGACATACCGTTGCAGAAACAACTTGCCCAGCTGTAGCAGTTTGACTTCCTTGACACCGTCTTCGCGCGTCAGAACCATTTCCAGGTAGATCTGCATCCGGCGTTCTGCAGAGCGTCGTCGATGTATGCGAAAGGCCTCGCCAGAAAACTTTGCTTCGGCCAGAAATGCTGGCACACCTGCTGCAGCCAACAATAGAACTGCCCAGGGTGAAAATTGAAATAGCCAAATACCGATTGTTATGAGCGCAATGACATCACGCAGCAGGTCAAAAGTTTTTATCACCAGACTCAAGGGCCGGCTGGAAGCTTCGCGACGCGCCCGTACCAACTTGTCGTAGTATTCGGCGTCCTCAAAATGCGCCAGCTCGAGAGTCAGCGCTTTCTCCAGAATCATCACATTGATCTTGTTGCCCAAGAGCACACGTAAAATCGACTGGCATACGGTGTTGGCTCTTTGCGCGCCAGTCATCAATACCACCAGACCAGCTTCTACCAACACATAGAACAACACATCGCTGCGCGCCTGTTCCTGATCGCCGTCAACCAATTGCAACGCCGAGACAACAGCGTCAACAAACAATCCACCCACAGAGGCGATAGCGGCCGGCAAGACGCCCGCCACCAGGGTGGTCAGAGCCATCACGATGGTCAGTGCCGCACTGGTACTCCAGACGATACTGATCGCTGTTCCGCTGTAGCGGAATACAGAGATAAAGCGAGTAACAGGATTTCGAGGTGCAGGGTTTTCCAACGGACTTCCAAAAAATGCTCACTCGGGCGAGTGCGTGGTAGTCATTCTGACAAAAAAGGGACCACGACGACAGTCGAGGCCCCTTTTTATTTTCCGGCAGTGAGCCGGAGAATGCCCTGGACTAAAGTTTTATGAACTTGAGTACGAGTCGATCGGTATTTCTGCCTAATGAAGGATCGAACGGGCCCACCGTATGATCATCAGCAGGATTATCGAGAACATCACTGGCGCCTACCAGGGCATATCCGGCACTGGTGATGGCTTTGACAGCCTCATCAAAGGCAATGCGGTGCAGAGCGACATTATCAGCACCTGGAGTGCCTTCATGATCAACAACTCCCAAAATACCCCCAGGCTTCAATACATCCATTACCTGAGCGAGGATGCCCTGTGCAGCTGCTGGATTTGAATTGTGAAAGTCATGGAAGTTCAGCGCGGTAAATGCGAAATCGACTGATCCGGTACCCGCATCAGAAATATCCGCGATCTGGTCCACATTGGGCAGACGTGCGGCGCGAGCGTTGGCCGCTTCCTCTGCGCGACCACCAGGACGGTTCTGCATATACACGGTGCCATTTGGACCGACTGCATAGGAAAACACTTCGGTGTACCAGCCTGCTGAGGCGTTAATGTCCAGCACAGTCATACCTTCTTCCAGGCCCAAAAAATCAAGTACTTGGGGCGCCTGCCGGCTGGCGTCACGCTCTTTGTCATCGGCCGGGCGATCAGGGTTTGCCATCGCTCTTTCCAGTGCAGCGATGTCTATAGCGGAAGCTGCGTTGCTCACAAGACACAAAGCAGCAAATAAAGACAGGAGAGACTTCATAGTAGTAACCTTTTTAATTGGCATTAACTCGGAATTTATTGTTTCAGGTTGCTCAACCCACAGTGATTTCTGCAGGGTTTTGCAGAATAAACCATGCATTGCGGGGAGTACACTGTTTCCGGGATGAGTTGTCAGCCCGCCGCCATGATTGGCGAAAGGCCTAGTGCAGGCGTCTGACGGTTTTGAGTTCTTTCTCGAAGAATTCCTTCACCTGGAGCAATTGGCTCAGGTCCCCTTCATCCTCCATGAGCGGCAGGTGCCACTCAATATCGCTGAGAATATTGGTAATACTGGCTGTATCAAGCGTACTGAGGTCCAGATCGAAGGGAAATTTGAGTTCCTTGGACATGAGCTACTACTCCTGAATCACTAATGGCCGCGCTGCCCGGGCCTTAATTACGCACAACAATAGTATCGACTAACATTAAGAAATCTTCATAAGAATTTCTTATATATAGGTTTTTTCCTTATTTTTGGCCTTGTAGGAATAATCTTAACTTTGTTAACTTTACGGGGTTAATATCCCGTAATACACTAACCCCCGAAGTTTGTGCCCCCTACGTGTCGTTTTCTGTCAGAGGTGCCGCTTCATTGCCATATCCCCAAAAACCGCGGAACAAGCGCAAAACCAACAAGCTATTCCAATAAAAATAGTGGGAACATCGATGACTCCTCTGATTCGCGGCTGGGCCGATTTCGTCCTGGCTAATCGGCTGCTGATATTGGCAGCAACCCTGATCTTTCTGGGCGTGGCAATCTTCACTGGCCAAACCATTCCTTTTGACAACAGCACGTCTCGCTATTTTGTCGAAGGCGACCCCACCATCGAAGACTATGACCGGTTACTGGACCTGTTCGGCGACAATGAATACCTGATCGTAGGTTTTGAGGCTGCCGGGAACAGCGAGGATATTTTTCAGGATGAGACGCTCGCGGCATTGCGCGACGTTTCCGAGTTTCTTGAATTCCATCCATACGTTACGCAGGTGCGGTCACTGATGACCTACCAGTATATCCATGCGAATGGTGACGATCTGAGCACTGATTACCTGATTGATGATGTCGAGGATTTGGCAGCAGACTCTGCTGAAGTAGACCGGGTTAAATCCATACTGGAGCAGGAAGACCTGGCCATGGGTACTCTGATTACTGAGGACTTTCGTCATACCCGCCTGGCTGCGAGAGTCGAATATCGGAATGAAACTTCAGAGCTAAAAATTGAACTGACCCAGGACCTGTTCCGATTTGTTGAGGAAGAGCTTGAGGAATCTGATCAGTACAACCTGCATTTATCGGGTTATCCACTACTCAATGAACGATTCGAAACAGTTTCGGCGAATGATCTGGCATTACTGATCCCTATAATGGTTGTGGTGATGATACTCGTGCTGTTTCTCAGCTTTCGCTCAGTCGCTGCCACAGTATTCCCCTGGCTGGTTATTGCAGGCGGTGTGTTACTGGTCACCGAGCTTCAAAGCTATCTGCAATTACCCCATACCACTGTCGATTCCGCGCTTGTTCCTACATTGATCATTATCGGTATCGGTATCGCCGTGCACGTACTGGTCGAGTTTTTCAATTGTGTAAAAGCCGGAGACAAGCCGGAACAGGCAGCTCATGCTGCCATCTTGCACATATGGCGCCCGGCTTTGTTCACAGCGATCACCACGTCGGCTGGATTTCTCGCACTTTCGATCACGCGCATCGTCCCGGTACGTGAGTTCGCACTGCTGGGTGCCATCGGCCCGATTGCCCTGTTTCTCTTCGCACTGACCGTTTTACCGGTACTGCTCAGCTACCTCCCGCGCATTCCAGAGAAAACCCATACAATCATGCAAAGCGGACTTATCAGTCGCATTGCCTCAAAAGTACCAGATCTGACCCTGCGCTATCGCAATGGCATATTGGTGGTTGGATTTACGACCCTGATTTTTGCAGTGATATACGCACCCAATATTCGTGTGGATACAAACTATGCACATCTGTTTAAAGAAGACAGCGTAACCCGGCAGGACATCGTTTACTTCGATGAGACATTTGAAGGCATGATGACACTGGATATGATCCTCGACTCGGGTACAGCCGAAGGCATCAAGAATCCTGAGTTCCTGATGCGACTGGAATCCTTACAAGCCTGGGTTGAGCAAAAAGAGACACTTGGCCCGGTAAATTCTATCGTGGATTACCTGAAGGAAATATCCCAGGCATTGAATGGAGACGACCCGGCGTATTACAGATTGCCGGACTCTCCCGAGATGGCTGCGCAGTTCCTGTTACTTTACGACAGCTCTGGCGCCAATGAAGATCTATCGGACATTCGCGATTTCGATAACCGCTACGCGCGTCTTACTGTACCCATAATTAATATGCCCGCCTCCGCCATGCAGGTGGAGCTGGCAGACATAAATGCCCATTTGGAGGCCAACTACAGCGACCTTGACCCGCTGGTTACCGGTACCATGGTGCTGTTTACTGCCCAGGATATCTACACCTCAGAAGGCATGTTCCAGTCCTTCCTCATTGCGCTACTGGTCATTAGCTGCTTCTTCATCATTTTGTTCCGCTCAGTGAAGTACGGCATCCTGTCCATCATCCCCAGCATTCTCCCGATCATTCTCACTGGCAGTCTGGCCAGCATGCTGGGAATTTATCTTGATCTGGCTATTATGGTTGTTGGTGCCATGACCATGGGTATCGCAGTAGACGACGCGATTCATGTAATGAGCCGCTACCTGTTGGCAAAAGAACAGGGAGCCAGCACAAAGCGCGCCATTGAAAGAGCCATGAACGAATCCGGCCGTGCAGTAATATTCAGCTCAATGGTTCTGGTTCTCGGTTTTAGCGTGCTCAGCTTTGCATCGTTCACAACAGTAATTTATGTTGGGCTGTTTGGCGCCATCATCATGTCACTTGCACTACTGGGTGATCTGCTCTTTTTACCAGCGCTGCTTTATCTAATCGATGGTGATGATGACGTAAAAACGGAACAGAAAGCGTGACACATCACGATATTCGGAAATACAGGAAACTGATATGAACAGGCCACTACCTAACCCATTCATTGCAACTTCGATGCTGGCTATCCTGTTCATAACCATCAGTGCCAGCATCAATGCGGCGGAATTGACAGCGGCGGAAGTCATGTCCCGGGTTGATACGCGAGATGACGGCGACTCGTTCATTGCCAACTACACTATGGTGCTGATTGATCGGCGTGATCGCCAGCGTGTTCGTGATCTGCGCATCTATTCCAAGGACTATGGTAATGACACCAGAACTTTGTCGGTGTTTGAATCGCCGGCAGACATTCGTGGCACAACCTATCTGAACTATGACTGGGCAGATCCTGCCCGAGACGATGATTCATGGCTCTACCTGCCGGCTTTGCAGCGCGTAAAACGCATTGCTACCAGCGATACGTCTGATTCTTTTCTGGGCAGCGATTTTACCTACGCCGATATCAATGGTTACGAGCTGGAGTGGTATGACTACAGCTTTGTTAATGAATCGGAAATGATCAATGGGCAGGAATGCTGGGTGATCGATATCGTCGCTAAAGAAGAGTTTGCTGAACGTGCTGAAGAAGCCACAGGCTATTCCCGCATGCGTAGCTGGATTCGTAAAGACAATTTCATCCAGGCCCAGGGTCAGGTATGGGAATTACGTGGCAATCGCATTAAATACTTTACTGCCTCGGAGATTAGCCAGATTGATGATATCTGGACTATTGGCCGGCTGCAGGTTGTTACAACGCGCAACGAACGCCAGGAACACGCCAGCGTGTTACAGATAAACAGTATCGATTACAACGTGGACGTGGACGATGAGTTGTTCACCACGGAGAGCATGCAACGCAGCCTGGATTGACCAGTTGCGCAGCTTAAGTCGACTTTATGGGGATTAACAGGAATTCACTACCCGCAATCGGTATCGTAATTATATTTGCGCTGCAACCCCCTGCCTCTCTGGCGCAGAATGATTTTTTCCAAACGCTCAACGTTGACATTCCTACCCAGGAAGCCGAGCAAAATTATTCGCTGTTCGGCTGGGTCACGCAAAAAGTCGGTTATGGCATGGAATCGCCAGACGCGCCTTTTTCACGTACAGACCAGGCCATCAACAATTTGGAAACCAGCCTGTTCGCGCAATTCGATACCGTAGTCGGTGAACACAGCAATCTGCGTTTCAGTATCAAGGCCTTCCACGATGAAGTATTTCACATTAAAGATGATTTCAATTACTCCCGGGCAGAGCGCGATGCGTTTCGCAATCGTATCGAGATCAGGGATTTTTATATAGAACATGACTTCAACAATGGCTGGTTTGCCAAACTGGGAAACCAGATCATTGCCTGGGGTCAATCTGAATATATGCGTGTCACTGACCTGGTGAATCCTGAAGATCAGTACACTTTCGGACAACAGGATCTGGAAGACCTGCGCTTGCAAGTACCTGCCGCACTGCTCACGTACTCCAATGACAATTGGACGTACGATCTGGCTGTAACCACAGATGCAGGGCGTAATCGTCTGGCTCCTGCAAGGGACGAGTTCGACCAGTTTATCGGTTTGCGACAGGGGCCATTCCTCCTGAACAAGCAAAGTGTGGAGAGAAAAACCGAGACGTTTCTCCGCGTCTCAACCCACTACAGCCGGGGTGATATTCAAATTGTATTGGCTGATTACAACCACAATCAGCTTACTGGTCAGGCGATCCTTAATCCCATGTCAGCAACTCCACAACTGATATATGGGCAATCTCGGGGCAAAGCGCTGGGAGTATCCATCAACTGGGTTGCTGGTTCATGGTTGGTCTTTGGCGAGGCCGGCATACATCGGGATGTGCCCATGCAGCCGGATTCGGAGCACTTCTTTACCATGTTCAACGGGTGGAAGGAGAAAGATCAGATGCTCGGCGTCATTGGCATCGAATACAGCGGTCTGCGCAATGCACTGCTCAGCCTGGAACTGGATTCGGTAACCACACGAAACTACGAGTCGGGCCTGCAGGCAGACGAACATCAGTTGGGCGTCGGCGCCCGCCTTTACTGGACTGCACTCAATGAACGATTGCAGCTACTGGCAGCATTGAATGAGCTGGCAGATGATGCTGGCAGAGTGGGTCGTATCTCTCTTGATTACAATATAAGCGACAACTGGCAGGTTGGTGCGCTCTGGGTAGGCTACCACGCAAGTACCAGTTCACCTCTGCATCAATTCCGGCACAATGATGTGGTTCAACTGCAATTGCGTTACAGTTTTCAGATGTAAAAGGTAAATATCAATGCTCGAATCAGAAAAAGATAGCCATCCCTATCACCACGGCAATGTAAAAGAGGCGCTTATTGTTGAAGCGTTGACATTCATTACTGAAAACCAGGCCGCGAATATATCGCTGCGGGGTCTGTCACGACAGATCGGTATTACCCCGGCTGCAGTTTACAATCATTTTTCTGATAAAGACGCGTTGATACTTGCGGTCAAAGTACGTATCTACGAGAAGTTCAACGCTTTTTTTGAAGCCAGGTTAACCAATACCGACGACCCCGAACAATCACTGCTGGAGATGTGCCAATCGTATTACCAGTTTTCACGACAGTTCCCGAGCCATTTTCAGTTCCTGTTCGGCTCGGTGTTACCTATGCAATGGTCGACTCCGGAGATGGTGGAGGTGGCTTGCCGCTGCATAGTCAGGGCGCGCAAACTTGTCCTGCAGATTTATCAGAAATACCAGATGACTTACAGCGAAGAAGAGGTTGTAAACACCACCTTACTGGTGTGGTCACAGTTGCATGGCATAGTGACATTGCGTAATTCGGGATCTATTCAGGCGGCGGTCACTTACCAGAACTGGCCGGCAAGTTGCGCACTGGGTAATGACAGTGAGACCGAAGAACTCATTCGCCAGCATATTCACCTGATGGTCAATGGTGTGCTGAATATTCAGCGCGGGCCTGCAAACCATTAACGTTATGACCAGTCCAGTCCCATAGCACGCCGCGCCAGTTGCTGTTTGATCAACGGCAGGCTATCGACACCTGTCATACCCATATTACGCAGCCATAGTACCGGTAAGGACTGTTCGGCAAACAGATGCTTGAAACCTTCCATTAACCACATCATGCCGAGATTATGACCCTTGCGTCGCCGTTGATAGCGGCGCAATACCACGGGGTCAGCAAGCAATCTGCCAGCGCTCAATGCCACACTCAGTTCCTCGGCCAATACCCTGGCATCCAGCAGCCCCAGATTTACACCCTGGCCTGCGAGAGGGTGGATCGTATGGGCGGCATCACCAACCAATACAATATTGTCTTTAAAATAATTCATCGCGTGCCTTTGCCGCAGGGGAAATTTAAACCGCGCCGCGCTCCACTCCACTTTCCCTAATCGCTGTTCTATGGCATTTTCCAGGCGTTGACAAAATTCTGCATCGGGCAGCCCATGAATCTCTGCTGCCATGTCCGGCGTCATCGACCAGACTATCGAACTGAAATGAGAATCCGCTTTCCCCAACTCGCTTTGTAATGGCAAAAATGCCAGCGGGCCGCTGCTCATGAAACGCTGCATAGCAGTATTACAGTGCGGAAATTCAGTTTTGACAGTCGTCACCAGCGCTTCGTGGTCATAGTCCCACTCGTTGGTCGTAATGCCAGCCAACTCCCGTACCAGGGAATTACCGCCATCGGCAGCAATGACAAGATTGGCCTGCAGAGTCTCACCCTCTGCAGTACCCAACTTGACTGAAACAGTTTGCTTGATGCTGGTAATACTCATTGGAGCCAATAACGAAACACGCGAACGTGCCTTGAGCTGTTGGTAGAGGCCTTCCAGGATTATGGAGTTTTCGATGATATGGCCTAGTTGTGGCTGGTTAATATCGGCCGCACTGAAATGTACTGCGCCAGTACCGTCGGCATCCCACACTTGCATCCGGGAATAGCCACAACTGCGGAGAGACTGAATATGCTGCCATGCACCGACTTGCTGTAGCAATGCTCTGGATGCCTCTGTAATGGCACTGACCCTGGCATCGAAGCCTGACTGCTCCCCGTGTATGGGGCTCTGCGAGGCATCAAAGACATGCTGGTCGAGCAGCGCAATGCGGAGCGGCAGTTCCTGTAGCAGGCAGGCCAGCGTAGCTCCCACCAGGCCTCCACCGACGATGACGACATCGTACTGTTCTGAATTATTGTGATCCATAACCCGACATTATAGGCCGGCCACACAAATTACCCAAAGGACATCCAGACACTATGTTCCGCGCGTATTGGTTTATTGCTAGACTGCTGACATTGGCGCCTCTAACAGAATTATGGGAGAGGCAGACCGGATATTGAGTCAGGGATAAGTTAGAGGGGAAGAGAATGAGCAATGTGGTGAGTGCAGATCAACTAAAGGATTTTATTGGCAAGGAAGTCGGAGTAACAGAGTGGTTCGAGATTGATCAGGATCGCATAAACAAATTTGCCGATGCCACCGGGGATCACCAGTATATCCATGTAGACCCCGAGCGCGCCGCCCAGACTCCTTTTGGTACTACGATTGCCCATGGCTTTCTGACCCTGTCATTGATGAGTATGCTGAGCGGCAAGGGCGGAGGTATCAAACTGAAGGATTCAGTAATGGGAATCAACTACGGCCTGGACAAGGTGCGCTTTATTAGCCCGGTCAAAGTAAATAGCAAAATTCGTGCGCGCTTCGAGCTGGCCAGTGCCGAAGAAAAGAAGCCCAATCATTACCTGTTAAAACACAATGTCACTGTTGAAATCGAAGGTGAAGAGAAACCAGCTCTGATTGCCGAGTGGCTTGGCATGACTGTTGTTGCCTAAAGACTCTCTGATTTAGTTCAGTCTCCCCACACAACCAGAAAGAGAATGTTATGCGTAAACCCCTAATTTGCTTTATTCCATTCCTGACCGCGTGCGTCGGTGAGCCACCAACAAATATTGGCGTCCAGGACGGCCGCCTGATCGCCTGCCCGGATTCGCCAAACTGTGTGTCCAGCTATGAGTCCGATGAGACCCATGGCATTGCCCCCCTGAATGCGACACTGGATCAGATTCAGTCGGTACTACGCGGCCTGGAAGAAGCCAATATCGTGAGTGTTGAAGGCAATTATCTATACGCAGAATTTACCAGTCGCATCATGGGCTATGTAGACGATGTGGAATTTTTGCATGATCCCGCAACAGGAATGACCCACGTCCGTTCCGCATCACGCCTGGGATACAGCGACCTCGGCGCCAACCGTAATCGCATAGAAACGATTCGCAACGCTATCGGGAACTGATGCGGCCGAGCCCCATGGCGTGAGCGGAAAACTCACGCCGCATACCGGGCAACAAGTCGATAGCCATCAATCCGAATTTTCTGATCAGCGATTTTAATACGCTGTTGCTGGAGAACAGCTTTACCAGCTGATCGGTAAACAGAATCGTGCGCTCCTGATCAAGATTCTGTAGTTCAATATATTGTTGCAAGACTTTCAACTGTCCTGGTGCATCGCCAGCAGCGAATGCTTTCTGCAACACCGCCACCAATGCTGCTGCATCACGCAATGCCAGGTTCAGGCCCTGCCCTGCCACTGGATGCAATGTATGGGCAACATTACCCAGCAATGCCAGACCCGGCCTGATCTGTTCCCGGGTTCGCGACAGGCTCAACGGGTAGCTGAAGCGTTCCCCGATATGCGTGATTCGCCCTGCCCTTCTCCCCAGGCACTCTTGCAGTAATGCAATCAGCTCAGTTTCTCCCATCGCCATGTAGCTGGCGGCCTGTTCACTGCGTAATGTCCACACCAGCGAGCAACGTGACTGACCATCGAGATCTGCCAGGGGTAAGACTGCCAACGGCCCGCTGTCAGTAAAACGCTCGAAAGCGATATTCCGGTGCGGTCGATCCAGGCTGATATTGGCAATGATGGCTTCCTGGGCATAGGCCTCACTGGTGCGCGCGATGCCAAGCTGTTTGCAAACCGGTGACCTGCCACCGTCGGCAAGCACTACCAGGTCAGCGTTTATCTCATTCGTAGCTGCATCATCTGACACACGTAGTTGCATGCCTTCCTGCAGGGGTGTCACTGCCTCCACCCTGGCTGGCGCAAGCAATTGAATATTCTGGTTTGTGCGCAACTGATCACTTAACAAAGCACCTATGGACCGGTTTTCCACCACGTATCCCAAAGCATCTACGCCTTGTTCGGCGTGCGAGAGATGCGCGCCGCCCAGATGGCCACGGTCCGAGATTTCAATATCGAGTATGGGTGTGGCCGATTTCTGCAACTCCTGCCACAAGCCCATGGACTCAAAGAACTTGCGCGAGCCGTAGGACAAGGCGGTAGAGCGGGCATCGAAACTGGGCTGAGTGGCGGTGCCAT
This sequence comes from uncultured Pseudohongiella sp., assembly GCA_964405225.1. Lineage (GTDB taxonomy): Bacteria > Pseudomonadota > Gammaproteobacteria > Pseudomonadales > Pseudohongiellaceae > UBA9145. Next base: position 194,381 of record CAYOND010000002.1, read on the forward strand.
CGCCTAAAGGCGCGGCTTCGATAACGAGTATCGAACGACTCTCACCAGTCAAGCTTGCCGCCAGTGCGCAGGCAAAGCTGGCACCAACCAGCCCGCCGCCCACAACGACGACATCGTATTTTTCCAGTGGCATGTCGATTTGCACGCTATTTTCCCCGAGTCGAAGAGTATCAGGCAGCCATGAACTGTTCGATTTCTTTAACAGTTCGCGGCACACCCTTGCTCAAAACCCTGTTACCTGTCTTCGTAACCACGACATCATCTTCAATGCGCACGCCGATACCACGCCACTTGGCCGGCACCTTTTTGTTATCCGGCGCAATATAAATACCAGGCTCGATAGTTGTCACCATACCCGGCTCAAGCAAGCGCCAGGTGTCTTCAATTTTGTAATCGCCAACATCATGCACATCCATACCAAGCCAATGCCCGACCCTGTGCATATAAAAATCCCGATACGCCTCGGCCTTGATAAGTTTCGCTAGCGTGCCTTTTAGCAAGCCCAGCTTTACCAGACCCTGAGTTATAACCTTCACTGACGCATTGTGTGGCTCATCCCAGGCAGCGCCAGGTTTTACTGCGGCTATCGCGGCATCCTGGGCTTTCAATACGATCTCATAGATTGCCTTTTGTTCAGCGCTGAACTTGCCGCTGGCAGGAAATGTCCGGGTAATATCGGAGGCGTAATATTCAAATTCACAGCCTGCATCAATCAGCACCAGATCATCTTTTTGTATCTCTGCATCATTGTTGATGTAATGAAGTATGCAGGCATTATCACCGGCGGCAACAATCGAAGTATAGGCAGGTGCACGCGAACCAGCGCGGGTAAAGGCATGCAGCAATTCTGCCTCCAGCTCATATTCGCGTTTGCCCGGCTTGCATTCTGCCATAGCTCGTTTGTGAGCCTGTGCAGAAATTTTTGCCGCCTGTTCCATCAGCTTTATTTCATGGGCGCTCTTGATGAGCCTCAGTTCGTGCAACAAATGATCCAGCACCAAAAACTCACCAGGCGGATGCGCACCCATCTTGGCCTTGTTGCGAATTGTCTTGACCCATTCCATCACACGATGATCAAACTGGTCATCCTTGCCCATAGAGTAATAGACACGATCGCGCCCCTCGATCAGCCCGGGCAAAATATCGTCAATATCGGCGATGGGAAATGCATCATCCAGAAGCAGAGTTTGTTGAGCCCGTTCTGGCCCCATTAACCTGCCTGTCCAGAGTTCACGCTCCGGGTTCTTTTCCTGGCAGAACAACACCACTTCGCCCTGTTTGCGCCCCGGGATCAGCGCAAGCACCGCGTCTTCTTCTTCAAAACCAGTGAGGTAGTAAAAATCGCTATTTTGGCGATAGCGATATTCAGCGTCATTATTGCGTATACGTGGGGGAGCGGTAGCCAGCAGCGCAATGCTGTTGGGCTCCATTTGCGCCATGAGCGCCTTGCGTCTTTGCTTCATTTCACGATACGGAGAACTTTTTGCTGCCATTAGTCATTAACTCACGCGATTAAACCAAGCGCACAAGGATATAGGCCCGGCAATTGGGAACCAAGTCCGATTTTTCGGCCATTCGTTTGTTGACCCATTGGGAGCACGGCTCTATAGTTAGGCGATTGTTAATGTAAATCCTAAGGATTTGCTATTAGTGCCTTGGAGGCATTGATAAATAAGCAAATTTTTACTATCGACTATAGCGGAAAAATGAGCGAAGACAGATTCCAGTCCCTGAATGACAAGGTCGATGATCTCATCGGTTTGTGCTCAGAAATGAAAAGAGAAAATCAGGCTTTAAAAGCCAACGAGAGCTCCTGGCAGTCCGAGCGCCGCCAGTTGATGGAAAAAAACCGGGAAGCCAAGTCAAAACTGGAAGCTATCCTGGTACGGTTGAAAGCATTGGATAATTCATAAGGCAGGCTATGTCCGAACAAAATACTTCTGTACAGGTGAAAATCCTCGATAAGGAATACCAGGTAAATTGCCCTCCCTCAGACCAGGAAGCGCTGATCAAGTCAGCCCGGTACCTGGATGAGAACATGCGCAAGATCAAAGGCCGCGGCAATATTCACGGCATTGAAAAAATTGCTGTCATGGCCGCTCTCAATATCACTCATGATATGTTGCGCAAGAATCGTCTTATTAACGAAACACGCCATGTGACTGCACAGCAAGTGAAGGTTCTGGAAGACAAGATAGACATGGCATTGGCCAATAGCCGGCAACTCGAGATTTAACACAACCTCAGAACTGGCGGGCGTTTCCTACAAACCCGTCTTTCATAGTCCCTACCCTCAATATATACTAGCTACAGAGTTCCCTAGAGCATTTGCCAATCAAAAGTGTTCTTGAGCCGATATCTGTTAAACCGGAGGCAACTCGTTAGATGTTGTTGTGCATGTCCGCCGAGCGGAAAGCCTGATTCATCGCGGGAGCCACCACCTGAACCTTTGGGTTCAGGGCAAGTTTGGTAGCGGTGTTCCGGGGAGCTTGACTGAATTGTTACAACATCGATGCGATTAAACCTATGACTGATGACAAGCACCATTTGATACGCAAAACCTTACGCAAGGCGCGCCAGTCAATCGCAGCAGATGCACAGGAGACCGCCGCAAGAAAGTTGGTGGAGCGCGTCCGGTCTCTGGATTTTTACCAGAACGCCAATAGTCTCGCTTTTTATCAGGCCGTTGATGGTGAAATCAGCCCCGCGATGATCCTGCAGGATTCGCTGCAGGCCGGTAAGTCCTGCTATCTACCGGTGCTCTCACGAGAAGATCCCGAAAGCATTGTCTTTGCGCCATTTAGCGAGTCTACCGAACTCAAGGAAAATGAATGGGGCATCGCGGAGCCTCCCGCAGAAGACATATTATCTCCGACCAAATTCGATATCGTGTTTGTTCCGTTGATTGCCTTCGACGCCAAATGCTTTCGGCTCGGCATGGGTAAGGGGTTTTACGACAGGACTTTCAGTTTCAAGATTTTCAATCGGCAGAGTAGTCCGCTACTGGTAGGCCTGGCCCATGAATGCCAGTTGGTAGAGTCCTTTCCGATCGCCAGTTGGGACGTGCGGCTGGATTTTGTGCTGACAGATGAAAAAATATACCGCCCCGATACTGCATAGGGCGGAAAATCTGAGCTGACCTACCTGTCCCTGGCACGCTTCCTTTGTCGTTATCTTTAAACCGTCTGCTTACACGGTGCTAAATCTTTGAGCTGACCTACCACCTGTCCCTGGCACTTACTCAAACGACTCCCTGTCGTTATCTTCCTGATACTGCCTTGCTTGTCCCGGCGCTACATTAACGCGCTTTGGGCTACGCTGCTGGCAAATACGCTCACGACGAATAACGTGATAACTACCATGACCATATCCGGCTTCTTTCTCATGTTCTTCTCCGGTGCGGATTCAACGTTCCTGTAACTTAACGACTCGAAGAGGCAAAGCTTTAATTTTTGCTTATAAAATAGGTAATTACTGGCCTTTCATAGAGCAGTTCCTCACTATCCGGGGCAGATCCACAACACGCTTGCGCCTGCTGGCCGACTGTAATACTGTATATGCATACAGTACTTATAAGACAAAACAAGACAGAGGCGTGCACGATGACTATCACCAGATCTCCGGCTGCAAGGCCAGAGCCCACGGCTGCTGCTGCCTGCAGCAGCATTGACCAACTTCTGCAGGACCACACCAGGCTATGGCGCGGTTGTGATATGGCGGGCCAGGGCAATCATGGCCACCCTACCGGCTTTGCTGGCCTGGATGAAATACTGCCCGGACGCGGCTGGCCTCACCATGGCACCATGGAAATCATCAGTCCCAGATGGGGCATGGGCGAACTGCAACTGCTGATGCCGCTCATGCGTTCAATGACTGAACAGGGCAAATGGATACTCTGGATCGCGCCCCCCTATCAGCTCTATGCCCCGGCTCTGGCCCAGGCTGGTATTGATGTGAACCAGATACTGCTGATCTCTCCCGATACGCCCTGCAAGGAAGGGTTATGGGCCATGGAGAAAGCCTTGCAGACCGAGAACTGCGGACTCGTGCTGGCCTGGCAGAACTGGCTGCCCGGCAAGGTACTGCGTCGTCTGCAATTGGCGGCCGAGACTGGCAAGACTTTGGGTGTGCTTTTCAAGCATAAAGATAGTAAGCACTCACCCTCGCCAATGAAGCTGAAAATACAGGGTTCCAGCACAAGTAAACAGTGCTTTAACGAGGCTGAAGTACAGCTCCTCAAGGCCCGCGGCAACTTCCAGCCTCTTAGTACCCGGCTACGGCTATATCCCGCCACCTGGGTCCAGGCTAAATGAAAGAGCCGGATTCATCCATACAACTGCCTCTGCCGGCAGTGACCCAACCCCCGGCGCAGGTCGTAAAATTGCCTCGCGCCCGGCATTTGCCCGCCCTGCCCCGATCCTTACCGCGGCCCCCGCCAAAACAGCCCCTGCGCCCCACCCTGTGGTACGCCCTCTACTTTCCCCAATTGGCCACTCTGGATGAAGTGCGGCAACAGCAATATCTGAAGTTACTGGCCGGACTGGTGGAATCCATTAGCTCCACTGTCAGTTACCAGCCGCTGGCCCTGGTATGCGAGATTCGCAGCAGCCTGAAATACTTTGGTGGCATGAATGCCATCCACGACAAACTCAGCCCCCTGCTCAAACAGCAGCTTGAGGAATGGCAGCTCACATCACATTTTTCCTATGCCGCCAGCCCGACCGTTACAGGCAGCCTGCTCCTGGCACGCTCGGGTCATAATGTGCTGGTGTACCAACGCGAGAATCTGCGCTCGGCCCTGGGAAAACTGTCCACCGAGGTGTTGCATCTAAACAAGGAACAGAACCGCCGTTTGTATAACATGGGGGTACGCTTTATCAGGGACATCTGGCGCCTTCCTGCTGACGGTTTGCGCAAACGATTTGGTAGCGAGTTCATAAACCAGCTTAATCGTGCACTCGGCAAGGCGCCCGAGCCCACCCGCAACTATGTGCCCCCTCCCGCATTCAAACTGTGTTTTGAGCTGCCTTATGAAATAGAACTCATGGATCGCCTGCTGCCTGTTGCAGATGAAATGTTTGCACAACTATGTGATTTTTTGCAGCGGCGCGACCTCAGTTGCAGCCAACTCGAATGCGCACTACTACATGAGAAACGTGCACCTACCACTATTAACTTGGGGCTGCGCCAGCCCAGTCGTTCGCGCGCTCACTTGCTGCTGTTATTGGAAACACACTTCAGTTCCCTGCAGATCCCAGCGCCAGTCATTGCCATCAGGATCGCAGTGAAAAAATTCGATGCATTTATGGGCCATAACCAGAATCTGTTAACAGAGGGCAGGCAGCGGGAGTCCGGCAGTCAGTTCAATCAGTTCATGGAACAACTACAGGCCAGGCTCGGCGATCATGCCATACACAATATCACCACAGTGGCCGAACATTGTCCGGAGTACGCCAGCGCAACCGTGGATCATCGACAACTTGATAAAAGCAGGGCAGGTGTTACGCAAAATATCGCACTCAATCAACGACCCTTGTGGTTACTTCCCGAGCCAAGGCAACTGACCATCAGGCATGGTCGCCTTTATCACCGCAAACCTGTACATATCATTAGTGGGCCCGAGCGCATCGAAACCCGCTGGTGGTCTGGCACTGATGTGCAACGGGATTACTATGTGGCGCAGGAAGCCGATGGCAGCCGCCTGTGGATTTATCGGGAGCGGGCAGGGGAAGCAAGAAACTGGTATCTGCATGGTGTATTCTCCTGACATTATTGGGAATAAAATGCCTTAACACCGCAGCCCAGGCCAACAACGTCTTTGCACCAACATAATGCGCCACCAATTCACAAGCTTTGCAACTTCCATACTACTGTGTTGTTGGGTAGTACAAGGTAATGCGGCGGAAGTAAATGCGGCGGAAGAATCCGATGGGAGCACTACATGGGAATGGCTCGAAGACCAACGCGATGGAGTATCTCGCGGGGTGACAAACCTGGGCAGAAGAATCGATGCCTGGCTTGCCGGTGAAGGAGTTGGAGAGCATGAAAACGAAACCTACCTGCGCGTGGATTTCTTCCAGCAAGTCGGGTCACTGGACGGCTATCATTCAAGACTTGATGTAAGCGGCTCACTGGATCTACCGGGCGCCTCGGAACGCTGGCGCCTGATCTTTGAATCGGATGACGAAGATCAGAACAGCTTGCAGGATACGGTATTAGGCCGGCGTAACTCCAACACATCAGTGGGAGCGCTGCGCTATTTACAAGAATTACCAGGCAACTGGAATATCAGCCACGACTTCGGTGTAAAGACAGATATTCCAATCGACCCTTATTACAGATTGAAGGTAGATACCGAGTATGAGTTGGGGAATGCCTGGAGCGTCGGTTTTGCCCAGCGCATCTGGTATTACCATCACGATGGCTGGGGCTACAACACTGATCTTGTATTCAATCGGCAACTGGCAAAAGACAGGGTGCTGCAGATTACAACTGAAGTCAGGTATCAAAAGGATGACAACATCACCGAATTTGCCCAGTTGCTCTCCGTCCACAGACCCATGGGTAACCTGCGATCACTGACTTACTCTCTGGGTTTACTGGGCGTCAGCGAGCCCAACACACGAGTTAATGCGTATTTTGTCGAAGGCCGTTACCGGCAAGCGATCTGGGAAGACTGGTTGTTTTTGGAAATCACACCACAGATAGTTGTTGATCGTGATGAAAACTGGCGACCCGAAACCAGACTGGTCGCTAACCTGGAAGTAATGTTTTTTGATTTTTAGTTAACGCAAGGAACCGTTAAGGAGAGCGAATGAAACTCACAAAAATCACACCCTTTCTATGGTTCAATGACAACGCAGAAGAAGCGATAAATTATTATCTGGAGGTTTTTCCAGGCTCAAAAATTACCCAGGTGACACACTATGCTGACAATATGCCGCTACCAAAAGGTACTGTACTCACCATGGGATTCGAACTAAGCGGCAATGAGTTTACCGCGCTGAATGGCGGCCCGGCGCTCGAATTTAATGAAGCGGTGTCTTTTGTTGTGCATTGCGATGGCCAGGATGAAATCGACTACTACTGGGACAAGCTACTGGACGGCGGTAGTTCCATGGCCTGTGGCTGGCTCAAGGATCGCTTTGGGTTGGCCTGGCAGATCGTACCCGTAAAGTTCTTCGATATGATTAACAGTGACGACGCGAAAGCTGCGGCCCGTGTGTTGGCCGCCATGCAACAAATGATCAAGTTTGATATTGCCGCACTGGAAGCCGCATACAACGCAACGTCGTAGGCAAAATTAATATTCGACAATATGCAGGGAAGCGCTATGCCAAACTCCAAAATTTCAACCAGTTGCCTCTGTGGCAAAGTTAAAATCACTGCCGGCACGATCAATCCAAAATTTACCGTATGTCACTGCGATTCATGCAGGGCCTGGGGTAGTGCACCATTCTTTGCAGTGCAGTGCGGCACTGATGTAGAGATAGAAGGCGAAGAAGACGTTACCATCTATGATTCTTCAGCCTGGGCATGCAGGGGGTTCTGTGCCACCTGTGGTACCCATCTATTCTATAAATTCAAGGAGACTGGCGAATACAATATGCCAGTGGGCTTGTTTCCGGATTTACCAGGACTGGAAATGGTCATGCAGTATTTCAGCGACAAACGACCAGGCTACTACTGCTTTGCCAATGAAACGGAAGAGATGACTGAAGCGCAGATACTCGAGCACTTCGCTGACAAAACCTGATGTAATACATACGACTCCGCAGGTACTGGCTAGATTCAGTCATGTAGATCCGGTTCAAAAAAGCACCACTGCACTTCCGGAAACTCGGCGCGAAAATTTTTCTCGACGTCGTTAATTGCATTAATCAAGTCTGTGTCCGAATTCTGCGCAATCATCTTCGCCTTTACTGCCACCATGACACTGCTGCCCAGTTGCAGGGTGAGTAAATTGAACACTTTCTCAACGCTTTCCATGTCGTGGAGAAAATCCAGCATCTCTTTCTCCCGCGCTGGCTCCACACCCTGCCCAATGATCAGCGCTTTCACTTCCCTGCCTATCATTACCGCGATTATCAGTAACAGCACACCAATCATGATGCTGCCCATGGCATCGTATATGGGATTACCGGTAATCATGGAGAGAGTCACAGCGATCAGTGCAAACACCAGGCCGAGGAGGGCGGCGACGTCTTCGCCGAAGATCACCATCAATTCACTCTGGCGGGTTTCCCGAAACCATTGCAGGTAACTGCGCCCCTTGCGCACCTTGTTCACTTCCCGCATACAGGCAGCGAGCGATATGCCTTCTGCAATTATGGCGAATATCAGCACACCTATAGCGATGAGTGGTGAGTTGAGTGGTTCGGTTTCTTGCAACTTGTGGTTGCCCTCGTAGATTGAAAACAGCCCGCCCATGCTGAAGAGCATGATGGCGACTATGAATGACCAGAAATAGATGGTCTTGCCATATCCGAGAGGGTGTTAGGCATCCGCAGGGCGCTTGGACCGATTTAGCCCCAGCAACAACAGGGCCTGGTTGCCACAATCGGCAAATGAGTGGATGCTCTCGGCCATCATGGAGCCGGAATTAGTGAATATGGCAGCCGCCAGCTTGGCGATGGCGATGGAAAAATTCGCCATCAATGCGTAGATAATCGATTTGAGTGAGTCCGCCTGTGCCATCCCTGATTACCTTAGCTTCTGCTTGATGTGGTAAAGCATAGGATGCCGGGCGCCAGTCTACAACCCGGTTATTTGCTTTCCCAAATCAGGTGAAATTACGCGAGGACAGCTCCATTGCTCCCAGCCAATGACTGAGATCCACCAGGTCGCTGGCTATCAGGTGTATGACTCCCTCGCTTTTCTGCACATGCCCGACCACACCCAGCAGCATGGCCTGGCGCACCACTGGCCGTAGTTTCTCACCCAAACTGGGCCACACCACTACGTTGATAAAACCACTCTCATCTTCCAATGTTAAAAATGTGACACCCGCTGCTGTCATCGGACGCTGCCGACAAGTGACGATACCAGTAACCTTGACCCTGGCTTCGTTGTCCATATTGGCCAACTCACTGGCAGGAGCGACCTGGTAGTGGTTCAGGTGGTCGCGAAACAGGGCCAGGGGATGACGCCGCAAAGTAAAGCCGGTGGTCGTATAATCGCCGACAATATTCTGGCTCTCGCTCGCTACCGGTAATAAAAGGTCGATGCCGAATTCATTGTCGGCGAACTGCGGGTCAGTAAAGAAACTGATGGTTTGCTTGCGATCATTATCCGTATCCATGTCGATGCCAGCGCTGTGCCAAAAAGCGCGATGGCGATCACCACTCAGGGCGCGCAAGGCATCGGCGGCGGCCAGCGCCTCCAGATCCTTCTTGTTGATGCCGCTGCGAAATACCAGATCCTGGATGGTCTTGAATAATCCCGACACCCGCGCCTCGACAATCGCGCTGGCACCGGATTCCGACATGCCCTTGACCAGTCGCAGGCCAATGCGCAGTCGTGGCGCCGGGGTGAACTCGCAAGGGTCATCCAATGGTTTGAAGTCCGCCTCAAACTCCAGTGTGGAATCATAGTTACTGCAATTCACATCGGCTGGCAAAATCACCACACCGTGATGACGGGCATCCTTGATGAGTTGCGCCGGCGCATAAAAGCCCATGGGTTGGCTATTGAGCAGGGCGCAGCAGAAGGCCGCCGGGTGGTAACACTTGAGCCAGGACGACACGTAGGCAATCAGTGCAAAGCTGGCAGAGTGGGATTCGGGAAAACCATAGTCACCAAAGCCCTTGATCTGCTTAAACAACTGCTCGGCGAATTCCAGTTTATAGCCTCGCTCCAGCATGCCATTCACCAGTTTCTTCCGGTACGGCTCCAGACCACCCTTGCGCTTCCACGCTGCCATCGCGCGGCGTAGCTGGTCAGCCTCGCCACCACTGAACCCGGCCGCCACCATGGCCAGCTGCATCACCTGCTCCTGGAAGATGGGCACACCCAACGTGCGCTCCAACGCATCCCTGACCGCCTCACTGGGAAAGGTCAACGCTTCCTTGCCACTACGCCGGTTCAGATAGGGATGCACCATGTCACCCTGAATAGGGCCGGGTCTGACAATGGCGATCTGTATCACCAGGTCGTAGTAACAACGGGGTTTCAAACGCGGCAGCATACTCATCTGCGCACGCGACTCGATCTGGAATACACCAATAGTGTCGGCCTTGCCCATCATGTCGTAAACACGCGGATCCTCCGGCGGGATATTCTGCATCACTAGTGGCCTATGGCTATAGGCACTCACGAGGTTCAGGCATTTCTGTATGGCGGTGAGCATGCCCAGCGCCAGCACATCAATTTTCAATAAACCCAATGATTCGAGATCATCCTTCTCCCACTGGATCACCGTGCGATCTGCCATGGCTGCGTTTTCCACCGGCACCAGGTGCGTCAATGGGCCCTGGCTGATGACAAAGCCACCCACGTGCTGTGACAGGTGGCGGGGGAAACCGATCAGGGCCTGGGCGAGGAACACCAGTAACTGTATTTTCTTGTCAGAGTAGTCGACATTGGAATCGCTCAACTGTTCTTTAAGATTCGAGCCCCACCAGTAAATAGACTTGGAAAGGTGATCCAGCAATTCATCATCGAGCCCCAGAATCTTGCCTACATCGCGTATCGCGCTGCGGGAACGGTAGGTAATGACAGTGGCGGCCAGGGCCGCCCGCCCGCGCCCGTACTTGTTATAGATGTACTGGATCACCTCTTCGCGCCGGGCATTTTCGAAATCCACATCGATATCCGGCGGCTCGTTACGTTCGCGTGAAATAAAACGCTCGAACAACACCTCGACCCGCGCCGGGTCTACCTCGGTAATTCCCAGGCAATAACACACTGCGGAATTGGCGGCCGAACCCCGACCCTGGCAGAGGATGTGTTGGCTACGGGCAAAGGCCACCATGTCTTCTACAGTGAGAAAGTAGTGTTCGTAATGCAGCTCCTTGATCAGCTCCAGCTCATGTTCAATGATGTTGCGCACCTTGGGACTGGCACCATCCGGCCAGCGCCGCCGCACTCCCTTTTCGGTAAGCTCCCTGAGCCAGCCATGGGGCGTATAACCATCAGGCACCAGTTCGCGTGGATATTCGTAACGCAGCTCATCGAGTGAGAACTGGCACCTTTCGCTTATGGCTATCGTGGCCTGTAACAGTTCGGGTGGGTATAGCTTGGCCAATTTCGAACGTTCACGTAAATGGCGCTGGCCATTGCTTTCGCCTTCCAGCCCCAGCTTGTCGATGTGTCGCCCCAGGCGAATCGCAGTAATCGCATCCTGCAGAATACGCCGCCCATCGTTATGCATGTAAACCCCACCGGCGGCACACAGCGGAATGTCATGCTGACGCCCCAATGCCTGCAGTTCCTGCAAGCGCTGGCGATCATCACCGCGCAACAATAATTCCACCGCCAGCCACAGGCACCGGGGAAACAGGCGCTTGAGAAACACCGCCTGGCAAGCCAAATGCTCCTCGGGCTGAGCCAGGTCAGGCACCCACAACGCCAGACAATCTTCGGGACGCTCCCGCTCCAGCAGGCTGCGATCAATCCGGTAGCTACCCTTGCCGGCAGCAAGACGGGCACAACTGATCAAGTGACTTAGCTTGCCATAGCCCCGCCGGTTACTGGCCAGCACTACCAACTGCAACCCTTCCGGCAAATTAAATTCACTGCCGATGATGAGCCGGATGGATTTCTCTTTTGCCGCCATATGGGCGCGCACCACGCCAGACAGGGAACACTCGTCGGTGATAGCGATAGCGGTGTAACCCAACTCATGAGCCTGCTCCACCAGTTCTTCGGGAAAGGATGCGCCTTTCAGAAACGTGAAATTGGAGATGCAGTGCAGTTCCGCATAGGCGGGATCGCAAGCACTCTGCCTTGCACCAGAGTCGGTGCCTTGCGCACTTGTTGTAGTTTTTGCATTTGCTTCTACTAAAGCTTCTGCGCTTACCGTAGAAGCTTTTTTGGAAGCTCTTGTAAACGTTTTCACAGAAACCGCAGGGGACTTTATGGCCATGATGACATATCAAAATACTGTATAAATATACAGTATTTTTAATAGAGCGGTTTGTCAATAATCAATGGAGCGATAATTGCTTCTTTCTTCAGTCACCAGTCCCTGAGCAGCGAGAGATTCCAATGTCAGACATACGAAAAAGTTTAGGCCTGATCCTGATCAGCCTGTTATTACTTGCCTGCAGTGCAGATGACCCTAGCTACGATCTGCTCATTACCAACGGCACTATCTATGACGGTAACGGTGGCGCCCCTTTCATTGCAGACATCGCCATTAATGGCGACCGTATCGCGGCAATCGGTGATATTGATGCCGAAGCGAGCGAGGTGATTGATGCCACAGACATGGCAGTGGCCCCGGGATTTATCAATATGCTGAGCTGGGCCACTGACTCTCTGCTGATCGATGGTCGCAGCCAGAGCGATATTCGCCAGGGCGTAACCCTGGAAGTCTTCGGCGAAGGCCGTTCACAAGGCCCCATTAATGAGACCATGCGGCAGCAAATGCAGGATGCCAGGGATGACGATGCCGATTACGAAATTGCCTGGACCACTTTGAATGAGTATCTGGAATACCTGGTTGAGCGTGGCGTGTCTCCCAACGTGGCCTCATTTATCGGCGCCACCTCGGTGCGTGTGCATGAATTGGGTTACGAAGATCGTGCACCGAATAATGATGAACTGGAACGTATGCAGGGTCTGGTCAGGCAGGCCATGGAGGAGGGCGCGCTGGGTCTGGGTTCATCACTGATCTATGCCCCGGCCTTCTATGCCAGCACCGATGAACTGGTGGCGCTCAATCGCGTGGTAGGTGAATACGACGGCATGTATATCTCCCATATGCGCAGCGAAGGCAACCGCCTGCTGGAAGCCATCGACGAACTGATTCACATCGCCCGCGAGGGTGGCACGGCTGGCGAGATCTACCACCTGAAGATGGCTGGCCAGCAGAACTGGGACAAGTTCGATGATGTGGTAACCCGGGTCGAGGATGCCCGCACTGAAGGGTTGGATATCACCGCCAATATTTATACCTATACAGCAGGCTCCACCGGACTTGATGCCGCCATGCCACCCTGGGTGCAGGAAGGTGGTTACGAGGCCTGGGCTAGCCGATTACAGGACCCGACCATTCGTGAACAAGTGATAACGGAAATGACCACAGCTACAAACGAATGGGAAAACCTGTGGCTTTCCGCTGGCTCTGACGGCACCCTGCTCGTGGGATTCAATAATCCTGAACTGCGCCGTTACCAGGGCATGACATTAGCCGAAGTCGCAGCCGAACGCGGCACATCCCCGGCTGAGACTGCCATTGATCTGGTCATCGAGGATGGCAGCCGAGTGCAGGTTGTGTACTTTCTCATGTCAGAAGAAAATGTGGCCAATGGCATTGCGTTGCCCTGGGTCAGCTTCGCCTCCGATGCGGGCTCCATGACCACCGCGCCGCCTTTCACTGACCGGAGCAGCCATCCTCGGGCATACGGCAATTTTGCGCGCGTGATTGGCAAGTATGTGCGCGAAGACGAAGTGCTCACTCTACCCGAAGCCATCTACAAGTTGGCCAAATTACCGGCAACCAATCTGAAAATACGCGAACGCGGCGAACTGGCCGAAGGTTTCTATGCCGATATTGTGGTATTTGACCCCTCTGCAGTGCAGGATCATGCAACTTACGAGGATCCGCACCAGTATGCCACTGGCATGCACTATGTGCTGGTTAACGGGGAAGTGGTTTTACGCGAGGGAGAACACACGGGTGCACTGCCAGGGCAGGTCGTGCGAGGCCCCGGTTGGACTGGCTGGCAGGAATAAAAGCCGGGGATTTAATCCCTGACTAGATTTCACTCAAAGCATCCAGCACCAGACGCGCCATTTCTTCATGGGCCTCAGCCGTGGGGTGATAGCGAATGCCACTGCTGGCTACCGTATTGCCGTTCACCCAGCGCTCGGACACAGGCTCCACACAAGGTCCATGGCCTGCGGCCAGCACATAAGAATCGGCGATCAGAATTCCCTGACTCGATGCGACACTGACAAAGATATCTTCCAGCGTCTGGCCCAGTGTCGCCAGGTAATTGGTGTCCTCTGCGCTCAGTTCCAGTTCGCGGCAATTAACAGCATCAACAGGAAAGACACGAGGATAGGTCACCAGCACGATGGCGGCCTGGGGTGCCCGGGCCTTGACGGCTGCGATTGTGGCAGTCAGTTTGTCAGGTAATTGACTGACCGCAGCATCGATTGCTGCCTGGTCGAGGTTGGCTGCGCAGTGTTCGTCAGCCGGCGTTCCCGCGCAGGCAAAAGTTGATGATGTGTAATTAATATCGTTGCCACCAATTGTCATTGTGACCAGTTGGGTATCCGCAGTGACCGAATAGATCTGTGGCGGCGCACCGTTCTGTAAAGTGTGACGAATATTATCGGTAGTGGCCCCATTACAACTGACATCGGTGAGCGACAGATCAAGGGCATCGGCAACCAGGTTTGCATAGTTACTGGTTGACCGCCCGCAGTTGCCGGTTGGCTCGGGCACACCCGGCCCTGCCGCGAAGGAACTGCCGAGAGCCACATATTTTGCACCTGACTCAAAGGCCCCGGCAGGCATTTGGGCGCAAGCACCCAGGGCGAGAAGCAGCATACAAGTGATTGCTGTAAGGGAATTTTTTATTGTCATCTGGTACTCCCGAAATATCAGGTGAAAGAAATTAGTGAAGACCAATAAAATGCAGAAGACCGAATTCAAACAACTTCATCATTGTTTGTATAAATTATTTCGCATAGCCAAGGTATTTTCTTTCTTCAATAGTCTAATCGAAAACCAAGTGCCACTTAGTTTTTATAAAGTGTCCCTTTCACTGTCTCAGCGCTAATTCCTGCAGTCTAGTGCTAATACCAGAAAATTGGAACTCGGCAATTCCATAGTGATTATGGATTTATTTTCAGTAAACCCAATTTTCCAGACATAAAAAAACCGGGGCAATGCCCCGGCTCGAAAGGTCTCCCTTTACACAACTTTTTACTGACTGTTTTCTGCAGCCCGCGCTTCTTCGATGCGCTCGCCGCGCAGGATGTTGACCATGCCGTAGTTGCCTTCGTGGCAGGCATACTCATACATCTGCCCGTCGACTTTCGACATCGGGATGCGCGCAGTAATTTTGTCCGTGAATGTACCCGGATCATCAACTGTGAATTCATAGTTCACTGTGAAGTCATCGACTCTTGTAAAACGCTCGGTGAGGATCTTGTCTTCTGCATCACCAAAAACGCTGAAGCTCTGGGTCAGGTCATTGAAGTTACGGGTTTCAACCACCAGGGTTTCACCGTCCCAGTAGCCGCGTGAATCACCAGTCCACTGCCTGATCTCGTCGGTAATATGCGGACGTCCGTCCAGAGGTACGATGCGGGCATCGTGAATCATCTCGGTAATAAGTACCACGTGATCCTTGTTCTGGATAATCTGGATGTTGTTGTTGTACATACTGGGCGTGAACGGAGGACCCGAGTTAAAACCAACAATGCAACGCTCCGACAGGCCACGGTCTTCAGGGCCATCTTTGCCAATGCCACCGACTGTCGCACGCACAGGTCGGGTACCGTTGAAATCCGGGCCTAACCCACCAACCTGAATGTCAGTGCCTTCTACGTGGTCAGGAAGCTGACCATTTTCAGGGTAAACAATCAGCGAGGTACGCAGATTGTCGCCACGGCCGGCGCTCTCTACCCAGAATGTATTGTAGCCGCCGACGCCGCTGTCATTGAGAGCTTCGTATTGGGCTTCAGTCATAGCCGCCAATGCCTGGGCTTCTTCGGCTGTCATGTATTCCCGGTCACCAAACTGGCGCGGGCGAGTCATGGGAATATTGGAAGCGAAATTCCACACGCCCTGTATATCCGGTTGCCCCCATTGGGTGCGCGGTGCTTCATAGTCTTCGGCCGCCTGGGCTGAAGCGATGACGCCCAGCAAGGCTAACGCGGCAAGAATTCTTGAATGCATAAATTCTCCTGTCGTTCGGGGAATATTAGGGGTATGTATAAAAGAAGAACCCCGAAGCCCGGGCATTCTAACTCAATACGCATAAAATTACAGACAGGTATATTCAAGAAAACTTAAATATTAATCGGCCCGAATACAGGGGGAGACAGATTTGCCAGTGAATAAATCCCGGCCATAAAAAAGGGCCCCTGTGGGGAGCCCTTTTGGTCTAGCTTGGGTCGTGCTTACCAGGACTTACCGATAGTGAAAACCAGAGCTTCACTTTCAGTAGGTGAGCCAGAAGAGCTAACCTGGTCAGACAGCTCATCGCTGCTGAAGATACCGGCAATACCAAAATCGATATCGGAGATGGTAGTACCCCAACCGATTTCTAAATAGTCACCGTCGAATTCATCACCAAAAGTACCGTAAGTACCGTACCAGCCGTTGTCGCCAGCGACAGTCAGGGCGAGGAAGTCATAATCGGCTTCTGCACCGAAACCTGACCATTCACCGACTGAATATTCCAGGCTGAACATGCCGTAACCGAAACCCAGGTTGATTTCTTCATAGGTATCATCAAACTCACCAGTGTAGTAGTAGCCAGTGAAACCGATGCTCGCAGTGAAACCTGAATCAGTTTCAATGCCGTAACCGAAATAGCCGTCTACTTCCAGGCCATCACCAACGTCCGCAGTCCATGCACCAGCATAGAAACCACCTTCTTCGTAGTCGATGCCCGCGCTGCCTGAAGAATTCTTCTGTAAAATACCACGGTAGTAGTATTCAGACGCCCAGCCTACGTTGTAGGACACGTCCGCAGATGCTGTAGTGGCAAACAATCCGCTTGTAGCCAATACGAGACCGGCTGCTACGTGGGTTAATCTTTTCATGTCTTCCTCCAAAAATAGTATTTGATATATCTATATCAATTGCACATGCGAAAGCTGGACGCTTCCTGCACTACCGATGTGTTTAGCAAGGATTGAGCCAATACCTGAAAACCCCCATAGCGTGCGGCATTGACTACGACCCAACGCTCGATAATCGAGCCTTGTGCCTTATTATGGTGCGTATTGCCTATGCACAGGGGGGCGCGCACCAAAATAAGGCACAGGGCTTCCAGTTCCATTGTCATGGCCTGTTACTGATGTGCTGGACTTCAATCTGGCGAATACCTATCTTTGAACCACCCTTTAACAGTCCTTTAAAAAAGATGCATTGCCACCAGCGGAATTCAAGCCTGGAGCAACGTTCAATAAGAAGAAACACAACAAGCGGAGATATCCCCATGAAATTCAGCAAAATAGTATTTTCAGGAGCCTGGCTGCGTTGTCTGCTAGCCCTGCAACTGGGCCTGGCAAGCACACTGGCCTACAGCGATGCCACCTGGCCGGAAACCGAAGTCGGCGCCAGCGCAGCCGGTTTCACCAGTGAAGGTATCGAGGCACTGGACGCTGCCATGAGCAAGATCGTGGCTGATCAGGATGTCGCCGGCATGGTTTGGTTGCTCGCTAAAAACGGCGAAGTGGCCACTTTCGAAAGTCGTGGCCTGGCGCGAGTCAATGACCAGGCTCCCATGACCAAGGACACTCTGTTTCGCATTTACTCCATGACCAAACCAGTTACAGGCGCAGCGCTGATGATTCTGCACGAGGAAGGCCTGTGGGATTTCGATGATCCGGTGAGCAAACATATCCCGGAATTTGCCAATTTACAGGTAATGGAAGATTACTCTGATGACGGCAGCATGGAACTCGTCCCGCTTGACCGGCAACCGACCATGCGTGAACTGCTCAACCACTCGGCCGGATTTGGTTACGGCCTCAGTGGTGGAGATCCGGTGAACGAAGCATTTCGTGAAAAGGGCGTGCTTGCGTCAACCAATCTGGATGAGCTGGTTGAAAAGGTGGCAGATATCCCTCTTTTATTTCAACCCGGCGAAGCCTGGTCTTACTCTGTTGCTGTAGACCTGCAAGGTTACATTGTGCAAAAACTATCCGGCATGCCATTCGGCGAGTTTCTTGATCAGCGAATTTTCCAACCGCTGGCCATGAACGACACGCGTTTTTATGTGCAGCCGCAAGACCAGGATCGTTTTGCCGAAGTGCACAACTGGGATGAAGAGCGCAACCGCCTCGTACAACGTCCGCATCGTACCGACCGGCCCAGCTATCTGGACGCGGATCGCCTTGAGTCAGGTGGCGGTGGACTGGTTTCCTCTACACATGACTACGCGCGATTTCTGCAAATGTTTGTCAATGAAGGGGAGCTCGATGGCGCGCGTATCATGAGCCCGGAATCAGTACGCATCATGCGCACCAATAGCCTGCGCGATGAATTGAACCTGGGTGGCAATGCCGCGCGATCGGGTCAACCGGGCGTCGGGTTTGGTGTCGATTTTGCGGTGACTTATGATCCCGATGCAGCCAATAGTCCCGCCAGCCCTGGCACGTATTACTGGAGTGGTGCGGCTGGCACCTGGTTCTGGATTGATCCGGTAGAAGACATGTTCTGGCTGGCCATGATCCAGGCACAGGGCGCCAGACGCCCTGGCGCAGGGGACATGCGCGGTATTGCTGAGGATATTATCTATCAAGCTATTGCCGAGTAAATTCGTAATAGCTAACAACAGGAGTTAAACAAAAGGATGGTCAGCTTCGCTGGCCACCCTTTTTCGTGTGCTTGAAATCAAGGCAAGGGCACGTCGAGTTTTTCCGGAACAGCATAGCCAGCCTGCACCGCCGGGCGTTCTGCGATGCGCAGATACCAGTCCTTTAATCGGGGATAGTCGTGCAAATCCATTTTTTGAAATTCGAATCTCGATATCCAGGGCCAGGTAGCGATATCCACAATTGAATACTCATCGCAGATGAATTTGCGTTCCTGTAACCTTTCCTCCAGCACCTGATACAACCTGGCATTTTCTTTACTGTAGCGTTCCTCGGCATAAGGCGCCTTGCCCGGATTAAATTTTACGAAATGATGAGTTTGTCCCAACATGGGTCCGATGTGGCTCATTTGAAACATCAGCCATTCCATTTCGACCCAGAACTTTTTACCCATCGAGCTCATCAATTGGCCATGCTTCTGCGCCAGATACATTAAAATTGCACCTGACTCCATTAGGTGAATCCCGGCTTCGTGGTCAATGATGGCAGGTATCTTGTGGTTCGGACTAAGCGCCGCATAGTCATCTGTATATTGATCGCCCTTTATAATATCTATTGGAAAAATCCGATAGGGCACGCCGAGTTCCTCCAGCATGATTGAAACTTTGCGACCGTTAGGTGTCGACCAGGTATATAAATCTATTTGTGGATCGTTGTCTGTCACCTGCTACCTCAATAATGGTTGGGTGAGTTTATCTATGTATACAATCTTGAGGGATCCAAAATATAACGGGACAGGCTCATAGCTCAAGTGCGAGCTGCTCGTCCTGCCTGATTTCTCAATGCTATTTTATTAATGCATCAAGCTACGGCGATTGCTGAGTTCAATTGAAGGCGCTATCCTCGAAGCTCAACTCATACAGGCATGTCACATGCGAAAGCCTCAATCACATGCGGGACTCTGGCTAAAGTTCAGTCTGCTTTGTCTGTGCTTCAGCCATAGCGCCGCCTTTGGTCAATCTACTGATGCCAGCCTGTCACAGTCACGTGCATTGATCTGGCCCGATAATTACGACTTTACACAGATTCAACCTCTGGTAAATGCAGCCGTGGGCGCCCTCGAAAATACCGATTGGGAGCGCGCCGAAGAACTCGCTTTGGAGGCATTACAGGTGGCCAAGGCCAGTCATGGCCTGGCCAGCCCACAGCAGATGCCAGGGCTGGATATTCTGCTAAGAAGCCTGATAGCACAGGGCCGGTGGCGGGCTACTGACCGCTATCTGGAATATTTTGAATGGCTCAATGAGGAAGTCGTGCTGACAGATTTGAATGCCTATCTGGAAGGCGCAGAATCTCTCAGCAATCTCTATCTCACGGTTGCAGCCGATGAAGACATTCACAATAGCGCACGCTACCTGGTTAATGCCAAGAATCTTAATTGGCGTGCAGTGACCGCGATCGAATATCGTTTTGGGCGGGAATCAAAATTGCTTGAGCCGTGGCTATACAAGATTGTTTTGACGCATTTTTATCAAAGTATCCTGACCCGCCGTCGTGGAATGACCAGTTATGAATACAAAACTGACGCCGATGAGATCGTGCCCGGTTGGTCACTGAGTCTCAATGAGAGTTTACGAAGTAGTCATTCCGTTGGTGAGGAACTATTGCAACGTCTTGGAAACATGGCTGACAATCCGCAGGCGCGCGGGGTGAACCTCGTCTATCTGGGTGACTGGGAGCTGCTATTCGACAATCCCGGTGCGGCATACGACTATTACCGCCAGGCATTCAGCGCAATGGAACAGGCGGGTGTGGGGCGCGCTGACATTAACGATTTTTTCGCCCGCAGCGCAATCATTCCGAGAACAGAGTACAACACAAATCTGCATAGGCCCGATACACCCCTACGATTCATCGCCTGGTCATTCACCTTTCCAGGCGCCGCACGACCTGTCATGGCCGCGCCACTGAATCAAAGCTATGGCGAGCTTGCCGAAATAGAGGTTCGCTTCAGCCTCATTCCCGGCCTGGAAAATCAGGATGCAGAAATCGCGAGGCCGACGCTCACTCATCTTACAATCGAGTCAATGGAATTGATTTCTCCTGCTGCAATTCAACAGCAGGAATGGTCGCAGGCGCAAAGAGAGATTCAGAATCTGCATTTCAGGCCACGGCTGCAAGACCTGGTAGCGGTACCTCAAACAGTCAATATTTTTTATCGGTTTCCCCGGCAGGCGAGTGTCAGCATGGTGAGTCGCTAATCCCTTATTAGCCTGAATCCCCGTGCTGCCAGAAATGTGCTCACGCACCGGTCTGGTCAAGCAGCCAGTACAATTTTTAGTTACCTGTGAGAACGTTGATGAGCAATAAATTTACGATGGTGATTCCCCTGATTTTCGTGGCGATATTACATACAGGATGCATTGCTACCAAAGGTGGCGGTGGCAGGCGTCTACCCACTGATGCAGAAGTGGAACAATACAACGCGTCGGTGCCGCCAGAAGAGCGCATTGTGTGCCGCAGTGAAACGCAAGTGAGCTCCAATATTCCGCGCCGGGTTTGTCGTCGGGTAGTCGATATGGAAGAAACTTCCCGATTCCATCGCGAAGAACTTCGTCGAGTACTGCAATAGTAAAACTCCACATTCGAAAAGTCTTTTTTATTATTAAATATCAAGTAGTTAGGGAGGGTGGGGTGGGGTGCGTCGAAGTGCATAATGCTATAGATCAATCGTTCGAAATTCGTTGCGGATAATTGCGGTCTACCTCTATACTGACCGTCTTGGCTGTAAGCCTCGTATTTCGGTGATTATGGTGAGCTAACAAGGCTTTCACCGGTCTGCTCAGCACACTCTCAAACGCCGGAATTAACAAAAAAAATTACCTTTACCAAAAGAAGAAAGGGAGAAGTTGTAATGCGCAGAACCCACCCTGGCAGACGCCGGGCGATCACACTTGCAGTGCTCGCCAGTATGTCATTCCCAGCAATAGCACAAGATCAGGATGATGACTCGGACATCGAAGAAGTCGTTGTAACCGGTTCATACATCCGGGGCACTCCACTGGATGCCCCTTCCCCAGTAACCGTGGTTGACCGAGACAGTATTGAAGCTCAGGGCGCCTCAGTAATCTGGGACGTAATCCGCAACCTGGAAGTGAACTCCGGTTCCGACACCAGTGTGGAAGGATCAAACGATGCCAGCCAGCTAACAGGTACCGCACAGGTCAACCTGCGTAACCTGGGTGGTAACTCAACACTGACTCTGATTAACGGCAAGCGCATGGTACCAGCGGCTGTTGTGACCAGCTCCGGTCAGGAGTTTGTGGATCTCAACTCAATTCCGCTAGTAATGACCGAGCGTGTTGAAGTACTGACCGATGGTGGTTCCGCACTTTACGGCTCAGACGCCGTGGCTGGTGTGGTCAACATCATCATGCGTAACGATTTCGAAGGCCTGGAACTCTATGGTGAGTTAAATGGCATCGAAGAGGCCGGCAGTCTGTTTGACAAGACTGCAGCCGGTATCTGGGGCTGGGCCAGCGACAGTGGCGACACGCACCTTGTGTTGTCAGCTGAGCACTTTGAGCGTGATCACGCCAGTGCCGAATATGCCAATTACTATGATGAAGACGCCGGACGATACAACAGCAAGGTTGGCGCCCTGGGTTCAGCCCTCACAGCTGTGCCAGGATTCAGCATTAACCCTGATTACATTCGCCAGGATTTAACTGATGCGAATATTGCCGAAGGCGGGAGCCGCACACTCGTATTGCAAGATCCATTGTGTGAAACCCTCTCTGGACCAAATGGACCGTTCTATACAGATAATCGCTACAGCGACCTTGGTGAAAATGGCGCTACCTGTTTTGAGAACAGCGTGGACTACAGCACCATCGCTGCAGCCCAGGAACGTGACAGCGTAGCTTTCTCTTTCGATCACACCTTTAGCGAAGCTGCCGAGTTTTATTCCTTTGGTACTTACTCCGAAACCTCCACCGATCGTGAAATCAGTGGTGGTTACACCAACTCGCGCTCGGTGCACTATTACATTCCACCTCCGCAAGCTGCTCAGGGACCCGCAGCTGGTATTGGTCGAATTGGCGCCCTCGGTTTCTTCGCACCATACGTGGGTAATGCGCCGGTAACCAACATACCTAACTCGCCTCTGGATCCGGCCAATGGTGGCCTTGGCACACCCATGTATGGCGGCAGTACCTCAGTGGGCTGGCCCCGGGGCAATGAGAATGCCGTGACGGAAAATGACACAACTGCTGTTCAGGCAGGGCTGCGGGGCGAGTTCTATCGTGGCGATCGTCGGTTCAACTACGATGTGAGTTATTCCTGGAGCAGTTCTTCCATCGAGCAGCAATACCTGACGCTGAACCGTTTCAAGACAGAAATGGCATTGCAGGGTCTGGGTGGTCCGAACTGTACGCCAAATGGTGTGCCAGATTTCGACTATGTGGGTAATGACCCAACAGGTGGTCTGATCTGGGGCGGCCTCGCTGATAACTTCAACGACCTGCCTTTCCCGAACTACATCCTGAATATGCGCGAAGTGTTTTCATACGCGCTCACCAGTAACAACCATGGTCAGGATGGATGTCAATTCTATAATCCGTTCCTGACAGCACTGACGGATCCTAATCTGGCCAATTCAGACGAACTGGTGGACTGGATGCGTGAAGATGTGCTGCGTGCCGACAAGCGTAACAAGCTGGCTGTGTTCGACGCCGTAATTTCCGGCGAACTGTTCGAAATGGCGGGCGGTACCGCGCAGTTTGCGGTGGGTGGTCAGTACCGTGAGCGCAACGCCAAGTCACGCGCTCCTGTGATCAACCAGCCTGGTTATGAAAATGCAATTACCGGTTGGGATGAAAACGGTGTGCCAAATTCATTTGAGGACGTAACCAACAACCTCGAGTGCGCTAACTGTATTTTTAACTTCGACCACACCCGTGACACCACATCGGTCTTCCTGGAACTGTCCCTGCCATTTGCTGAAAATGTTGAATCGCAGGTTGCACTGCGCTACGAAGACTACGGCGGCAATATCGGTAGTGAACTTTCACCGAAGATTGCCATGAGCTGGCGTCCGATTGACGACCTGTTGCTGCGTGGTTCATTCTCGCAGTCATTCCGTGCGCCGAACATTGGTGTGATCTTCGAAGCCTTCGAAGCTTCCGGTACTACGGTACAGGATCCCATCAGTAACCAGGCTGTACGTGCTGGCTTGCTGCCACCCACCAACGAGAACGCGGAACGTGAAAGCTCGTTTACTCTGGGTGAGCGTAACCCGAATCTCGGCAACGAATATGCCGATACCTACAGTGTTGGTTTCCAGTGGACTCCTAGCGGTGCCCTGGATGGCCTGAATGTCGGTGCAGACATCTGGCGCTTCGAAGTGGAAGACCGTGTACTGCCTCAGGTTCCGCGCGCAGCATTACAGCCTGAGATCGATGCCTTCGTGGCCGCGTCCCAGGATCCCAGCAACTACGTACTGAATGAGTCTGTATCTTTTGATGCTGAGCAACAGTATGTGGCTTGTGATCCAGCTGCACTGGAAGCCCAGTATGGTCGTGACTCAGACGAGCGGCTTGAGTGTGTTGTTGACCCGCGTTCCTACAAGGTGCAGGGTATTCAGCGACTGCTAGGCTCAACTGAAGCCTCACTGGTTACTATCACTTTGCCAGCCGTTAACGGAGGTAACATCAGCGTACAGGGTGTTGACCTCAAGGCCGGCTATAACTGGGATAATGACTGGGGCCGTTGGAGCCTTAACATGACCTACACCCACGTAGACGAATACCTGGTTGAGGATGTACCTGGACTGGATTTTGGTCTGCAGGAAGCCGGTTACGTTGATGCAGCAGGTACTGACGGTGATGCGCCTATCGTGCGCTCTGTACCAGACAACAAGGGAACGATTTCCCTGAGCTGGTCTCGAGATAACCACAGAGTCTCTGTGTTTAACCGTCATATCGGTTCTTACAAAGTACTCGATTATGATGCACGGCTTGCCACCACTTCAGTGCGGCTCTTGCCTTACCTGAAGCCTAAGGTTGACAGCTATGACACCTGGGACATGCAGTACAACTACACCCACACGTGGGGTAATAGTGCACTGGGTACTACCAACTTTACATTCGGCCTGGTTGACGCGTTCAACGAAGATCTGCCGAATTACCGTTTCCAGACTTATGACGCTTCGGTGTTTGATGGTCGTGGACGCCGCTGGTATGCAAGAGCGCTTTGGCAGTTCTAGGCAGCTAGCAATTTGGTAAAGGGGAAACGGCGATGAGCAATCATCGCCGTTTTTTTATGGGGAAGATAAAAATTTAAAAAGTAGAGTAGTCAACGGGCTCATCAAGATTCAGAAACTTGTGGCTGGACTCCATGGGATATTTGAGCCCGGTGGCACAGTTAAACAACATGACCTGCTCACCCGAACTTATACGCCCACTTTCCAATTCCTGCTTCAGTGCTGCCAGCGTCGCGGCACCTTCCGGACACAACAGGATACCTTCCTCCTGCGCGCAGGATTTATGCGCTGCATTGATCGCAGCATCACTGACCGCTACCGCAAATCCGTTACTCTCACGTACCGCATCAAGAATCAGAAAATCCCCCACTGCTGCCGGAACCCGAATACCTGCCGCGATAGTATGGGCATTCTGCCAGGGTTCGGCGTGACGATCACCAGATTCATAAGCTTTGACGATCGGTGCACAACCTTCTGCTTGCACCGCTACCATGCGCGGACGCTTGCTGCCGATCCAGCCAATGGCTTCCAGTTCATCGAAGGCCTTCCACATGCCAATTAATCCCGTGCCGCCACCGGTGGGGTACATGATCACATCCGGGAGCTCCCAATCCATTTGTTCGGCCAGTTCCAGACCCATGGTCTTCTTGCCCTCGATACGATACGGCTCCTTTAATGTAGAGGTATCGAACCATTGCATTATCTCCTTACCCTCACCGACGACCTTGCCGCAGTCGTTAATAAAGCCATTGGCCAGAAAAGTATGGGAACCAAGAAAGGCAATCTCCTCGACGTTTACCCGCGGCGTATCTTCAGGACAAATCACAAAAGTTTCGATATCCGCGGCCGCACAATATGCGGCCAGTGCGGCACCGGCATTACCATTGGTTGGCATGGCCATGCGTTTAACACCCAGCTCCTTTGCCATGGCGACCGCCAGCGCCAGACCGCGGGCCTTGAATGACCCTGTGGGCAGGCGACCTTCGTCCTTTATCAGCACTTCACCGCAACCCATCTGAGCCTGTAATTTGCGGGCAGGTAGTATTGGCGTCATCACTTCACCAAGACGCACGATGTTCTCGCTGCGACGCACCGGTAACAATTCTCGATAGCGCCAGAACTCCGGCAAGCGCTCGCGCAATGCCGACTTACTTAAGGCCTTGGCAACTCCGTCCAGGTCATACCGAACAAGTAGGGGCTTGCCGGCTTCGGACAATCCGTGAAGTCGGTCAGCGGGATAGATCTTGCCGGTATAACTACATTCGAGATGAGTAACAAAGGTGGGCAGTTCTTTCATTGAGGGTCCGTACAAATTTTATATCGTGAAGAAAAAAATGCCCGGGTACTGCTATACCCGGGCACTAAATTTATCAGGAAAACACAGGTTACTACTCGACCTGATTGGAGTATTTATCGCGAAAGCGTTCATACAATTCCTGTTGCGTGCCATACAGGTCGATGTCACGACCCTGAATGAAAGCGCCCTGTACCTGGCTGGTACGCATATCAAGGGCATCGCCGATTGAGATGAACATCGTCGCGTCCTTGCCCGCTTCCAGTGTGCCGATGCGTTCGCTGACCCCGAGAATCTCGGCATTGTTGCTGGTAATGAGTGACAGCGCGGTTTCCCGATCGAGTCCATACGCCGCCGCTGTTCCAGCAAAAAATGGCAGATTGCGTTGGGACTGCAGCTCAGTCGATCCGCCACCGATGCCTACCTGTAACCCGGCGTCGAGCAGCATGAAAGGCATGCGGAATGGTTCATCCACATCGCGCCACGGCTGACTCGGCAGTGCATGAATGG
Source organism: uncultured Pseudohongiella sp. (assembly GCA_964405225.1). Lineage (GTDB taxonomy): Bacteria > Pseudomonadota > Gammaproteobacteria > Pseudomonadales > Pseudohongiellaceae > UBA9145. The sequence continues at coordinate 221,116 of CAYOND010000002.1, forward strand.
CTTCATAGATTACCGGTACATTTTCTGCCAGCAGAAAATCTACAACCGACAGCGCCTCAAGACCACCCACCAGCACGATTTCCTCGACACCGTAAGCCCTGGCAAAGCGCACCGCACTGATAATCTGGCGCGCTTCATTGGCGTGCAGATAAAGTTTGGCGGAGCCATTCAATACGGGTTGCAGAGCCTGCAGATTTAAATTTAACGGAGACCCATCGTAGGTCTGGGCATTCTGGAATAGCGAATGCAGCAGTTGTGTTTGCTCAGGGTAGTATTCATTCTCTACGGTTTCGAATGCACCGGTGTCAGGATTGCGACGCCGCCGGTTATAGGAAGGCCAGCGTACGTGCATACCATCATCTATCTGTAACGTCGTATCTTCCCAATTCCAGCCATCGAGCTTCATAATGGTCGATGACCCTGAGATCAAACCGCCTTCGGGCGTAATCTGGGCGGTCAATATGCCATTGAAGCGATGGGTGGGGATGAGTTCCGAGTCTGTATTGTAGGCAATAGCCGAGCGCACGCTGGCATTGATGTCTCCTTCTTCAGCCACATCCTGGGTAGCGCGGATATTGCCAACTTCAAGCAGACCCAGGGTAGTGTTAGGTAGCACAAACCCTGGATAAATATGCTGGCCCTGGATATCAATAACGACATGGCCATTGGTATTGAGGTTATCACTGGCCGTGCCTACCGCAGTAATAATGCCTTCTTCAAAGGTAATTACGCCATCACCGATAACCTCGCCATTGCCAATGTGAATAATGGCATTGGTCAGCGCGATGGGTTGCGACTGATCGGGGGCGGGCACAGGTACGATTGCAAAACTGCCTGGCAACCACAGGAGTACTGTGAGTATTGGAACAATAGAGAGCGCTGTAAAACGGCTAGTAAAATTTTTCATCATCAGTCTCCGGTTACTTGCTGCTGTCATTGATAATGGATGCGATGATTCGCGCCCGTTCGTCTGCAATTTGCTGCCTCAGGGCAGCGTCCTCTTCCCGATCATAGTAGGGCGCTCCTTCTATCCAGGTTGTCTCAGCAACTGCATATACCGACAGCGGATGATCTGACCACAACACCAGGTCGGCATCCTTACCCTCGGCGATACTGCCCATGCGATCATCCAGATGCAGCAATATGCTGGGGTTAAGCGTGACCATCTTGAGCGCATCAACCTCGCTCATATTGCCGTATTTAATGGCTTTCGCAGCTTCCTGGTTCAAGCGGCGGGACATCTCGCGATCGTCCGAATTGATCGCAACTACCACTCCGGCTTGCTGCATCAAGGCGGCGTTATAAGGAATGGCATAGCGTACTTCCCACTTGTAGCCAAACCAGTCGCTAAAGGTAGATCCGCCGGCACCGTGCTGTGCCATTTTATCGGCCACCTTGTAGCCCTCAAGGATATGAGTGAAGGTGTTGATATTAAAATCGAAGCTTTCCGCCACGTGCATCAGCATGTTGATCTCGGACTGCACATAGGAGTGGCTGGTTACCCAGCGCTCGCCATTGAGAATTTCCAGCATCGCCTCGTTAACCAGATCACGACGCGGTGGCGTGGTGTTGCGGCGCGCCGAGCCTGAGAGGTTTTCATACTCTTCCCAGCGGCGACCATACTCCTGGGCCTGGCTGAAGGCATTGACGAACACCTGCTCCACGCCCATACGGGTCTGTGGATAGCGAATAGATGATGGGCTGGTGCTACGTTTGACGTTCTCGCCCAACGCGAACTTTATAAACTCGTCGGCATCCTGAATGATCAGGCCAGGCGCGGCCTCACCCCACTTCATCTTGATTATAGCTGACTGTCCGCCAATGGGATTCGCTGAGCCATGTAACAACTGTGCTGCTGTTACACCACCCGCAAGATTGCGATAAATATTGACGTCTTCACTGTCTACAACGTCCTTCATCCGCACCATGCTGGAATTGGTTTGTCCTTCGTTAATATTGAAAAGCGCCAGATGAGAATGTTCATCTACAATGCCCGCGGTGAGATGCTTGTCGGTCCCATCTATTACTAAAGCATTGTTGGCAGAGAGGTTGCTGCCGATCGCTTCAACCTCTCCATCTCTTACCAGCACATCGGTCACCAGTGTGCCCATGTCTTCGTTGGTCCAGACCGTCGCATTGCGGATCAGCATGTCCTGCTGCACAGGTGCTGATTCTCTGCCATAGGCGACGAAAGGATAAGTAATTGCCGATGGCAATTCCGGAATGGCGTCGGCGGCATCAGAATCCTCATCTTCACCTGAGTTTTCTGAATCTGCTATACGACGCATGGTCCAACTCAACAGGGAACCATCGGGGGCTCTTCCGTTGCCTTGCCACCCTTCTGCTGCCGGCCAACCATTAAGCCGCACGCGATTGCCTGCACTGCCGAACTCAAAATTCAGCGCAATCAAATCATCGGTCAATTCAACACGCGCGCTGCTTTCATCTTCGCCTTCCAGCAGGCTCGCTTCAGCATCGCCATCATCAAAGCTCAGGGTCAGTTCGAAATTGCGACCGTTAACATCAAGCGCATATTGTCCGGCACGATCATCAAAGTCAGTGGCAAGCACATGGCGCTCGCCTTTAATCCAGTTTTCCAACAAGAGAGTATCTTCGGCAAACAAGTCACCATTGGTGATCAACAGGTTGGCCAGATTGCCAGGCGCCAACTGTCCCACATCATCTTCGGCACCCAGCAGCTCTGCTGGAATGCGAGTCAATGCATCAATAGCTACCGTGGGTGACAGTCCGTTACTGACGGCCGTGCGCAGATTGGTCAAAAAATCCTCATCGGCATCGCTTGAGGTAAATACAAAAGGAATGCCGTTTTCGGCCAGGATACGCGCGTTAAAAGGAGCCAGTTCCCAATGCTTGAGTTCGGCCAGAGAAACCTCGTTAGCCGCTAATGCATCAGCAACTTCCGGGGCATCCGGGAAATCCAGCGGCACTATCAGCGTTGCATCAGTGGCTGCTATAAGGTCAGCGCGCTGATAACTGTCGCCGCTGGTAGCCAATATGAACTGGGTATCGAATTCATCGCCTATCTTGTCCGCTGTCAGGGCTAGCTGCCAGTTCTCGACTGCCATAATCTGCGGCAGAGTCTGATAGCGTAACCACGACTCCAGAGTTTCATCTGTAAATGGTCGCGGGTCCTGCTGCCCGAACCACTGCGCGTCCAGATAAGTCTGCCGCAACAGGGCGAATGAACCCATTACAGAAGTAGGCATGCTCTGGATTGAAGTTCCCTTATCCAGCGAATAATGGGCAGCCACGTCGGGCTGAATCACGGCTTCGTTGGCACTTTCGTCCCCGAGAGTTATCAACGCTGAGGTCCCGCGTGCAATGCCATCGGCACGAAAACTGGCAACTGTTGAGAAGCCCAGTTTGCGGAACGCATCTCTGGCATCTTCGTCGGGTACGAAAGCAGTGCTGGCGCGGAAGTTGGCGCGGATAGCGTCATTGACATTCAAGGCCTGACCGCTGGGATAAAGATTTTCGCCAGGCACATTGTCTTCCGGCTCTTCGAGCTCGGGAACACCGTATCCGGTAAAAATGTCGATAAAGCCTGGATAGACAAAATAGCCAGACATATCGATAACGAAATAACCGTCTGTGTCATCGTCGGCATCAACAATTTCGACGATTCTGCCATCGCGTAGCAGCAGTGTGCTGTTTTGGCGCATTTCTCCATCAATTTCATAAATGGAGACATTGGTAAGCGCAAAGGCATTTTCTCTTTCGTCCCGAATCCCGTTGGGAGTGAGATTTTCCTGGGCAAGAGATGTGGAGAAGATGCAAAAGCTCAGTAACACTGCTAGAGCAGCAGGTACAAAATTCAATCGGAATGACTGCAGGGATGTTGGCATGAAGGTGACGCCTTTATTGATGAACAAATTCGAATAGCTCATTCATATTACAGCCATCCATACTTGATGATAAGAGCAGGAGGAATTCTGGACTTCATGCAACTGGGAGCTTGCGCCAATTCAGGTATACTTCGAAACTCTGTGTGTTTAACAATCAGTAATTCAGAATTTGGGGGATCCATAATGGTTGTGTTACGCAATCTCGTCTTCGCACTCATTCCAGTTTTATTCATCGCTTGCAGCTCCGAAGAGAGCACTCCGGTTGAGACACCTGTACAACAGGCTAACGCGAGCCAGGCCAGCAACCCGTCCGCGTCACCTGAACTGGGTAGTTTCGGTATTGACCTCAGCCATCAGGATCCGAGTGTGCGCCCTGGCGATGATTTCTTCCGCTACACCAATGGCGCGTGGCTCGATTCGTTTGAGCTGCCAGCAGATCGTAGCAACTATGGATCATTCACTGTTCTGGGAGATCGCTCCGATGAGAGAGTGCGCACCATAATTGACGACCTGACCTCCATGGAGCCTGCGCAAGGTTCAATCGAACAAAAAATTAGCGACTATTTTCAAAGCTGGATGGATGTAGACACCCTGAATGCATTGGGCATCGCACCACTGCGGCCCGGTCTGGCCAATCTTGCGGACATCGCTGACAAAGCTGATCTCGTCGCAGCCATGGGCAGGGCTGCCATCGACACAACAGCTTCTCCTATTACCTGGGGCGTAAGCATCGACCGGTCTGATCCCGATCGCCACCAGCTGGCCATTGCTGTAGGTGGAATAGGCCTGCCCGACCGCGATTATTATCTTGTGGATACGGAAGAATTTCTCAATATCCGGCAGGAATACATAGCGCATATCACGCGTATGCTGGATTTTGCAGATATCGAAAATAGCAGCGCCAAAGCCGACGCCATACTCGCTTTAGAAACAAGGATTGCTGAACATTTGTGGCCACGTGCTGATCGCCGCAACAGGGATATGACCTACAACCCCATGAGCTTCGAGGAATTTCTCGCCGCTTACCCGGATTTCGACTGGCTGGCTTACTTGACTGCAGCCGGTGTTGAGAATGTCGAAGACGTAAACGTTTTTTATCCAAGTGCCATGTCTCCCATTATTGACCTCGTAGACGAAATATCTGTAGACGACTGGCGTGCCTACATGACCTATCACTACATTTCCAACAATGCCAGTTTGTTGTCTGAAGAAATCGACAATGAAAACTTTCATTTCTATTCAACAATACTCAATGGTGTACCTGAACAGCGAGCACGTTGGGAGAGAGGCGTTGCGCGAGTTGGTTCGCTTAACTCATTGGGCGAAGCCATTGGCCAGATTTATGTGGAGCGTCATTTTCCGGAATCAGCAAAACAACAAATGGAAGAGCTAGTGGAAAATTTGCGTGCTTCCATCGCCCAGAGTATTGATCAGATAGATTGGATGGGACCGGAGACCAAGGAAGAAGCACATCTCAAGCTGAATTCGTTCCGACCGAAGATCGCGTATCCGGATGAATGGAAAGATCTATCTGCTATCGAAATCGGCGAGAGTCTTTATGACAATGCCCAGAGCGTAAGAGCATTCAACTACGAAGATGAACTCAGCAGATTGGGTGAACCCACCAATCGCGAAGAATGGGGCATGACACCGCAAACAGTGAATGCTTATTACAATTCGTCATTCAATGAAATCGTGTTTCCTGCTGGCATATTGCAGCCACCGTTTTTCGATCCGGCAGCCGACGCCGCAGTTAACTATGGTGGTATCGGCGCGGTAATCGGCCACGAAATGGGCCACGGTTTCGATGACCAGGGCTCTAAATCTGATTACCAGGGCATACAACGCAACTGGTGGACAGATGCTGATCGCGCCAATTTTGAGGAACTGGCCACAGCGCTGGCTGACCAATACAGTGAGTTTGAACCGGTACCAGGTTACTTCATTGATGGTCGCTTCACACTCGGAGAAAATATCGGTGACGTCGGTGGCCTTTCGCTGGCCTATCGCGCCTACCAGATGTCACTTAATGGTGAAGAGGCGCCTGTCATAGATGGCTTAACCGGTGATCAGCGCTTCTTCCTCGCGTGGGCGCAAGTCTGGCAGCGCAAGTATCGCGAAGACGCACTGATTCAGCGTTTGACTACTGACCCCCATTCGCCATCTGAATTCCGCGTGAATGGCGTGGTGAGAAATTTTGATGAGTGGTACGAGGCCTTTGATGTACAGCCCGGCGACGCACTCTACCTGCCACCGGAAGAACGTGTGCGTATCTGGTAATTTTGAAACTGGAGAAATCAATGACCCGCGCCAGGCAGCTATTAACCTTTATTTGCACGCTGGCGCTGGGTCTGGTTTCCCAGGTTGCCTCTGCACAGGAAACCTTCGATGTATTGATTCGTGGCGGCCATATTATCGATGGCTCGGGTAATCCCTGGTACGCTGCCGATGTTGGTATAAACGGCGAGCGTATCGCGCGCATTGGCGACTTGAGTGACGCCACCGCGACCCGCGTCATTGATGCCACGGGGCTCACTGTAACGCCAGGTTTTATTGACCCGCACACTCATGCAATGCGGGGAATTTTCGATGTTCCTACCGCTGAAAGTGCGCTGTTACAGGGCGTCACCACTCTTACCGAAGGCAATGATGGCAGTTCGCCATTCCCTATCGATGCGCACTATTCCGAGATCGCAGCACTTGGTATCAGCCCGAACTGGGCTGTATTCGTGGGTCAGGGCACAATTCGCGAAATTGTGATTGGTAGTGAAGATCGTGATGCGTCTGCAGCAGAAATGCAGCGCATGAAAGACATGGTTGCCAGCGCCATGGAACAGGGGGCGCTGGGAATTTCTACCGGGTTGTTCTATGTGCCAGGCAGCTTCACTTCCACCGAGGAAGTTATAGAACTGTCTCGCGTCGCCGCCGACTATGGCGGCATCTATATTTCCCACATGCGGGAGGAAGCCAACTACCTCATCGATTCAGTCAATGAAACTATCCGCATTGGTGCAGAGGCTGGCATTCCCGTACAGATGACACATCACAAGGTGATTGGCGTACAAAACTTCGGGGCATCCGGCGAGAGCCTGCGCCTGGTCGATGAAGCCCGAGCGCGCGGCATTGATATCACCATTGATCAGTATCCCTACACAGCATCACAAACGGGTATCAATGCGCTTATCCCGCAGTGGGCCCAGGAAGGCGGCACGGAACAAATGATCGCGCGCATTAATAATGTAGAGACCAGGCAGACGGTCAAAGATGCCGTAATCGACAAGATTCTGTACGACCGTGGTGGCGGTCATCCACGTAACGTATTTATTTCACGCAACAGCTGGGACCGTTCCATGGAAGGCAAGAATCTAGCGGAGTTGGCACAGGAACGCGGACTTGATCCCACCCCTGCCAATGCCGCTGAAGTCGTGTTCGAAATCATCGAGGGCGGCGGCGCTACCGCGGTATATCACGCCATTGGACCCGATGATGTCGATCGCATCATGCAGCATCCGGCCACTGCGATCGGTTCCGACGGACCACTCGGCGTCTTCGGTGTTGGTGCACCTCACCCGCGTCAATACGGCACCTTTGCCCGAGTACTGGGACATTATGCACGGGATCGCGGTGTAATCACGCTGGAAGAAGCTGTACGCAAAATGAGCAGCATGACTGCACAAAGACTCGGCATGCGTGAACGCGGCTTGCTAGTACCGGGTAATTTTGCCGACATTGCAATCTTCGACGCCGATACGATTATCGACAATGCGACATTCGAAGAACCCCACCAGTATGCAACCGGGATGCATTATGTGCTCGTTAATGGCGAAATTGTAGTAGCGGACGGAACACACACTGGTGCCAGACCCGGCAAAATCTTGCACGGACCAGGTTACCAACAGTAAACGGCTTTCCGCAGGAGAAATACGATGACGAGATTGTTCAAAGCACTAACAATTTTTATATGCTTTGTGGCAACCAGCGGAGCATTGGCTCAGGTTGATTATGTACCGTATTCTCCGGAAGCTCTGCGTGAATCTGACCCCAATGGCGCACTGAGTTTCAAGATTCTGGTAGATGCTGCGAATCTGGGTGGCGAAGAAACACGCATAGCCGAACTTACCTTGTCCCCGAATTATGCAGGTCAACCGCATACGCACGATGCGATCGAAATTTTTTACGTGTTGAGCGGACGTTTTGGCCATAACGTCAACGGCGAACAAGCCATTCTCGAACCCGGACAAATCGGAATTTGCCGGCCAGGCGATACTATTATTCACTCGGTTGAGAGCGATGAACCCGTGCGGGTACTGACGATCTGGCTGCCGGGCGGTGCAACTGCGCCATTTCACGCAGCCCAGTAAGACTAATTTCCCCTATCTAACCGGCGCTGCAACGGCGTCGGCATCCTCCCTGATTCACAGGGTTGGCGAAATTCGCCAAAACTCACCCATTGCGACTAGTTTTTATGCCTGAGTTTTTTATAACCCATTGTTTTAATTGATTTTATAGAGTTGGCACGGTACTGGCAATACAGTATGGGCTGGTCGTATTTTTTGCCAGCATTTGTACTAAACCGCCATGCGGAGAAACTCATGAAAATACTGTCGCAATTTCTGGTTATTATTCTGGTGATTTTGGGTGTGCTGGCCCTGATTCCAGTGCTTACTTTTGGCATGACCCTGCTGGGGGTGGTGGCCATCTTCGCCATCTGGGTGTTACCAATCTGGATAATAGCGACTTCGGAAAAAACCACGGGCTTTGAAAAGATCGCCTGGATACTGGTCATGTTTTGTCTGTCGTGGTTTGCGTGGGTGTTCTATTTCTTCCTTGCGCCTATCAAGCCCAAGCATCGCTATTACTATTACGAGTAGGCAGCATTTGCTGCCTACCCGGCTAAGCGGGAAATTTTTTCTGAATTGCCGGTTTTAAACTCGAACGCATCGGGTATTATAGCCATCGACTCGGACAGGACGCTGGCATGGCTATCATCGAACCTATCATTGAAGTACGGGCACTAACCAAACAGTATCCACTGCCAGACAATAAATCCGAAAAATTCTACGCTGTAAAAGGCATCTCGCTGCAAATCGAGCCGGGCGAAATCTACGGCATACTCGGTCCTAACGGTGCAGGCAAAACCACCACACTGGAAATGCTCGAAGGCCTGGTTGATATCGATGCGGGGCACGCTTATATCGATGGCATCGACGTCAGTAGTGATCCTTTCAAAGTTAAAGAAGTGATTGGCGTCCAGTTACAAGCCAACGAATACTTCGACAATCTTTCCCTGCTGGAACTGCTAACCCTGTTTGGCGCTCTCTATAATCGCGAAGTCGATGCTGAACAACTTCTGCAAAAAGTTAACCTCGTGGAGAAAGGCAAGGCGAAGCCCGCTAATCTCTCTGGCGGTCAGAAGCAGCGTTTTTCCATCGCCTGTGCACTGGTCAATCAACCCAAAGTATTGTTTCTGGATGAACCCACAACCGGCCTCGACCCACAAGCCAAACGCAATCTTTGGGATCTGGTGCGTGAACTGAATGCATCCGGTATGACGATTGTGCTAACCACTCACAACATGGAAGAAGCAGAACATTTGTGTCAACGCATCGCGATCATGGACCACGGCGAAGTTGTCGCAGAAGGCACACCACAGGAATTGATATTGGCGCATGCACCTGAGCCTCCCGCAGCACCACTGCACGGGAACCTCGAAGATGTTTTTCTGGCACTTACCGGACATGAGCTAAGGGAATAGGGCGTAGATATGATTTCGAAACTGCAGCTGCATCTGGCCAAAGTATTCCTGAAAATATTCTTGCGAGATCGGCAATCAATTTTCTTCAGTCTGTTTTTCCCAATTATATTCATGACGGTTTTTGGCTTTGTGAATAACAACGAGCCTGACCCGATTCACCTTGGCATCGTCAATTCAGCATTTAGCGAATCAGCAAGCGACTTTGTAGAGTTGTTGCGAAATGATCCGCTGTTTCAGGTTTCGCTCGGTGAAGAAGATCGATTGCGTGAACAGCTCATTGCTGGCGAACAGACCATGGTACTCGTGTTACCTGATGAATTCGCGAGCACTACACAGAGCACTGAACTGCGGTTGCTGGTTGATGCGGCACAGGTCCAACAACTGGGGCTAATCATGCCTGTGTTGGAGCAGACCCTGATCTCTATCGAGCGCGAGTTTCGTAACATTGAACCGATGTTCACACTGGCAATCGAAGATGTGCAGGCCCGTTCACAGCGTTATCTGGACTTTTTGCTGCCTGGCCTGATGGCGTTCACGCTCATGCAATTGGCCATCGCCGGTAGTGGCTTCAATATCGTTGAATTCCGCCGCAAGGGCATTCTCAAACGCTTGTTTGTCACGCCTATAAAACCCAGGGATTTTATTACTGCAATAGTCATGGCGAGACTCGCTATTGTGTTGATTCAGCTTTCAGTATTGATTGCCTTCGCGATATTTATTCTTAATGTGAGCATCGTCGGAAGTTTTGCTGCCTTCTATGGTGTTGTGATACTTGGAACATTCATTTTCCTCTGCCTGGGATTCTGTCTTGGTTCAATCGCCAAGACACAACAGGCAGTAATGGCCGTTGGCAATATCGTGATTTTCCCGCAGATCTTCTTGTCTGGTGTGTTCTATCCAATTGAATCGATGCCTGAACTGGTGCAACCTATTGCCAAGGTTCTGCCACTGAGCTTTGTCTCAACCGGCATGCGGCAAATCGCCAATGATGGCGCAACGTTGATGGAGATTGCGCCCAGCCTCATTGGCATCGCTATCTGGTTTGTAATCGCATTCGTGCTGGCCACCCGATTATTCGTGTGGAAAGAAGTGGCAAACTGATCAACTGGTCGCTCCAGACACACCACTAAGCCAAAACAACACAAGTCACTACCGATACCAGTGCAATTCGCGGGATATTTATACTATATTGATTTTACTTGCAATTAAGTACTGCGCCGCCAGCATTGCAAATACCATCATTATTTCTGAAGTGAGGATTGGAGAATTAATATGAAAAAAGTCATCGCTGCCGTATCCGCATCATTCATACTGGCATCAGGTACATTCTGGGCAGCTCAGGCACAAGACGGCCCAACACCAGCACAAGAAGCTGCTGCTGCCGCTGAATTACGCCAGGGATTATTCCGCTTGCTGGTATTTAACTTACGACCCATTGCTGCCATGGCCCAGGGTGCACCTTTTGATGCCGAACTGGCAGAGCGCAATGCACGTCGCATTGCAGCGATAGCCCCAATGATCCCGGATGTGCTGGCACATGATACTCGCGGATTCGATATTGAAACCGAAGCTCTGGATCTGATCTGGGACAACATGGATGACATTGAAACCAAGGCGCAGACTTTGATCGACAATGCCAACGCCTTTGCCGACGTTGCGGCTGGTGGCGAAATGGCAGCAACTCTGGGAGCATTTCGCGCACTTGGCGGCTCTTGCGGTAATTGCCACGATACTTATCGGGAAGACAACGACTAAGTATTCACATGCTCTATCAAAAAAGGCAGCCACTGGCTGCCTTTTTTATTAACAGATCTTCTCTCGACCCGCACTCTTTCGAGTTCACCACCAACGGGTGAATTTGATTTCCTTACCAAATAACTCTTTATGGCTGTATTTCACAAATATTATTGCACCTATAAACGGCGCAAATATAGCGAAGGCCACATCACCGATTGCATCAAGATTCACATCACGATTCTCTACCAGGAAAGCCATCCATATCTGCAGCCAAACCAGAAAAACAAACTCAGCCAATATGGGCCACTGTAAGAATCCTTTCCATTTACCGCTGGGCCTTTCAACTAATGTAGTTGGGATAACAAAGGTGGCGAAGAAAGGCAGGATAACTGCATTGGCCCATACCGAATCCATATGGATTTCCTCTCCATGTTGCAGATTATACGAAGTTCAGAATTTTCAATTTCTAGATTTCATCAAGACCCAGAACCAGCTTCTCCGGCAAGATACCCAGTACCTACCGCGTATGTACCGAATGCCAAGCGGCCGAATCCCGATGCAGCTGATGAAATTCCACTAAAGAACCCCGCGACGCTGCCTAACAATGCAGTGCCTACAATCTGTCCGGCTGGCTTATCATTCATATATGCATTGAGCCCACTAGTAGTCGCCCCAATCACTGCCCCGACTACGCCAATACCACCACTAACCTGTCTTACTTCTTCATTTGTCAGCGCTCTCATACTAACCTCCCTGTTATCTAACTTTTGCATGCATTAACTTCCAGTTGTCAGGTCATTGACAATTTGTTGATCCAACATGGTTTGAATATCACTCGATACCCTTTCGAACCCAGCTTTTACTGATTTGGTAGAAATTGGCCAAACCAATTCCCGAACGAGGAATAACTGGGATGTACCACCACTCACTGCTGCGATTTCTGACTGTTCCAATTGCCGCATGCTCATCTCCCGTGCACCAAGTGTTCAAATACGACGCATACTTTCGTCTCTGACTACAGTGTAGACAGGGCCGGTAAATAACAGGAAGTTTCAGGGGAATTTTGTTTGCGTTGCTTCAGAAATCGGCTCGTTTGAAAAATGCCGCAAGGGCGTTGCGATCTTCTTCGGTGAGCTTGCTGGTATTAAATTCGATCACCTCATTCATATCACCGCCCACAAACTCGCCATCTGGTTTAAGACCAATAAGCAGGAACAGTGCAACATTGTTCGGAGTCCATTCCTCCAGGTGTTCAGCGTCTATTGCCTCAATAGTTTCGTCACCCAATTGTGCGCCGGCGAATTCACGACTCAAATCCGGAATTCCCAGGTCATTGCGTGGTGTATGGCATTCGCCGCAATGTCCAAGGTGCCTGGCCAAATAGGCACCGCGCTCGATCTCTGGATCGGAAAATGTCTCCGGCTCTGGCTGCGACAGATCAGCGAGGCGATTCCATCCCGCCATGGCCCAGCGCCCGAGCCAGGCCGGCGTTTCGTGCTCAGGTACCGCGTTTTGCTGCGGGCTCAATGACATCAAATAGGCTGCGATATCGAGAATGTCATTCTCTTCCAGGCCGGCATAAGCCCTATAAGGGAAAGCGGGAAAGTAGAAACTGCCATCGGGGGTGCGGCCGTGTTTCATGGCGAGAATAAAATCTGCGGCTTGCCAATTGCCGATACCAGTCTGTGGATCCGGTGTGATATTGGGCGCATAAAAAGTCCCGAAATCGGTTTCCAATGCCAACCCGCCTGACATCAGGGACTCATCTTCTTGCCCTTTATGGCAGCTAATACATCCGCCAGCTATGGTCAGATATTCCCCACGGGCGATGGCTTCAGGAGATTGGGGCAACTCCAGATCATCTGGAACAATAGGTACTGCGAACAACCAGTAGGCCGAACCCACAACCAAAATCAGCATGACAACGGCTATAAGATACTTCTTCTGCAACGTCTCTACACCTGCCTGAGCACCGGATTCCCTATAGTTGCAGAAAATTCCACCCCAGACAAACCCCGCCATAGCGAGGATCTGGGGCGGCGAAAATGCTTGGCCTGGCGCTGTGGTTTAATGATAATGAGGCAATAATAATATCGGGGGGTCCCATGAAGAATTCACTGTTGAGTTTTACTCTGACTGCAACCATCGCATTGTCAGCCATTCATAGCCAGGCAGCCGAGCGGGTTGGTGATTTTGCGCTGCTGGATCAGGCTGGTTATTTCCACCACATGAGCTGGTATGACAACAACAAGGCAATCGTGCTCCTGACACAGGCCAATGGCGAAGAATCCCTGGTTCCCTTGTTGGATCACTTCCAGGCTATGGCAGATGAGTATGCCGATGCCGATCTGGCATTTTTCCTCATCAATCCTATGGGAAAGAAAAACCGTGACGCCGTGCAGGCTGAAATGGAACGTCTGGATATCAGCGTGCCGGTCTTGATGGACGATGCGCAACTGGTTTCAGAAGCGCTTGGAGTAACCCATATTGGACAGGCCCTGATTTATAACCCTTCAGATTTCTCCTTGATCTATAGCGGTCCGCTGGATGACGATTTTGCCAATGCTGTTGCAGCAATTAGTGCCGGCGACAGTGCGACTGCAACTCATACGCCGATAACTTCCGGCACTGCAGTTACTTACACCGCCAAATTGGCGCACGCGGCAAACACGCCTTCCTATGCAGACGACATCGCGCCAATCATCGAAGAGAACTGTGCCAAGTGTCATCGCGAAGGTGGGGTAGCGCCATTTGCATTGGACAGCCACACGATGTTGCTGGGTTGGTCACCTATGATCCGCGAAGTAATAATGACCAAGCGCATGCCTCCTGGCCAGGTTGATCCCCACATCGGCGATTTTGAGAACGATATGGTACTGGCCGACAATGAAGCCCAACAATTGCTGCACTGGATAGAAGCCGGGTCTCCGCAAGATGGCACACGCGATCCACTGGCTGCCATCGAATGGCCTGAATCCGAATGGGCTTTTGGTGAACCCGATTACATTATCGAAGTGCCACCACAGGAAATTCCAGCGACCGGCGTACTCGATTACTACAATGTTGTGGTTGACGTCGACATTGAAAAAGATCGTTGGGTACGCGCCAGCCAGTATATTCCGGGTGACAGAACCGTGCTGCACCACACCTTGCACAGCATCATTCCGCCGGGTGCAACCCGCGGCGGATCCTTGCTGGGTGGCGACCCTGATCGACCTGGTATCGCACCCTATATTCCCGGCCAGGACCCGCGTATCGAGCCACCCAACACTGGCGGATTACTGCACGCAGGATCTCGCATTGCCATGCAAATGCACTACACAACCAATGGCAAAGAAACTGTTGATGCCAGTCGCATTGGTGTCTGGTTCTACCCTGAGGGATTCGTACCCGAAGAGCGTATGAGCGGAGCCTGCGCTTGTCACTTCACGCAAACCTGGGTCAATATTCCTCCGTACGATCCAGATTACGAGATGACGCAGTCTTTCACCATCGAGCAAGACGCACGCATTTTCAGTTTCACGCCACATATGCATTTTCGTGGCAAGCGCATGCGCTTTTATGCCGACTATCCAGATGGTAGTTCTGAAGAATTGCTGAACATTGCCAACTACAATTACAACTGGCAGCTGGCTTACACCTATAAGGAACCAAAACTGGTACCAGCAGGCACAGTGATAACTGCTGTTGGTGCGTTTGATAATTCCACCCAGAACCGCATGAATCCGGATCCGGCAAGATCGGTGCCCTGGGGCCTGCAGAGCTGGGATGAAATGTTCTTCGGCGCAGCAGACTGGAAATACGTAGAGCAGGGTAGCGACTAACTGTTTGTTACAGCTAATACAGCTCGCCCAATAAATCCTTGCTGAAGGTGCGTAACGAGTCCATTTGACCGTTGCGCACTTTCGTTACCCAGTCCGGGTTCGCCAGCAGTGCGCGTCCTACCGCAATCAGGTCAAATTCATCTGCTGCCATGCGCTCAAGCAGATTATCGATTCCAGCAACCTCGGCAGAACCATCCCGGTAGGTAGCGATAAATTCCTCAGTCAGTCCGACACTGCCAACACTAATTGTCGGCTTGCCTGTCAGTTTGCGCGTCCAGCCTGCCAGATTGAGATCTGAACCTTCGAACTCAGGCACCCAGAAGCGCCGGGTACTGCAATGGAAAATGTCGGCCCCCGCCGCTCTAAGTGGCGTGAGAAACTGATCCAGTTGTTCCGGGGTCTGGGCCAGCTTGGCCTCGAAGTCCTGTTGTTTCCACTGCGAGAAACGCAGAATCAGCGGAAAATCATTTCCTATGGCTGCGCGAATCGACTGGATTATTTTCTCGGCGAAGCGCGTGCGTTTGACTAATGATCCACCGTATTCGTCAGTGCGCTGGTTGGTACCTTCCCAAAAAAAGTTATCAATCAGATACCCATGTGCGCCATGCAATTCTATGGCATCAAAACCCAAATGCACTGCATCGGTAGCAGCCCGGGTATAGGCAAGAATGATCTCGTCGATCTCTTGTGTACTAAGTGGCTCAAGTACTTTCTTGCCCGGGTAAAGCAGGCCCGAAGGAGTAGCCGTTGGATAATCCGGATGTGGCCCGAGACCTGGTTTTCGAATAGCGCCCACATGCCATAGTTGCGGAGCAATCTTGCCACCTGCCTCATGCACGGCTTCCACAACCTTGCGCCATCCATCGAGTGCCGGCCCGTGGAAACAGGGAATTTCAATCGCTGAAGAAGCTGCAGCGTGAGGTATTGTCGTGCCTTCAGTGAGGATCAACCCCACGTCAGCTTCAGCGCGACGTCGGTAGTATTCCACGACTTGCTGGTCTGGTATGCCTCCGGGAGAAAACTGTCGGGTCATCGGCGCCATGACGATGCGATTCTTCAGTTTCAGGCCACCCATTGAGAACGGCCTGAAAAGTACTTCTGTATTCTGCATAAAACTTCCCTTTGGCGAGATGCGAGGGGGAATCTCTGAACAAAATTATGACTAATCTGGCGTTCAGCCGGTTCCGCTATCAAGGCGCAAGTTCGCAGGCATGCGTCGGCCTGTCAAGAACTCGCAATGGGGAACCCGGAATCGGCCTATTGAGCTCTGCGTCAACGGGCCTCAGCCTCCCAACGAGTGGCCCTAAATTCGGTCAAATACTCTCCGGTCCTTGCCCACACGGAAGTCGAATCGTACACTGAACGATCAACAGGGCAGATTGTCTTCGCTAACTGATGCTGGAATTTGAACACCTCGTTCAGGTCAACGACCTGCAAAATGACCGCTTGCCGGATATCACACGCCATCAATTGTGGGAAGGACTGGTCCTGCGGGCACGTAATCCCGACAAGTTCAATCATGCGCTGGAGTGTCGCAGCGAGCAGATCGATGAGCACGAGTTCCTGCGCACGATCGACGTGGGTACCGAGAGTTTTCGCGAACGCGTGAAGTTATACCCCCAGGAAGAGATTTGTACACATACAGTTGGCAGTGCTACGCCTAGCAATGCCGAGAGCATTACGCGTATTGAAGAGCCCGAAGCCGGCTATCTTTTTGTACGCTTTATCTATCGAAGAGATCTGGATATTGACGGAGATCGTGTCGATGTAGGCGAACATTTGAAATCAGCCTATGTGCAGGTAGACAGGGACGCCGTTGCACTGATCCGACTACTTGCAGAAAGCGATCTTTTCGATCAGCCAATCAACTAGGTTTATTGGGTTTACTGTGTGCTGATTGCCAGTCGAAATCCGATACTTGCGTTGCGCACACCAGGATCTACACCACCTCGTACTGCTGCGCGTACGTTGCCAATTGCATCAGCAAATGAACCACCGCGCATCACCCACAGTGCATCCTCTTGCAAATCACCAGCGCCGCTGGTGCTACCAAAGGGATAGTCTTGCAAAGGACTACGGGTCAGCTCCCACACATTGCCACTCATTTCTGACAGACCATATGCACACTCGTTGCAGGTATTGGTATTAACAGGAACCACGCCATTCGATGAAATATTGGCCAGGTCAGTGCGTGGTTGTGCCCCCCAGGGAAAGATACTGCCGTCGGTGCCGCGCGCGGCTTTCTCCCATTCGGCCTCGCTGGGTAGCGTTACTTGTGCGCCACCGCGCAGAAAATTCTGCAACCAGCCTGGGGTAGTAGCGGAGTTGCGCAATTGCGTATCAAGCCAACGCGCGTAAGCCAGAGCTTCAGGCAGCGTAACACCTGTAACCGGCTCATGCGGTGGATTTTCCGCTGCATTTACGGCTGGCGCAGCGCCGGTAGCCTGCTGGTAAACCGCGAATTGGGCATTGCTAACCTCGTACCGGCCAATTAAAAAAATTGGTAGTTCGATTTCGCCCTGGCGGCGGTTTTCTGACCACCGCTCGTTGGGATAGGCCATGCGATCGAGCACCGGGTTGCTGCCCATGATAAATGTGCCACCCGGGATTTCTACAAATCCCAACAAAGGTTCGTCCGGCAGCATCCAGGCGTCAGCACGAAACCCACCGGAACCCACTGTCACTATTTCCGCCGATGCTCCCATAGACTCAGCTGGCGCGGGCGCCTGCTGATTCATCCAGTAAGCCACGAACACAATAATGATGCACATGATAGTCAGCCCCAGTTTGCGGCTGGGAACAGCATCTTCCATAACTGTCGCCTTACCGGCTTGCTCTGACTGGTTCTGACTCATAAATTGGCTTCATTAGTGTCGCAGGCAAACTCCCAGTCGTGCTCACAGGCACGCGCATAAAGGTCGGGCAGTTCCAACGCCATGAGATTCTGTCCGCCCTCGCGTAATAGTAAGCGCAAGTCGAGTTCGTGGGGGTTGTCTGCAAGCATCAGATTGTCATCCAGAAGATTCAGGCAGGCGGCCTTGAAGCGCAATTCACAGGCACGAGAGTAATATCCCAGGGCCAGCTCCGGATCGGGATCAACGATGCGTCCTTCACGATAATGTCCGCCGAGCTCGTTGCAGGCCCAGGCCGAATTGTCAGCACAATAGGTCGCCTTTAGTTGCACGAGTCGATTGCAGGCATTCGGTAATCCGTCAACACAAGCCTCTTCCCAGAAGGGCAGACTATCGCCCTGGTGCTTACCATCAGTTTTACCGATGGCAGTCATTGCAGCGAATATAATGATCCAGAAACTCATATGGGCAATATTGCTACGCCCTTCAAGCCAAGAAGCATTCCAAACGTTGAGCACGTTTTGAGATTTGATCGAGCGCACAGCTCTGTCGATAGCAACTACACTCAGGTTCAATAGAGGCACACAAAGCAATTTGTCATAGAACGTTGGCGCACCCAATGCACCGAGTATGGTATACAAAGCAAACACACCAATACCGTATAACAACCCAAATATGGCTTTACCAAGTGGAGTACGGGGAGAAGTCGATGGGTCAGTTACGAGCAGGTGTAAGCCGAGAAAGACGGCGGCCGGTATATCTGAATCGATGAAATAGGGAACACCTGCTGTTGAAGAGTAGAATGCACTCAATCCAAACAAGGTAATTGCCGCCATCCCCGCGACCAGTGTGATGGAGAAAAAGTACATCACAACAAGACCGATCAGGAACAGAAACGTATAGATATTCGGCGCCAGCGTCAGCGTGGAGGCAATCTCCTGCCCCCAGGTGAGGCTCGTGGTATTGGTGACGATGAGAATCAGCGAAAATAGTCCGAGTGCGAAAGCGGAGGGGTTGAATATATGGACACTGCGACCTTCACGCTGCCAACGCACATACTCTTTGCCCATGAAACCCACTGCGATCATCAGGAACTGCAGATAGAACCAATCGTCCCTGAACCATAGAAACAAGTTAATGCTGAAAATAATTGGAAACGGGCCGAACCCCAGGGTGTATTCGCGGCGCCTGGACCACGCCAGCAATGTATCGAAAACATAGGCGAAAATGATTTGGCCCACCAACAACCATAAGTGCTCATATACCGGACGCCAGTAGTATCCCCAGTAGGCATACACGCTAAATTGCACCATCGCTTGCACGTAATGCTGTGGCCTGAGTACCACATTAAAGACGTGTGTAATATTGCGACGACGACTATCCAGAAACAGATACACTTGCCAGGCGAATAAACCCAGAGCAGCAAGCAGGAATGAGTACTGCAGGACATCGTGCTGTTGCACGCGTGGAACCAATGACAAGGATGCGAGCACAATGGTCAATGCCAACGGCATCGCAAAACTGCCCAATCCCGCGTTAGAGCCAGAGTGCGGTCGGGGAATCTGGTTGGAGTGCTGCTTGCGGCTAGCTACGTTGGCCATGGGAATACTATTAGCCCTGATACAGGTGGAAGGTGAGGATAAACCACCTCCATAGGCAATTCAATTTTTGAAACCGGCATTGCGGGTATCGCTATGTATCTGAATTCAGTGATATTTGAAAGTCAGTGCTTCGCTTGTAATGCCGGTTATCGGAGCGGTGGAAAGCTTTTTGTAACACCGCCAGTTTACAATATCGCGGCAGCTCGAGCACGGTCACAAAGACCACAATCCCCTTGAAATATGGCCTCAACAGGCGTACTTTCGGTTGATTAACATTCAACAAAATTCGCAAAATTACAATAAGTTGGAGGTTGCCATGAGCACGCGTGTTCCGACCAAATCACTGCTGACTATCCTGACCATGCTGGTCGCGGGCCCAGTCCTGGCCCAGGACGCAGAAGTGCCCCGAACCGAATATGGTCACCCGGATTTGCAGGGTACCTATACTTTCAGAACCATTACGCCGCTTAACCGCCCAACTGAGCTCGCTGACAAAGCTGTGCTGACTCCGGAAGAAGCTGCGGAATGGGAAGAGTATGAAAATCGCCGCCAGAATCGCGACCTTATCATCGACAGCGTTGGTGGCGCCGGCTATCCACCCGGCGTGATTTCCTACAATGAATTCTGGTATGAGCGCGGCAGCGAAACAATCGAAAGCCGCCGCACTTCATTGATTTATGATCCACCCAATGGTCGTATACCACCTTTCAATGAAGTTGGCCGCGAGCGCCGCGAAGAATACCGTCAAATGGTGTTTGAAAGTGCTGGCCCAGAAGGCCGCACGACAGTCGACCGTTGTATTACCGGCTTCGTTGGCGGCCCACCGATGATTCCAGGCTCATACAACAATAATATGCAACTGGTGCAAACCGAAGATCACGTAATGATCCTCAATGAAATGGTGCACTCGGCACGTATTATTCCTTTTACTGATGAGCACAGCGATCAGCAACTCAAGTGGGAAGGTGACTCAATTGCCAGGTGGGAAGGTGACACGCTGGTGATTCACACCCAGCATTTTTATCACGACTACAACCTGCGCGGCATGTCTGATCAGGCAGTTATAGAAGAGCGCATTACCTGGGTTGACGAAAACACACTGGATTACGATTTCACGGTGGAAGATCCCCTGTCCTGGGACGAGCCCTGGTCTGCCAGATTGCCACTACGCCGTTCGAGTGATCCGGTTTACGAATATGCCTGTCATGAGGGTAATCATGGGCTTATGGGTATCCTTGCCGGCTGGCGTCGTTATGAAGTCATGGGCTTCAACGGTGATGGTTCGCCAATAGGTGAACGTGGCCGGGATACTTCAGAAGAATAATCCAATCAAGTCATGAACTGCAGAAAAAAGGGGCCGTTGGCTCCTTTTTTGTAGTATCGACTCCTGTCTTATAATGGCGCTATGACAAGATTTATTATTTTATGCCTTTGTGCCCTGTTCACAGCTAACGTAATGGCCCAGGTTGAGTCTGTTGAAATACGCTCCCGCCTTGACCCTAACGCCATCATCATTACCGAAGTCGACATCGTCTTTATTTATGACCGCGACCTGGCTGACAGCTTTCCTGAAACAAAGTCATCCTGGTATTCCGGAAAGTTCATGTACACCCGTAGAGCGGGTGATAGAATCGATATCGTCAATACATTCATACCCCAGGGGTTCGATGCCGTCGCGCCGCCATTACCAGATCGCCGCGATCAGGCCTTACGGGTTTTTGTAATAGCTCAACACGACGCAGCGGATACACCACCTTACGAGATTACGGACATGCGTAGAATTTTGGTGGAAGTAGATCCATTTGGTATTCGAGTATCACCTCAAGCACCTTGAACAACCGGAACCCGGGCCATGATTATTGAGTTACTGCCGTTCATCACAATATCCATCCTGTTCATCCTGATGCCGGGCCCCAATGTACTGGTCATAGTTTCCACCAGTCTGGCAGCAGGACATCTTCGAGGACTGCAAACAGTAGCAGGTACTGGCATCGCCATGATTATTCAACTTGCCGTTGCAGCACTGGCAACTACCTGGTTGCTTACCGTGTTGGCGGAAGGTTTGCTGTGGCTGAAATGGGCCGGGGTTATTTATCTGGCGTTTCTCGGCATTAAATCCCTACTGGCTTTTCGGAAGAAGCAGCCCCTCTCCCAGCCCAGCGCCCTGGGGTCATTTCAGCGAGGATTCTGGGTTTCGCTGACCAATCCCAAAACCATCCTGTTTTTTAGTGCCTTTTTGCCACAATTTGTCAGCACGAACGGAAACTACTTACAGCAGATCGCCCTGTTGTCAGTATTATTCTGGATTCTCGCAATGCTGATTGACGGCTGTTATGCCCTGCTGGCGGGCAAAATCAATTACTGGTTTGCATCTGCCGAACGCCAACACCTGCAGCATGGCATAAGCGGTGGTTTTTATCTGGGTGCCAGCGGTTTTCTGGCCAGCACCCGTATTTGATCAAGTTGCAGGAAATTTCCGGGTTGTAGACCGTTCCGGGTGCCACAGATTATTAATATAACTCTGTATTCCCCAAACTTAGACACTGGCTGAACACTGACACACTCTGGAATCGGCTCCATCCAAAGCCGGGAGTAATCGTACCGTCGCAGACACTGCAACGCTTCTCAAATAGGTTTGAATTGGCCAAAACCCTAGTTTATTCTTGTATCCCCCCTAATATCTAAAATAAGAAGTGAGAGTTTCCCAAAAATGATAATTACTAAAAGCCTGAAAGCTGCTGCCGCTGCATTGCTGTTTACTCCAGCTTTAGCATTCGCCCAGGCAGACATGCCTCCCGTTAACGATTTACCTAATCCTTACATCACACAATCCGGATTCTTCAAGATGCCTGCTGACCGTGAGTGGGGGTCATCCAGTACTGTTGAAATTCACCCCGATGGCGAGAGCGTTTGGGTTGCTGAACGCTGTGCCGGTAATGCCAACGCCTGCATACAGAATCCTGATGTGAATATGATCATGCTGTTCGACAAAGACGGTAATATGGTCCGCAGTTTTGGTGCCGGTTACATTACCTGGCCGCACGGTATCGAGGTTGATCCTGATGGCAATGTCTGGATTGCCGATGCTCGTGGCACTGACCAGATGCAGGGTTACGAAGGTGAGCCTTATGGTCACCAGGTACACAAATTCAGCCCCACTGGCGTTCACTTGATGTCTATTGGCGTCAAAGGCGGCGGCAGTAACGGTGAGTGCTGTTATACCCCTAACGACGTGCTGGTAGCACCTGATGGTTCTGTCTTCATTGGCGAGGGACATTCCAGTGCCGAAGGTACACCCAATGCTGTCTATAAATATGATGCCGACGGCAACCTGCTGATGAAATTCGGCGAGTGGGGCATGGAGCCCGGCAAGTTCCGTCAGCCTCATGGCCTGGCAATGGATTCCAAGGGGCGCCTGTTTGTAGCTGATCGTGGCAATGACCGCATCCAGATTTTCGATCAGGAAGGTAACTTGCTGGACGTCTGGTATCAGTTCAGCCGCAACAGTGGCATCTTCATTGACGAGCACGACGTGCTTTATGCTGCAGACTCCGAGTCTGGCTCAGTGAACCCGGATCACGGTGACTGGTTACGCGGCATACGCGTCGGCAGCGCGATTACAGGTGATGTGGAATTTTTGATTCCAGATCCGGATCCTGAATGTCGCGGCACCTGTACAGCTGAAGGTGTGGTTGCTGACAAGCATGGCAACATCTTCGGGGCTGAAGTTGGCCCGGTAGGCGGCATCAAGCGCTATGTGCGCCCGGTGAAGTAACGCTTATACAGTAAAACAAAAAGCCCATCAGCTGATGGGCTTTTTTTTGCCAAATTTTTATCCAGACTGTTTCAAAAATTTTGTCAGGAGAAACCTTGAATATGACAAGTCATATCAATCGATCAATCACATCACGCGTGCTGGTATTTATATGGACAATTCTGTTTGCCGGCCTTGTGTCCGCGCAATCAGCGCCGCCTTCTTCGCCACCAACTGACTGGGGGCCTGTTTCTATAAACCTGGAAGAGATTGAATATCCTTTTCCTGTACATTTTATGAATTTCAGGATCTATAACCAGGATGTACGACTGGCTTACATGGATGTGGCACCTGCAGGGACAAGCAATGGTCGTACGGTTATTTTTCATCATGGTGGTCTCTATTATGGTTGGTACTGGCAAGCCCAGGCGAAAGCCTTGAGCCAAGCTGGTTATCGCGTAATCGTGAAAGACAGATTGGGCTGGGGTAAATCATCCAAGCCGATCATTCCATACAGCATCAGCTTATGGGCTTCCAACACCGCGCGACTAATGGATCATCTCGGTATCGAAAAAGCCGCAGTAGTGGGGCATTCCATTGGAGGGCAGATGGTGACAAGGTTTGCCTTTCTTTATCCCGAGCGGACCACACATCTGGTCACCGTGAACCAGGTTGGACTTACCGACAGAAGACAGGGGCGCGGCTTTCGACCGCTAACAGGTGATGTGGATACGAACCCTGACATGGAAGCCTTCTATGATTCCTTGCTGAGGTGGGCAAACGAAAACTACAGTAGCTGGCAGCCGCAGTTCAGTGAACATATGCGCATTCGCTATGGCCAAAGACTCAGCGGTGAATGGCCACGCCTGGCCTATGTCAGCTCACTTACCGGGCAAATGCGTGGTATGGACACAGTGGTCAATGACTGGCAACACATACAGACACCAACCCTGATTATCGGCGGAGTAGAAGACTACCCGACCTTTGCAGAAGAAGCGCGCCATGCGGCAAGCGTGTTTCCCAATGGTGAAGTCTTTCTTATTCCTGATATCGGCCACAACCCCCACGAGGAAGTACCTGATATCGTGAATGCAGAGTTGCTGCGATTCCTGGGTAACTGAGGCATTGTAAATACCTCTGCCAGCTATCAAGTGAGATAAACCGTGCCAGACATTGAAATGATCGTCGCTTTTACTTTGGCAGCATTCATTATGAATCTGTCCCCAGGACCGTCCAATCTGTATGTCATGGCAAGAACCCTGGAACAAGGCGTGCCAGGTGGGCTTGCTGCAGTGGCCGGGCTGGCCAGCGGGTCATTGCTGCATGTCGTGGCGACAGTTCTGGGGTTGTCTGCCATCATTGCCTATTCGCCCATTGCTTATGCTGTTTTAAAAACTGCAGGCGCCTTTTATCTGATCTATCTGGGATTACATGCACTAGCACACAAGCCAGAAGTAACTGGCTCGAAGTTGGTCACAGAAAATTCAGGAAGGAAAAGTTACAGCAGGATTTTTTACGAGAGCGTGCTGGTAGAAGCTACCAACCCTAAAACCGCGTTGTTTTTTATTGCGCTGCTTCCCCAGTTTATCAATCCTGCGGCAGGTCCAGCCGGGCCACAGTTGTTACTCCTGGGACTGATCGTCACCATGTCGGCGATTCCCTGTGACCTGTTTGTCACTCTGTTCACCAACAAAGCTGCGTCGCTGCTCAAGGATAATACGATCCTGCAACGTTGGCAGGATCGATTGTCTGGAACAATTCTTGTCGCTCTGGGTACCTATGTACTTCTGAGCGATTCTTTCAGTCCGGAAGCTGCTACAACTGTCCCAGAATCTCGTTGAAGGTGGCGCTGGGTCGCATTGCTGCCGCAGCCTTTGCCGCATCGGGCTTGTAGTATCCGCCGATATCCATTGCCGATCCCTGCACTGAATTCAGCTCATCGATGATTTTAGGTTCTTTGCTTGTCAATGCGTCTGCAATCTTCGCAAAACGGGCTTTCAATTCTTCGTCCTCATTCTGTGCCGCCAGGGCTTCAGCCCAGTACATGGCCAGGTAGAAGTGGCTTCCACGGTTATCCAGTTCTTTGACTTTTCTTGAAGGCGACTTGTTCTCATCAAGAAATTTCCCGGTGGCCTGATCAAGAGCAATCGACAGTATTGCAGCACGTTTGTTATCTGTGACACGCCCCAAATGCTCCAGGGATGCAGCCAGCGCAAGAAACTCTCCCAATGAGTCCCAGCGCAGGTGATTTTCTTTTTCAAACTGCTGCACATGTTTTGGTGCAGACCCACCAGCACCGGTTTCAAACAGACCGCCGCCTTTCATCAAGGGCACAATAGATAACATCTTGGCGCTGGTACCCAATTCTAGAATTGGAAAAAGATCCGTCAGGTAATCTCGCAATACATTGCCAGTAACTGAAATCGTATTCTTGCCTTCCTTCATGCGTTCCAACGAATGCCGGGTGGCATCTTCAGGTGACATAATCTGAATGTCCAGACCTTTGGTATCATGCTGGGGCAGATATTGCTTAACCTTCTTGATCAGTTCCGCATCATGAGCCCTTGCTTCATTGAGCCAGAATATCGCTGGTGTATCAGATAGTCGCGCGCGGTTAACTGCCAGTTTCACCCAATCCTGAATCGGCGCATCTTTCACCTGACACATGCGCCAGATGTCACCTTTTTCAACCGAGTGTTCAAGTAAAGTCTTGCCATTGGCATCCACCACACTGATTACACCATCAGCAGGTGCTTCAAAGGTCTTGTCATGAGAACCATATTCCTCGGCTTTTTGTGCCATCAAGCCCACATTCGGAACACTGCCCATTGTCGTTGGATCGAATGCGCCGTGCTCTCTGCAAAAATCAATGGTTGCCTGATATACACCGGCATAACAGCGGTCGGGGATGATGGCTTTCATATCATGAGTGGCGCCATCTGGCCCCCACATCTGGCCGGAGCTTCGAATAGCTGCCGGCATCGATGCATCAATAATCACATCGCTGGGTACGTGCAGGTTGGTAATACCGCGGTCAGAATCCACCATCGCAAGGCGTGGTCGGGTCGCATAAACGGCTTGCAGGTCAGCTTCGATAGCTTCGCGTTGATCATCAGGTAGCGAGGCAATCTTGGCGTACACATCGCCGACGCCGTTATTGGCATCAACACCCAGCTCTTCAAACAGCGTTGCATACTTGGCAAACACATCTGCATAAAAAACCTTGACGGCATGGCCGAAAATAATGGGGTCGGACACTTTCATCATGGTTGCTTTTAAATGCAGTGAGAGCAGTACGTCATCAGCTTTCGCAGAAGCAATTTCAGCGGCCAGGAAATCACAAAGCGCCTGCCGGCTCATACATGAAGCATCAATGATTTCGCCAGACAGAAGGGTAATGCCATTTTTCAGCTCGGTGACAGTTCCGTCAGCTGCTTTGTGCACGATATTGACAGTAGTAGCCTCAGCTACGGTAGTAGATTGTTCGCTGCCGAAAAAATCCCCTGCTTGCATGCTGGCAACGTGGGATTTGGAATCTTTGGACCATTGCCCCATGGAGTGGGGATTCTTGCGGACATAGCTCTTTACAGATTCAGGTGCACGTCGGTCAGAGTTACCTTCTCTGAGCACCGGGTTTACAGCACTGCCCTTGATCTTGTCGTAACGAGACTTGATCTCCTTTTCCAGGTCATTGGCTGGTTCTTCCGGATATTCCGGTAATTTATAGCCCTTGGCTTGCAGCTCCTTGATGGCCGCATTCATTTGGGGCACCGAAGCCGAGATGTTGGGGAGCTTAATGATATTGGCCAGTGGATCCTGGGTTAGCTCGCCCAACTCTGCCAGCGCATCAGATTGCTGCTGCTCAGCGGTCAGATAATCGGGGAAGTTGGCGATAATGCGCCCGGCAAGAGAGATGTCACGAATTTCAACTTCCACGTCGGATGCCTTGGCAAAGGCTTGTATGATGGGAAGCAACGAGTAGGTTGCAAGCGCTGGGGCTTCATCAGTTTCGGTGTAGATGATGGTCGGTTTCGTGTCTGACATCTGTATTCCTTGATCTAATTCGGATTTATTTCAAATCTTGGCCTGCCGAGTAATTACCCTGTAGCAATTTACTGCAGTTCGCTGAATGGCGTGAACCGGGAGTATCTCAGGCAAAAGGGCGCGTATTATAGCAGTCAGCCCATGGAGGGAATAGTGGGGCTACCAACCAGCGGCTCGTAGCATTGCGGATGGTGTGTATAATTCCCGCCCAGAAAGAGGAACTGAACATGCCAGAAACTGCCATACCTGATTTCACGATACGCAGCACCACATCGGCCGATACTGCGCTGATTCTGGAATTTATCCGTGAGTTAGCCGAATATGAAAAACTGAGCCATGAAGTTGTGGCCACCGAGGCCAAATTGAATGAATATTTGTTCGGAGCCAAAGCATACGCAGAAGTCGTGATCGGCGAATTTCAGGGCAAACCGGTAGGCTATGCGTTGTTCTTCCACAATTTTTCCACATTCACCGGACACCCCGGTATCTATCTGGAAGATCTCTATGTCCAACCGGCGAGTCGGGGCAAGGGTTTCGGCAAGATGCTGTTGGCATACCTCGCTCAACTGGCAGTTGAACGCAACTGTACGCGGGTAGAGTGGTCGGTATTGGACTGGAATGAGCCATCAATCCAGTTCTATCGTTCAATTGGCGCAGTACCAATGGATGAGTGGACTGTGCAGCGACTGCATGGTGTTGCACTCAGTAGTTTCGCCAAAGAATTCAAGTAACAACGACCAGGGAGCGGCCATGAGCAGAATTGTTTACGTTAATGGTGATTATGTCAGGGAAGAAGAGGCGATGATTTCCGTGTTCGATCGCGGTTTCATTTTTGGCGATGGAGTTTACGAAGTCGTGCCGGTCATTAACGGCCGACTTGTAGACCAGGCATATTTTCTTGAGCGACTTGAGCGTTCACTGACGGAATTGAGTATTGAGTGGCCCTGTGAGAAAGCCGAATACCTGAACATCATGCTGGAACTGATCGATCGCAATGAGTTGCAGGAGGGCATGGTTTATAGCCAGGTAACACGCGGCGTAGCTGATCGGGACTTCCCCTTTCCTGCTAACACACCTCCTACCCTGGTGGCCTTCACATCGGTCATGGAGTTACTGGATAACCCGACAGCAACGTCTGGCATCCCTGTAATAACTACTGAAGATTTACGCTGGAAACGCCGCGATATCAAATCAGTGAACTTGCTGGGTCAGTGTCTTGCAAAGCAGGATGCAGTTTCGCGTGGTGGCAAGGAAGGCTGGATGGTAGAAGATGGCGCGGTGACCGAAGGGGTTTCATCAAGCGCATATATTGTCAAAGATGGCGTGGTAATTACGCGCAGTTTATCCAATAGCATATTGCCTGGCATCCGACGCCGCACGCTGTTGGAACTAGCTGAGGCGGCTGGCATACCCGTTGAGCAACGCACGTTTACCGTAGCTGAGGCACTCGAGGCCGACGAAGCCTTTGTCTCCAGCGCTACGACTATAGTCATGCCTGTGGTTTCCATCGATGGCAACTCAATAGGTGATGGCAAGCCGGGTGTCATAACAAACAAGCTACGGGAACTCTATATACAACGACTTAAAGAAGAAGCTGGAAGCTGATTGCAAGGGCTTGGTGAGTGATCGAAATCAGCTTCTAGCAACGCTTAATACCAAAGCTGAGCGCCGCATCGATATCCTTGATGTTTGTCATTTGCATAAGAAGTCTGTCCAGTCCAACAGCCACACCACTGCAAGGTGGAATTTCTGCCAGCGCCTGTAAAAATTTTTCATCCAGGGGGTATATTTCCAGTCCCTGGGTTTTTCTTACAGCGAGATCTTTTTCAAATCGCGCGCGCTGTTCCGTCGGATCGGTGAGTTCCTGGTAGCCGTTGGCGATCTCCACGCTATTGATATAAAGCTCAAAACGCCGCGCCACCTGGTGTCCTGAAGCGTCATCACCGATCTCGGCAAGCGCCGCCTGATCTACCGGATAGTCATATATGATGCAGATCTTGGGAAGTTGCGGTTCGATGCAATGTGCCATGAGTTGTTGCAGGCAATCCACGGTACCAAGATCCGCTCCAACCAGATCCAGCTTGTTGTGCGCCAGTGACAGGATTGCATCCGGCGCAGCAGTATGAGGATTGATGTCCAGTATATCGAGAAATAACTGGTGGTAAGTGAAGAGGGGTATATCGTCACACGGCATCAGTTGCCTGATCAGTGCGGCCAGCTCCGCGATCATTTCCTCCAGCCCGAACTGTGGTCGATACCACTCCAGCATCGTGAATTCAGGATTGTGCATGCGCCCTGGTGGGTCATCGCGAAAGGCTTTACAGATCTGGAATATTGGCCCACTGCCTGCAGCGAGCAAGCGCTTCATGGCAAATTCCGGGGACGTCTGCAGGTAGAGTTGTAAAGGAGTGCTGCTGTGCTGCAGCCTGGTGCTAAGCGCATCTATGTAGACGTCGGTACCAGGCGCGCGCGCAAGCAACGGCGTTTCAACTTCCAGTACCTCATGTGCGCGGAAGAACTGCCGGATCGAATCCAGCATGGCGGCCCTGGCTTTAAGCAGTTGTAATGAACTACCGGGCTGCCAGTCACTCATGACTGCAATATTCCTGTTCGTTATTTAGTAACGCGATTCTGGTATTCACCCGAGCGTGTATCCACGCGTAAGACATCACCAATATTAACGAACAGTGGCACTTTTACCACTGCGCCTGAAGACAGTGTGGCAGGCTTGGTGCCGCCCTGTGCTGTATCACCTTTGAGACCCGGGTCGGTTTCAGTAACTTCCAATTCGACAAAGTTAGGTGGACTCACAGATATGGGCGATTCATTCCACAGCACAACCTGATAAATATCCTGCTCCTTTAGCCAGTCCAGGGCATCACTGACGGCATTGGAATCCGCAGCGACTTGCTCATAACTGCCATCGGTCTTCATGAAATGCCAGAACTCACCATCGTTATAGAGATATTCCATATCGGTCTCCAGAACATCTGCAGCATCGACCGACTCACCCGACTTGTAGGTACGCTCCCAGACCCGACCATTCATCAGGTTGCGCAATTTGACCCGATTAAAGGCCTGTCCCTTGCCTGGTTTGACGACTTCGTTTTCCAGAATAGAACAGGGTTCTCCTTCAATGAGTACCTTTAATCCGGATTTGAATTCACTGGTGGAATAGCTGGCCATGGTTTCCTCTCACTGCTTGTTCGTATGGAGTGCTGCGTTTTATTGTTATGATCCGTTTTCTGTTCATGGATTCAAACACAGTAGAACCTGCATGACAAAAACGGCAATGGTGGTCGTTGATTCTGACCGCACTGAAAAATGGCAAGAGATATTATCTGATCTCATTACAGATCCAAAGGAATTAATGGCTTTGCTGGATCTGGAGCCGGCCACCAGTCCCCATGGCAATGACATGCCATTGGATTTTCCACTCAAAGTGCCACGCACGCTGCTATCGCGCATCAAAAAAGGCGACTGGTGGGATCCTGTTCTGCTGCAGGTATGGCCTGCTGCGGCCGAGACTGCGCACACTCCCGGATACAGCGCTGACCCGCTGGGAGAAAACGCAGCCAATCCGCTGCCCGGATTACTCCACAAGTACCACGGCCGCGTATTGCTGACCGTGGCACCTCACTGCGCAGTGCATTGTCGTTACTGCTTCAGGCGCGAGTTTGATTACGCCGGCAATACGCCTGCTCTCAAGCAATGGCAACCGGTGCTGGCTTATATTTCACGCGAGACCTCGATCAATGAGGTCATCCTCAGCGGCGGTGATCCTTTGGCGCTGAGCGATCGTCACCTGGCATGGTTTATCGACCAGATAGGTGATATCTCCCACGTAAGCACCGTGCGGATTCACACCCGCCTGCCCGTGGTAATTCCACAGCGCGCAACCCCGGGGCTGCTGAATAGCCTGCAACACGACAGGCTGCGGATCGTCATGGTGATTCATACCAATCATGCGCAGGAAATTGACTCGGAAGTTGCACACGGTCTTGGCATGATAGGAGCAAATGGCGTCACTTTAATGAATCAAAGCGTACTTTTGCACGAAGTTAACAACAATGTGCCTGTCTTAAAGGCTCTAAGTGAAAGCCTGTTTCAGGCAGGTGTACTACCTTATTACCTGCATCTCCCGGATCGGGTGGCAGGAACTGCGCATTTCCATGTCTCGGCCTGCGAGGGCAAACAACTGATCACGCAACTGCGCGCTGAATTGCCTGGTTATCTGGTACCCAAACTGGTAAGCGAGGTTCCAGGACAAGCCAGCAAGCTGCCGGCCTCCTGATTCGGCAATCACTTTGCGGGAAATACGCATGGCAGCGGCCCGTTCACAGCAATCCTCCATGAATACTGCTCCCACCCGAGTCGCCGGGGAGGCTGCATTGCGCCTCCGCCTCGCACAGCTACTGAAAAATAACAAGCGCGACACCGTTCCAACCACCCTGGGTTTGATCCAACTGAAGAATTTTTACCAGATACGGCAATGGGTCGGTAAATCGGATGCAGAATTGCTTCTCGCCCCACTGGTCCGGCAGGTGCTTGCTCAATTACCCGCAGACGCAACGCTTTATCGCTGCGCCAACTATGAGTTCATGCTGCTTCTGCAAAACGCTGCCAGCCTCAATGCCAGGGATATCGCCGAGACTGTGTGTCAGCAGATCAGACATACTGGCGCCCATTCACTACCCCGGCAATTGCAGCTCAATTGCGCAATCGGATTGGTTAAGCTGGCGCCTCATGTGACTTCAGTGCAAACACTGTTCGCCAATGCGCGCCTTAATTTGCGCCATGTCTATCAACCGGACACACAACGATTTAATCCATTCCAATTGGTACCGCCAGCACATGATGGAACGTCGCAGCGCATTCACCAGGCACTGGAACAACATCGGATTGGCCTGCGCTTTCAGCCGCTGTTGCAGTTTAACGCCCCATGCCAGCATGCATATTCAATCACTCCCTGCTGGGCTGGCCTGGAAGATGACACGCATCAGGATACGCTGCGCAATAGCGCCATTAACTTTGGCGTAGGGGAAAGACTTGATCGCTGGTTGATATTGCAGGCATTGGCAAGCTGTCGCGGCCGCGACGGCAAGCCAGTTCGCCTTTACGTGCCAGTTACACCAGATTCGCTGGTCAGCCCCACTTTTTCTGCCTGGCTCAACTTGCTTAGTGAGCAGTATGCAGAACAGATGCGCAAATTCACTTTGCAACTCAGAGAAGTCGACGTACTGATATGCCAGCACCACATGACTCCTCTGCGCGAAGCGCTTGA
The DNA here is from genome assembly GCA_964405225.1 of uncultured Pseudohongiella sp. Classification (GTDB taxonomy): domain Bacteria; phylum Pseudomonadota; class Gammaproteobacteria; order Pseudomonadales; family Pseudohongiellaceae; genus UBA9145. Next base: position 253,833 of record CAYOND010000002.1, read on the forward strand.
AGATGCAGGCATTCAACTGCAAGTCGTTGAATTTGGCGGAATACAGGATCCCATGAGGTACCTGTCACTTTTGCCTGTCACCTCTGTGTGCCTGGATGTGTCGCTGCACGGGAAGCTCTACGATCCCAATGGGATAAAGTCGCTTATCAAGTCACTTCACGCCGAAAATATTCAGGTCATGGCGACAGGTATTGTGGAGCGCGCTCAGATGTCGCGCTATTGGCGACTCGGCATTGATTGGGTGCAGGGTTCTTGTATCGCACACCCATCTGCAACCCGCGAATTCCAATTCGCTCATAATCTGACTGTGCCAGCAGTCACATCACTGCATAATGCACAGAGAAACTGATTGGGGAAGTGTGGCGTGCCTGATATTCTTGCTTGCACAAGAAAATAACGAGAGTAACCCAAAGCCGTTCCCTTGCAGAATCAATCCACAGTGCAATCCGAGAATCAGCAACCAATGGCTCCAGAATCGAGCGTCCCACAGCTATCACGCAAATTCAGTTTTAGCGTGTGCCTGCTGATCGTGCTCAGCATGACGATTTTCTGGCTGATCAGCAGCTATTCCACCCAAAATGTATTGCAACGTCAGGCCGATCAGCTTGGGCAAACCCTTGCGCAGCAATTAGCCACGCAACTGACTGAGCTCATGTTGGCCAACGATTTGATAAGTATGAATGTGGTGCTGGGCAGCCTTACGAACAATGCTGAAATACGCGAAATAGCCGTACTCAATGTGGATAACAATCTGGTGGCCGCTGCCTCGGGTGCCGGCAGCGGACTGACCACGATAATTCCGCTGCCGTTTTCGCTCAGTGGCGTTGAGGCAGACTACCGGGCACCAATAAGGCTCGCGGATTCACTGGCAGGCTATGTGCAACTAACACTCGATCTGAGTTATATCGAAACTGCGCTGGTCAATCTATTGCTGTTTTACATAGCTGCAACAGTTCTGTTGCTGATTGTGGCACTGGTAATGACTCGCAGCTATTTTCAGTATCTGGTGACGTTTCCGCTACATACCCTGCGCTTTGCATTGGGCAATATACGCAAGGGCGAAATAGACGCCTGCCCCGAACCAGAGCAGGATAACGAAGTCAGCGCGACCATTCGCCAGTTCAATAATACGGCGGAGTTTCTCGCACAGAATACGTTCCTGAGCCAGTTGAAGCACCGCATGCCGAATGAGAGTACCGAGGACCTGACGGCTCCAGGCACGCAAGCTGTTACATTACTCTGCTGCAAGTTGGCCAACTATCAGTACCTGTCTTCCACGCTCCCGCAGGAACTGATGATCAAGCTGCTGAATAAATACTATTTCCTCGCCGGAAAAGTGGCGCAGTTATACAACGGCGAAGTGTGTTTTTGCGCCGAAGGCGAACTACTGCTGAATTTTGGCAAGAGTCCGGTGGAAGAAGAGCAGGCATTTCATGCAATCTGCAGCGGGCAGCTGATACTGATCCTGATCGATGCAATTTGTGAACTGGATGGGCATCAGATCGCGGCCAAGTTCAAGATATCAGCCCATTGTGGTCAGGCTCTTAGCGGTCTGTATTCTCCAGTGACGCAGAAAACCAATAATCTCACCGGCACGACCGTGGATCTCACTCGACAGATTTGCAATGAATGTCCTGATAACAGTGTTCTCATCAGTGAAGACTGTTTCGAACAGGCCGGCGCAGGCACCAGAGTTGCGGCAGAAGAATATATTGTTCTCGATGAGGAGTACCAGATCGTCACGCATCTGGCACACGCCCCCATGTCAGACTACGCAGCACTGCTGCAACGACAGGCGCAGCAGTTACTGCTGTTGTATGAGGGCTAGTCGGTTTTTACTTCAACACGACTGACGTTTCTGAACCCCTGCGGTAACTTGTTACCCCGCCTGCCGCGCTCACCCCGATAATGTTCCAGGTCTGATGGTTTCAGGTTGTGCAGCCGACGTCCGGCATGAACAGTGAGCGTATCCTCATCGCTCAGCACTGCCAGTGCTGCCACGAATTCGATGCGGTCAGCAACACGGGCGGAAGGAATGCCAATAATCTTGTTACCCTTACCCTTCGCGAGGCGCGGCAGATCCTTGAGAGGAAATTTGAGCATTCTGCCTTCATTGGAAATGGCAACGATGAAGTCATTTTCATAATCATTCACCATTACCGCGGGCAATACATTGCTGCCCTTGGGCAAACGTAGTATCACCTTGCCCGATTTGTTCTTGCTGACCAGATCACCCACTTTGGCAACAAAGCCGTAACCTGCATCTGAGGCCAGCAAGACATCACGATCATCGTCACCAATTACAACTCCTTCAAATGTCGCGCCCGATGGTGGATTTACCTTGCCCGATACGGGCTCACCCTGACCACGAGCCGATGGCAGTGAGTGTGCAGGCAGAGAATATGCTCTTCCGGTTGAGTCCAGGAATATAGCGAGCTGATTGCTTTTGCCACGTGCTGCCAGCTTGAAACTGTCACCTGATTTGTACTGGAGGCTGGTCGGATCCATGTCGTGACCCTTCGCCGCCCTCATCCAGCCACGCTCCGACAGAACAATGGTAACTGGCTCAGTAGATATGAGCTCAGTCTCGCTGAATGCCCTGGCTTCCTCGCGCTCCTTCAGTGGTGTGCGGCGAGCATCGCCATATTGTTCAGCGTCAGCCTGTATTTCCTTCTTGATGAAAGTCTTCAGCTTAGCGGCTGACTGCAAAAGGGCCTCCAGAGTCTTGCGCTCTGCGCTTAGCTCTTTTTGTTCGGCTTTTATTTTGACTTCTTCCAGCTTTGCCAACTGACGTAATTTCAGTTCCAGGATAGCTTCTGCCTGGCGATCAGAAATTTTGAATTTCTTCATCAGGACTGGTTTGGGTTTGTCCTCGGCTCGAATAATCTTGATAACCTCATCAATATTCAGAAAGGCAATCAGCAGGCCTTCCAGAATATGAAGGCGATCGAGAATCTTGTCGAGGCGATACTTGAGACGGCGACGTACAGTGACTGTGCGGAACTGTAGCCATTCCTTGAGGAGGCCTACAATGTCTTTAACCTGGGGACGCTTGTCAATTCCTATCATGTTGAAATTGACGCGGTAATTCTTTTCCAGATCGGTTGTAACAAAAAGGTGAGACATGACGCTATCGGTATTAACTCGATTAGAGCGTGGCACGATGACGATGCGGGTGGGGTTTTCGTGATCTGATTCATCACGCAAATCAACTACCATTGGCAGTTTTTTCTTGTTCATTTGCGCTGCAATCTGTTCCAGCACTTTAGCTCCGGAAACCTGAAATGGCAGGGCAGTAATAATAATTTCACCACTCTCCACTTCATAGGTTGCTCGCGCCTTGAGTGAGCCGCGCCCGGTTTTGTAAATCTCGAGAATCTCTGATTTGGGCGTAATTAGCTCGGCGCCGGTTGGAAAATCCGGGCCTTTGATGTGTCTGCAAACTTCTCGCAGTGTTGCCTTGGGCTTGTCCAGCAGCAGCACGCAGGCATCTGCCACTTCTTTCAGGTTGTGTGGTGGTATGTCAGTCGCCATGCCCACCGCAATACCACTGCCTCCATTGAGCAATACATTGGGCAATCTTGCCGGAAGCATTTCAGGTTCTTCCAGCGTGCCATCAAAATTGGCCTTCCAGTCGACAGTGCCCTGACCCAATTCTCCCAGCAGTACATCGGCGTATCCGCGCAAACGGGACTCGGTGTAACGCATGGCGGCGAATGATTTCGGGTCATCCTGCGAACCCCAGTTCCCCTGCCCATCAACCAGTGGATACCGGTAAGTGAAATCCTGCGCCATCAGTACCATGGCTTCGTAGCAGGCGGAGTCGCCATGGGGATGGAATTTGCCGATTACATCGCCGATAGTGCGCGCAGATTTCTTGAATTTGGCAGAAGCCTTGAGTCCCAACTCAGACATGGCGTAAACAATGCGACGCTGCACTGGCTTTAGCCCGTCTCCAATGCTGGGCAAGGCCCGGTCATTGATGACGTACATGGAGTAATTCAGGTACGCCTGCTGAGTGTACTTGCGTAGTGCGATTTGTTCGACACCGTCTTCGTTAACTGTAATATCCTGATTCATGATGTTCTCTTGGCAATCCGGTTTACTGACATCTCTGCGCGCTACTCGGCGAAGTCAGCCTGGTTTCCACAATCTTCAAGCCACACCTTGCGGTCCTGGGCGCGCCCCTTGGCGAGCAACATATCCATGACTTCAACTGCAGTGGCTGTGTTTCTATCCAGTTTCTTTGTACTTTTGGTCTTGCGTTTACCCTTGGCCTTGCTCCCGGCTTTAACGGGTTCTTCGGGCTCCAAAGTCAGTTGCACCAGTCTGCGCGTATCTCTGGCCATTGTGGTCTCACGCAGTTGCAACGGATTCATTTCTCCAAGACCTTTAAAGCGTTGCACATTTACCTTGCCGGATTTCTTTTCAGCAGCAATGCGATCAAGCAGGCCTTCTTTTTCGGCTTCATCGAGTGCGTAATAAACTTCTTTTCCGACATCGATGCGAAACAATGGTGGCATTGCCACATAAACATGTCCTGCATCTACCACTGGCCTGAAGTGTTTGACAAACAGGGCACACAACAAGGTGGCGATATGTAAACCATCGGAATCGGCATCGGCCAGAATGCAAATCTTGCCGTAGCGTAAACCGTCGATGTCGTTCGATCCCGGGTCAACACCCAGTGCGATAGCAATATCATGGACAGTCTGTGAAGCGAGTATTTCGGCAGAGTCTACTTCCCATGTATTCAATATCTTGCCGCGTAGAGGCATGATGGCTTGAAACTCCCGATCCCGTGCCTGCTTCGCTGAACCACCGGCGGAATCTCCCTCTACCAAAAACAATTCGCCGGACATCACATCCTCTGTAGAACAGTCTGCCAACTTGCCAGGCAATGCCGGGCCGGAAGTAATTTTTTTGCGATCGACCTTGCGACTGGCTTTGAGTCGACTCTGGGCATTGCTGATACAAAGCTCTGCGATGGCTTCCGCTTCAGCCGTATGCTGGTTCAGCCAGAGACTGAAAGCATCTTTGACAACACCGGCAATAAATACTGCACATTGCCTGGAAGACAGGCGTTCTTTGGTCTGGCCGGAGAACTGCGGGTCATGCAATTTGGAAGACAATACATAACAGCACTTGTCCCACACATCATCAGCTGTGAGCTTCAATCCCCTGGGCAGTAAATTGCGGAACTCACAGAATTCCCTCAGCGCATCGAGCATGCCAGTGCGGAGTCCACTGACATGGGTGCCGCCCAAGGGTGTGGGAATCAGGTTTACGTAACTCTCACCGGTGATCTCGCCACCTTCCGGTAACCATTGCACCGCCCAGTCAACGGCCTCTTCATTACCTTTTACCGAACCTTCAAATGGCGCGGTGGGCAGAGTCTCCCATTCGGAAGTGGATTGTGTCAGATAATCCGTCAGGCCATCTTCGAAACACCACTCTTCGCTTTGCGCCTTGCTCTTCGGCACAAGATTATCGATAAACGTGACCTTAAGACCCGGGCACAAGACAGCTTTGGCACGCAATACGTGCTTTAGTTTCGGAATTGATATCTTGATACTGTCGAAGTATTTCTCATCGGGCACGAAGGTGACGGTCGTGCCTGTATTGCGTTTACCAACTGTCCCTATGGACTTCAGTTCAGTGGCCTTGTCACCATTTTTAAACGTCATGCGATATTCTTTGCCGTCACGCTTTACTTTCACTTCCAGCGTTTTTGACAGGGCATTGACTACTGACACGCCGACTCCATGAAGCCCGCCTGAAAACTGGTAGTTTTTGTCGGAGAATTTACCGCCGGCATGCAGTCGCGTGAGAATCAACTCCACACCGCTCACCTTCTCACCCTTGTGCTTGTCGACAGGCATGCCGCGACCATCGTCCGAGACTTCTATCGAACCGTCTTTATTCAGGGTCAGAGTGATATGACTGGCATGGCCAGCAAGCGCCTCATCGACGCTATTGTCTACGACTTCCTGTATGAGGTGATTCGGGCGGGTTGTATCAGTGTACATTCCCGGGCGTTTTCTGACTGGATCAAGCCCGGTTAGTACCTCAATCGCGTCGGCGTTGTAAGTGTTACTCATTGTTTTCCAGAGCGAATTTTTTCAGAGGTGGATTTCCAGCTGAATAATATTTTATCGCTCATAAGCGCCAATTCTTGATAGCAGAAACTCCAGCATGTTGGGGAGTTCTGCGGCGAAATTTTCGAAACTGTGATTGCCTCCTTCGTGCACTACACAATGTGCTGCACCATACTTTGTGACAGCGCGACGATAATCGAGAGTGGCGTCTCCTGTTTGCAAGTACGCCCGAAAATTGTCAGGGCATTTTAGCGCGGGCACGTCGATATCACGTAGTTCCTCTATATGGTCGCGGGTCACAGTGTGGACCTCCCCGGAATAATAGTTGGCGTGATCTCCCAGATAATCTTCCCAATATTCAAAGGGCCTGACCGCCGGATTTATTAATGCCGCCGGCGCATCATGTTTATCTGCCAGGTAGGTAGCGTAGTAACCCCCTAATGAACTGCCCATGAAAATCAGGTTTCGGTCGGGATTGGCCGCAACCAATCTGTCAACCTGATCTACGGCCTGAGCCGGACCAGCTTCCAATGCCGGTATCAGGATGTCTTCTATCGCTGCATATTGCTGAATAAAGTCCAGCGTTTGTTGCGCCTTCACTGATTGCGGTGAACTGAGGAATCCATGCAAGTACAAAAGAAGTGGCGCCCGATCCATGGTCGCATATTAGCATGCCCGGATTGCGAGTGATGAAGGAAGTATCAGATTTTTCTGCCCGGGCTATTTAATATCCGGCACTGGAGAAGTCAGCCTCAAGGTCGAAGCCGGTTACCCGAAAAACTGCAGTCTCGATTTTGCCATCTGCAAACAACTGCAGACTGCGGTAGCCCGGGTTGAGCCTATCCAAAGTAAAATTGGTGACCTGAGGTTTAAACTGAATACAGGTAGACGGCGTGCACATATAGCGGATATTTTGCAGATTAAAATCCAGTTCCTGATGAATATGGGCATACAAGACCCCGCGTACTTTATCCGTCATCTTTAGTGCATCGAAAAGCTCGCTGGGATTTTCCAACCCGATATCTTTCATCCAGCCAGCAGTTCCTGGCACTGGGTTATGATGCAGTGTAATCAGTATGTTTTCAATTTCAGAACTGGTAGTCGCAGCGCTCAGACTGGATTTTAAAAATTCTATTTCTTCCGGGTCCAGCCGTCCATGCACTTGGCCAACGATACTGGAATCGAGCGTAAGTATTAGCCAGTTACCCAGCTGCGTCGACTTGTCACATGCATTTGTACCTTCTGCCACGTCCTCCATGACTGAAGCGATGTCATGGTTACCCGGTATCCATCTGAATGGCACTCCGGTTTCACCAACCGCAGTCATGAAATAACCATATGCGTCCTCTGACGCATCCTGCGCAATATCACCAGTTGCCAAAATTAGATCAATTTCTTTCTCATTGGTCTTAACCAGATCCAGCACCTTACGAAAGCTGTCCTGGGTGTTCATCCTCGCTAAAGTACCCTCTGGCTCCTCATACAAATGAGTGTCAGTTATCTGGATAATTCTTACAGGATTGTTGGATGTAGTAGTCATTGAGGTCCGATAGGAAAGCGTGCGTGCTTAGCTGCTGTACGAAAATTCAGGTGCCTTTGTGCTGCGTCCACACTTCAGACAGTGATTTAGCCATTCTCCAAGAAAAGCATTGACCTGCATTTTTTCATCCGGGTAGTACATTTTGGGATTCGGCTGCGCATATCTGGGCTGCAAATTTTTGTGACCCTGGTATGAAGTCACTTCTGCAGTATTCGCGTCATGGTAAAGCCGCACCAACATGGACGGGTTGGTCATCCATTTCTTCATTTCCGGTTTCTGGGTAATTTGTAAAGTGGTTGTATACCTGAAAGCTTCCAGAATTTTAATTTCGACGGTTACTTTGCCTTCCATACCTTCGAGATCAGCAATAATGAATTCACTGACCAGACCTTCAAGGCTTTTTTCCGGCTCACCTGGAGACATATTTGTGGCATCAATCTGCACACCGGTAATTGCCTCAATGACATGCTTATCCAGACTGGAATTACGAAAATATGCGTTAAGCTGAGGGACCAGTTTTAACAGCCTGATGTAATTCGCATCGCACTCTGCCATTTGTTTGATGAGGTCAATGCTGTAATTCTGTCTCGCCATGTGATGTTGGGCCCAGTCGCTTCGGAATCGGTGTAGGTACTCAAGTATACTCGAGAATTAATCAGGTCTGGCTATTCAACTGTTTCGGCAAAAAACGCAGTATTAATGAACAAGAAGCAACGATTTTAACCCGTTAATACCCGATTGCGACCCTCGAACTTCACATTTTCACCACGTATTTAACGATATATCGTCACTCTGCAGCAGTTGACCAGCGTTTGATCAATTCATCATGATGTAGTTGCAGCCAGCGCATCGCGATAATTGTCATCGCATTATCCAACTTACCGGCTTCCAATGCTGTGACGGCATCGCCGAAATCAACAGTCACGACCTGAATATCCTCATTCTCGTGGTCCAAACCGTGAATTCCGCCGGCTTGAGACGCATCGATCTGCCCACAATACAGCAATATCCGTTCATTCGAGGTACCCGGGCTATTATAGTATTCAGCAATCTTCTCCACATTTTGCGGTGTACAGTCGGCTTCTTCCTGGCTCTCTCGCACAGCGACGTCTCGTGGCGACTCGCCGACGTCAACCATGCCGGCCACGAGCTCGAGTAGCCAGGGGCTCTGGCCTTCATCAATCAGGCCAATGCGAAATTGCCTGACCAATACCAGCTTGTCACGCTCAGGATCAAACAATAGTACGCCCACTGCAGGCGGTTTGATTTGCAGTTCACGTTGAATCACATTGCTCCAACCACCCTCGAAGAGCCGATACCTGACACTGATTCGATCGATTTTCAAGAAACCGTCGAAACCTGTCGAACGCTCTATAACTTCAAAGTCGTCGCTCTGGAATGGCGATTCAATTTCAGACATCGGCTTTTTCAGCAATCCTGATCATTAGTTTTTCCATGGCCTGACGGATTTCGAGACAGACCCGGTCGAAGGTCGCGGCTATTTGTACAGGAGAACCTGAGGCACCTGCCGGGTCATCAAACGGTATGTGCCGCTTGCATACACCGGCAGGCAGGATCGGACAGTTATTGTCTGCATGTCCACAAACTGTGACAACAAGATCACTTCTGGCAAGCATTGCATCCGTCAACACATCTGAGCTTTGCGCACTGATATCCACACCGTGCCCTGCCATCGCCGCGACCGCCTGCGGATTGAGCCCGTGTGCTTCCAAACCAGCAGATTCAATCTGTATGTCCGGATGATCCGCAGACTGTTTTGCCAGTTCGCGTAACCAGCCCTCTGCCATTTGTGAGCGGCAGGAGTTCCCGGTGCACACGAATAGTATTTTCATGAAAACACTAGTCTCTGCTTGTGACTTCCAACAAGTGATAACCAAACTGGGTTTTTACCGGACCCTGCAATGTATTGACGTCTGCACTGAAGACGACTTCATCAAATTCCTTAACCATCATGCCGGGACCAAACTGACCCAAATCGCCACCCTGTGCCTTGGACGGGCAATTACTATGTGCCTTGGCGATATCTGCGAAATCCTCACCTGCTTCAATTCTCTCTTTCAATTGCAGACATTCTGCTTCAGTTTCTACCAGGATGTGACGCGCGCTTGCTGTAGTCATGGGGCTATTCCTCTTTGTACATAAAACATATAGCTATTATGCCCCATTTGTAACGGGTTCACACAGGCAGAGATTGATGCGTTATAATTACCCACCTCGTAATACTGCGTTGTTTGCTCAGACTCGTTACTGCGAATAACGCCATCAAGGACAGGTCATGCCATTACCCGAAGCCGCACCACGCAAGCATGTTCACACTCGCGCTATCCATTACGAAGGTTACGAGCGCGAGGATGGATTATGGGACATCGAGGCGCATATGACTGACACCAAGACTTATGCTTTTAAAAATAACTGGCGCGGCGAAGTAGCCATTGGCGAGCCATTGCATGAGATGTTGCTGCGCGTCACCATAGACAATGAGTTTGTGATTCAGGAAGTAGAAGCGGCCACTGAGAACAGTCCGTTCGCCATGTGCCCGGACATCGCATCCAACTACAAGTCGGTGGTGGGCATACGTATGGGGCCGGGCTGGCGCAAGGCTATCCGGCAGAAGGTCGGCGGAGTACAAGGCTGTACACACCTCACCGAGTTATTGTTTCCCATAGCAACAGTGGCCATGCAAACTATCTGGCCATTACTGAGGCACCGCAAGAACAAGGCAGACTCACAGATAGACAAGTCTCCCCGTCGCCCGGTGGTTCTGGACACTTGTCACGCCTGGTCTACAGACTCGCCTGTCGTGAAGGAAAATGCACCGGACTACTATACTGGTGACTAGGTAGGGTCAGGTGGCTCGGATTATGCGTGGCGGGATCACTATCGATAAAAGAGCGGGATCACCAAAGTAATTACCACGCCTTCGCGATCCTGGCGATTCTCGGCGCGAATACGACCACCGTGGAATTCACTGATGATACGTGCAATATGCAGCCCCATACCGAGGTGTGGCTGCTTCTGTTTCTCCTGCGAACGCACAGAGATCATGGAATCAAAGAGTCTGTCTTTCATTTCATCTGGCAGATAGGGCCCGGCATTCGACACTTTGAGCACTGCATGATCGCGCAAAGTGCGGCAATAGACGGTAATAGGCTGGTCGGCATATGAAAACTCCACCGCGTTGGCAATAAGTTTGTCCATGAGTTGAGCAATATATTCCGGCACACCATTGATATAGATGGGGTATTGACTGACGTCCAATTCAAAGCGGGAATCCGGATATGCCAACTTATAGCCTTCCACACAACCGTTGATAACTTCACTTAGATCAATCTTTTCTTTTTCTGAGGTTTGCAGCATCTGTTCCAGACGCGTGGCCTCACTCATGTTTGTGAGAATCAGATTCAGACGACTGATACCTTCCTCGGCTCTTTCTATATATACCGCCGACTCATCATTCCGCGCTGTCAGACCAAGGTTTTCCAGTGACGATCTGACCACAGTGACTGGCGTGCGGAGCTCGTGAGACAACCTGGAGGACATGTTTTCCAGATAATTAGTGTACTGGGTCAAGCGCTCAACAATGTTGGAAAAGCTGCGCGACAAATCGCCAATTTCATCAGAATTTTGTGAAGCGACAATGGTGTTCTGAATGCGTCCGCTATCATCAATGATACTTTCGGCCTGATTGCGCAGACCGCGAATCCGCGATGATATACGCGAGGCAAAGAAAAACAGGCCAAGCGTTACCAGCAACATGACTGCGAGAATCGTATTGAACAATGTCTCAAGCGCCTGATTGCGGAAGCTTCTCAATCCATTCATATTTTGATCCACGACCACTGCACCCATCACCTCATCATTCGCCATAATCGGGTGAGCCGCTTCGAGTAAGCGGGTTTGCGTATCTGCCAGTGTGCGGAATTGCGTCATGGGTGCGCCTTGCAGCGCTGAATCAATATGCGCTCCCTCGCGCGTCACATCGTTGTATAAATCATCGATGAAATCGTTACTGGGCTTGGTAAGTATCTGGTAATACAGCGGATTCAATATGCGATTCTGTATGAAGTACCAGTACTTGTTGACCCTGCCTTCGTCAATCGTTGGAGTCAGACCAGTCGCTGACTGAATATCACCAACTGCCAGCAGCACACGACCACTGCGATCGACGACCTGGATGCGCGAATTGTTATGCCCCATGCCAGCGACAATGCGATCAATTTCCGGAGTCGGCAATAGCAGAAAACCAAGCCCTTCTGGCCCTTCACTTTTATATGTCGATACTACCGAGTTAACCTGCCGGGTGATCGGATCATCCACATCGTAAAAGGCAAACCCGAGTCGTTCACCCAACATGTCCATGGGTATCTGTAACTCAACCTCATAACCTGCTTCAGTTTCATACCACTGCCCGCTGATACGTTCCTCGTAGACGGGATCCGCGTAATCGCTCTGGACACGGAATGGGTAAAGGTATTCCGGCTCATGAGGTGCGATTACAACGCGGTTGATACTGTTACCTTCACGCGAAAGCATTGAAATCTGGAGAAAATCGCTGCGATTAACACTCAGGGCATCGCGGGAACGATAGACAATCTGGTCGTCCTGCACTTTAAAATAGGCATACAGAGACCCGTTGTGTTCTCCGACCATATTCTTGAAGTTAAGAGAACTACCTCCATCGTGGGGATAGAGCCCGGCAGGATTAATTGGTTTGTTTTCGCTCAGCTTCCTGCCGTATGACACCTCATATTGTTGATACTCCCCCCAATCCACAAGGGACCCATCATCCAGGGACAGCGCCGAAAAAACCGGGTACACATATAAATCTTCACTGCTGCGGGCAGGGCTATAGGAATTCTCGGCGAACAATTCTGGTCGTTCATTCAGTGCAGTTGCAAGCGCCTGGGCGGTACCAAGCACAGTCTGCTCCTGGCCACGGCGCAAGTACTGTTCCATCTCCAGAATATACTGATATCCCAGCCAGGGTATCACCAGCAAAAAGCTGGAAAGGAATACCAGCTTGAAGCGAATGCCGAATGGATTTTTGAATGAAAGATTCATTTTGAATCAGTCGTTAGTCTCAGGTGTAATATTCCAGCGATAGCCCATGCCGTAGACTGTTTCTATGCAGTCGAAGTCATCATCGACTTGCATGAATTTTTTGCGAATACGTTTAACATGTGACGTGATCGTGCTGCCATCAACAAAAATTTTCGACTCCTGCATCAGAATCTGCCGGCTTTTGACATGCCCGGGATACTTCGCCAGCGCGTGCACCATCCAGAATTCAGTCACGGTTAAAGCTACGGGATTGCCATCCCACTGCACTGTTAGTCGTCCGATGTCGAGCAAGAGTTTGCCGCGTTGTAACAGATTCTCCGGTGAAGGCGGCTGGTCGATTACATCAAGTCGCCTGAAAAGCGCAGCAATGCGCGCAGTCAGATGCGGCAGGCTGATATCCTTGGTCAGATAGTCATCGGCGCCCATGCGCAAACCACTCACCGTGTCGAAGTCATTGTCACGTGCTGTCAAAAAAATGATCGGCAATGTATCGGACATGGACCGTAGTGACTGGCACAGGGTAAACCCACCATCGATTTCGTTCTCCAGACCGATGTCGATAATTGCCAGATTAGGAAGGCGGATGTCAAAAGCACTCATGGCATCCTTGCGGTTCGCATAGGTCTGCACTTCATAGCCCTGCTTACGCAAAACATCTGCATAGTTTTCGCGTATAGCGGCTTCATCTTCGACGATTGCGATTCTTCGGCTCATATTCTCGGTGTTTACTCCATGTTCCCGGGATTTCGGGAATTTTGGCGACTATAACCTAATTCCTTTGACAATCAGAGCGAAGGAATAATCCCCCGGTTCATTGCCATTATTCTGACATATTTAATCAGTACATGGCCCCAATCCACACCCGCTGCAGCAATAAACTTGCTGTTAAATAGCTACAAACAAGATAAGGCGCAGGCCTTACGGGGATGATCTCTGGCACATTTTATCGATCAAGGAGCTTGCAGCGCAGGCATCCCACAGCACAGGAATTTCAGACATGTATAAACGCATTTCAACAGCCCTTGTTTTCAGTTTGCTGGCCTCTTCAACATTCGCCGATTCACAACCGGCCAATTACGCGGATCCCGCCTCCGACGCCGAGACCACCGGATTCTTCGGCGGCATGGTTGTAGGTGGCCTGGCCGGTGGTCCACCTGGAGTCATAATAGGTGCCGCACTTGGCGCAATGTTTGGTGAAGGGTTGGAAGCCCGCGAGCAGGTTGGAGATCTGCGCGCCGAACTTTACGAAGCACAGTTGCTTGTTGCCGCAGCCGAAGACCAGATGAATACAATGCGGCGCGAATACGCTCGCACAGAAGCAGAGCGGCAATCTAGACGCGATAGCCAACCGCAATTGCTGGCGACCAATATTGTCACACCAGTAGCAGGTGCCTGCTGTGATAACACTGTTTTGTCCCTCTACTTCAAAACTGGCTCCAGCGAAATCGAATCGGTGTTCGAAGAACAATTGCAAAGTGTGGTGAGGATTGCCGAGCAAATGCCCACTGCCAGCATTGAAATTACCGGATATGCAGATCGTAATGGTGATGCCAATGCCAACCTTGCACTTTCGCGACAGCGCTCTGCAGCAGTAAAACAATTCTTTTCGACTCATGGTATCGACAACAGCTCCATCACTACGGTCGCATATGGCGAGTCTCAACCAGTAGAGCCCTCTCAAAGTTTTGAAGCAGATTTCTTTGATCGCAGAGTAATCGTCAGGTTACGCGACAGCAGGCAGAACATGCTCAGCCAATCAAGCGAAGCCAAATAGTACAGTTAATTTCAATGCGTTATTGTTGGAGTGAAACCAATGCAAGATATTCGATTGGTAATAGGTAACAAGAATTATTCCTCCTGGTCCATGTGTCCATGGTTGCTCCTGAAAATGTTCGATGTGGATTTTGAAGAAATTCAGATCGCGCTTTACCAGGACAACACCGCAGAGAAACTGGGGCCGTATTCACCATCCCTCAAAGTGCCAGTTCTGCTGCACCGGGATATTACAGTATGGGATTCCTTGGCAATCTGCGAATACATCTCGGAAGAATTGATACAAGGGTCGGCGTGGCCTGCACATCCCAAGCGTAAGGCGTCTGCTCGCTCAGTAAGCGCGGAAATCCATTCGGAGTTTCCACTGTTGAAAACAGAGTGGCCAATGAACTGTAAGGCATCGTTCAAGCAGGTGCCTTCCAGTTTATTGTACGAGGAAATCGCTCGCATCGATGCAATCTGGAGCTGTTGCCGCCGCCGCTATGGTGAAAATGGCAACTACCTGTATGGGCGCTTCTCAATTGCCGATTGCATGTTTGCCCCGGTGGCAGTGTGCTTTAACGCATACGGTGCCGAACTCAGCAGTGATGCTAATACCTATATGCAAACCCTGTTGGACAACCCCTTTGTACAGAAATGGATTACTCTGGGGCGCCGCGAGAAAGAGCAACTCTCAGTTGCATACGCTTCAAACGCCTGAATTCAGCGCTACCGCGTGCTAATTTGCCAGCAACAGCAGTCGATATATCTATAGAGCAAATTTAAGGTCCGGGGTAGCGTCTTGTCTGCCAAAGAAGTTATCGGTTTCTGGTTCGATGAAATCGAACCCAAGCAACGATTCACCAAAGATGCGGAATTCGATCAGCTCATTACAGAGCGATTCCTCGATCTGCATCGCCAGGCCAGCCAGGGATTGCTTTATACCTGGCGTGAACATCCACTCGATGCTCTGGCGGAAATAATAATTCTCGACCAATTTTCCCGTAATATGTTTCGCGATACGCCGCAGGCGTTTGCTTTCGATACTCTGGCTCTTGTGCTGGCGCAGGAAGCAGTACGACGCAAACTGGACACTGACCTGGACCCGGGAAAGAAAGCATTCCTCTATATGCCCTTCATGCACAGCGAGTCACGTGAAATACACGAAATAGCGATGTATCTGTTTGATCATCCAGGCCTGGAAGAAAACTACAATTTCGAGTTAAAGCACAAGGTGATCATCGATCGCTTTGGTCGTTATCCACACCGCAATGAAATTCTGGGTCGGGAATCCACCGAGGAAGAGCTGGAGTTCCTTGCACAACCTGGTTCAGGTTTTTAATCGGGGATACCTGGAGCAGGATCACCAGGGCTCACCTGCCCGGCAACACATCTCGCAATTTGGCCGCCATATCAAGAATTGCCGCTTCGGTAGTCTCCCAATCCATACAGGCGTCAGTAACCGATACGCCGTACTTCAATTGGGACAGGTCGGCGGGAATGGATTGATTGCCGCCATTGATATTACTTTCCAGCATCAATCCAATAATCGACTTGTTACCTTCGAGAATCTGGTGGGTGATGTCTTTGACGACCAGGGGTTGCACGTCAGGGTCTTTGCCGGAATTAGCATGACTGCAGTCAATCATGATGTTCTGGCTGACTCCACCATCGGCCAGGGCTTTTTCGGTCTGGGCGACATGTACAGTGTCATAGTTAGGCCCCTGACTGCCACCGCGTAACACCACGTGAGCATATGGATTGCCTTTGGTTGTTACCACCGACACCTGGCCTTCGGTGTTGATGCCGAGGAAACGGTGCGGACTGGAGACTGACTGCATGGCATTCACTGCCACCATCAGGCCGCCATCGGTACCATTCTTGAACCCTACCGCGCTGGATAAACCGGATGACATCTCGCGATGAGTTTGCGACTCAGTGGTACGCGCACCAATGGCTGACCAGGAGATAATATCCTGCATATACTGTGGCGAAATGGGGTCCAATGCCTCGGTAGAGGTTGGCAGGCCGATGTCGACGATATCCAGTAGCAGTTTGCGCCCGATACGCAGGCCTTCTTCTATTTTGAAAGAATCATCCAGGTGCGGATCATTTATCAAACCCTTCCAGCCAATTGAGGTACGGGGCTTTTCAAAATATACCCGCATTACCAGGTACAGAGTATCCTGCACACTGTCCGCAAGCTTTTTAAGTCGTCTGGCATAATCCCGCGCTGCTTCCGGGTCGTGAATGGAACAGGGGCCTACAACCAGAAAAAGCCTGGGATCCGTGCGATCGAGGATAGAGAAAATCGTCTGGCGTGACTGTTGCACAGCGTCCATTGCCGCACCCTGCAGGGGTAATTCCGCCTTCAACTGCCCGGGCGTGATTAATGCTTCATTGCTAGCAATGTTAAGATTGTCAGTTAGTGCCGACATAAAGTCCTTGCCTTGTTCTCTGCATGGTTTCGATCAATTTCTCGCCCTTTTTACAGGGGGCGGCAATGATACCAGATAAATTTGCAGCGACAACCGCCCGAAGACACCGGATTTACTGGTATTGCGGCATTTTGAATCTGGCGAGGCAATATCGCTCCCAGTTCCCAGCTACAAGAGGAATGTGTTTTGAAAATCAGTCAGGAATTTGATGCAGGCAATATTGAGATTGTCAGTCTGGAAAATCCCGGCGACATCCAGCTTCGCATACGCAAGGATGCCCAGTCAGATTTTTACCAATGGTTTTATTTCAGGCTCAGCGGTGCCGCCCAACGAGACTGCAGACTAAAAATTCTCAATGCCGCCGGCGCGGCCTACCCATCGGGTTTTGAAAATTACCAGGTGCTCTATAGTTACGACCGGCAGGAGTGGCTGCGACATCCCACCCGACTGCATGAGGGTGGACTCGAAATCGATTTTACACCGCAGCATGACAGCGTCTACTTTGCCTATTTTGCGCCTTACTCCATGGAACGCCACCATGACCTCGTCGCCCGAAGCCAATGTGCGGCTCATTGCGAACATATGGTGCTGGGGCAAACACTCGACGGGCAGGATCTGGATCTTCTCAAGATTTCACATGGAGCAAATACTGAGAACAAATCGCCGTGCTGGATCATAGCGCGGCAGCATCCCGGTGAGTCGATGGCTCAGTGGTGGATGGAAGGTTGTGTAGAAAAACTTCTGAACCTTGACGACCCCTTGACGCAGGCATTAATGGACAAGGTGGTGTTCTATCTTGTTCCCAACATGAACCCGGATGGTAGTCGGCGTGGCCATTTGCGTACCAATGCGGTTGGCAGAAATCTGAACCGTGAATGGGCAACTCCCAGTCTCGAACAAAGCCCGGAAGTATTTCTTGTTAAACAAAAAATGGCTGAGACCGGCGTGAGTTTTATGCTCGATGTACACGGAGACGAGTCATTGCCGTACTGTTTTATTGCCGGCACCGAAGGTCTGGCCGACTGGGGAGTAAAACAGCAAGCACAGCTGGATTTCTATAAGGAAACCCTGGCCAGGATTAACCCGGACTTTCAAACCGAACAGGGATACCCACCGAAGCAACCAGGGCAGGCTAATCTTACGATGAGTACTGCGCAGACCGCACAAAATCATGGTTGCCTGGCCATGACCCTGGAGATGCCATTCAAGGATACAACGGCAACTCCTGATATGCGCTATGGCTGGTCAGCGCAGCGTAGCAAGAAACTTGCTCACTCCTGCCTGGAAGCACTCGAGCAATACCTGGAAAGCGAGCATTTCTGACAATTATGGGGCCTTATACCTTGTGGTAAAGGTTACGACCCTGCTTGTTGTACTCTTCCGCTTTTTCTTCCATACCTTCACTCAGGGCCGCATCGATGTCGCCAGCAGTCTTGCTGGCGGCGTATTCCCGAACTTCCTGAGAGATTTTCATGGAACAGAATTTCGGTCCGCACATGGAACAAAAGTGCGCCACTTTGCCAGATTGCTTCGGCAGGGTTTCGTCGTGATAGTCGCGCGCAGTAACAGGGTCCAGACCCAGGTTGAATTGATCTTCCCAGCGAAACTCGAAGCGCGCCTTGGATAAAGCATTGTCGCGCAACTGCGCGCCCGGATGGCCCTTGGCGATATCTGCCGCGTGAGAAGCAATCTTGTAAGCCATCAAGCCATCTTTTACATCCTGCTTATTGGGTAGGCCAAGATGCTCTTTGGGCGTTACGTAACACAGCATTGCGCAGCCATACCAACCTATCATCGCCGCACCGATGCCAGATGTGAAATGGTCATAACCAGGGGCGATGTCTGTAGTGAGTGGGCCCAAGGTATAGAAAGGCGCCTCGTCGCACACTTCTAATTGCTTCTCCATATTCTCTTTAATGAGATGCATGGGAACATGACCTGGCCCTTCAATCATGGTCTGGATATCGTGCTTCCAGGCGATCTGGGTTAACTCACCCAGAGTTTCCAGTTCACCAAACTGTGCTTCATCATTGGCATCTGCAATTGATCCCGGTCGCAATCCGTCACCCAGTGAGAAGGAAACATCATAGGCCTTCATGATTTCGCAGATGTCTTCGAAATGGGTATAAAGGAAGTTTTCCTGATGATGCGCCAGGCACCATTTAGCCATGATCGAGCCGCCCCGCGACACGATGCCGGTTACGCGCCTTGCCGTCAGTGGTACATAACGCAGCAGCACGCCGGCGTGAATCGTAAAATAGTCAACTCCCTGCTCAGCCTGCTCAATCAGTGTGTCACGAAAAATATCCCAGTTCAGGTCTTCCGCTACGCCGTCGACCTTCTCCAGCGCCTGGTAGATAGGCACCGTACCAATAGGCAACATGGAGTTACGAATAATCCATTCGCGTGTTTCATGGATATGTTTGCCAGTGGACAGGTCCATCACCGTGTCCGCTCCCCACAGGGCTGACCAGGTAAGTTTTTCAACTTCTTCTTCTATAGAAGAAGTCACTGCGGAATTACCAATATTGGCATTTACCTTAACGAGGAAATTACGCCCGATAATCATCGGTTCGATTTCCGGGTGATTAATATTGGCGGGAATTATTGCGCGACCTCGTGCAACTTCATCGCGCACAAACTCTGGTGTGATTTCTGCGGGGATGGCGGCACCAAATGACTCCCCTTTGTGCTGCACACCCAACTCGGGTGCAGCATGTGCTGCTGCCCGGGCCATGTTTTCACGGATGGCGATAAACTCCATTTCCGGTGTTACGATGCCCTGTCGCGCATAGTGTAGCTGCGAAACATTTTTCCCTGGCTTCGCCTTGCGAGGCGCACGACGGTGCTCAAAGCGCAGGTCGGCGGTGCTTGCATCCGCTGCCCGGGCCTTGCCATAGGTGGAACTGATCTCTTCCAGTTGTTCGGTATCTCCCCGTGCTTCGATCCATGGTGCACGCAGCGCTGGCAAGCCTTCGCGCAGGTTTATCGCAACCTCCGAGTCAGTATAGGCACCCGAGGTATCGTAGACGCGCACCGGTGCGTTGGGTTCCCGGCCCTTTTCGGTTTCGGTATCTGATAGCGCGATTTCGCGCATGGGAACCCGTATGTCTTCACGCGTACCGGTCACGTAGACCTTGCGGGAATTTGGGAAATATTGCCGGGTTGTAGTATCCAGCTGACTGATCTTGTCGAGAAAATGTTCGGGTTTGGCGTTCATTGATTATCCTTCGTGCAGAAGTATGTCCAGGCGAGTCGGCAGAAATAAAGTTTTCGGCAAAGAGTCCGGGCAAGAGGTACATCGGCTTAATCTGAGAAAGTTTATTATGCCCAAATGCCCTGCGAAGTGCTAACACTCACCAGCACGAGTTTATCGCAGTTGGGAAACTGGCAATGGATGATATCAGAGACGCATACTACATACTGACTGAATGCGGATGTATATCTGAGATGAATTCGAATCAGGTATCTGCTCATCGAGTATCGCTGTGCTTGTTCCAAAATAAAACACTCAGTCCTGTACTGAATTAAACGCTAAATTAAACGGTAACCTGAGGGGGTAAATGACCGTCTAATGGAAGGCAACTGTCGCAAATACAGCCAGCAAAATTGTCACCTTTGGTTACACTGTGTAGAATGCCGTTGGCCTCGGGACGCACCGGGCCCAGACCCTCATTTAATAGTCTGTGTTTGTCAATTATTCAAACCCACTCACGGAAAGGTCACACGTTATGGGACGATTATCGAAATTGCTAGGAATGCTGGTGTTGGTTGGAATGCACCCAACCCTGGGTCACGCTGACGATTTATTCACCATACTGCAATTGGCATTGGAGAACGATCCAGTATTGAAGCAAGCCGAAGCCAGCTACCGGGCTAATCGTGAATCAATGATTCAGAGCCGATCGGCACTATTGCCTTCACTGGGAATCGGAGGCAACACTACGCGCCTGACCAGCGGACCGACTGATTCCAGCTATATCACCGATCCAGTATCCGGAGATACTGTCCGCATAGACGACCACAGTTTTCGCCCTGGCATTAACAACCACAGTTGGGGTGTCAGTCTGACCCAAAGCGTGCTGAATCTTTCCAACTGGTACAACTACCAGAGCGCGCAAGCCAGTGACAAAGCAGGCGCAGTCAATTTGGCGGCGCAGGAACAGAATCTGATCATGCGGGTAGCCGCAGCTTATTTCGATGTGCTGCGTGCACTGGATACCCTGGAAACCAATCTGCAGGAAGAGGAAGCAGCTCTGCGTTCCCTGGAACAAACACGCCAGCGCGAAGAAGTGGGTCTGGTGGCAATTACTGATGTGTACGACAGTCAGGCTTCCTACGACCTGGCACGCAATACCACCATCCTGCAACGCGATATTTTGCAATCACGATACGAGGCGCTGGAGGCAATCACCGGTCAGCCGCATCCCGATATCGAAGTACTGCGCGAAGACTTTCCTATCGTCGAGGTAGAGGGCAGCCTGAATGAATGGGAAGATCAGGCAGACTCCAACAGCCTCGCCATAGCCGCTGCACAATTTAATCTGGAGGCTTCAAGGAAATCCCTGAAAGCCCGCAAATCAGGCCACCTGCCAACAATTGATCTACAGGGTCAATTCGGCCACGTCGTGACAGCGCCTATTGTAAGCCAGGGCATTCAGATCGGCGGCGGTGCTAGCGACCGTACGCAACTGGCACTGAGCCTGAGCATTCCGCTGTACTCCGGAGGCGCCGTGAGTTCGCGCCGTCGTGCTGCAGAATATAATGTCATCGCAGCGAAAGAATCACTGGAACAAGCCCGGCGCCAGCTAACGCAGGATTTGCGTAATGCCTATCGTCGAGTCAACACAGATGTATTGGTGATCGCACAGCGCCAACAGTCGATCACCTCAGCCCAGAGCAGGTTGGACGCCACCGAACTGGGTGCTGAAGTGGGTACGCGTAATATCGTAGAAGTATTGTTGGCGCGAGAAAATCTCTATCGTGCACTGCGCCAATATTCAGATGCCCGCTATAACTATGTCATTGACAGTTTGTTGCTCAAGCAAGTGGCAGGCACTCTGACACCTCAGGACATCATTGAATTGAACGAGTGGTTACAAACCGAAGCCTAGAAGGTCGGCAATCTGTTCGTTGACGAGTCAGGTTTTACGCCAGACCGAAACCTGACTCACAATATACTCGTATTTACGGCGATGCTCGCGAATCATGAATGGCAAGTCTTCGTCGTGAATGAGTTCAAAGCCTGGTAGTTGTCTACCCAGCGCTGCCAAAGTCTCTTCGCTGTTCTTGCCATCCAGAAAATTGTCTGCCGCCGTGAACTGATTCATCCAGGTGTTCGGCGAAGCAATGACCAGTATGCCGCCTGTGTCCAGATAAGGACTATCACCAACAAACTGTCGCAGGCAGCTCGCTGGATCAGATAACCGGCACAACAAGTTGCTGAGCAGTATGGCATCGAATGGCCCTTCCTCAGGCACAACAGTCGCCGCCAGGTGCATAGCATCACCTTGTATAAACTGCAGTCTTGACGTGTCGATGTCTTCTGCAACCCGAGCCGTTAATTGGCTGCGGTGGCGGCCGGTTTCAGTGCGCCAGTAATCGAGAGATCCTGCTTTCGCGAGCTGCGCTGCGGCATCAATAAAACCCTGACTGTAGTCAAGGCCAGTAACGGCCTTGAAACGCCGCGCCAGTTCAAAACTGGAGCGGCCAACGGCACAACCCAGATCCAGCGCTTTGTTGAAACAGCTGCTGTTTTCTATCATTAGCTCTACGGTTCGAGTTATCAGGTTTTGCACATCGGGAAAATCAAACTTTGTCGATAATGCCTCATCCCTCTGTTCGGAGTGCGATCCCCAGTGAAACAGCAAGTACTGATTTACAAGAGCGTCAGTTTCATATTTCGTGGCCTGATCTGCACCACTGCTGATGTCGCGAGCAAGCCGAAAGCCTGCGTGCTGGAAAAAATGTGGCCTGAAGTGGAACCTCGACCAGATGCTGGCTTCATCCCCGGTACTTATAAATGAACCACCCAGTATCATCTGGTGTTCGTTATCAAAACACGGCGTACTGAAATCCGTGTAGTACGGATGAATAGAAAATTCTGGCAGTGGGTGAAAGGTATCCTCACACCATTGCCACACATTGCCAAATACATCGTGAAAGCCGCGCGAGTTCGGCGGGCCGGCGGTTACCGGAGATTCACCCCCGTAGCAGAGATTATGGTTAAGAGACGCTGAATTTGCTTGCATCACACTATCAGCAGATACAGACCCGCTCATCTCGAACTGTGCACGCGCCTGCTGCTGCGCCGGTTCCCGCAGGGCTATATGCTCAGCTTCATGCAACACTCGATAAGGTGTTGCGGTAGATTCTTTTTCTGACAACCAGCTGCAGTAGGCTTTCGCCTCGAAATAATTGACGATTGCCGGCCAGTCCCACTGCATGGGAATTTCAGTAAACGTTGTACGTAGCCGGTAGCGGTGAGAACCAGCCGGACCGTCTTGCAGCCAGAACGTTGGCCATTTTGTATTACGGAAAGTTCTCCAGCTCCAACCGGCTTCGCTCCAGTAACGAGGGTCTTCATAGCCCCCCGCACTGACAAATTTGTAGAACTCACCATTACTGACAAGAAACTTACTGGCCTTGAAGTCAGACAGCTTGCGCTTGTCTGTTCCATACTCGTTATCCCAACCAAAGCTGGGCCACTGCTCAGGCTTACCCAGTGTGACCGTTCTACCTTCGCAATCGAGCATGGGATTTTTGGCATAGTCCTCACCCACCACAGGATTCCGCGTGGTTTCCTTCGCTGGGGATTTGAACTCAGGCCATCCGGCGGGAGTTTGTAAAAACTCCAGCGGTAACTCGCGCATCAGCACGCTTGAAGTCTCAAGGTGAATGCGTTCGTGCTCAAAAGCCATAACCAGCGCCCAGCTCGGCTTATCCTGTGTAACTGGTTCTTCGAAAATCGGGTGGGACTTTATAAGATTGGTGACCAGTTCAAAAACCTGCTGACGATAGCCTCTCACATCATCCAGATCCGGCCACACATCCTGCGCGCCTTCGTGCAGATCATCCCAGGTCATTTCGTCTACACCGGTTTCGAACAGCAGCTCAAGGTCCTGGTTAACCGGCTCATTGATCAAACCACTTACCAACAATTTATTGACGTAAAAACAGACCGGGTGTGCGTAATAGAAAATCAGGGGATGACGGGTTTTATGCCAGGGTCGGATCAGATATGCCTCATCACTTACCAGAGCCGAGAACAGGGTCTCAGTCAGACTCCAGGTATTCTCAAAGTATTCCAGGATAGCTTGCCGCCCACCATTCAAGTTCAGTTGCGGTAGCGAGTGGGTGGCACGCATAGAAGTTGTCGGGAAACTGGCAACTTGCTGTTCACGCTGCTTCTGCGCTGTGTTATCAGTAGGATTCATGTGCAGTCCGGTTCGGGTCTCTTGCTGAAATTGTTATGGTGCGGATCAACGGGTAATCTGACCGATTCAACGTTCATGCTATGAATACTATCGGTTAGAATGAAATTAACGCGGGGTCTGGCGCATTGGATTAACGAGACCCACAATAGGGGAAAGATATTGCAAAGTAAATTACCCGAAATCGGTACAACTATCTTTACGGTCATGTCAAAAATGGCCCAGGACTATAATGCGATCAATTTGTCACAGGGATTCCCGGATTTCGACTGCCCCGATCATCTCAAGGAACTTGTTTCCAAATATCTGAATTCCCGCAAGAACCAGTATCCACCCATGGCGGGGATTCCGGAATTACGGCAGCAAATTGCCAACAAGGTACAAGATTACTACCAGTATACGGCTGATCCCGAGACTGAGATCACTGTTACTTCAGGCGCTACCGAAGCCCTGTTCGATGCGATCCACGCCGTCGTTTCAAATGGCGATGAAGTCATCGTTTTCGATCCCGCCTACGATTCTTATGAACCTGCGATTAATCTGGCTGGCGGAACTGCGATTCATGTTCCTCTCAGCTATCCTGATTATCATGTTGACTGGGATGCAGCCCAGGCCGCCATTACAAACAAGACCCGCCTGATAATTATCAATACGCCACATAATCCCTGCGGCACCATCCTTGATAACGAAGATCTCGATCAACTGGCAGCAATAACCCGCGACCGGGACATTCTCATATTGTCTGACGAAGTATATGAACATATGGTATTTGACGGCGCACAGCACCTGAGTGTGCTTGGTCACGAAGAACTTAAACACAAAAGTTTCGCGGTTTTCTCTTTTGGCAAAACCTATCATGCGACGGGCTGGAAGCTGGCCTATTGTGTGGCAGCCCCTTCACTAACCAGCGAATTTCGCAAGGTTCATCAGTTCGTCACATTTACTACATCGAGTTTTGTGCAATATGCCATTGCCGAATTCATGGCTGACTGCCCGGAGCACGCCCGCGAATTGCCAGATTTTTACCAGGTCAAGCGCGACACTTTTTGCCAGCTGATTGAGAGTTCCCGCTTCACATTCAAGCCTTCGAAAGGCACTTACTTTCAACTCGTGGACTACAGCGAAATAAGCGAGCTGGACGACATGGAATTCGTCACCTATCTGACCCAGGAAAAAGGCGTTGCAGCAATTCCACTTGCACCTTTTTATGCAAATCCACCACAGAACAAGCACATTCGATTTTGCTTCTGCAAGGATGACAAGACTCTGCAGGATGCAGCAAAGCTCCTGAATGCACTCTGAGGACTTAATGGATAATGATGCTCTAGGCAAGCTCGCTGCGGATATCAAGCTATGGGGAGCCGAATATGGCTTCCAGCAAATTGCTATAGCTGATGTCGATATGAAGCACTATCGACAACATCTGGAAAACTGGATTTCCAACGGGTATCACGGTGAAATGGATTACATGGCGCGGAATATGGACTTGCGCGCTCACCCGGAACGCCTGCATCCAGGTACAGTGCGGGTAATCACTGCGCGCCTGGATTACTCGAGTGAACCGGATAACTCTCTCGCCCCTCTCGAGCGTAGTAAAAAAGCATATATTGCACGTTATGCAAGAGGGCGTGATTATCACAAGTTGATTCGCAAGCGATTACAGAAGCTCGCAGACAAGATTCAGGAAGCTGTTGGAGAATTCGGTTATCGTGCGTTCGTCGACAGTGCGCCAGTGCTGGAGCGCGCATTAGCGGAGAAATCCGGGCTAGGCTGGATTGGCAAGAACACCATGCTGCTCAACAAGTCTGCTGGCTCGTGGTTTTTTCTTGGGGAGCTATACACTGATCTGCCATTACCGGTTGATCCGGCCGTAAGTGACCATTGCGGAACATGCACTGCCTGCCTCGACATCTGCCCGACCAAAGCCTTCGTCGGACCAGGGGAAATGGACGCCAGACGCTGTATTTCTTATCTGACCATTGAACTGCGCAGCTCAATACCGGAAGAGCTGCGCCCGCTAATGAGCAACCGGGTATTCGGCTGCGATGATTGCCAGTTGGTATGCCCATGGAACAAGTTTAATAAACCTACTGACGAACCAGATTTTAGTCCGCGACATAACCTGGACGATGCAGACTTGGTAGATTTGTTTGGCTGGTCAGAACAGCAGTTTCTGGATAATACGGCAGGTTCTCCGATTCGCCGCATCGGCTATGAGTGCTGGTTACGTAATCTGGCAGTCGCGCTGGGCAATGCTGAAACAAGTGAAGACATAGTAGCTGCGTTACGCAACAGATTGAATTTTCAATCGAGACTGGTAGTAGAACATGTAGAATGGGCCCTGCAGCAACACACATCTACAAGTTAATGAAATGCTCCCGGTAGTGTATTAATTCATTGACTGAATCACGAATGTCATCTAGCGCCTGATGCGTGCCTTTTTTAACCAACCCTTCCAGTACTGCAGGCTTCCAGCGCACCGCAAGCTCCTTGAGCGTACTGACATCCAGGTTACGGTAATGGAAAAACGCCTCCAGGTCGGGCATATAGTTGGCAAGAAAGCGTCGGTCCTGGCAAATACTATTACCGCACATGGGTGAAGAGTTTTTATCACAGTAGCGCGCCAAAAATGCCAGAGTCTCTTTCTCCGCAGCGGCTTCGTCAACTTCGCTCACCTTGACGCGTTCAATCAGGCCGGATTTACCATGAGTGGTTTTGTTCCATTCATCCATTGCATCCAGGCGCGCAGTATCCTGTTTGACTGCAAGCACTGGCCCTTCTTCCAGGATATTGAGATTGGCATCAGTAACCAGCGTCGCTATTTCAATAATGCGATCTTGCGCCGGGGACAATCCGGTCATTTCCAGATCCAGCCAGATCAGGTTGCTGCTTTTATCCATGGTTTTTCACTCTAATTGCGCTGCGGTGTTTGGCCTGTCCGATTGTAACAAAGCTGCCCTAACTCGAATATGCAATAATCCCGGTGCCATCCACTGCTACAGTACAAAATGAACAAACGACAGCTCAACAAGCAGCAACAGAAACGCATTGCCAAAAAGCAGCAACGCGAACTCGATTCCGGAAACCTTGATACGAGCTCAACAGTTAATTGCAATGGTCGTATTGTTGGTCAGTTTGGCCAGCATGTAGATGTGGAATCCACTGACTCAGTTGCACCACATCAAATCATTCGTTGTTTCCAGCGTGCCAATTTGCCGCCCCTGGTCACCGGCGACTATGTAGTATGGGAAGCCTACAACGATGACGAGGGCGTGGTGACAGCCCTGGGTCCGCGTAAATCAGTGTTTGGCAGGGCCGATTTTCGCGGAGAACTCAAACCAATAGCCGCCAATATCGATCTGGTAGTGCTCATGATCGCCCCGGTACCAGAAGCGTTTTTCAACCTGATTGACCGCTATATAGTCGCCGTAGAGAATCTTGGATTGCCGCTTTTGCTGGTAATTAACAAGGCCGACCTTATTAACACTGCCAATCAGGCGTATTTCGACAGTATATTGTCAATATATAGCGCTTTAGGCTATCCAGTGCTAAAAACTTCGGTACATGCCGGTGAGGGTATGGTCGAACTGGAAGATGCGCTGCGGGACAAGACCGCGGTGGTTGTGGGTCAGTCTGGCGTAGGCAAGTCGTCTCTGATCAACCTGATGGCACCGCAAACAGTAACCGCTGCCGGGGACATGTCACGCGGCAAAGCCAAGGGCACACACACGACCACTTCTGCACAACTTCACCATCTGGGTATATGTGACCTGATAGATTCTCCCGGCATACGTGAATTTCATCTGGAACATATTTCCGCTGCAGGGGTATTGGCGGGGTTCAGAGAGTTGCAGACCCTCGCCGCTCATTGTCGGTTTCGGGACTGCCAGCATCGTAACGAACCCGATTGCGCGGTGCTCGCCGCAGCGGCTGCCGGGGAAATCAGTACGGACAGGCTCAAGAGCTATTTCCGAATACTGCAATCGCTATGATTCCAACACCACAGCTCTCCTCGATCGGGCTACAATAGCGCCTCGCTGAATATGACTTCATCATGAGCCATTCAAATCTACCTTATATCCTGGAAACGACAGAGTTACAGAAGCAGCTGGGGCAACCTGGACTACTTATTATAGGAGTCGTTTCCGAACAGACTTTTGTGAGCGGGCATGTACCGGGCTCACATCTGATCCAACCGGCAGAACTTACCTGCGGGATTAAACCTGCTACTGGCAAACTGCCCGAACCAGATCAGCTTGCACGCCTGTTTTCTCGTGTGGGTCTGAAACCACAAACGCACGTTGTCGCCTACGATGATGAAGGCGGTGGCTGGGCCGGCCGGCTGCTATGGACCCTGGACGTGTTGGGTCATCAGTCCTGCGCGCTGCTCAATGGAGGATTAACTGCATGGATCGCAGACGGGTTGCCACTCGAATCCGGCGCGTCAAAAGATACTGCCAGTGAGTACAAGGTGAAGATCAATACAGCACCTCGAGCACAACTGGCAGATGTCATGGCGCAACTAGATAATCCAGCAAGCGTTGTGTGGGATGCCCGCGCTGCAGAAGAGTATCGCGGTGATAAGCAGACTGCCGAGCGCAACGGTCATATACCGGGCGCACGCAATCTGGACTGGCTGGAACTGATGGACAGGGATAACGGCCTGCGACTCAAACCCTTGTCTGAGATTCGGCAGCGACTTGAAACATTGGGCATCACACCAGACAAATCAGTTATCACACACTGTCAGACACATCATCGCTCGGGCTTGACCTATGTGGTGGGTAAAGCCCTGGGTTATGACATCCAGGCTTACGATGGTTCGTGGTCCGAGTGGGGCAACCATCCGGATACCCCAATAGAGCGTTGAGCGATAACTGATTTTATGTCAAACCTGTTTGTACTTTTACAGCACATCCTGCCTCATCATTTACTCTCGCGCATAGTGGGTCGAATCGCCGATAGTCGGCGCTGGAAAAACCCCATGATCAAATGGTTTATCAAGCGCTATGACGTCGACATGTCGGAAGCTCTGGTTCAGGACATCGCAGAGTTCAACAATTTCAATGACTTCTTCACCCGCGAGCTGCGTCCTGATGCCAGACCTCTGGACAGCGAACCAAACAGCATCCTGTGCCCTGCGGATGGCGCGGTGAGTCAACTGGGTGAGATCAAAGGTACTGCGATATTGCAGGCTAAAGGTCATACCTTTACTCTACAGGCATTGTTGGGACAGAACGATCAACTGGCTGACAGTTTCAATGATGGCCAGTTCATTACGGTTTATTTGTCTCCTCGAGACTATCACCGTGTGCACATGCCACTTACAGGCAAGCTCGTGGCGAGCAAATATATCCCGGGCAGACTTTTCTCAGTCAACCAGGCCACCACCGAGCGTGTCGACAGTTTGTTTGCGCGTAATGAGCGCCTGGTTTGCCAGTTCGATACTGATATTGGTACGGTGGTGGTGGTGCTTGTTGGTGCTATGATCGTCGCAGGCATCGAGACAGTGTTTGGTGGTCGGATGGGGATCAGCCCTCGCGCCAGGACTATCCAAAGCCATTCTTACCAGGACCATGTACCATCTATTATGCTGGAGAAGGGCGCGGAACTTGGCCGTTTTTATCTCGGTTCTACTGCAATAGTTTTATTCCCGCATGGCGCCGTGCAATTCAGTAGCAACTTACGAGCAAACTCCCAGGTAAGAATGGGTCAAAAAATCGCTCTAATTAGTAGCTAATAAGGGTCTGCTCTAACAAGCACTACATTAAGCCAGATAAATCCAGAGGTTCGCCATGACACAAGATGAATTAAAGAAGGCAGTTGCAAAAGCCGCGTTTGAATATATCGCAGACCAACTGGAAGACGATGACATCCTGGGTGTCGGGACCGGGTCCACCGCCAATTATTTCATTGAAGAGCTAGGCGCGATCAAGGGACGACTAAACGGTACCGTCGCCAGCTCCGAGGAATCAGCCCGGCGACTGAAGGAGCAGGGCATACCCGTCTATGACCTGAATAGTGTCGGCATGGCGCGGTTCTATGTGGACGGGGCAGACGAGGCCAACAAGCACCTGCAACTGATCAAGGGTGGGGGCGCTGCCCTGACTCGAGAGAAAATTATAGCAGCTGCATCCCAGGAATTTATTTGCATCGCTGATGAATCGAAAATGGTGAAAATACTGGGTGAATTCCCCCTGCCAGTTGAGGTCATACCCATGGCGCGCAGCTACGTCGCGCGACAACTGGTGAAGCTGGGAGGAGATCCGGTCTACAGGGAAGGGGTGGTCACAGACAACGGCAACCACATCCTTGATATGTACCATTTCGAAATCATGAATCCGCGCGAAGTTGAAAAACAGATCAACCAGATAACCGGAGTTGTTACCAACGGGTTGTTTGCGGAACGTGGCGCGGATCGGCTTCTGCTGGGCACGGCGCGCGGTGTTGAGACCGTACTTCCGGCATCCAATAAGCCGACTGCATCATAGAGTGTGGGTTTTCAGGGGCGCAAAAACCTCCTGAACCTGGCCATAGGCCTGATTCAGAAAGGTTTTCGCAAGCTCTTGATCTCGGTGGACGTTACACCGAGCCTGTAAATTTTATAGGGGAGTGACGTTTTCCGCCTGGGGTCCTTTCTGGCCCTGAGTAACGGTCATCGTTACTTTCTGGCCTTCGTGGAGTGTTCTCCTTCCGGAACCATTTATGGCGCTGAAGTGAACAAAGACATCCTTGCCTCCTTCCTGTTCTATGAATCCAAATCCTTTTTCATCATTAAACCACTTTACAGTACCCTCAACTGACTCTGACATATTGCTCTCTTGCTAAATAAAATAAGTAACAGACGAACCTCTTACAGCTCGGCTCTGCGGCCAAAATCGACCGCTTTTTCAGTGTACGCCTATGCCCAGATTTTTGGAAATACTATTTGTCGTAAATTGTAACGCTTTCGACCTGAGTGGCTGAAACTTCTTACAATTTCATAACATACAGGCGCTGGACTGGCCCCTAGGGGTCGACAGAATCGAAAATTTTGCCGGGATTGAGGATGCCGGCGGGATCGAACACTCGTTTCATGGCTTGCATAATTTCGATCTCTCCGGGGTCGAGAGAGAATTGCAAATAAGGTTTTTTCAGCATGCCCACTCCGTGCTCAGCGGAGACGCTGCCACCGAATTTTTGCACCAGATTGAACACCCATTCTGATACCTCGCCGCATTTCGCAAAAAAGTCAGGGGTTTCCATTGCATCGGGTTTGAGAATGTTCAGGTGGATATTGCCGTCGCCAATGTGGCCGAACCAGATGATCTCGAAATCGGGATAACTCTGTCCAACAAGCGCATCTACCTCTGCGACAAAAGCCGGAATTTTCGAAACCATGACAGAAATGTCATTTTTGTAGGGAGTGAATTTTGCAATGGTCTCCGATATGTCTTCACGCAGTCGCCACAGATTCTGTGCCTGGGTCAAGTTTTGGCTGACTGTGCCATCACTGATCCAGCCAGACTCCATACAGGATTCAAAACAGCCTAGTGCGTTTTCCATATCCTGTTCAGAGCGATTTTCAAACTCCAGCAGCGCATAATAGTTTGTGCGGGATTCAAATGGCTGCGGCAGTGATTTTTCTGCCATGACATGCCCCAACGCCTTGTCAGAAAAAAACTCAAACGCGGTGAGCTGCAAGCAGGACTGAAAAGCCTGCAGGATATCCATACTCGAAGACATTTCTTCCAGGCCAAGCAGAAGGACCGTGGGGTCAGTCGGAAGACTGCTGAGACTTAATGTCACTTCAGTGATCAAACCGAGGGTACCTTCAGAACCGATAAACAGGTGGCGCAGATCATATCCGGTTGCGTTCTTGATCAGACCACGATTCAGATCAAGCAGTTCACCACTACCTGTGACAACCTTAAGGCCCTGTACCCAATTACGCGTCATGCCATAACGTATTACCTTGATACCCCCGGCGTTGGTAGCGACATTGCCACCAATCTGGCTGGAGCCTGCCGAGGCAAAATCCACCGGGTAAAGCAGGTCATTATCAAGTGCAAACTGTTGTAGCTGTTCGGTCACAACACCGGCTTCACACCTGACCTGGCGATCGACTGGATTGAATTCGAGGATCTTGTTCATGCGATCAAATGCCACGACGACCTCTCCGAACGCAGCAACAGCGCCTCCGCTCAGGCCCGTGCGGCCTCCCGAAGGAACCAGAGCGAGATTTTCCTTAAGCGCCAGCTTAACAATTGCGATGACTTCTTCCGTGGTTCGGGGCAATACAATTGCCAAAGGTGCTGGCGTCCAGGCTCGAGTCCAATCTTTGCCGTAAGTGGCCTTGTCATCGACAGACGTTTTGACCCAATCCGGCCCTACGATATCACCCAGCGCGGCAAGAGCTGCAGGTGCTTTATTGTTCATCCACATTGTCCATCTTCTAGCTACTCGATAAAGAATAAAAAAACGCTGGCCGAACTGGTTGCCACAATACTGGCCGAATAAAGGCCACAACAAAGAGAGAACAGCTCATGCGGAAAGATTATGTTACCATGCGCCAGCTTGCTATATACAGAACAGGTTGAACCCAGACGACCCATGCAACCCACCTCCCTTGAAAAACGCAAGATTCGATTCCTGCTACTGGAAGCTATTCATCAGAGCGCCGTTGATACGCTTTCCGCCGCCGGCTATGAAAACATTGAACGGGTTTCCAGCTCGCTGGACCCCGAGCTGCTCAAGGAAAAAATAGCGGATGCCCATTTTCTGGGGATTCGCTCTCGCACCCAGCTCACTGAAGAAATTTTTGCAGCTGCGTCCAAACTGCAGGCCGTCGGCTGTTTTTGTATTGGCACCAATCAGGTCGACCTGAATGCAGCACTGATACGGGGCATTCCGGTTTTTAATGCGCCTTACTCCAATACCCGCAGCGTGGCTGAACTGGTTATAGGTCAGGCCATTTTATTGTTGCGCGGAATTCCGCAGAAAAATGCACTACTACATCAGGGCATCTGGCAAAAAGCCGCCAAAGGCTCATATGAAACACGTGGCAAAAAACTCGGCATAGTGGGTTACGGCAACATCGGTTCACAGCTCAGCGTGCTGGCCGAATCCATGGGTATGAAAGTCTATCTCTATGATGTGGTCACCAAATTGCCTCTTGGCAACGCTGTCCAGGTAGACAGCCTCAAAACGCTATTAAACGAATGCGATGTCATTAGCCTGCACGTACCTGAAACACCTGCGACGCAAAATATGATTGGCGCAGAACAGCTCGCCTGGATGAAAGCAGAGGCGATATTGATCAATGCCTCTCGCGGTACGATTGTAGACATCGAGGCACTGGCCGATGCGTTGAAGGGTGAGCGCCTGGCTGGCGCCGCCATCGATGTGTTTCCGGTTGAGCCTAAATCCAATGACGAAGAATTCATCTCGCCACTGCGGGAGTTCGACAACTGCATCATTACGCCACACGTGGGCGGCAGCACCATGGAAGCCCAGGAAAATATTGGCGTAGAGGTCAGCGAAAAGCTGGTCAAGTACAGCGACAATGGCTCCAGCTTTGCCTCGGTGAACTTTCCTGAAGTCACCTTGCCCGCCCATCCCGGCAAGCACCGCTTGCTACATATTCACAAGAACGTGCCAGGTGTGCTGAGTGAGATAAACAGTATTTTTTCCGAGACTGGAATCAATATCAGTTCGCAGTATCTGCAGACCAATGAAGAAGTGGGTTATGTGGTGATGGATATCGATGTGCAATACAGTGAGCTGGCACTGGCACGCCTGAATGAAGTAAACGGCACCATCAGAACCCGGGTGCTATTCTAGAGTTCCGCACCTCACTCAATTCCTTCCAACACCTCATCCAGTCTGGCAAATACCTTGTTGAGGTACTCCGGCGCTTCGTTCGCCAGATGATGTCTGGCATGTTCAATAATATGAATGGTCGCTGAGGGAAACTTCTCCTGCAGTTTTTGCATATTGTGGCGCCAGTCGACAGTACCATCGCCAGTACCCTGAATAATTTGGATACATTCTGTAGAGGGCGGTGCAACAGAGAAGCGCGCAATGTAATCAATCATCGCCATAATCCAGTCACGATTTAATTGACCACTTTGCAATTGATCCTGAGTGCGCAGGAACTTCAGAAATTCCGCGTCATGACTGTTCTGTGAGAAACGCCTGGTAGTTTCCGACCTGAACCATCTGGTCAGAGCGAACAGGATTCTGCCCCGCCACCAGCGTCTGGGCCGCACAAGTGGGGCAAGCAATATTTTGTGCGTGAACTGTGCCGCGGCAAAAGGTTCTGCATCCAGTAACCAGTCTATGATGATCGCACCGCCGGTGCTCTGTCCCATGACTACCCAGGGGGATTGCAGGTTCTGGGATTGGGCGTGCTTGATCAGCTCAAGCCAGGTGGTGTGATAGTCCCTGAACGAGGCGATGCTGGCTGGCTTGCCGCTCGACAGACCATGCCCGGGCATATCGGCGATTACAACAGCAAAACCGGATTGCAGGCAGTACCGAATTAATTTGCCGAAGATGCCGGAATGATCAAAGTACCCGTGTAACAGGAACGCTGTGCCTCGTTGCTGTGCAACTGGTGGGGCAAAGTATTGTCCGACGATGGTGTAGTCACCGCTGCGAAAGGCACCCATGGTATGGGTGATCGAGCTCGCAGCGGCCGAGAATTCCAGCCCGTAATGCCCGCAGTAAGCAGCAAATAATTCCGATTGCGGTGGCCCGGCAGAAAAATCCAGCGGCGCCAGACTGTCTCGCAACTGCCTGGCCTGCTCACGGGAAAATCCTGCCATCTTCAGGCAGAATCAGCGTAACGCTGAGACATTTCTTCCAGAGTGTAGACTTTACCGATCTTGGAAATCTGACCTGCACAACCAAAAGATTCCAGCCTGGCTTTGACAATGTCACGCATGGCCGTGATGGTTGGAATCAGAAACTTGCGAGGATCAAACTCGGATTTGTTTTCAGCGAGGAATTTCCGCACTGCACCGGTGGATGCCAGGCGTAAATCCGTGTCAATGTTAACTTTACGGACGCCGTGTTTGATGCCTTCCTGTATTTCTTCTACCGGAACACCGTAGGTTTCAGGGATCTCACCACCGAATTCATTAATGATAGCGAGCCATTCCTGCGGTACCGAAGAAGAACCATGCATCACTAGGTGGGTATTCGGGATTTTGGCATGTATTTCCTTTATTCGGTCAATGGCAAGAATGTCACCCGTGGGAGGACGACTGAATTTATAGGCACCATGACTGGTGCCCACTGCAATTGCCAGCGCATCAACACCGGTAGCATCGACGAAATCAGACGCTTCCTGAGGATCGGTTAAAAGCTGGTCCATCGATAACTTACCCTCTGCGCCGATACCATCTTCTTCACCAGCCATGCCTGTTTCCAGTGATCCAAGACAACCGATTTCACCTTCTACAGAAACACCACAGGCGTGAGCCATATCAACGGTAGTCTTTGTAACTCGCACGTTGTAGTCAAAATCTGTTGGGGTCTTGCCGTCTTCTGCAAGCGAGCCGTCCATCATCACGGAAGAAAAGCCGAGCTGAATGGAACGTTGGCATACCGCAGGAGACACACCATGATCCTGATGCATAACAATCGGAATATGGGGGAACTCTTCAATCGCGCCCTGTATCAAATGTTTGAGGAAATTTGATCCCGCATATTTACGTGCGCCCGCAGATGCTTGCAAAATTACCGGGCTATTGGCCTCATCGGCACCTTCCATGATGGCTCTAACCTGCTCCAGGTTATTCACATTGAATGCGGGCACGCCATAGCCGTGTTCGGCCGCGTGATCCAGTAATTGTCTTAAGCTGATTAACGCCATGTCATCACCTCTTTGATCGTTTATTCACTGGCCCGCTGTTGCAAGATCTGCAACGCTGGCAACTCAGTACCCTGTACGTATTCCAGGAAGGCGCCGCCACCGGTTGAGATATAGGAAATTTTCTCAGTAACCGCAAATTTGTCTATGGCGGATATGGTTTCACCACCACCGGCAATTGAAAAGCCGGGGTTGGCGGCGATAGCCTGAGCGATTGCCCGGGTACCCGAAGCGAACTGTTCGAATTCGAAAACACCCACCGGTCCGTTCCAGATGATAGTACTCATGTTACCGATTAATTCTGCAAAGTGCACAGCCGTTTGCGGTCCGATATCGAGAATCATATCGCCTTCGCCTACGTCTTTCACCGCTCTTGTGGTGGCTTCCGCATCAGCGGAAAATTCCCCGGCAACAATTACGTCCGTCGGCAGCGGGATATTGGTCTGCTGCATCAACTCCCTGGCGGTATCGACCAGGTCAGGTTCATACAATGACTTGCCCACGGGCAAGCCGGCTGCCGCCAGGAAAGTATTGGCAATGCCGCCGCCAACAATCAACTGATCCACCTTGGTTACCAGGCTCCGCAGGACTTCGAGCTTGCTGGAAACCTTGGCTCCTCCGACAATGGCCATCATGGGCCGCTCGGGTTTTTCGAGTGCGAGCGCGAGCGCATCCAGCTCACCGGCCAGCAGGGGTCCGGCACAGGCTGCAGCAGCGAACTTGGCAACCCCGTGAGTGCTGGCCTGGGCCCTGTGCGCTGTGCCAAAAGCATCCATGACAAACACATCACACAGTGCTGCGTAAGTTTTGGCAAGTGCGTCTGCATTGGCCGTTTCGCCAGGATTTACCCGGACATTTTCCAATAACACAATATGCTGACTGTTTAGCGCAGGTAATGCTTCGCCTTGCAGATAGTCAGTGACCAGTATCACTTCAATACCAAGCAGCTTGGCCAGATGCTCAGCAACTGGCTGCAGGCTGGCTTCAGGCTGCGTGCTGATTGGCACACCTTCTTCCGGTCGTCCCAGGTGAGACATGAGAATTACCCTGGCACCGGCTTTCAAGGCCTGTTGAATCGTTGGCAGCGCTGCGCGTATACGCGTGTCATTGGCCACCTTCCCGCCTTCAAGTGGTACGTTAAGGTCTTCTCTGATCAGGAGCGTTTTGTTGTTCAGCTCCAGCTCACTCATGCGTTTATAGGACATCTTGGCAAATACTCTCCGGTTTCTGGTACTGACTTACTAATTACAGACTAGTTGCAATTGGCGTGGATGTAATCCGCTACATCGAGCATGCGATTTGCGTAGGCCCATTCATTGTCAAACCACAGCAGCAGCTTGACAAGATTCTTGCCTGCCACCCTTGTCTGATTCAGATCCACGATAGCGGAACGTGGGTCGTGATTAAAATCACAGGATGCCAATGGTTCATCTGTATAACCGAGTATGTTCACAGGCAATTTCTGGCTCGCTGCCTTGATAATCTCGTTAACAGCCTCAGCGGATGTCGCGCTGGATACCTGCAAGGTCAGGTCCATGGCAGACACATTGACCGTGGGCACACGCACGGCCTGTGCCTCAAGTCTGCCCGCCAGCTCTGGCAGGATGCGCTCTATACCGACAGCCAATGCAGTGTCTACCGGAATAATGGATTGCATGGCACTGCGGGTTTTACGCAAATCCTTGTTATGAAAACTGTCGATGACGGGCTGATCATTCATGGCTGAATGAATTGTAGTAATCACGCCACTGTCGATACCAAGTGCCTGGTTCATAACATGCAGTACCGGGACGATACAATTGGTTGTGCATGAGGCATTGGAGATGATGCGATCGACTGCAGAGATTGAAGTGTGATTGATTCCAAACACAACGGTTGCATCCACATCAGGCTCGGCCGGCTGGGAGAACATGACCCGCTGCGCCCCGGCCGCAAGGTGCTGTTCCGCCGTAACCCGATCTGTAAATGCGCCACTGCATTCCATCACTAAATCGATATCGTGACTCTGCCACGGAAGTTCAGAGATCGACGCGTGGGACGTCAGTGCGATTTTGTCGCCGTTAATTATCAAATTGCCCGCATCCCAGCTTACTTCACCCAGAAATCGCCCATGGGTGCTGTCATAACGGGTCAGGTGCGCAAGATTACTGGCATCGGCCAGATCGTTAATGGCCACGATACGTAAATCGGCATAGTTCGTGGACTCATATAACGCGCGCAGGACACAGCGTCCTATTCGACCATAACCATTGATTGCAACGCGGAATGCCATGGGCTTGCCTGATTAAGAAAATTGGCGGTTGAGGTTCACAATAATGATTTGACCGTGTCGATGACATTCTGCGAAGTAAAACCAAAGTGCTCCATCAGTACACCACCCGGTGCCGACTCTCCGAAACTCGTCATTCCAATAACTTTGCCATCGAGGCCGACATACTTTCGCCAGTAATCTACTGCTCCGGCTTCCACTGCAACTCTCGCCCTGACGTCTGCAGGCAATATGGATTCACGGTAGTCGGCAGGCTGGGCCTCGAATACGTCGACACTGGGCATGGAGACCAGACGCACCTTTGCGCCGTCTTTTTGTAAGGCAGCGACAGCTTCCAGGCAAATGCTGACTTCTGAACCTGTGGCCAAAACGATTGCGTCCGGAGTGCCTGCACAATCCAGCAACGCATAAGCGCCGCGCGCTATGCCTTCCACCTGTTCCGGTGTCCGCTCCAGATGAGGCAACGACTGGCGGGAGAACACCAGGGCTGTCGGGCCAGTGCCATTTTCTATGGCGGCTTTCCAGGCGACAGCAGATTCGACGTTGTCAGCCGGGCGCCAAACTGACATGTTCGGCGTGATGCGCAGCATGGTTAATTGTTCAACGGGTTGGTGGGTGGGGCCGTCCTCGCCTTGCCCAATGGAGTCATGGGTATAAACCAGTATGGAACGTTGTTGCATGAGTGCCGCCATGCGTACTGCATTGCGTGCATATTCCATAAAGATCAGGAACGTCGCCGTATAGGGAATAAACCCGCCGTGCAGTGCGATACCGGAAGCGATAGCTGTCATGCCGAATTCCCTGACACCGTAATAGATGTAGTTGCCATCAGGTTTTTCCGAGATTGCTTCGCTGCCTGACCAGGTAGTCAGGTTGGATCCGGTGAGATCCGCTGACCCGCCGATAAGCTCCGGCAGGATACAAGAGTAGGCCTCTATGCATTGCTGTGAGGCTTTGCGGCTGGCGATGTTGTCAGCAGTGGCCTGGCACTTCTGGATAAATTCGTCGGCCTTGGCGCTGAAGTAACCGGGCAACTGGCCTTTCATGCGGCGCACCAGTTCCATTGCCAGCTCGGGATATTCTTCCTCATACCGCACCAGTAATTCTTTCCAGGCAGTCTCGGCCTGAAACCCTTTTTCGGTCGCATCCCATGCTGTCTTGATTTCTTCAGGCACTGTGAATGGGGCGTGCGGCCAACCCAACTCTTTGCGCGTTGCCGCGACCTCATCTTCTCCAAGTGGCGCCCCGTGAGTTGCAGCCGTGCCCTGTTTGGCCGGGGAGCCATATCCGATAACGGTTTTACAGCTTATCAGCGTGGGTTTGTCCGTTGTTTTGCGGGCCTTCTCTATGGCTTTTGCTATCGCCTTGCTGTCGTGTCCGTCAACCGACAAAACCTGCCAGCCATAGGCTTCGAATCGCTTTGAGGTGTCATCAGAAAACCACTGGTCAACCTCACCATCGATAGAGATGCCATTGTCATCATAGAAGACGATTAGCTTGCCCAGATGTAATGTGCCGGCCAGCGAACACACTTCATGGGAAATACCTTCCATCAGGCAGCCATCACCGGCGAAGGCATAGGTATAGTGGTCAACTACTTCAAAATCGGTCCGGTTGAACTGTGCAGCCAGGGTTTTCTCTGCCACTGCCATCCCCACTGCATTGGCTAGCCCTTGCCCCAATGGACCGGTAGTGGTTTCTACGCCGGGTGTGTAACCATATTCGGGATGCCCGGGAGTCTTGGAATCCAATTGGCGAAACTGCTCGATCTCTGACATCGGCAGATCGTATCCTGTCAGGTGTAACAGGGAATAAATCAGCATCGATCCGTGGCCATTGGATAACACAAACCGATCCCGGTTAAACCAGCCAGGATTGACCGGATTATGCTGGAGATAGTCGTTCCAGAGCACTTCGGCAATGTCTGCCATACCCATGGGTGCGCCCGGATGCCCCGAATTGGCCTGCTGGACTGCATCCATGCTCAACGCACGAATGGCATTTGCCAAATCCTTTCGGGATACAGAATTGTTCGCCATCTAGTTTGCTCCTGTGGGCTGCACTTAAAATTCAATCCAGGTTCAGGTGTTTCTGTGACACGCCGTCAACCTGCCCAATTCCCATTGGGTGAGGTGCATTGCGTTGAGAGATGCCCTGCCTTCGAAGGCGGCTATTTTCCCGCACCTCAGTCCAATATGCCACTCAGAGCAGGCGTTATTTGCAGTAATTCCACCTGCTTTCGATTCTCTAAACTGACCGGACATCTATATCAAAATATTTTGATATAGATTTGCTATTGCGCCCACATATTGTTACTTTAGCGCTCCGCGCACACCCCGAGAGCCCGAATGGCACAGGCAGC
This sequence comes from uncultured Pseudohongiella sp., assembly GCA_964405225.1. Classification (GTDB taxonomy): domain Bacteria; phylum Pseudomonadota; class Gammaproteobacteria; order Pseudomonadales; family Pseudohongiellaceae; genus UBA9145. The sequence goes on from CAYOND010000002.1 coordinate 294,664, forward strand.
AGCCCGCAAACCCAGTCCTCAATCACAGACGCCTACGGAGCGCCTTGCTGCGCTGTACAAGGCCCTGGCCGATCCCTTGCGCCTGCAGATTTTGCGCTTGCTTCGCAATGAGTCTTTCGGCGTACTGGAACTGAGTCGTATCCTGGACATGCGCCAGTCTGCCCTGAGTCACCACCTGAAAGTGCTGGCCACTGGAGAACTGGTTTCGACCCGCAGGGAAGGTAATTCGATCTTCTATCGGCGCACTTTTCTGTCGGAGGATGGTGCCTTCAATCACATCAAACAGGCCAGTTTTGATCAGGTCGATCTGCTTGAGATCCCTGGCTGGCAGACCCGCAAAATTAAACAGATCCAGCTGGAACGGGCACAACTATCGCTGAGTTTCTTCAACCGCAATGCCGACAAGTTTCGCGAGAAGCAGGGCCTGATTGTTGCCCATGAGGATTACCGCAAGAATCTGCACGATGTCATAACCGACCTCGGCCTCACTGCCGATGCCAAAGTGCTTGAAGTCGGACCGGGTGAGGGGGAATTTCTGGTAGAACTGGCAGAGCGGTTCGACGCGGTAACGGCACTGGATAATTCGAGGGAAATGCTGGAGATTTCGCGGCAGGCATGCGCCACGGCGCAAAAAGATAATGTGGATTTTATCCTGGGTGACACGGCAGTGGCTCGCAAACAGAAACACAGCGCTGATTTCATCGTGTTCAATATGGTGCTGCACCACATTTCATCTCCTGCCAAAACCATCAAGGACTGTGCCACTTTGCTGAACGAGGGCGGCATCCTGCTTATCGTCGACCTGTGCTCACATGACCAGGACTGGGTAAGAGAATCCTGTGGAGATTTATGGCTTGGCTTCGATGACAACGAACTCGAACACTGGGCCATCAGGGCCGGGCTGCAGGCTGGCCCCAGCTCGTACCTCGGGCTACGCAATGGTTTTCAAATTCTAATACGAATATTCAAAAAAGACGCTTGATCGCAAATATTTAATTACAGATAACGAAGGAAATATAAATGGCTGAATCACACTTGTTTACATCGGAATCCGTCTCAGAAGGTCACCCGGACAAGATGGCGGATCAGATCTCCGATGCCATTCTCGATGCATTGCTGGAACAGGATCCCGGTTCACGTGTAGCTTGCGAGACCATGATCAAAACCGGCATGGTTATAGTTGCAGGTGAAATTACCACTGGCGCCAACATTGATGTTGAAAATCTGGTGCGCAGTGTTGTTAATGACATCGGCTACGACAATTCCGAGAGCGGATTTGATGGCAACACCTGCGCTGTCCTCAACGCCATTGGCAAACAGTCTGCGGATATCGCCATGGGCGTCGATGAGACTGATGATCATGAGCAGGGTGCGGGTGACCAGGGCCTAATGTTTGGCTATGCCACGAACGAAACTGACGTGCTCATGCCTGCACCAATTACCTATTCCCATCTGTTGGTCAAGCGCCAATCGGAAGTACGCAAGAGCGGCAAGCTGGACTGGCTGCAACCTGATGCCAAGAGCCAGATTACTTTCCGTTACGAAGATGGCAAGCCAGTGGCTATTGATGCGGTCGTGCTTTCTACACAGCACACAGAAGCAGTTTCCCTGGACCAGGTCAAGGAAGGCGTGATGGAAGAAATCATCAAGCCAATCCTGCCTGAAAACTGGATCACAGCGGACACCAAATATTTTATCAATCCCACCGGTCGCTTCGTTATTGGCGGACCACACGGTGACTGTGGTTTAACCGGTCGCAAGATTATCGTGGATACCTATGGTGGTATGGCGCGGCACGGCGGCGGCGCTTTCTCTGGCAAGGACGCGTCCAAAGTCGACCGTTCCGCGGCCTACGCCGCGCGCTACGTTGCCAAGAACCTCGTTGCAGCCGGCATTGCCGAGCGCTGCGAGATTCAATTGTCCTATGCCATTGGTGTAGCAGAACCGACTTCTATCAGCGTCGAAACTTTTGGCACAGGCAAAATCGGCAATGACCGAATCGTCGAGCTTGTCAGGGAACATTTTGAATTGCGCCCGAAAGGCCTGATCAAAATGCTGGATCTGCTCAAACCCATATACCTCCCAACTGCCGCATACGGCCACTTCGGTCGTCAGGACATTGCCCTGTCCTGGGAACAAACCGACAAGGCTGAGGCACTGAAGAGCGCTGCCGGAATCTGAAATTCATAACAGTTTTTATTGGAGTAAAACATGAACAATCTAAATGTGGCTGAACAAACTGAAACCAGCCAGGATTATAAAGTAGCAGACATCAGCCTGGCAGATTTTGGTCGTCGGGAAGTAACTCTGGCCGAAGCAGAGATGCCGGCCCTGATGTCTCTGCGAACCAAATACGCGGATGAGCAGCCACTTGCTGGCGCCAAGATTCTTGGCTGTATTCACATGACAGTACAGACTGCCGTGCTGATTGAGACCCTGGTTGCACTGGGCGCAGAAGTACGCTGGTCGTCCTGTAATATTTTCTCTACCCAGGACCACGCGGCAGCTTGTGTTGCGGCAAGTGGCGTCGCGGTATACGCCTGGAAAGGTCAGACCGAAGAAGAAGGTGAATGGTGTATCGAGCAAACCATTCTCAAAGATGGCGAGCCATGGGATGCCAATATGATTCTCGACGATGGCGGTGACCTGACTGCCATGGTGCACGAGAAGTATCCACAGCTGCTTGAAAGTATTCACGGTATTACCGAAGAAACCACCACAGGCGTGCATCGCCTGCTGGAGATGCTCGAGGAAGGCACGCTCAAGGTACCTTGCATCAATGTGAATGACTCGGTCACCAAATCCAAGAATGACAACAAGTATGGTTGTCGGCACAGCCTGAATGACGGCATCAAGCGAGGCACGGATATGCTGCTGTCCGGCAAACATGCACTGGTAATCGGTTATGGTGATGTGGGCAAGGGCTCAGCCCAGAGCCTGCGTCAGGAAGGCATGATCGTAAAGATTAGTGAAATCGATCCTATCTGTGCCATGCAAGCCTGCATGGATGGCTATGAAGTGGTTTCGCCCTACATTAACGGCAACAACACTGGCCAGGCCGAAGCCATCGACAGTAACTTGCTGGGCAAGATGGATTTGATCGTCACCACCACTGGTAATATCAATGTGTGTGATCGCTTCATGCTGGACCAGGTAAAGTCAGGCGCGGTTATCTGTAACATCGGTCACTTCGATAACGAGATCGATACCAAGTACATGCGCGACAACTGGGACTGGGAAGAAATCAAACCCCAGGTACACAAAATCTATCGCGCTGGCAGCGATAACAAGGACAACTATCTGATTCTGCTATCGGAAGGGCGCCTTATTAATCTGGGTAATGCAACTGGTCACCCGTCGCGCATCATGGATGGTTCATTTGCTAACCAGGTGCTGGCACAGATTCATTTATATACTCGCAAGTTTGCTGATTTACCGGCCGCGGACAAGCCTTCAAATATCGACGTACAGGTATTGCCAAAGAAGCTGGACGAAGAAGTAGCTGCGCTTATGGTAGGCGGTTTCGGTGGCGTGCTCACCAAGCTGACACCGACCCAGGCGAAATACATCCACGTTAAAGCGGAAGGTCCATTCAAGACCGATAGCTACAAGTACTAGTATCAGATATGACAACGAGTCGTTTGGATACCAAATTCAGTTTTGAGTTTTTCCCTCCGCGCAGCGCCGAGGGAGAGGCCAAACTGGATGCAGTACATGAAGAGCTGGCCCGTCTGGGGCCGGATTTCTTTTCCGTCACTTATGGTGCCGGTGGTTCCACGCGCGAGGGAACCCGTCAGATCGTGCTGCGCTACAAGGAGCTGGGCTCCGAAGTGGCGCCGCATCTTTCATTTGGTGGCCTCACGGATGAGGATATGTTGGCGTTGTTGCAGACTTACAAGGACGCGGGTATTTCCCGCCTTGTGGCCCTGCGTGGTGATTCACCTTCAGGTATGGGTGCGAGTAGTCAGTTTCGCTATGCCAGCGAACTGGTCGCTTTCATTCGCAAACATACTGGTGAACATTTCCATATTGATGTGGCTTGTTATCCGGAGATGCATCCACAATCGCGCAGCTACAGCGAAGATGTCAGTTACTTCAAAGCTAAAGTGGAGGCTGGTGCCAATTCGGCGATCACTCAGTATTTCTACAATGCCGATGCTTACTTCCGCTATGTAGACTACTGCACTGCACAAGGAATCGATATTCCAATTGTGCCCGGCATTATGCCCATCACAAATTACGACAACCTGGCGCGTTTCAGTAAAAACTGCGGCGCTGAAATACCCCAGTGGCTGCACCATCGCCTCACAGATTTCGATGATGATGGCGAAGCACTGCGCGAATTTGGTATCGATGTCGTCACAAAACTCTGCGACACACTCCTGCAGGGTGGAGCGCCCGGTTTGCATTTTTACTCCATGAACCTGGCGAAGAGTGTCACCCGCATCTGGAATGACCTGGGCCTCAGCTCACGCTAGTGTATGCGCATCTCCCGAATCTATATTGAACAACCCCTCGCCCTCAATCGGGATGTGACGCTGGATTCAGAACGTACCCACTACCTGCAGCATGTGTTGCGGCTGAAACCCGGTAATGAAGTAGCTGTTTTCAATGCGCGCGATGGCGAGATGCGCGCCGTGATTGCCGATCTTTCCCGTCACTCCGCCACACTGCAACTCAAGGAACTGATCAAGCCGCCTGCCACTGCAGTCGAAGGGGGGCAGCTGCACCTTATATTGGGATTATCACGTAGCGAGCGCATGGATTACGCCATACAGAAGTCCACTGAACTTGGCGTATGCAGCATCACACCGCTGCTGACTGAATTCGGTGAAGTCAGGATCAAGCCCGATCGAACTGATAACAAGATGCGTCACTGGCACAAAATCATAGTTGGCGCCGCTGAACAATGTGGGCGTCTGGACTTGCCACAACTGAATAAGCCGCTGGAATTCGACCAGTGGCAGCCTGCATCCGACAGCGTTACTCTGCTGCTTGAGCCGACAGCCAGCGAGCGCATCGCCATAGAAGGCAACGGAGACCTCAATCTTCTGATTGGGCCTGAAGGGGGGTTTTCGGATCAGGAAATAGCCACGGCCAAAAGCGCGGGTTATAAGCTGGTAAAGCTGGGTGATAACGTACTACGCACGGAAACGGCACCTGTTGCTGCTCTGGCAATTCTGCAATATCTGAAGGGGCAGATTTAGAGGCAAACTGGCAGAGGAAGCCTGGTGGATTGCCGGCTATGCCTTGTTCTTGCGTTTCGGTATGGAAATACGCATACCAATGCCACCAAAACCGATGCGTTTACCAAAGAAGCTGAACGTGTAGTCCTTTGGATCAATCACACTATAGGCCAGCTTGACCATGCCCTTGATTGCATAATCGATCGTGTCAATTTTCTTGTCAGAAAGATCGATCACCTCGGGTTCCTCAACAAGTACATTGTTCTCGGTGAGTATGGCAATTTTCGGCCGCAGCTTCTGCGTCGGATTTTGCTCCATCACAATCGCCTGCTCACCGTTAGTCAATTCCACGATGCTACCTGCCGGATACATACCAAGTACGGCGATAAACTCGACCACCAGTTGCTCGGGGAACTTCAGCACGCGTTGCTTGTAAAGGCGCGACATGGCGCGAGCCGGAGACACCCGGCGCTTCGGGTGATTTGTGCAGAGCAGGCGCTCAAAACAGTGAGCCAGATTGGCGAAGCGGGCGAGTTTCGGAATTCGGTCACCTTTGATGCCGCGCGGAAAACCGAGGCCATCATGACGCTCATGATGACATTGCACAATACTCGCAACCCGGTCATCCAGATAGCGATGTTGATCGAGCAGCTCCATACCCATGTCTACATGTTTACGATAAGCGAGGAACTCTTTCTTGCGAAACGGGCCAGACTTGTTCACCAGCCTCTCTGGCAACAGTTGCATACCAATATCAGCCAGCATCGTTCCCATGAACAATACTTGCATTTCCTGCTCGCTCATACCAATCTGCCTACCCAGTATGCACGCCCAAATTGCTGCGCGCACACAGTAGCTGGTGGGGTACTGTTCAGAAGGATCTGTGTTCATTAGCCAAATGGCTGTTTGGGGATTGGCGATGATTACCTTGGTAAGCCCGGCAATCGATTTTTCCATGTCGGAAAATTTCACGCGCTTGCCGACTCGTACTTGCTTGGTTATCTGGTTGAAATCTTTTTGCAGGCCGGAATACAGCTTGAAAGCCTTGTCGATCTGCTGCTTGATCGATTTAGTAACCTTGTGAGTATCACGATCAATTTTGAGAGACGGAGAGTTCGGTGCAGCGCGGCGAGCACTACTGAGAATAGTGAGGTTCTCTTTGCTCTTGGCTTTGCGAGGCACGGCTCCGCGATTGATGTCGATGTATACAAACTTGCACATCTTGCCCAATAGCTGAATGTCATCGCTATTGCGCAAATGAAATCCACCGACGGGGAAAGGTGTGTCTTTCCAGGCACGATCCAGTTCTGAGACAAACATCCCTAATGCCAGCTCTTTGCTTTCCAGCTTCAGGATGTTGCCTGCGTTCTCAATTTTCGGTGTCAGTTCCATGGCGCTCACTGTATCTCTATTCAGGATTGCTATAGCGTGAGTAAGCTCACAAAAGCGACGCAATGGGTCAATTAGTGTCACTCGTTGTTAACTGGTTATCATTTACGGCAGTTAATTCCTTGGAGGAAAACACTTCACTACTGAATAGGCTGTGAGAATTTTGCTGGCACAGAAATCGTGAGCAAAAAAAAGCGCCTCTGTTGCCAGAGGCGCGATTACGTAAAGACTACGTAAAGGGAGAGTTATTGTTAATAAATTGGAGTTGTACCCTACTGAGTCACAAACTCCGGGTAAGCTTCCATTCCACATTCGGATAGGTCGACACCTTCTGCTTCCTCTTCTTCGCTTACCCGAACGCCCATGATGGCCTTCAGCGCAAACCAGACGATGATGCTGGTGACAAATACCCAGATGAAGATGGTTAACATACCAACAAGCTGACCGCCGAATGTTGCATCTGCATCGGACAGCAATACCGCGAAGATGCCCCAGATGCCCACAGTACCGTGTACAGAGATCGCACCTACAGGATCGTCTATCTTGATCTTGTCCAGGAACACGATGCTGAATACTACGATCACACCACCGGCAGCGCCGATGAGAGTAGCAAGCAATGGAGTTGGATCAGCAGGCTCAGCAGTAATAGCAACCAGGCCAGCCAGCGCACCGTTAAGGGCCATGGTCAGGTCAGCTTTGCCAAACATGAGGCGCGCGACGATCAGAGCAGCAATCAAACCACCTGCAGCCGCTGCGTTAGTGTTCAGGAACACGTTCGCGACTTCGTTGGCAACACCGATACCGCCCAGCTTCAATGTAGAACCACCATTGAATCCAAACCAGCCCAACCAGAGGATGAAAGTACCCAGGGTAGCCAGTGGCAGATTTGCACCAGGGATGGCCATGATAGTGCCGTCCGCTTTGTACTTGCCTTTGCGTGGGCCAAGCACGATTACACCAGCCAGTGCTGCAGCAGCACCCGCAAGGTGAACAATACCGGAACCAGCGTAGTCAGAGTAGCTCAGCTCAAACAGGCCGAATACAGAATCGCCATTCCAGGTCCAGCTACCTTCCATAGGATAGATGAAACCGGTCATAACAACTGCAAAGCCAAGGAAGGCCCACAGCTTCATACGCTCAGCAACTGCGCCTGATACGATTGACATGGCGGTTGCTACGAATACAACCTGGAAGAAGAAGTCAGAAGCGCCAGAGTATTCACCCATGTCACCAAAGCCTGCTTCATTGGATGCAGCGAGGATTTCTGCGATAGCCGCGTCGTCCATTCCTGCAACTGTAGTTACGCCAGACAGAAAATAGCCACCGTCATACATGATCTGGTATCCACACACCAGATACATCGTGCACGCAATTGCGAACAGGGCGACGTTCTTCGTCAGAATTTCTGTGGTGTTCTTGCTGCGAACAAGTCCCGCCTCGAGCATGGCGAATCCTGCTGCCATCCACATGACGAGTGCGCCACAGACTAAGAAATAAAATGTGTCCATTGCATATTGCAATTCAAATATTTGGTCTTGCACCTTGTACCTCCGAAATAGGTCTTATTTTTACCGACCCTAAGCGATTAAATATTGTTGGCTTAAACTGCTTCTTCCCCAGTCTCACCCGTACGGATACGAATGATCTGAGCCAGATCTGTGACGAAAATTTTGCCGTCGCCAATCTTGCCGGTGTTGGCCGCTTTGGTGATGGCTTCCAGTGTCTGATCGAGTAAGCTGTCAGCAATAGCGACTTCCAGTTTTACCTTCGGTAAAAAATCCACTACATACTCCGCACCGCGGTACAACTCGGTATGGCCTTTCTGTCTGCCAAATCCTTTAACTTCGGTGACGGTAATACCCTGTACTCCTATCTCGGACAAAGCCTCGCGGACATCGTCCAGTTTGAATGGCTTGATAATAGCCGTGACTAACTTCATTGTTTGCTCCTTAAGATGTTTCCCCTTGATTTCATACTTCTGACGCAGCTTTATGCATTGACCGAATATGCACGGGTCATGCCAATTGTAAATTAGTGAATAAAATCAGAGGATTAGAATTGGAAAGATCAGGCCGAAGTAGGATTACTCGGACAGTGACCGGAATGACGGGGCTTTGCGGGTGCGGGCACGCGGTTTTCAGCCATTTTTGTGCACTATTTATGTGCAATGCACTGAATTGAATCAGTCTGCATCAGCCAGGGCCGGGATAACAGGCCATATGCGACCGACCATGGCGTCGGTAAATGGCAACGACCAGTGTTAAACTGGGCCACTTATTCTATAGAGCGGAAGTGATTTATGCGGAGTCCTGACAATATCAAGGAACTGGTCGACCGGCTGGCAGCCATCCTGCCCCAATCAGCACAGCTTGGGCAGGAGCTGCGCACCAAAATGGAGCAAACCCTGCAAAAAGGTTTCAAGGAAATGCATCTGTTGACGCGGGAGGAGTTCGCTGCGAGCGAGGCGGCGGTGGCGCGCATGGAACAACGCATTGCCGAGCTGGAGCAACGACTGGCGGAATTGGAAAAAGGACATTGAAAATTTAGTAACCTAGTTAAACTCATCTGTGGACGAGAGGCGATCTGCTGAAAATAATAACTACTGTATTTTTACTCTGACCCCTTTATTCCTGACCCTTTATCTCGCCTTTAGCCCTTTGATTTTTATTTCAACCATCACTGGCAGATGATCAGATGGATATGTGCCGTTCCACTGGTCGCTGAGCGCGGCATAGCGCAGGACCTCAATGGCATTGGAAACAAACACGTAATCAATACGCCGGTTGTTTTCTGATTCCCCGACTGTAAAACCACCGAATGTCCCCTCTGGCCCATGCGGTAAAGTTTTTGACTTCAAGTAGCTGTCAGCATAGGTCTCGGTCATTGTTTTATAGGCATCAGCAGATGGTGGCACGTTAAAATCTCCCGTAATGACTACAGGGCGGCCACCAGACAATTGCCGAACTCTTTGGGTAATCAACTCCGCACTTTTGGTTCGAGCTTGCTCTCCTCGATGATCGAAGTGGATATTCATTACTAAAAGCTGTTGTTGAGTGTCTAGTGTCTCCAGAACCGCCCAATTCGCAATGCGTGTAATTGCTGCGTCCCAGCTCTTGCTTCCTGCAATATCTGGGGTTTCAGACAGCCAGAATGTGCCATTGTCTACCACCTTGAATTTGTCCTGCCTATAAAAAATTGGTGAAAACTCGCCTGCGTCTTTACCATCGTCTCGGCCGACACCAAGCCAGCCATAACCGTGGAGAATTTTTTGAAGATCATCGATTTGCCCGCGCAATGCTTCCTGCATACCGATGATGTCTGCCTGATGAAAGCGAATAACACTGGCTACGTGATCTTTACGATTGGGCCAGGCGTGTTCGCCGTCATTGGGATTGTTGTAGCGTATGTTAAACGTGATAACGTTCAGGGAAGTATCAACAATGGAGTCATCACTGGAGCTGCAGGCACTCAGTGACCACAATATCGTCAACCATAAACTGTAATTTCGGATTCGTTTCATGGGCAAATAAGTGGAAAGGGGAGACTGATAACTTAGTAACTTGGTCATATTCTTCCAAGGCATCTCTTGCTGACTTACGACTCTGCTTATGCAACAGTAACTTTTACAATATAGCGCCACTTCAATAGTCGGCGAAATATCAAACCAGGTTGTTTCCCCAGTAGCCGCGACAATGCCAGCGCTGTGGCAATTTGAATTGTACCTATCGTTCGCGAACGATTGAATTATAATTGTATTCTACGTTGTTCCAATAGCCTTTGGTGGGGAGTAAATACTGTATTCTAACTCTGACCCTTTAGCCTACGCTTTCTATTTGATGCGTTTGAGCTGAAACCGGCGCAGCAACACTGCCTCTTCCAGGTGAGTCTTGCTCACCACATCTGACGAATCAAGATCGGCGATAGTCCGTGCCACACGAATGATGCGATGGCTGGCTCGCGCCGACATGCCGAGTTTATCCAGCACCTGTGCCAGATGTTGCTGTAGTTGTTTCCCCAGTTTGCAGTGCTTGCTGAACTCCCTGGCACTGAGCCGGCTATTCAGTGTGCCTCTACCATCCAACTGTAGTTTGCGCGTACGCTGAATTTCCGTGCGCAATGCTGTTTCATCAACTGGCACGGCTTCAGGTAACAGCAATTCCTGTGCAGTCAGCGCCGGCACTTCTATGATCAGGTCAAAACGGTCCAGAAGCGGCCCGGAAAGTTTTCCGAGATAGCGTTGAATTGCCATGGTGCCACACTGGCATTCCTGGCGCACATCACCCCAGTGGCCATAGGGGCAGGGATTCATTGCAGCCACTAGCTGAAATTGTGCCGGCAGAGTCTCCCGATAATTAGCTCGGCTAATAGTAATAGCGCCCGCTTCCAACGGCTCACGCAAAGCCTCCAGGGCCTGGGAATTGAATTTTGTCAGCTCATCCAGAAACAGTATGCCCTGGTGGGCCAGGGTTATTTCACCGGGGCTCAATTTATGACCACCACCGACCAGCGCTGCTGTACTTGCCGAATGATGGGGCGCCCTGAATGGCGGGATGAAATAATCGCTGGCCTGCTGTACCGGCAGATTGGCAATTGAATGGATAGTGGCAACTTCCAGCGCCTCGGCGCGAGAAAGCGCAGGCAGCAAATTAACCAGGCAATTCGCCAGCAACGTCTTGCCACTGCCGGGCGGGCCAACCATCAACAGGTTGTGTGCGCCTGCCGCAGCAATACCGATCGCTCGCCTGGCACGCCATTGTCCTTTGATATCTGCCGGGCCTGGGCCATCACGATGAGGGGCAAGGTTAGATGTCAGGTCGGTTGGCACGGTTGCCCCTGATGGAGTCAATGCCAGATCATCACCATTTGCCTCTGCCTGCAGCAGCGCTACGGCCTGTGCAAGGGATTCCACCTGCCTGGCAGCGGCATAATCCAGCAGCGCCAGCTCCGGCGCATTGGCGGCGGGAACAAAGATGGGCTGGTTATTGGCGCGGGCCTTCACCAGCGCAGGCAATACCCCGGGAACCCGGCAGACCTTACCGGCAAGATTGAGTTCACCCAACACCATTGGTGGTGCGGAGTCTGCGCTTGCGCTGGGTAACTGCCTCGATGCCTGCAGAATACCAAGCGCGATGGCAAGGTCGTAGCGCCCACCGCTTTTCGGTATGTCAGCAGGGGCAAGGTTGATGGTAATCCTGCGTGAAGGAAATTCGAAGCCGGAATTAAGAATGGCGCTGCGCACCCGTTCCTTGCTTTCCCTTACAACGGTTTCCGGCAAACCGACAATGGCAAAACCCGGCAAGCCATTAGACAAATGGGTTTCTACTGTGACCCTGATCCCGGCCACTCCCAGCGCGGCACATGAATACAATCTGGCTAACGCCATGACACATTAGCCGCAAGGATGACAATCAGGCAGCAGCACAAGGCTGGTGCGGCGCGCATCAACAGTTGCTCCGGTAGTTCAGAAGTTAAGTGATTCCAACAGCCCTAGTTATAGTCAACCGTGGAGCGATTCTACAAATCGCAGGCAAAAAAAATGGGCTGTCGCCAGCCCATTTTCGAATATCAGTCTTGCTTTGCTTACTCAGTGCTGCTGGCGATCATGTATTCGACCAGAGCGCGAATTTCATCATCAGTACAGGTCATGCATATACCCCTTGCCGGCATGGCGTTCAAGCCACTGATAGCATTAGCTACCACTGCATCCAGACCTTTCTGCAGACGCTCATCCCAGGCTGCTTTGTTGCCAGGACCTACTTTTGGTGCGCCTGCTGCGCCAGTGCTATGACAGGCGAAACAGAACTGCATGTAAGTTGCTTCTGGAGTAAAACCGTCGCTAAGCTGCGCCAGTTGTACGATTTTTTCTTCATCAGCCATATTCGCAGAAACGAACAGGGTAGATACTGCTAAAACTGTCACCTTTATAAAAGTAAGAAGTGACGCTTTTTTCAAATTCAACACAATAATGCTCCTATGTGGACTCATTTAATCTATCAGGTTATTCAATTATGAATCTTGGTTACTGCGCTGCCATATATTCGACCAGTGTACGCAAGTTGTCATCAGTACAATTAAAACACAGGCCTCGCGCGGGCATGGCATTCAGCCCATTGATGACATTAGCCATTACCGCATCCATGCCTTTTGCCATTCTTTCTTCCCAAACTGCAGCATCGCCCAGCTTGGGTGCACCAGCTGCGCCAGTACCGTGACAGGCAAAACAGCTCATTTGATAGGCGGCCTGGACATCAAATTCGCTCGCAGGGGCTACAGCCTCCGCCACTTCTTCAGCGACATCCTCTACCGCTGCAGTGGCGGTCTCGGCCACAGGAGAGCTTTCGGAAGCAGCCCCATTACGTGCGGTACCCACACAGGGCTGGTCAGCCAGGCAAACCTGGCCCACAGGTCGAAGATTGTCTTCTACAGACTGGGCAAGCACCGCTCCTGAAGACAGGATCAGGGCTAGCGCAGAACCGACTAAGCTAAGTCGCAGGTATGATTTTGTGCCAGTTGAATGCACAACAAAACTCCTTAAATCGTGATTTTATGCTGGGTAGAGAGCCCGGATGGCCCGTCGCAGCTATTTTGAGGAAGCGATTATACCGATATTTCCGAGGGTCTGAAACACATTCAAGGCCGCGATTGACAGCAGGTTTCCCACTATTTACTGCCTGATGAGCCTGAGACCGGCTTTTCAGGGAATAACCGTCAAGTTCAGCGGTACCTGGTGGAAATACAGCTCCGCCGGATCATTCTGCAGTCCGTAGCCTACCGCAAAATCCACCGAGATTTCGTTTATCCCCAATGCTGCGGGCACCAACCCCGATATCAGGTTCAGCGCTTCTTCTTCAGCCAGTATTTTGTCCAGCGCGTGAAACACAGAATCTGTAGCCGGGTTAAATAGTATGAACTGGCCCAGGCTATTCATCAGATAAATTTCCTGTCCGATTAATGCTGCCACGACCAGGAATCCGGCCTGGCCCTGATGCTGTTCATCTATCTCGATGTGAGCGTCAATATTAACTGCATCAGTTGAAGCAAACACATTGCCGAAACTGGTGCCCGAATCGGCGCTGATCCCACCACTGAATATACCGAAGCCTGGTCCACCGCTTAGTTT
>CAYOND010000003.1:0-184479 GCA_964405225.1 uncultured Pseudohongiella sp.
GCCTTCTTTATTGACTATGCAGTTACCAAAGCTGTGATAGCTTCAACTCTCTGACGACTTACAGAGTGGAACCATGTTACTGCTTGCCACTTGGGTCAAACATAATGAGGTTATTTTCCAAAGGCAAGGACTCTAGAGCGAATTTCCCACGAGGGAAATGGTACAAATTTGGTCCACGCCCGTGGGGAGGTGACTGCGAGGGAGGTGTAACTTATTGATTTAGTTGGTGGGCCCACCAGGACTCGAACCTGGGACCGACGGATTATGAGTCCGGCGCTCTAACCAACTGAGCTATAGGCCCTCTTTGGCTTTGCTAGAAGCTCGGTCTCTTCGTTGTAGCAGTTGTCCTCGCTCAGTCACGTACTACTTGTACGCTCCTTCGCTCAGAAACTACTACGCCTCGATACCAAACTTCTATCTTTGCCAAAGCCTTCGATGGAGGTCGTCAGACTTCGGCTAAATTCGGAATTGAGGAATTTCCGAATTCTCAAGAGGGGCGCATTATAGCGTCTTGCCCCCGTATTCCAAACACTCTTTATTCCTGCTTGAACAGAGCCGAATTTCTTACGGCGTCGGATCAATCACGTGATAATCAGTCTGCCGTGGCTGGATATAGTAAAAGTTCTCGCCATCGAAAAAGCCGTCTTCTTCCAGCTTCATAGGCAGGGGGTCCGGGCCCCATTCGGGCACATCCACCAGCGCGTTCAATTCGATGGAATAGGCCGTGTTGGGCTGCATGGGGTAGTCACCATCGCCCGGCACGCCGTCCTGCTGGTCCCACATGCCGATGGTGGTGCCGGCGGCATGACCATGCAGGCCAATGGGGTGGGTGTAGATAATCGGGTTGAGTCCTTCCGCGCGGGCCTGTTCCAGGCTCATGCGCAGTATCTCGTTGCCGGTCCGGCCCACCTGAAAATTGCTGGTGAGAATATCCTGTAAGCGATTGCCCTCACTGAGCGCATTTTCCATAAACAGCGGAATCGTAGCCTCGTTGTCACGCAGGATGTAAGCATTCTGCTGGGTGTCGGTCTGCAGGTTGAGATAGGTGATACCAAAATCGATGTGGACATGATCGCCTTTATATAGGATGTTGGGGTCGAGATTGCCGGCCTCGATATCGGCCAGCGAACGGGCAGAGCGTTCGGTTTCGATACTGGTGTGAAACCAGGTTTGCAGGCCGAGGTCATTGACGCGCTGGCGAAACCACCATTCCAGATCTTCTATGCTGGTTTGTCCTGGTGTGATGACGTCCGCTGAGAATCCTTCGCGAATGATGTCGTGGGCCACGGCCATCACGTCCCGGTAGATTTCCATCTCAGACCCGATACGGGTTTCCAGCCAGCCCACGGCGAGTGGCTCGGCAGATTCGATGCGATTGCGCAGGTTGTCGGGCAAGGCGGCTGCGAGCGCCTGCTGTTCGGTATAGGTCAGGCCATCAGCCAGCGCATAGTCCTCGGAATAATTCAGCGCGATGCGTGACGGGTCTGCCTCAACGAGTATCTCGGCAATGCGCTGCCACTGGTCGGGTTGTTCTTCGGGGTCCCACACACCGGGAAAGATATCGCCCACTGCATAGCGTGCAACTGCCATACGCTCCACACCACGGGCATCACCATGGTCGATAAACATCAGCACCGTGCGGCGCCGGGCATTGAGCCAGGTGGCCGGCAGCATGGTCTTGAGGACTGGGTCTTCGTTGTATTCACGTGCGATCAGAATCCAGGCATCGATGCCTTCGCGCTGCATCAGCATGGGCACGACTGAATCGAGGCGTTCTTTAAGAATGCGGTCCTTTATTTCTGCACGTTCACGCAGCGGCAGGATTCTGTCTTCCAGCGACTCGGCAGCATGGCTATTGACAGGTGTGAGAGTTGCCAGAGGAGCGAGGAACAGCAGTAAAGTTAAACAAACGAATCTTCTAATCATATGAACCTTATAAATAGTTATAGCAATCAGTGAGCTCTCGTTGCAGCAAGCCTGGCGAGTCCGATTGCTTATTGTTCTACGCAGTTGCGTTTCTCTTTTCCAGCGCCTTGCGGTCAGCTTTCAATGCTTTGGCGAAATCCACCGCGTAAGGATCAGGAAAAATATCTTCTTCGCCTTCGGCTATTGCCGCGAAGACTTTCTCTGCCACAGATTCGGGCGAGGCTTTGTCAAACGGCAAGTCTTTGGCCATGTCGGTATCGATGGGTCCGGGGTAAACGCCGGACACAAGCGTGCCCTGTACTGCCAGTTCGGCACGCAGGTTCTGGGTCATGGCATGGGCTGCATGCTTGGACGCTGAATAGCCGGGGGCGAAGGGAAAATTGGCCAGGCCAGCGACCGAGATAATATTCACCAGTGCGCCGCCGCCGTTGTCTTTAAGAATGCTGGCGAAGGCTCGCGTCATTTTGATAATGCCGAAATAATTAACATCCAGTTCTGTGCGCATGCCGGTTTCGTCTTCTGTCGCAAAAACTGGCGCTCCAAGACTTGCACCCATGCCGGCATTGTTGATCAGCACATCGACATCCTTCGCCGATGCGGCAGCAGCATTGATCTGGTCCTGATTCGTTACATCCAGCGCCACCGGAATCACGCGTTTGTCATCGGCTGCGACCAGGTCTTCCAGTTTGTCCACATCACGCGAGCAGGCATAGACTTTCTTTGCGCCCAGTTCGAGCGCCTTGAGGGCGAAGGCTTTGCCGATGCCGCGATTGGCGCCGGTGATGAAGATGATTTTGTCTTTAATATTCAGCTCAGGCATTAATGGTTCCTGTTGATTGAATTTGATGAATGATTTGCGTAATAGTTAATTTGCCAACTATGCAGATTATGTAGATATGACAGTATGGACAGTATGACAAAGAGTATAGCGAATTTGCCCGGCGTATAAATGACAAAGCCCCGCGGCTTGCGGCGCGGGGCTTTGGGTCAAGCCGTTACTGCTTTATTCGTCGAGGAACGACCGCAGGTGATCCGAGCGAGTCGGATGGCGCAACTTGCGCAGCGCCTTGGCTTCTATCTGACGAATACGCTCACGGGTAACATCGAACTGCTTGCCCACTTCCTCAAGGGTGTGGTCGGTGTTCATGTCGATACCGAAACGCATGCGCAGCACCTTGGCTTCGCGGGCGGTCAGGCTACCCAGTACGTCCTTGGTGGCTTCCCGCAGGCCTTCGTCGATGGAGCTATCCACCGGTGAATCCACGGTGCCGTCCTCGATGAAATCACCCAGGTGCGAATCTTCATCATCACCGATTGGGGTTTCCATGGAGATAGGCTCTTTGGCGATCTTCAGCACACGGCGGACTTTCTCTTCCGACATGTCCATACGCTCGCCCAGTTCTTCCGGAGTCGGCTCACGGCCTTTCTCGTGCACCATCTGACGGCTGATACGATTCAGCTTGTTGATAGTCTCGATCATGTGCACCGGAATACGAATAGTGCGGGCCTGGTCCGCAATAGAGCGGGTGATGGCCTGGCGAATCCACCACGTGGCATACGTGGAGAACTTGTAGCCGCGGCGATATTCAAACTTGTCTACCGCCTTCATCAAACCGATATTGCCTTCCTGGATCAGGTCGAGGAATTGCAGGCCACGGTTGGTGTATTTCTTCGCGATGGAAATAACCAGTCGCAGGTTGGCCTCAACCATTTCCTTCTTGGCGCGGCGGCTCTTGGCCTCGCCAATAGACATTTGACGGTTGATGTCCTTGATTTCTGAAACGGTCAGCCCGGTTTCTTCTTCCAGCAGCGTCAGTTTCTTCTGGGCCCTTAATACTTCAGTCTTCACATTGACCAACAACTCGGAGTAGGACTCCTTGGCCTTGATGTGTTTGTCGATCCACTTCTCATTAACCTCGTTACCAGGGAAGCTCTCGATAAAGGTCTTGCGAGGCATTCTGGCACCGCGCACACATAGCTTCATCACAGTGCGTTCATGGCGGCGCAGGCGCGTCAGCACGGCGCGAATATGTGCCAGCAATGGATCAAATTGACGTGGTGTGAGCTTGAAGCTCTTGAACAGTTCGCCGAGTTTTTCGAGTTCTGCGGCTGCCTTGGCGTCTTTGCGGCCACGGCGTGACACAGCAGAGCTGGTTTTCTGGTACTGCTTGGCCAGTGCGGCAAAACGCTCTGCAGCTTCGACCGGATCCGGTCCTACTGCTGCATCGTCATCATCGTCGATATCACTATCGTCGTCATCATTATTGCTGCTGTTGGCCTTGGCGCTGGCATTTTCGGCGGCGCTGGGTCCAGGTGGAATTTCACCTTCTTCCACGTCCAGATAGCCGGTTATGAGTTCGTTCAGGCGGCGCTCTTCGGAATCCACCAGGGCATATTCGTTCAGCACGTGCTCAACGGTGCCGGGGAACAGGGCCATGGCTTTCATCAACTCGCGCAGACCTTCTTCAATGCGCTTGGCAATGACGATCTCGCCTTCGCGGGTGAGCAGTTCTACGGTGCCCATTTCGCGCATATACATGCGCACCGGGTCGGTAGTACGACCGGCTTCGTTCTCGACAGCAGCAAGCGCTGCGGCAGCTTCAGCCGCGGCAACTTCGTCGTCGGTGCTGGTTTCGCTGTCGTCGTCGTTCAGTAGCAGGGAATCGGCATCGGGTGCTGTCTCGAATACCTTGATGCCCATGTCATTGATCATCTGAATGATGTCTTCCACCTGATCTGGATCAGAAATGGACTCGGGTAGATGATCGTTGACCTCGGCATAGGTCAGGTAACTCTGCTCTTTACCCTTGGCAATCAGTGCTTTGAGACTTGATTGTGGTGCAATGGAATCGGCCATGAACTCTCGTCTTCCCTGGCTTAAATGCCGGGGATTAGGGGTGCGTGGATAAAAGTGAGCCGGGCATTATAAATGCACGCCGGCACTCTGTATATCTTTAATGTACGTGAATCTATCGGGATTAGACTGTATTAGCGGCTGTTCAGTTCTGTTCTTTGGTCGCAGCAGAGCTGTGTGCCGCCTCATCCGTTCTGGATCGCAACTGCGACTGCAATTGCGACTTCAGGCGCAGTAAATCGAGCTTTTTCTTGATATCTGACAATATACTGTCAACTATCTGTTTAAACTCTTCTTCCACCCCTTCCATGGGTGTGATGCGCTCGCCGCCCAGTAGCTGCGTCAACCTGCCTCTGAACTCGTTCTGCCCGTAGCAATACCCGATCAGAAACTCTTTATCTAAAGTTGGGTCTTCTTTGACCATTTCAATGAGGGATGCCAACAGTTTGCGGTTGTCATCTTCTGCTGAGTGTAACGGGGCCAGATCCTGCTCCAGGGTCAGCGCAATTTCCGGGTTACGCAATAACAGCTCGATGGCTTTAAGCGCTGCGGGTTTGCGGTAGGCATCCAGCTGCGTGCGGCGCTTGGTCGGGGCAGGGCGGGAGCTGTGCGTTTGTGCGGCAGAAGGTGGCGCCGGTGGCATTTCCGGGGCAGATTCGGTTGGCACGCTGGCCATGAGCTGATCCAGCGCCTCGGCATCCATATCGAGGGTTTTGGACAAGCGCTTTAACATCAGTTGACCATAAACACCGCGTGGTAGTTGCTTGATAAGTGGTTTGGCCAGACTGCTCAGGCGCGCCTTGCCCTCGATTGATTTCACATCCAGGTCCTGCGTCAGCTTCTCGAAGAAAAAATCTTCCAGCGGCATGGCCTGTTTAATGGCTTCATCGAAGCGGTCTTTGCCCTTGTCGCGGATGTAGGTATCCGGGTCAGCGCCTTCCGGCAGGAACAGGAATTTTACCTGGCGGCCGTCTTCCATTTGCGGCAGCGCAGTTTCCAGTGCGCGCCAGGCGGCGGTGCGACCGGCTTTGTCACCATCAAAACAGAACACGATTTCGCTAACTTGTTTAAACAGCCGCGTTAGATGGGTGCTGCTGGTGGCAGTACCCAGTGTGGCGACGGAATTACGCACACCCATCTGGGCCAGCGCGATGACATCCATGTAGCCTTCAACAATCAGTATATGGTTGAACTTGTCGTCAGACTTGCGCGCTTCATACAGGCCATAGAGTTCAGCGCCTTTGTGAAACACCGGAGTCTCGGGTGAATTGAGATACTTGGGTTTGTCATCGCCCAGCACACGCCCGCCGAAGGCGATGGTGCGCCCGCGGCTGTCGCGGATGGGAAACATAATGCGATGGCGGAAGCGGTCGTAAACTCCCCGTTCGCCTTCTTTTTGTTTGTCGTTTTCCTTTTCAACTATCATGCCTGCCTTCAGCAGGAGCTTCTGTTGTTCAGGCCCTGACCCAATGGCATTGATCAGGTTGTCCCAGCCGGTGGGGGCATATCCCACGCAAAAGTCACGCGCGATCTCACCGCTTAGGCCGCGCGATTTCAGATAATCTACCGCCAGTTGTCTGTTCTCATGCTTTCGCAATTGTTGTTGGTAGTACTTGTTGGCTTGTTCCAGCACATCGTAGAGTTTGCTGTTTTCTGATTGCTTGCGAGTGGCGGCTTCGCTTTGTTCGTGGGGCACTTCCAGGCCGCAGTCACGCGCCAGATTTTCTACAGCAACAGGAAAGTCCAGATGGTCGAAATCCATGACAAAGCCGATGGCATTACCACCGGCACCACAGCCAAAGCAGTAGTAAAACTGTTTGTCTTCGTTGACCGAGAAGGAAGGGGTTTTTTCCTGATGGAAGGGGCAGCAGGCAGTGTAATTGCGACCAGACTTTTTCATCTGCACGCGCTTGTCGATGACCTCGACAATGTTGACCCGGTGCAGCAGGTCATCGATAAAAGATTGTGGGATCAATCCGGCCATGGATTTCCGTGTGAGCGTGAGTGGTGAATCTATTGTATCCAATTGTAGCCCATCGCGTTGGATTCGCGCTGCTACTATGGATCGGAGCTTAATTGGGGGTCAGAGTAAAAATACAATAGTTTCGGAGCGGGTGTTGGCTTGGGTATGTTCGCAGCTTGTGTGGTCAAATCAGAGAAAACTACTGTATTTTTACTCTGACCCCTAAATTACGACAGGGCGTCTTTGACTTTCTTGCTAACCAATCCCATATCGGCCCGGCCAGTCACGTGGGGTTTGACTACGCTCATGACTTTGCCCATATCCTGCATTGAAGCGGCACCCGTGCTCTTGAGTGCGTCGGCGATAATGGTATCGATCTGGGCTTCGTCAAGTTGCTCAGGCATGAACTCTTGCAGTACGTCGATTTCGGCCTGCTCGATTGCAGCCAACTCGGGGCGGCCACCATCTTCGTATTGCTTGATGGACTCGCGGCGCTGCTTGACCATTTTGTCGAGGATGCTGGTGATGCGCTCGTCATCAGGGTCGATACGTTCGTCCACTTCAACTTTCTTGATATCAGACAAAGCCAGACGAATAGTGCCCAGGCGCTGCTTGTCCTTGGCGCGCATGGCATCTTTCATGGCTTCAGTGAGTTGCTGTTTGAGAGGAGAGTCAGACATTCAGGGGCGGAAGTCAGATTGCAGAGGAGGAAATGGAGAAAACAGAGTTGGGAAGATTTCGTAAGTAAAGTCTGTACTCTGTTTTCAGTCCTCTGTCTTCTGGCTTAGTAGAGGCGTTGTTGTCTGCGAGTTTCGCGCGATACTTTCTTGGCGTGACGCTTCACAGCAGCGGCGGCTTTGCGCTTGCGCACAGCAGTGGGCTTTTCGTAGAACTCACGGCGACGTACTTCCGCCAGGATGCCGGCTTTTTCACAGCTACGCTTGAAACGGCGTAATGCTACATCGAACGGCTCATTCTCTTTCAACTTCACTTGAGGCATATTTCTTAACCTTGGTTAATATGAACGCGAGTGCTGTGAGGTCCGCACTCTGCGTTAAATCTCTTCTTAAACCAGTCACTTACTCTCTGTAAGCCCCTGGTGTGCGGCGAGTTTTGCCTGGATTGCAAACCTCTCGCTACTCGCTCGCGTAATACTTTTATTCCTTCTGCCAACTTGCCATCAACTTACCAATAGCGCCGTGGGGTGGGGATTCAGGGCTGCGTATCTTAATGCCCAGAAGGCGGAAATGCAAAAAAATTGCGCTGAAAACGCCTAAATTACAAAGAATTTGGGAAAATCCCCGATCTTTGGCATGATTGCCTGCCCAATCAGGGCTTAACGAGCATAAATCATTGATAGTACTGGGAATTGAAACATCCTGTGATGAGACCGGCGTGGCTGTGTATGACAGTGATCGCGGCTTGCTAGCGGATGTGCTGTACAGCCAGATCAAACTTCACGCCAAATACGGTGGCGTAATTCCCGAACTGGCCTCGCGCGACCATGTGCGCAAGACCCTGCCCCTGATTCAGGAAGTCATCGAAAATGCCGGCATCAAACAGTCGGAACTGGACGGCGTGGCCTATACCGCCGGGCCTGGCCTGATCGGTGCCTTGCTGGTGGGTGCGTCACTGGGCCGAGCACTGGCGATGTCCTGGGACATTCCGGCAATCGGTGTGCACCATATGGAGGGTCATCTGCTGGCACCCATGCTGGAAGACGATCCGCCGCAATTCCCGTTTGTAGCCCTCCTGGTGTCGGGCGGCCATACCCAGTTGGTGGAAGTGCAGGGCATTGGCCAGTACAAGTTGCTGGGTGAGTCATTGGATGATGCGGCCGGAGAAGCCTTCGACAAAGTGGGCAAGATGCTGGGGCTGCCATACCCGGGAGGCCCTCATGTGGCAAAACTGGCCGAAGGTGGTACACCAGGCAAATTCGATTTCCCGCGTCCCATGACCAATCGTCCTGGTCTGGATTTCAGCTTCAGCGGACTCAAGACTTTTGTGCGCAATACCATCGCAGAGCACAGCGATGCCAATGGCGAACTGGAAGAACAGACGCGCGCAGACATCGCCCATGCATTCGAAGACGCGGTGGTACATACCATGGTGATCAAATGTCGCCGGGCGCTGGAGCACACCGGATTGAATTCCATTATTATCGCCGGCGGCGTGAGTGCCAATCGCAAACTGCGTGCCGTGCTGGAAGCCGAATTGGCGAAACTCAATGCACGCCTGTTTTATGCGGCGCCGCGACTCTGCACCGACAACGGTGCGATGATTGCTTACGCGGGTTGCCAGCGCTTGTTGGCCGGGCAGATTGAGCCGCTGGAAATCAAGGCGCAGCCACGCTGGTCACTGGAGACCCTGACAGCAATTTAATCAGCGAGTGTGGCCTGACCTCATTTTGTTACAGAGAAAACTATGACTGATATCGTTTACATCCGCGAACTCGAAATCAAAACCATCATCGGCATTTATGACTGGGAGCGGGAACAGAAGCAGGTGATTAACCTGGATCTGGAGATGGCCACTGACATACGTCCGGCGGCAGCGGCTGATGATATTGCGCAGACTCTGGACTACAAAGCGGTGGCCAAGCGCCTGATTGAATTTGTCGAAGGTTCCAGTTTCTTCCTGGTGGAAACCCTGGCCGAACGTATTGCAGAAATTGTGCTGGAAGAATTCAATGTGCCGTGGCTCAAGTTGCGCCTTGGCAAACCGGGGGCGGTGACCGGCTCAAAAGATGTGGGAGTTATAATCGAGCGCGGTAGCAAATAAAACTGCGGTCGCTATCAGATTGTTTAACAAGGATTCACTCAATAAGGAATTAAAGTGCCACTTCTTGCCATGAGTCTTGGCAGCAATATCGATGCTCACCGTAATCTGCGGCAGGCAATCGCGCTGCTGCGCGCCCAATGGCCAGATTTGCAATTGTCCACTGTATACGAGAGTGAGGCCGTCGGGTTTAGTGGTGATAACTTCCTCAACCTGGTCGCCGTGGCGGAAACCGATCTGCCGCTTGCTGATATTCTGGCGACATTGAAAGCCATCGAAGATCAGTTAGGTCGTGATCGCAGTCAGCCGCGATTTTCTCCGCGCAGCATGGATATCGATATCCTGATCTATGGCGATGACAATGGTGATTTCTGTGAGATCCGCCTGCCGCGACCTGAAATTACCCGCAATGCCTATGTGCTGAAACCACTGGCTGAGTTGCTGCCCGATGCAGTGCACGCGCCGACCAAAAAGTCTTTTGCAGAACTGTGGCAGGAATTTGACGAGTCTGTGCAGCCGTTGTGGCCGATCTCCCTGGACTAGTCAGGACATTCTTCGAAGCCAATCAGGCAGGCATGCTCACATAGCCTGGCAGTGCTTCGATACGCCCCAGCCAGCCGCGAATTGCCGCATAATCATCCAGCGCAAATCCCCCTTCATGCGCCACATGGGTATAGCCGTAGAGGCTGATATCAGCGATGGTGGCTGATTCACCGACGAGAAACGGCGAGTTGGCCAGTTGCTGCTCCATGATGGCCAGCGCCTTGTGCCCGCCTTCCTGCTTGCTGTGATACTCGGCTTCCCGTTCGGCAGGCATGCCCTGAAACTTGTTGATAAATCGTGCCACCGCGATAAAGGGCTCGTGGCTGTACTGCTCGAAGAATTGCCATTGCAGAACCAGGGCGCGCTGGTAGGGGTCGGTTGGCAGGTAGTCGGAATCGGTGGCCAGATAATTCAGGATGGCGTTGGACTCGGCGAGGTAACGGTCGTTCTCAAGTTCGAGCAACGGCAATTTGTGGTTGGGGTTTTTGCGAACAAATTCGGCGGTGCGGGTTTCTCCTTTGAGAATATCCACGTGAATCCATTCGTGCTCGATGCCGAGCAGAGACAAGAGCAGTTTTACCTTGAAGCAATTGCCGGAAACAAGATCGCCATACACCTTGTACATTGCCTTCTCCTTAATAAAGCAAAAACAGAGGAAGTAAAGATGCTCAGGTGAGTCGGCGACCCCCGTCGACTGCGATCACCTGGCCAGTCATATAAGTAGCATCCATTGTAAGGAAACAAACTGCCTGCGCAATCTGTTCTTCATTACCAAGATGACCTAAAGGAATGCTTGCCAATACTTTTTCTCGGACTTGTAAAACCTTTGGATTGGTGTCGTCTTCAAGTGAAAGGGGCCATAGAATAGCGCCAGGTGACACACCATTAACCCTGACTTGCGGTGCCAGCTCCAGTGCCAGTGATTTGGTCATGGCCTTCAGGCCAGCCTTGGCGATAGTGTAGATGGCATGATTTTTTAGTGCTGTGTCGGCATGAGTATCCACGATATTGATGATGCTGCCACTATGTTGCGCGATCTGCGGGGCCAGGGCATTGCTGAGAAAGAACGCACCGCGCAGATTGCTGCCGATCAAGGCATCCCAATCCTCCTGCGTTGATCCAGCCAGTGGAGTTGGATAAAAGCTCGATGCATTGTTTACAAGTAGATCCATGCGGCCAAAAACGGCAGGCGCTTCTCGCCCCAGTTGCTCAACTGCAGCATTGTCAGTCAGGTCGGCCTGCATACCCGCTGCACTGTCCGGCCGCTTTGTATTCAGTTCATGGATGAGGGCGTCGGCGGCTTCAGTTGAAGCGCGATAGTGAACGATGACGCGATAGCCCCTGTCATGCAGCGCACGGGTAATGGCTGCCCCGATACGTAATGCTGCACCGGTTACCAGCGCTACCGGTGCATTGGATGCCGTCATGCGCGCGCCTCTTGCACTGCAGTTTCGAGCCGCTCCAGTCGTGCCTCACGAATCACATCTTCCGGCTTGCGCTCTCTATTGGCAGCCAGCAGCTCGGGAATTTGCAGTTCATTGGCCGCCGCCAACATCCCGGCCAGGTAGGCGCGCTGAGGATAGTCGCGATCTTCCAGTCCTGTACGGCCGCGAGAGTCTGCCTCGCAGGACAGCAGGAATTTATCCAGGCGCTCCGGCCGCCGGAATGCATCCAGGGCTTCCAGAAGTTTTAAAACGGTCGCCGGACGTAGTTCGAACACACGATGCAACTTGGTGTGATGTTCGCTGACCAGTTCTGCCAGCCGTGCACATTCTTTCGGTACCGGAATGCGCGCATGAATATCATCCAGTACGCGCAAACCCAATGTTTCATGCCCAATGTGGCTGGGCCATTTATCTTTGGGCGTGAGTCCTTTGCCCACATCATGAACGAGCGTGGCATAACGCACTGCCAGATCATCGCTGAGTTTGCTCACTTGCTGCAGACACAGTTGCGTGTGCAAGCCCGTGTCGATTTCGGGATGATATTTTTCCGGCTGTGGTATTCCAAACAGGCAATCGACTTCGGGCAGTAATTTCTTGAGCGCGCCACAGTCACGCAGCACCTGGATAAATACGTCGCTGCGATCTGCTTTCAATGCCAGTGCCATCTCCTGCCACACTCTTTCACCCACTAGAGTGTCCAGTTCACCGCCGCCGCTCATGGTCTGCATCAGCGCCATGGTTTCGTCGGCTACTTTGAAACCCAGGCTGGCGAAACGCGCGGCAAACCGGGCCACTCGCAATACGCGCAGTGGATCTTCGCTGAAGGCATCCGACACATGCCGCAACAAGCGTGCCTCGATATCCTGCTGGCCACCATAGGGGTCGATAACCTCACCTGATTCGGTTTCTGCCATGGCATTAATCGTCAGGTCACGTCGTTGCAGGTCTTCTTCCAGCGTGACGGATTGCGCTGTGTCAAAATCGAAGCCGCCGTGGCCTGGCGCAATTTTTCGCTCGAGTCGGGCCAACGCATATTCTTCATTGGTTTTGGGATGCAGAAACACCGGGAAGTCTTTACCCACTTGCTTGTAGCCGGCTTCCACCATTTCTTTTGGACTGGCGCCCACGACGACCCAGTCACGGTCAATAACAGGGAGATCAAGCAATCGATCGCGGACAGCGCCGCCTACCAGATAAATTTCCATGGGGTCATTGTAGCTTTTGTGGGGGTTGGCTTATAGCGGTGACTGTTTAGATGTTTATGCAGGCCTGGTAATGCTTTAGTGACGGTCAAATTTAAAATTTGGCACCGGCTCGGCTGGCGTTGACAGGTAATGCGGCCAGGAGAGGTTCAGGGCATGGATGCCGAGGCCGAGCTCACAGGGAAGTGGGTTTGCGTTCTCCAGGCTGCTTTGCCTGTCAACGCTATGCACCTGAAAATCACAAATTTACTTCAAGCTCACCCTGTCAAAACAATTATGCGTTCTTGTTCGAGATCACAAAACGCTTTCTGTCTTCAAGGCGCATGAGTGTCAGGTCGCGCCCCCAGATATAGCCAGTATCAAGCGCGAGCACATGTTTCTTGCCGGTGAATCCTTCCAGCGCTGCCCAGTGACCAAACAGGATGGTGGTGGCTGGTGAAATTTTTTCGTATTCGAACCAGGGCAGGTAGCCTTCGGGTGCGGCACACAGTCCTTCTTTGATATCCAGACGCAGGCTGCCAATGTCATCGCAGAATCGCACACGGGTCAGGTAATTGGTTATCGTCCGCAGTCGATCATAGCCTTCGAGTGTTTTGGCCCAGCGAATCGGCATGTCGCCATACATATTGCGCAGGAACTCTTTGTAGTCGCCATGTTGCAGTTCGAATTCGACTTCGGCAGCCAGGTTCAGCGTTTTTTGCAGTTTCCAGCGAGGCGCCACGCCGGCGTGAATCATCAGGAAGTCTTCAATGCCGTTAACAGTTTCCAGTGCTTCATGATGTGCCAGAGGTTTGTGGCGTAACCAGTCGGCCAGGGCCTGGCAGTCTTCTGCGGCGAGCAGTTCATCGAGTGTATCCTTGCCGCGATGTTTGGCGCAACCTTCATGGATGGCGATGAAGTGCAGGTCATGATTGCCGAGCACGATTTCAGTGGCATCATCGATCTCGCGCAGAAAACGCAGGGTCTCCAGTGAGCGCTTGCCCCGGTTCACGAGGTCGCCTACGCACCAGAGTTTATCTACTGACGGATTGAAGTCGGCTTGTTTGAGCAACTTTTTCAGAGGTTTGTAGCAACCCTGAATGTCACCCACCACGTAGGTGCTCATAAAACCCTTTTCAGTTTACTGCGGGGATCAAGATTACAGATATACCGATTATATCGACCAATGCAGTCTGGATCAGAAGGTCCCTAGTGTACGGTGTGGGGCAGGGAAAGCACAAACGGCGGGATCGGCGCATCGAATTTCTGCCCACCGGCAGAAACCATGCCATAGGAACCAGCCATCGTGCCCAGTTCGGTTTTCAGGACAGCACCGCTGGTGTAATGAAAACACTGGCCTGGTTTGATTTCAGGTTGTTGGCCGACCACACCGTCGCCGTGTACTTCTTCCACCTTGTTGTTTTCGTCGGTGATCTGCCAGTGGCGGGTCAGCAGCTTGACCGGTTCGGAACCGGTGTTGGTGATGGCAATGGAATAGGCAAATACAAAGTGCTTGCTCTCGGGGTCGGACTGATCCCGCAAGTACCTGGTGTTCACTTCAATCTTGATGTCGTCGTTGGCAATCATGGCTTACCGGTTGGATGCGCTCAGGGCATCGCTGATTAATACATAGTCAGCCAGCGCCAGTTTTTCTGGCCGTAGGCTCGTGTCGATGGGCAATTCGTCCATCATGTCTGGAGAGATGATGGCTTTGAGAGAGTTTTTCAAGGTCTTGCGACGCTTGTTAAAAGCAGTGCGCACGACCAACTGCAGATCGCTGGCATCCTGCGCCGGGTGCGGCAGCCTTTTATGGGGCACCAGGCGCACAATAGCGGAACTGACTTTGGGTTGCGGCGTGAAGGCAGCCGAGGGCACATTGAACAAATGTTGCACGTCGCAATAGTACTGCAGCATCAGACTCAGGCGACCATAGTTCTTGTCGCCGGCGCCGGCTGTCATGCGTTGCACAACTTCCAGCTGAAGCATAAAGATCATGTCCTTAATCAGGTTATGACTTTGCAGCAAATGAAATAACACCGGGGTGGAAATATTGTAGGGGAGGTTGCCAATCACACGCAGTGAATGGGACTTGTCAGTCAGTGCGCCGATATCAAACTTCAGAATATCGTGTTGAGTAATAGTGACGTTGATATCGCCATTGAATTTTTGTTCCAGATATTGCGCCAGGTCGCGATCCAGTTCCACACAGTCGAGTCTGGCTTTGCTTGCGGCCAATGGAGTCGTCAGTGCAGCCTGGCCCGGGCCAATCTCCAGCAGGTGATCCTCCGGTTGTGGATCAATGGCAGAAATAATACGGTCGATGACTGATTGGTCATGCAAAAAATTCTGCCCAAAGCGTTTGCGCGCCTGGTGCGGCATGCCATTGGAGAGTCTTAGTCCATCCGGTTTCATGTGACGCTCCAGTGTCGTGCCATTTCCTGCGCAGTGGCGATGGCGTTATACAGGCTGCCGGTATCTGCAGAGCCGCTCCCGGCCAGGTCCAGCGCAGTGCCATGATCAACAGAAGTGCGAATGAGAGGCAAGCCCAACGTGATATTGCTCGCCGCACCAAAGCCTTTGAATTTCAAAACCGGCAACCCCTGGTCATGGTACATGCTCAAAACCGCATCGGCATGATCCAGATACTTTGGCGTGAATAATGTATCAGCGGGCAGGGGGCCCTGGAGTTGTATGCCGCGGCCTCGCAGTTTTTCCAGCACAGGATTAATAGTATCGATTTCTTCGCGCCCCAGATGACCACCTTCGCCAGCATGGGGGTTCAGGCCACAAACAAGGATGCGCGGTTGAGTGATGCCAAATTTCTCGCGCAGGTCTTTGTCAAGGATAGTGATGACCTGTTCCAGCGACTCACGTGTTATGGCTGCAGAAACTGCAGTCAACGGCAGATGCGTAGTGGCCAGTGCCACGCGCAGGCCTTTGGTGGCGAGCATCATCACGCTGAGGGGGGTCCGGCATAACTCCGCAAGGAATTCCGTGTGACCCGAAAACTCAAAACCACCCTCGTTGATGTTGCCCTTGTGCACCGGCCCGGTAACCAGTGCATCGAGATTGCCTGATTCAATTTCGCGTATGGCAGTGCGCAGAGTGTCCAGTACGTATGCGGCATTGGCCGGGTTGAGCTGTCCGGGCTCGACCGGCTTCGCAAGTTTGACCGGGATAAAAGCCAACTCGCCAGCTGCGGTGGCGCTGCGTTCGGAGGTGGCAGAAAATTCATTGAGTTCCAGAGGCAGGCCCAATAATTGTGCCCGCTGTGCCATCAAGTCAGGATCTGCAATAACCACGAGTTCGCAGTCAGCGGGCGGTTGTTGTGCCAGCTGAATACAAAGATCAGGGCCGATACCTGCAGGCTCGCCCGGTGTAATGGCGATGCGATGGGTCGCTGGTGACATGACACTAGTTTGTCCGTGCGGTGGATTGTCAGTCGATGAACTCGACGAATGCCTCTTCGCGAATCTCGATCAACCAGTTTTGCAATTCCAGGTCGAACTTGCGATTGCGCAGGGCATTTTCTGCCTGCACCCGTGTGTACTGGCTGCTGATATCGTACACACGACGATCCAGCACCTCGGCGATATGCCAGCCTGCATCCGTGCGGAAAGGTTCGCTTAATTCCCCGATCTCGAGATTGTCGATAATATTTTCCATTAACGGTGGTAGCGAGTTTTCATTGACCCAGTCAAGGTCGCCGCCGGCTACAACAGAATTGGCGTCATCAGAGTTCTGGCGCGCCAGCGTGGCAAAGTCTGCACCATTAATGATCTGTTCGCGTAAGTCTTCAATGGCCGCTTTGGTTTGTTCTTCATTACGAATCTCATTGGGGGCGAGCAAGATGTGCCTGACATTAGTCTGGTCTACTAATTGTTCGGTGCCACCACGACGATCTGACAATTGGATAATGTGGTAACCATTGCCGGCTTCGATAGGGCCAGCTACTTCGCCCAACTCCATGTCACTAACTATATCGGAGAACAGGGCAGGCAGGTCGACGAGTTTACGCCAGCCAAAATTAGTGGCATTAATCGGGAATACACCCGCGCTGGTCGCAGCATTGCGTACCTGTGGCAGCGTCTCGCCTTCTTCTATACGCGCCACAAGATCTGCAGCGTAATTACGTTTGCTGGTATCCAGGTCTTGTGGATCTTCTTCACCGCGCAGAACTACCATGTGTTCGATGAAATAATCAGCGGCTACAGCTTCGCGACCCGTCTCCGAATTCAGAAAATTTTCAATTTCCTGGTTCGTGATCGAGATGCGGCGATTGACCATACCCCGCTGTAGTTCTTGAATTGCCATTTGCTTGCGAATGTCCTCACGTGTTTGCAGGTAGACACCCTGCGCTTCCAGCGTGGAAACATACTCATCAAAAGTCATGTTGTTGTTCGACGCCATATTGCCCATTATGCGATTGATCGTGTCATCGTCGAAGCGAATGCTGACGCGATCGGCTAACTGTAACTGCAGGTTTTCAATTACCAGAGATTCCAGTACTTCATCGCGCAATTCATCCATCGGTGGCAATTCCCGGCCACTGCGTTGGGCACTGCCAATAATTTCGGCCAGGCGCCGTTCCAGTTCGCTTTGCAGGATGACGTCTTCATCCACTACGGCAACGACACGATCCAGCAATTGGCGCTGGGCCAAAAGGGTGGTGCTAAGGCCAGCCACAAGCAGGCCCAGCAGGAAAACTGTAGTTAATCTGGTACTTTGATGTATCACTTTACTCATATTCGGTTTCTTTAAACCCCCATATTCCTTCACTCAGCAGGTTGCTGAGACCACCGCCGGTGATGTTTCCAAGGCCATGCAGGGTAATTTGGACAAAAATTCCGCGATTGGGTTCGATATTAGGAAGAAACAATTCGTCTTCGTCAACCCATTCCCGGCCAACCACGCGTATGGTGCTGCAACAGTTACTGTATTCGATACCGGCAAAACTCTCCAGATTACGTGAATTGCTGTGGTCATAGTTCCAGCGGGCCAGTAGTTTCCAGCGGCTGCTGACCGGCCATACCACCGAGGCATCAGTCTGCTTTATACGTGGATCTATGCCGGCTGGCAGTACGGCGAAGGGGTTGTTATTGAGCAGGCTCCGGTAGCGATATGCCAGGTTGAACAGGTGATCGCTGTCGCGTTGATAGCGTAGTTGAAAACTGCCTTCCTGCACCTCTTCGGTGTTCTCATTCCACTGCACATCGCCATTCAGACGCCAGTTGTCGCCTATTCTATAGGCAAATTCGCTGGCCAGGGCCGATTCCGAGGCGGTCACTGAATTTTGCGGTATCCAGTTATTAAGCGCAGTGGTCAGTTGTACCAGACGGTCCTCAAAGTATTGAATCTGGCCAATGCTGAAACGGGCTTGTTCGCGCCCGGAACGATCCAGCAGACGGGTGGTGAGTGCCAGGCTGAGCTGATCAGCATCAGCGATACGATCGCCACCGGCAAAGCGGTCATCGCGAAACAGTTGATAGAAACTGAAGTTGAGCTGTGAGGTATCAAAATTCGGTAACAGGCTTTGATCTTCAAACTCGCTGTATAAATAGAACAAACGGGGTTCCAGAGTTTGCGAGCCGCCATTGCGACGCTCCCGTTCAAACACAAGCCCGGAGTCAACGCTGTATACCGGCACACCGACTTCGGGATCGTCAGCAGTACCGAGCGCCTGGTTTTCCAGGGAATAGCTCATATGCTTGTATGTTGCTCTGGTGCGGACGAACCAGCCAGGAGTTTCCATGGACCAGGCCAGAAAAGGTTCGAGATTGACACGCTCGCCATTGATCAGCGCGCCGTTCTCCATTTGCGTCTGGGTTAGCAGTGCTTCATCCAGGTTGCGATCGAAGGAG
Organism: uncultured Pseudohongiella sp.; assembly: GCA_964405225.1. Lineage (GTDB taxonomy): Bacteria > Pseudomonadota > Gammaproteobacteria > Pseudomonadales > Pseudohongiellaceae > UBA9145. The sequence continues at coordinate 18,552 of CAYOND010000003.1, forward strand.
TTGATCTCGCCGCGCAAGCCAATTTCAAATCCACCAGGCAGAGCGGTTTCGGTATTGAAGTAGAACTGTGGCAAGCGATCGAATGGTCGGTTGAGATTGGCTCGTGGCACGAATGGATCGATGATTTGCAGGCGCTGGACATTGAGTCCGGCACGCACGAAGGAGGAATTGAAATTCAGCCGCGCCTGACGATTAAGATGTGTGCGACTGGTAGCGTTGAGCCCGTTGCTGCCGAGGTCATAAAAGTAATCTTCATCACTGACTGCATTGTAATCAACGAATGTATTCCAGTTGCGACCCAATGCACCAAAGTGTTCGAATCCAACGAACCAGCGATTGTCTGTGGGAGGTGAATCACTACCGGGCACATCAACAGTCGCCGGATCAAAGAGTTTGTCATCGTTAAGAAGTGCGGCATTGAGCGTATTCATCGACCAGCTCGCCAGATAGCGGAATTCGCCGCTGGTCAGCAGACCGCGATCCGATATCCAGCGCGGAGACAAAGTGGCATCGTAATGTGGTGCCAGGTTGAAGTAATAGGGTAGTTCGAAATCAAAACCACCGTTGCGCGTGGAGCCGGTGCTGGGTGCGAGGAATCCCGAGATACGCTCGTCACCGAGGGGGAAGGGCAGCGTGCCTGGATAATAGAAGACTGGCACGTCGGCAATGCGCAGGCTAACCGCGCGGGCATATCCTCGCCCTTCTGCCTGATCGAGGATGATGGATTCGGCGCTAAGTTTCCAGAAGTTGCTGTCAGGTTCACAGCGACTGAATTCACCGTTTTCAATAGTCACAATGCCGGAGTCGCTGTTATAGACAATACTCTCTGCTTCACCATGTGCGCCGTAATTATGCAGTACATACTCTGCCTGCGTGATGCGATTGGCGCGGGCATCGTTATCGATAAAGGCCGAATTCCCGCGCAGCATGATGCCCGGCTCGCGCATGCGAACGTCGCCTTCGAGCAGGATGGTATTGGCGTCCTGGTCAATCGTTGTATGTTCGTCATTCTGTACGATGCGAGAGCCTTGGGTAACGATGACGTCGCCATCGAGAGCAATCAGGTTGGGTGCCGGCTGGGTCAGCCCTTGCTGGGCATCAAAGACGGTCGGCGCTGAATCAGGATCACCGCCTGTGACACCAAGTCCGGCCAGAGGGTCGATAAAACCACCGCAGCAGTTACTTGCCAACACCGACTGTTGCTCAAGGGTCATTGCCTCGCGGGGAACCCAGTCGCGTGGATAAATATCAAGTTCAAGATCTGCCAGTTCAATGACCGGTGTCGGGTCCGTTGCTGTCACCACTTGCTCGGCCGGCGCGGTCGGGCCGGGTTGTTGCGATGCCTGTGCGGGCTGCAGGGGTGTGGGGGTAGCGGGCTCTGGTTGCGAGGGGTCTGCCGGAAAAACGGCGGCCGGGCTGTCGTAGCGTTCGGGGGCCGGGTCAGTATCGCGATTGTCTGGCACATTACTCGTGCACACCCAGCCATCGTTGGTGGCATTGGGCCGGCAGCTGAATTCAGGGTTTTGTGCACTGGCTTGTGGTGAGAGAGACAGGGAAATCCACGCGGCAAGCAGGATGCCAATACTGCTGCAGATCTGTAGCTTTTCAATGGGCATGCAGAATATTTCCGGGAAACTGCTGAAACCGGCAAATGCCGAATTTAAATATATTCTCCGCCAAACCGATTATAGAAGAGAGCATTTGTTCTTTTGCACGTTCGGATTGATGGAATCAGGCTGGGTCAAAACAGGCTGATGGTGCATAGGGATCATAATTCATTGAACACGTCTTTAAAACTCGGTTGTGTCGGGCACAACACAGTGCATTTACGGACATCTGGGGATCAACGCAAATCATGGGTGATGGCAGACTAAACGGCCTGGCACAATGGTGTAAGGTACAGCTGGAAAATTTGCAGGGCCAGGAACTGCAGCAGGTGAATCTGCAAGTGGTGTCTGGTGATGCCAGCTTCCGCCGTTATTTTCGCGCCGTGGGACCAGGCTGGCAGTATATTGCAGTAGATGCGCCGCCGGAGAATGAAGACAACGAGGCGTTCATTCGCGTTGCAGAAATATTTTCCCGTGCGGGTGTGAATATGCCTCGCATCTGGGCTGCCGATATTGCCCAGGGTTACATGTTGCTGGATGATTTTGGCGATGAGCTATACCTGCCCCAACTCTTGCATTGTCAGCAAAACAATGACTTTGTCACAGCGGACAATCTATATCATGAAGCGATAGATGCGCTGCTTGATATCCAGATGGGCGTGGAAAGTAAGCAACTTGACCCCTTTGACAGGAATGAGCTGCATAGAGAGATGGAGCTGTTCTCTGAATGGTTCTGCAAAAAGCTCCTGGGTGTAGATCCACCCCAGGAATTACTGCAGGAAGTGTTCAGGTTCCTGGAAGACGCAGCATTGAGCCAGCCGACCGTTGCTGTGCATCGTGATTATCACTCACGCAATTTAATGCTGCTGGACAGTAATCGCTTCACCGACGGGCCCGGCATAATCGATTTCCAGGATGCTGTGTCGGGTCCCTATACCTATGATCTGGTTTCGTTGCTGCGGGATTGTTATATCCGCTGGGACGACGATCAGGTTGCCCGCTGGGCAAACTATTACCTGAGTGCGGCGCAATCGCGAGGACTTGTTCAGCCCGCTGATGCCAACGAATTTGTCCGGGACTTCGACCTGATGGGGCTCCAACGCCATCTGAAGGTCATGGGTATCTTTGCCAGATTGGCGATTCGGGATAAGAAACCACGCTATTTGGCCGATATCCCACTGGTCATCCGGTATTTTTTCGATGTGGGGCAACGTTACCCTGAGTTGACTGCTTTGCTCGAATGGTTTGAACAATCCCTGTTACCGGTGGCGCGAACCAAACTCAGCCTGGAAGACTAATGCGAGCAATGATTCTGGCCGCCGGTCTGGGTAAGCGCATGCGTCCCCTGACCGACCAAACTCCCAAGCCCTTGTTAAAAGTGGGCCCCAAAACGCTTATCGAACACCAGATCGAGCGGCTCGTCGCTGCCGGTGTGGAAGGTATTGTGATCAATTTGTTTTATCTGGGCGACATGATTCGCGAACTACTGCGTGACGGTAAACAATATGGTGTCCCGATTGAGTATTCGCGCGAGCCCATTCGGCTGGACACTGCCGGTGGCATTATCAAGGCGCTGCCCAAACTGAAAGACGACTGCTTTATTGTTGTGAACTCGGATATCTGGACAGATTTTGATTACTCCAGACTAGAGCCCGTTGATGGCGAAAGAATATTGGGACACCTGGTATTTGTTCCAAATGCCGAGCACAATCCTCACGGTGATTTTTTTATTGATGACGCAGGCCTGGTCCACGAAGATCAAACGCGGCGCGATGAAAAGCTGACATTCAGCGGTATCAGCGTTTTGCACAGAAACCTGTTCAAGGGATTGCCGATACAGCCACGCTCCTTTGTGCCCTTGTTGCGGGAAGCTATGAGCCATAACCTGATTCAGGGCCAGATTCATGAAGGTTTGTGGATGGATATTGGTACGCCAGAGCGACTCAAGCAGGTTAATGTCCTGGCCGGATATGCCGAGGATGATGAGTAATGCTCACACCACTATTCAACAAGGCGTATTTGCAGGCCGTGACGGCTCGCCTGGATGGTACCCAACCCTGTATCCCGGTGCCGCCGGGCGGCCGTGCCGAAAAGATATTCAATCAGGCCATGTTCACCATTATGGGCAGGCTGGCCAAGCTGGATGGTCTGGTTACCCAGTGCGAAATTGATTTTGCTACCACAGTGATGACCCAGCTAGGGCTGGATTACCAGGCGCGCCGCACTGCCATTGCCTATTTTGAGGCGGGCAAAGCGCGCGATTGTGATGTGGCGCCGCTGGTGCAATTACTGGCCAGGAATATCGGCGCTGGCAGCGAACTGGCCTCGCTGTTTCTGCAAACCCAATGCCGTGCCACGCTTGCCAAGGGAGAAACTCGCCTGCGTGAGAAGATGTTGCTAAGGGATATTGCGGAGGGTCTGGGATTTACCAAAGCAGACTTGCATATCATGAGCGCCGATATTCGTGTCGAGCTACCAGCCCATGCCGAGACACGTTCTTTCCTGCACCGGGCCTACAAGACGCTGGATTTGAGTCCAAGTGCTGACAATATTGAAATCCGGCGTGCCTATCTCAGGCTCATGTCGCGCTATCATCCCGACAAGCTGATGACCAGCAACCTGTCGGAAGATGCGCAGCAACTGGCGTTGAGCAAGGCTCAGGAGAAATCCATGGCGATTCGTGAAGCCTATGAATTTTTGTGCGGCTATCGCAAGATGCGCGCGTGAAAGCCTGACGATTCAGGACATTACCAGCTAATCTCTGTAGAATACCCGCAACATTGACAAGCACTTGTGGCGGCTGAACCCCGAGTTCAGCATCAACAGACATGAAAGACTACCTCATAGCGCCTTCCATACTCTCTGCCGATTTTGCCCGTTTGGGTGATGAAGTTAATGCGGTACTGGATGCTGGTGCGGACGTGATTCACTTCGATGTGATGGATAATCACTATGTGCCCAACCTCACCATCGGCCCCATGGTGTGCAAAGCACTCAGGAATCACAAGATCACTGCGCCTATCGACGTGCACCTGATGGTAAAGCCGGTAGACCAGCTAATCCTGGATTTTGCCAAAGCCGGTGCCTCTTATATCAGTTTTCACCCGGAGGCCTCTGAGCATATCGATCGTTCTCTGCAACTGATACGCGATCAGGGCTGCAAATCCGGGCTGGTACTCAATCCGGCAACACCGATAAACTGTCTCGAATACCTCATGGACAAGATCGACGTGATCCTGCTCATGTCCGTTAACCCTGGTTTTGGTGGTCAGAAGTTCATTCCGTCGACATTGCGCAAACTGCAACAGGTACGCAAGAAAATTACTGACAGCGGCTACCCGATTCGCCTGGAAGTGGATGGCGGTGTCGGTGTGGAAAATATCAAGGAAATCGCTGCTGCCGGTGCTGATATGTTTGTGGCGGGCTCGGCGATATTCAACAGTCCGGACTATGGTGCAACTATCAGCGCCATGAGAGCGGAACTCGGCCAGAAACCCAGTTCCAGGCACTAGGGTTCCCGGGCTAAAGGCATGCAGCTAGAGCAATTTCAAAATCTGGTCGATGCCGGCTACAACCGCATTCCGGTGGTACGCGAAGTACTGGCAGACACCGAGACTCCTCTAAGTACCTACCTCAAACTGGCCAACACGAAATACAGCTATTTCTTCGAGTCTGTTCAGGGCGGTGAGAAATGGGGACGCTTCTCTATCATCGGCTTGCCTTGCCGCACTGTACTGCAGTACGACGGCAGTATGGTTAGTGTGGAAACTGACGGCAAGCAAGTGGAAACCGTGAACACCGACAACCCGTTTAAATTCATCGATGAATTTCGACAGCGCTTCAATGTGGCACAGATTACCGGCCGGGAGCTTTTCAGCGGTGGTCTGGTAGGCTACTTCGGCTATGACACAGTGCGCTATGTGGAAACACGCATTGGGCCAGCCACAGGCAGTGACGAAATCGGCACGCCTGACATACTGTTGATGCTGTCGGAGGAAGTAGTTGTCTTCGACAATCTGCGCGGCACAATTGCCTTCGTGGTGAATGTGGATCCTGCTGAATCCGATGCGTTCGCGCGTGCCCAGCAACGACTCGATGAGTTGCAGGCACAACTTGTGGCACCGGTAGACGTGCCGGCCAATCAAGCCACTCATGCGGTAGAGGAGAGTGCGTTTCGTCACCATTTTCCGCGCGAGGATTTTGAAGCTGCTGTTGAGCACATCAAGGACTATATTGTGGCGGGCGATGTCATGCAGGTGGTGCTGGCCCAGCGTATGTCAGTGCCGTTCAGTGGCAATCCGATGAATGTGTATCGGGCGCTGCGCTATCTGAACCCCTCGCCTTACATGGTGTATTTCGATATGGGTGATCATCATGTGGTCAGTGCTTCGCCAGAAATTCTGGCACGCGTCCAGGATGGCAAGATTACAGTGCGGCCGCTGGCAGGTACCCGCAAGCGTGGTGCCACCGAGACTGAGGATCAGCAACTGGAAGCAGATCTGCTGGCCGACGCCAAGGAGATTGCCGAGCATCTTATGCTGATCGATCTGTCGCGCAATGATTCCGGTCGCGTCTCGAAAACCGGATCAGTGCATGTGCCGCGGAAGATGTTTGTGGAGCGCTATTCACATGTGATGCATATTGCCTCGATTGTCGAGAGTGAAATGCGTGAGGATAAAACTGCGCTGGATGTATTGCAGTCGACATTGCCAGTTGGCACCTTGAGTGGTGCGCCCAAGGTGCGTGCCATGGAAATCATCGACGAGCTGGAACCCGAGAAGCGTGGCATTTATGGCGGTGCCATGGGCTATCTCGGATGGCATGACAATATGGACATGGCCATTGCCATACGCACCGCTGTAATAAAAAACCAGACTCTCTACGTGCAGGCCGGTGCGGGTATCGTGGCCGACTCGCAACCCGCTGCGGAATGGGAAGAAACCCAGAACAAGGCGCGTGCAATCGTGCGTGCTGTACAGTTGGCGGCCAACGCACTCAAACTGGATTAGTCAGCCTTCCCTGATACTCTTGTACGCGTTCAGTGCGCGCTCACGGGTTTCTTTCAAATTGACCATTGCTCGTGGATAAGTCTCTCCCAGCTTTACTCCCGCTTCGTGCAGCACTTCTTGTGGTGCTGAACTTGGGTCATGTAAGTGAGGCTCGGGCAAATTCTCCAGTTCAGGAACATACCGTTTGATATATGCCCCGGCCGAATCGAACTTCAGCGATTGGGTCACAGGATTAAAGATGCGGAAGTAGGGTGCCGCATCGGTACCACTGCCCGCCACCCATTGCCAGCTGGCGCTGTTATTGGCCAGATCGGCATCGAGGAGGCAATCCCAGAACCAGCGTGCGCCATGCTTCCAATGCAGCATCAGGTTTTTGGTCAGGAAGGAGGCGACAATCATGCGCACCCGATTGTGCATGTACCCGGTTTGCCACAGCTCACGCATGCCGGCATCTACCAGTGGATAACCTGTCTGGCCCTGCTGCCAGCGTTCGAGCCCGTTGGCATCGGTGAGCCAGGGAAAATCATCGAACTGAGACTTCATATTGCGCTCGCAGATATCAGGGAAGTGATAGAGCACGTAGTGGGAAAACTCACGCCAGGCCAGCTCACGGATATAATGAAAGGCCTGATCCTGGAGATTGTTCTGTTCCCCGTGGCGTCGCACACGATGGGCCAGTTCCAGTGGTGATATTTCCCCAAAATGCAGATGGGGTGATAGACGTGAAACGCTTTGCTGATCAGGAAAGTCACGTCCTTCCGGATAAGATTGCAGGCCAGATTGCAGAAACTCTTGTAATAAGTCCTGTGCTCCTGCAGTGCCTGGCGACCAGCATTGTGCCATTTCTTCATACCATTTGATCTTTGGCATCAGCCCAAGTTGATCAATGCCTGTATTCATATCCCCGGCATCGACGTATTCAATTTTTAAGTCAGGCCTGGACGTCAGTGCGGGTAAATCAAGGCGCGCCATGGCGCTCTTAAAGAATGGCGTAAATACTTTATAGGGGCTGCCGTCATCCTTCAGGTTTTCCCAGGGTTCCCATAACAGATTGCCATTGCAACTCGTCACTGCAATACCGCGCGATTCCAGTGCCTGTTTGATCTGTTTGTCGCGTTTGATCTGCCAGGGCTCATAACAGCGATTCCAATACACTCGCTGGATATCTAGTTTTTCACTTAGCGCAACGAGAATGTCCAGCGGATCGCTGCGCTGGATGCACAGGCGGCCATTCATGTCGGCATCCAGCTGCGTCAAAGATTGGTGCAGCCACCAGCGACTGGCAGCACCATGGCCCCATTCTCCGCAGTTAACCTCATCGTGAATATAAAGCGGCAATACCTTGCCGGCATCGCTGGCCGCTTCCAGGGCAGGATTGTGGGTCAGACGCAGGTCCTGCCGGAACCAGCAGATTGTTGTGGTTTTAGACATTGGTTCGGTGTCGTATGAGTTGCTGGATAGGGGTAACTACGCCAGTCTCCCGGGTTTCGATCAACCGGTACGCTCAAGACAGATTTGGTGCGGACTGCTATGATTGGCGCTCGCTGAAAATGGCGAGGGATTGGAGAGCAGCCTGTGTTATTGATGATCGACAATTACGATTCGTTTACTTACAACGTCGTGCAATATCTGGGAGAGCTGGGCGCTGATGTTCAGGTCTACCGTAATGATGCAGTGAATGTGAATCAAATCAAGGCGCTGGCACCGGAAAAAATCGTAATCTCCCCCGGGCCGTGTACGCCGTTCGAAGCTGGCATTTCGATGGCGGCGATAGAGGCCTTCGCGGGTGAAGTGCCTATTCTTGGAATTTGCCTTGGGCATCAGAGTATCGGTCAGGTATTTGGCGGAGAAATCGTACGTGCGGGCAAAGTGATGCATGGCAAGCTCAGCAAGATTCATCATCGTGGCGCGGGGGTATTTAAAGGTATCGAAGCGCCGTTTACTGCTACTCGCTACCATTCTCTGGTGATATCCCAGGCCAGTCTGCCGGAATGCCTTGAGGTCACGGCCTGGACTGAAGATGAAGAAGGCAATATCGAAGAGATCATGGGCGTACGGCATAAAGAGCTGGCAGTGGAAGGTGTGCAGTTCCACCCGGAATCCATACTGAGCGAGCATGGTCATCAGTTGCTGCGAAATTTTCTCGAAGCAGGTTAGGCGAGACCGAACACAAAGGAGACAGACATGGATATCAAACAGGCCATAAAAGCGGTGGTGGCCCATCAAGACCTCGACAAGGACGACATGATCGACGTGATGCAGGCCATCATGTCTGGTGAGACTTCTGATATGTTGAATGCGGCGTTTCTGGTTGGCTTACAAACCAAAGGTGTCAAGGCTTCAGAGATCCTCGGTGGCGCCACGGTGATGCGAAAACTGGCCACTCCGGTAAACGTTTCGGTCGGGCCACACCTGGTTGATACCTGTGGTACCGGAGGCAGTGGTTCCAATAAATTTAATGTCTCCACTGCGGCCGCGATCGTAGCGGCATGTTCCGGTGCCTATGTGGCCAAACATGGCAATCGCGGTGCCACGAGTAAAAGTGGCAGCGCAGATGTGCTGGAGGCTGCCGGTGTGAAACTTGATCTTACGCCGGAACAGGTAGCAGCGACGATTGACGAGGTTGGCGTGGGTTTTATGTTTGCTCCGGCCCATCACAGCGCCATGAAACACGTTATCGCCGCGCGCAAGGAAGTGGGTTTGCGTACCATATTTAACCTGTTAGGGCCGCTGACGAACCCTGCTGGTGCGCCGAATCAATTAATGGGTGTATACGATCAGGCCTGGATTGAACCATTGCTTGAAGTGTTCAAGGAGCTGGGCAGTCGTCACGTGCTCGTGGTGTCCTCTGATGACGGTCTGGATGAAATCAGTATTTCGGCACCGACCATGATTGGGGAATTGAAGCAGGACAAGATTACCGTGACCAAAGTACAGCCAAAGACCCTGGGCATCGCGAAATACAAAGATTATTCCATGCTACAAATTGATAGTGCCGAGGAAAGTCTTGAAATGATCAAGGCTGCCTTTGTCGGCAGTAATACTGCGGCTCGCGACATGGTGGCTATCAATGCCGGTGCCGCGATTTACGCTGCGAACTTGAGCGATGATCTGGTCAGTGGTGTAGAGCAGGCGCGTGAAATTCTCGACAGTGGTGCAGCCACTGGCAAGTTGGCGCAGTTGGTGACATTCACGCAAGAATTTGGAGCCTAACTAGTGCCAGCAACAATTCTTGAACAGATCCTGGCTGACAAGCAAGACGAGGTCAGCGCGGCGCGCCAACTCATCAGTCAGGAGGAACTGGAGGCCGGGCTCACATTGCTGGGGCCTTGCCGCGGGTTCGCGGACGCGCTAACGCAGAGAGTTCAGGCGAGCAAGTCTGCTGTTATTGCAGAGATCAAGAAGGCTTCTCCTTCCAAGGGCGTGATTCGTGAGGATTTTGATCCTGTTGCGATTGCCGCAGATTACGCGGCAAACGGGGCTGCCTGTCTTTCGGTATTAACTGACAAGAAATATTTTCAGGGTGCGCCCGCCTATCTTCGCGCGGCCCGTGCGGCATGCGATATTCCAGTATTGCGTAAAGACTTTATCGTCGACTCATATCAAATCGCCGAAGCGCGCGCCATGGGGGCAGATTGCATCCTGTTGATTGTTGCGGCCTTGCAACAATCCGAACTTGTTGAATTGACCGCTTATGCGCATTCACTTTCAATCGATATCCTGGTTGAAGTGCATAATCGAGAAGAGCTGAATCGAGCACTGGAGCTGCCCGTGCAGCTTATTGGTATCAACAACCGCGATCTGCACACTTTTGATACCAGCCTGGATACGACGCTGGATTTGCTCTCAGCAATTCCGGAAGACAGAACCGTCATTACTGAGAGCGGCATTAACACTGCAGATGATATACAGCGCATGAAAGATGCTGGTGTTTACGGGTTTCTCGTGGGCGAATCATTCATGCGAGCTGTCAGCCCCGGCGCAAAACTGTGGGAACTGTTTGGCAGTGATGGTTAATCTGGTTTTTATGCAGAACGGGAAGATGAGATGAGTGACAGTGAAGTCAAATCTCCACCTCCTCCCAGGAAGGGGATAGCGCGGTTAATCGCGGCCACGCATTATTCCGCTGCCAGGCTGAAAGCTGCGTATCAGAACGAATAAGCGTTTCGTCTGGAAGCGATAGCATTCCTCATCATGGCGCCATTGGGCATGTGGCTGGGCGAAACCAATGTCGAGAAAGTGATATTGGTTGGATCCCTGGTGCTGGTAATACTGGTGGAATTGCTCAACTCAGCGGTTGAGGCTGTGGTGGACAGGGTAGGCACGGAGTATCACGAACTATCGCGCGTCGCCAAGGATATGTGCTCGGCGGCCGTACTGATCAGTATAGTATTGGTGCTGTTTACCTGGGGCTTGCTATTGCTCGGCTAATGGCTAACGGGTACCGAATACAACGATCGTCTTGCCCGAAACACTGATCAGCTCCTGTTCCTCAAGCGTCTTCAATACACGCCCTGCCATTTCCCTTGAGCAGTTAACGATGCGGCCAATCTCCTGACGTGTAATCTTGATTTGCATGCCATCAGGATGTGTCATGGCATCGGGGCCCTTGCTTAGTTCGATCAGCGTGCGTGCGATGCGACCCGTCACGTCATAAAAAGCCAGGTCGCCGACCTTGCGCGTGGTATTGCGCAGGCGATGGGCCATCTGCTGGCCGATGGTAAAGACAATTTCAGGATGTGAGCGGATGTATGAATTGAAGTTTGAATAGCTAATTTCAGCTATTTCGCAAGCTGTGCGCGCACGGCACCAGGCACTGCGTTCCTCGGATTGCTCGAACAGCCCCATCTCGCCGAAAAAATCGCCCGGATTCAGGTATGCAATTACGACTTCCTTGCCATCATCATCTTCGAGCATGACCGATACGGACCCTTTTACGATGTAATAGAGGGTATCGCACTCATCACCCTCGTAGATGATCGTCGACCGATTCGGGTAACGTTTTCTGTGGCAATGCGACAGGAAGTTATCCAGATCCTCAATATGAGGTGTGATCGCCATGAGACCCATAAAACCTGCTCCCGCTTACTTGAACTGCTCGAATGTATATCACATTTCTGGCCTAATTGTGAGATACCATTCACATAAAATACGCGGAGAAACAGGCCGTGCTTGCATTCATAGCGCCTTTACTAACCTCATATGTGGCGCTTCCGCGAACTATGATACCCTTGCGCGCTTTCCGGGCGCCGGACAACAAAGCGGGCAGTGACCGGGCAAAAATACGTAATTGGAGCGAGAATCATGAATGGCAGAATCAAGTGGGTAGAGGACGTAATGTTTGTCGGTGAATCCGGCACCGGGCACGGAATTGTGCTCGACGGCGCCAAGGAGAGCGGTGGTCGTAATCTGGGCATGCGTCCCATGGAACTGATGTTATTGAGTGTCGGTAGTTGCTCATCCTACGATGTGGTGACAATTCTGCGTAAGGCCCGGCAGCAGATCACCAGTTGCGAAGCTGAGGTTGAAGGCACGCGAGTAGACGCTACTCCGGCGGTATTTGAATCAATTCACCTGCATTTCAAAATTGCCGGAAAGGATTTGAGTGAGAAACAAATCGAACGAGCGATCGAGCTGTCGGCAGATAAATACTGCTCAGCATCGATCATGCTGAAAAAGGCCGGGGTCAAGGTGACCCACGATTACGAAATTATTAATTCTGAGGCTGCGCCAGAGTAGTCCATACTCCCATTACAGGTAGTATGTGGTTTTTTTCATGACTTTGGACATGCCATGCATGGCCTGTCGGAAAGGCAGCGGGATTTCGGCGCCGCCCGCTTGCCGCGCGGTTTCACCGTGCTGCTTCTCATCCACTATCATTTGCTCCAGCACGGCCTGCGAGCGGCTATCCTGCTCAGGCAATTGGGTCAGGTGGTCTTGCAAGTGCTGACATACCTGTTCTTCGGTTTCGGCAACGAAACCCAGGCTCCATTTGTCTCCGGCCAGACCGGCAGCCGCGCCCAGTCCATATGACATGGCATACCACAGCGGATTGAGCAGGCTGGGCCGGCTATCCAGATCCGAGAGTCTTTCTTCACACCATGACAGGTGATCGATCTCCTCAAGTGCGGCGTGTTCCATGGAGCTGCGCACTGAGTCTAGTCTGGCAGTGGCTGCCTGACCCTGATACAGGGCCTGGGCACACACCTCGCCAGTATGATTGATACGCATGAGACCAGCACTGTGTTTGCGTTCCTGCTCGGTAAGTTCCGCTTCCGGATTGCCCCTGGCAGGGGATTCACGTTTCGGCGTATTACCGCCGGGTACCAGGGTGCGCAGGGCTTGTTCTGCCTGTATCAGGCAGCGATCCAGCAAATTGTGAGTAACAGACTTGATCATGAACCCTGATTCTCCCTTGCGATGGCCCGGTGCGCAATATCCTTGCGGTAGTACACTCCGTCCCAGTTGATGCCTTCGACCAGTTCATAGGCCAGCTTTTGTGCTTCCGGGACAGTGTCTCCCAGTGCCACGGCACATAGCACCCGACCGCCGTTGGTCACCACTGCACCGTCTTTTTCCGCGGTGCCAGCATGGAATACCTTCTGGTTGTCAGTCACCGCGGCATCCAGCCCTGAAATCTCCGCGCCCTTGTCATAGCTGTCTGGATATCCGCCTGCGGCCATCACTACGCCGACAGCACTGCGCGAATCCCATTGTGCGGTTTGCGTATCCAGTTTTTGCTCCAGCGCTGCCAGGCACAATGCCGGCAAATCGGATTGCAGGCGAAACATGATCGGCTGTGCTTCCGGGTCGCCAAAGCGACAGTTGAATTCAACGACGTCAACTTCACCGCTCGGGCTGATCATCATTCCTGCGTAAAGGAATCCGGTATAGGGATGGCCGTCCGAGGCCATGCCCTGAACCGTTGGCACTATCACTTCCTGCATGATGCGCTCATAGATTTCGTCCGTGACAACCGGGGCGGGGGAGTAGGCACCCATGCCGCCAGTATTGGGCCCTGTGTCGCCATCATCCCTGGCTTTGTGATCTTGTGAGGTGGCCATTGGCAGTATGTGTTGCCCATCCACCATGGCGATAAAACTGGCTTCTTCCCCAACCAGGAATTCTTCGATGACAACTCTGTGGCCAGCTTCGCCAAATTTGTTGCCTGACAGCATGTCTTCTACTGCCGCAATCGCCTCTTCCTCGGTCTGGGCTACTACGACTCCCTTGCCCGCTGCGAGTCCGTCGGCTTTGATAACTATCGGAGCGCCCTCGGCATTGATATAGGCACGGGCAGCACCGGTATCGGTGAAGGTTTGATACGCCGCTGTGGGTATGCCATGCCGTGCAAGAAATTCCTTGGTAAAGGCTTTTGAGCCTTCCAGCTGTGCGGCATCCGCGCTGGGTCCGAAGCACGGTAGCCCGGCTTTCTGAAAGTAGTCTACAACACCTGCAACAAGAGGTGCCTCAGGTCCCACAATAGTAAGTCCAACATTATTATCCTGAGCGAACTTCACAAGCGCAGCGAAATCCAGAACGTCGATCTGAACATTCTCGACTTTGTCTTCACGCGCAGTGCCTGCATTACCCGGCGCTACATAAACGCGTTCTACGTTTTTCGATTGCGCTGAGCGCCACGCGAGGGAATGCTCACGCCCACCACTACCTATAATCAGTACATTCATATCCGCTTCAATCAATCCATTATTGCCAATTCTCGAAGGTTACCACAGCCGCGCGACCGGGTTTAGCGCTGCATCAATAAAACCGGCTGACGATGTATTCAATAGAATAGAATGCAGGATTTTGGAGAATCCAGCAGTTAGAGGAATGAGGATATTTTTGGGCTGTCGCGGCGGCGGCGCACGCAGGGCAGGAGCATATAGTCTTATATGTGACTGACTGAGCACGCGGGCAACGAAGGATTTGCGGAAACAGGCCATTCCGGTATCAATTGAAGCGGCGGAGAAGACAGCACCCAGACCTTAGTGTCTGAAGTGTCGGATACCCGTAAACACCATCGCCATGCCGGCTTCATTCGCCGCTTCAATCACTTCTTCATCGCGCATGGAGCCACCGGGTTGAATCACGGCCGAAATACCGGCCTCAGCCGCCGCATCTATTCCATCCCGAAACGGAAAGAACGCATCTGATGCCATCACCGAGCCTTTCACTTCCAGTTTTTCATCGGCTGCCTTTATACCAGCGATCTTCGCGCTATATACCCGGCTCATCTGACCTGCACCTATGCCAATAGTTTGGTTGTTCTTGCAATACACGATGGCATTGGATTTCACATATTGAGCGACCGACCAGGCAAACATCAGATCCCGAATTTCATCTTCGGTTGGCTGGCGTTTGCTGACCACCTTGAGGTCGTCGCGGCTGATCTGGTGAATGTCCCTGTCTTGTACAAGCAATCCACCATTGACACGTTTGTAGTCGAGCCCGGCTTTACGCTCGGTCTGCCACTGACCGCAGCTCAAAACCCGCACATTTTGTTTGGCTGCTGTCACTGCAAGCGCTTCCTTCGACACTTCAGGTGCAATAATGACTTCAGTAAATTGCTGATCGACGATGCGTTGCGCGGTTGCCGCATCGAGTTCCCGGTTAAAAGCGATAATGCCTCCGAATGCCGAAGTGGGATCGGTCTGAAATGCTTTCTCGTACGCCTGTAGCGCCGTTTCGGCAATGGCCACCCCACAGGGGTTGGCATGCTTGACGATCACGCAAGCAGGTTCAGAGAAAGATTTCACGCATTCCAGGGCGGCATCGGTGTCGGCAATATTGTTATAGGACAGTTCTTTGCCCTGATGCTGGGTGGCAGTGGCAATACACGCCTCGACTGGCTCACGCTCTGTATAAAAAGCCGCCGCCTGGTGAGGGTTTTCACCGTAGCGCATATCCTGGCTCTTAAAGAACTGAGTGTTAAAGGTTCGCGCAAATGTGTCTGGTTCTTCAGAGTCACCCACGCGTGACCCAAGATAATTGGCGATGGCGCCGTCATAACCTGCTGTGTGCTCAAAAGTTTTCACTGCCAGGTCAAAGCGTGTGGGCTGGTTGAGTGCGCCATCATAGGTTTTCAGCTTATCGATAATGTCGTCGTAGTCAGTCGGATTTACCACGACAGTGACGAAGCGGTTGTTTTTTGCTGCAGCTCGCAACATCGTTGGTCCACCAATATCGATATTCTCTATTGCGGTGGGCAAATCACAATCAGGATTGGCAACGGTGGCCTCGAATGGGTAGAGATTGACCACGACCAGGTCGATTGGGGGGATGCCATGGGTGTCCATTGTTTCCTGATCGATATCGCGTCTGGCGAGAATCCCGCCATGCACTTTCGGGTGCAGAGTCTTGACTCGTCCATCCATCATTTCCGGGAACCCGGTGTATTCCGATATCTCGATGGCAGGGATGCCTTCGGCGGTGAGCAATTTGTAGGTGCCACCGGTGGAGAGAATTTCAATATTCAGCTCAGTGAGAGATTTTGCGAAGGGAACAATGCCAGTTTTATCGGATACGCTAATCAAAGCGCGCCGAATGGCAACAGAGTTATCCATTGTCATAGAGCAGCTTTTATACCTTTATGTTTAGTTCGAAGATGTTAGCCCGAGGCAGATGTCGGGGCTTCACCAGTTGGGCTGGCGACCGATGTCTAAAGTAAACCGTAATGCTTTAATTTGGTGCGAAGCGTACCACGGTTCAATCCGAGCATGATAGAAGCCTTGCTCTGGTTGTTGCCAGCATAGCGCATAACAGCCTCCAGCAGCGGTGCTTCCACTTCCGAGATCACCATATCGTGCAGATTGGTCACCGGTGCATCTTCAACTTGCTGGAAATAGCGATACATGGCTTTTGCTACTTCATCCCGCAATGTTCCGGGTTGCTTGTCATTGATCTCATTGCGTTCTGTCTGGTTGAAACCGGGAACCAGATTGGCGTCTTCAAGTTTATTCATGCGGCGAGCGCTCCATAGTCTTCGCTAAGGTACTCAAAATACTCATTAAGTGCTGCAATCTGCTGGTCAGGAGATTGCAGGCCATTGAATTCGGGAAGAAATGTTTTACTACCAGCTAAACCGTGCAAATAACTAATGACATGTTTGCGTGCGTACCATACACCTTTTAGCTCACCATAAAACCCGTGGAGTTTTTGCAGGTGAGCCAAGATTACATCCAGTCGTTCACGCGGAGAAATCGTTGGCAGGTGGTTTCCTGTTGCCAGATAATGTTCGATCTCCCTGAATATCCAGGGTCGACCCTGGGCGGCACGCCCAATCATTAGGCCATCGGCTGCGGTATGTGCCAGTACCCGGGCAGCCTTGACCGGTGAGTCGATATCGCCATTAGCGACTACCGGTATTGTGACAGCCTGCTTGATTGCTGCGATGGTGTCGTATTCAGCGCAGCCACGAAAGCGATCGGCGCGTGTGCGGCCATGTACGGTCAGGAGTTGAATACCACAGTCTTCGGCGAGTCGGGCAATCTCGACGCCATTGCGTGAATCAGGGCACCAACCGGTGCGAATTTTTAGTGTCACCGGCACATCAACTGCAGCAACAACAGATTGCAAAATACGTTCAACCAGTTCGCTGTCCTTGAGCAAGGCCGAACCGGCAGCCTTCTTCAAAACTTTCTTGGCCGGACATCCCATGTTGATATCAATGGCATCCGCACCCAGGGCAGCGTTTTGTATTGCTGCGCCTGCCATAAGTTGTGGGTCTGATCCAGCGATCTGCACAACATGTGGGCCGGTAATGCGCGGGCGCACTTGCTTGAGGCGGTTGCGTTCGTTGTGCCACAGTTCACTATTGCAGGTGAGCATCTCGGCGACGGTTAATCCTGCGCCTTGTTCACTGCAGATTTCTCGATAGGGGGTATCGCTTACTCCAACCATCGGCGCAAGGAAGAGAGTATTTTTTAATTGGTATGGGCCGATTTGCTTCATTTCAAACTGTTAGTAATCGCGTGTCCAAAAGACGGCCGATTATAATAGACGGATGCCAAACACAGTTAAAGTCATTTGCGTAAATAATTTGAAATAGTTGAAACTTTATTGATCGCAACGGGAGGGTGAATTTGTTACAGCATTAATTGCTGTGATAGTGCGCACCAAATCCGGAAGGATTTCACTCAGGGGGAGCGGAATGCCAGCGTGTAGTTTACTGCATCCGGCCCTGGATCAATTAACTCCAGCTCAATTTCTACTGGTGCCATTACCGGCATCAGTTCAACCTCACTCAAACCCGCTGACAAATATTCGTGCGGGGCGAATTCTCTCAACGCGATTGTGGCATTGTTGGCTGATTGGAAACTTAAAATCATTACAGGGAAAGGCTGGGGAAATTCTGCGCCATTATGCATCGTGATATTAACTGCGAGTGCATTGTCTATTTCCGGGTGTGCCCGGATTATAAGATTGTCACTTTGAATTGCAGCAATTTGTCGCAATGGTTGCAAGTCACAGGTGAGCCACTGACAAGCCCATTCATATATTGACCGATAGTCGGCTTGTTGACTGTATATCGCACGCTGTTGCCACAAATACTGGATAGCCAAAGTGCCGATAAGCACAAGGATTGTAAGCATCAGGCCAATGCGCTGGCCCCAGCTTGTTTCCTTGCCTGAGAGCAGTTCCAGTGGTGTTGAGAGGCGCCCCAGCACCGACAGATTTTCCTGCGGGATGGATTCCAGTGCCTCTTCATCTTCCAGTTGTGCGCGCAACGCGCGCTGTCGTATTGCATCACTTTGGTCAGCCTCTTCATCAGCTTCTTCCACAGCGCTTTGATCTGTAATGTCATCTTGCATTGCTGCTGAATTGGATAACTCTTCTTCCGGTTGTGTAATCGATGATGCTTCGAATACTGTTGGGGCCTGTTCGTCACTGTCGGCAATTTGCTTAACAATCTCTGATGCAGTATCGAGATCATTATCTTCAGTTTCCTGAGTTGCCTGCACACTAATTTGAGTGCCTTGTTCCTTGCCTGATTCCCTGACGGATTCCTGCTCAATTGCTGCTGAATCGACTGAAGTATCAAAATCAGGTGCTGTTGTGCCTGCTGTCTCAAAAATGTCCCTGTCTTGTCCTGGTGCCCCGACCAATTCCTGTTCTACCTCATTTGACGGCTCAGGATTATTATCCGAAAAATCAAGGTGGCTATCTGCCGGTTCAGAGTTGTCTGCGTTGGCTTGCGGTTCACCGAAAGTGAATTTGAATTCCAGTCCTGGAAATGCGAAATCATTCGGTTGTTCTGCATCTGTTTCTATTTCAGTGTCTTGCGAGTCGAAAAGCGCTGCTACAGCAGATTCGGTTTCAGTATCAGGTGCTGCTTCTGGTGCAGAGTCTGGTTCTGTCTCAGGGTCGGGATCAATTTGCGTGGATAGTTCTTCTGCGATGGCGGACTGAAAGAGTGTTTCCTCGGCGGTGTCCAACTCATCGGGTTCGCTGAGAGCGCTGCGGGTAAGAAAGCTGCTGGGGTCGAAATAATCTGCCGGGGAGGAAACGAAAACTGATTCCGGCTCAGCTTCGTCATTGCCAGCAGCGAGGGTGTCCAACAGGCACTCCTGCGCATTAAAAACCGTCAGGCAAGCGCCACATCGTACCTTGCCGTGGGCAGATTCGAGTACCCGGGCATTGGTATTAAAGGTGGAGTCACACCCAGGGCATTGAGTAACGTGGAAAGCCATCAGGTCACGCTTGCTCGTCAGAGCATTGGGTCAGTTTCGACTTTGGATTTTAGGTGAATCAGTTGTCGCTGCCTACCGTTGTTCTGACACCGTGCAACATTGCCCAATCTTCCTGATATAGCGGCGCTGACATTTCGAACCATTGCGCATAAATCCCGCTTATTTCTTCTGCCTGTTCGCGTAACAGGCCGGACAGTACGAGATCTGCTCCTGGGCGCAGTAGCGTGGCAAATGCTGGTGCGAGGTCTTTGAGTGGCTGCGCCAGAATATTCGCCACCAGGCAATCAGCGGCTTCTGAGGGGGTGTCGATTGGCGCCAGTACGGACAGCGTAACATTGTTGCTGATTGCATTGTCCCGCGTTGCCTGCAGCGCCTGGGGATCATTGTCGATAGCTACCACTCGCTGCGCGCCGAGTTTGGCAGCCGCAATTGCGAGCACGCCGGAGCCACTGCCATAGTCTATGACATATTTTCCAGCCAACCTGGCTGACCCCAACCATTTGAGGCACATTGCTGTCGTGGCATGCGTGCCACTGCCAAACGCCAGACCAGGATCCAGCATGATGTTAATGGCGTCTGGTTCCGGTGGTGATTGCCAGCTTGGGCAGATCCACAGGTTGTCTCCGAATTGCATGGCATGAAAATCTTCCATCCAGGCCCGTTCCCAATCCTGTTCTGCGATCTGGCTGATGGAGATGGCTGCGGCTGTGATCTTGCTATGGGAATCAACCAGTGTGGAGATCAGTGGTTGTAATTCATAGGTGGACTCAAACAGACAGGTGAGCACGACTTGATCCCACAAAGGTGTGGCACCTGGCTCCTCTTGAAATACAGGTTGATCTTCTGCGTCGAGATAGGTTACAGACAAGGCGCCGGCATCGAGCAGAAATTGCTCAACGCCAGCGGCGGTTGCAGAGTCGGTCTGCAGGGATAATTGTTGCCACATGCAGGACAGGCAGCCGTTATCAGGAGCCGAGTTTCTTTTCCAGGTAGTGAATATTGACTCCACCCTTCTGGAACTCAGTGTCTCTGACGAGGTCACGATGCAGAGGTATATTGCTCCGGATACCATCAATCAGTAACTCATCCAGCGCGATCTGCATGCGGGCAAGCGCCTGCTCGCGATTGTCACCATGGCTGATTAGTTTGGCAACCAGGGAGTCGTAGTAGGGCGGCACGGTGTATCCGCTGTAGAGGTGTGAATCAACACGGATGCCATTGCCGCCGGGGGCATGAAACAGGGTAACTTTGCCCGGGCACGGCATGAAAGTTGAAGGATCCTCAGCATTGATTCGACACTCGAATGCATGGCCATTAATCCTGATATCTTCCTGTGCCAGCGAAAGCGGATCACCACCAGCGATCTTCAGTTGTTCTTTGACGATATCTACACCTGTCACCATTTCGGTGACCGGATGTTCAACCTGAACTCGAGTATTCATTTCTATGAAATAGAAGTTTTCATCTTCGTAGAGAAATTCCAGTGTACCGGCGCCGCGATATTTCATGATTTTGCAGGCTTTAATACAGGTTGCGGCAACTTCATCCCGCACGTGCTGCGGTATGCCGGGCGCAGGTGCTTCTTCCAGTACCTTCTGATGGCGCCGCTGTAGCGAGCAATCCCTGTCACCCAGATGTATGGCATTACCCTGTCCGTCTCCGAGCACCTGAATTTCCACATGACGCGGATTCTCCAGATACTTCTCAAGATAGACTATGCCGCTACCAAAAAAAGATTTGGCTTCAGATTGGGTAACGTAGACCGCTTTCAGTAGTGCCGCTTCATTGTGTACAACACGCATTCCCCGACCACCACCACCGGCTGCTGCCTTGATAATAACCGGGTAGCCAATTTCACGCGCCAGTTCCAGAGTGCGTTCCTTGTTGTCATCAAGTGGGCCATTGGATCCGGGCACAGTCGGGACGCCTGCTTCGCGCATGACTTCAATCGCAGACACTTTGTCGCCCATCAGGCGGATGGTTTCGGCCTGGGGTCCAATAAAAACAAAGCCGCTATTTTCGACCTGCTCAGCGAAATCGGCGTTCTCAGATAAAAAGCCGTAGCCAGGATGCACGGCATCGGCATCTGTGACTTCCATTGCGCTGATAATGGCAGGACTGTTGAGGTAGCTCTCTGTAGGGCTGGGTGGTCCGATACATACTGACTCGTCCGAAAGTCGGACATGCATCAGGTCACGATCAGCGGTCGAATGCACGGCGACAGTTTTGATGCCCAGTTCCTTGCAGGATCGCAATACCCTGAGTGCGATCTCGCCGCGATTCGCGATTAAAACTTTTTCAAGCATGAATTGTGTCCGGAGTTAATAGCGAATTAAACGATTGTGACGAGCGGTTGATCAAACTCAACCGGTTCTCCATCTTCAACAAGGATGGCTTCGATGACGCCGGAATGGTCTGCCTCAATCTGATTCATCATCTTCATGGCTTCAACTATGCACACGACATCGCCGGCCTTGACGTGTTGACCCACTTCGACGAATGCCGGAGAAGAAGGAGATGGGGATCGATAAAAAGTGCCCACCATCGGAGACTTGATGACGTTGCCTTTGAGGTCAGCACTTTGACCCTTGGCTGCCTCGGTGTCTCCTGCAGGTGCTGGAGCCGGAGCTGCTGCTGGCGCTGGTGCGGGTGGAGGTGCCTGGTAGTGGATCTGCGGTGGTACCGCAGTTGAGCCGCGACTTATGCGCACGGCTTCTTCGCCTTCCTTGATTTCAATCTCGGCGATGTCCGAGGCTTCAAGTAGTTCAATCAGCTTTTTTACTTTACGAATATCCATGGGAAAACCTGTTTCTCAGTTTGCCAGTTTGCGAAATACAGCCTGCAGTGCCAATTCATAGCCCTGCGCACCCAATCCCACAATACTGCCTACTGCAATATCGGAGAAATAGGACTTGCGACGAAATTCTTCGCGGCTGTAGAGATTCGACAGATGTACTTCAATGAAAGGAATTTCGGCAGCCAGCACTGCATCGCGGAGCGCAATGCTGGTGTGGGTGAAGCCGCCTGCATTGATCAGCAGGTATCCGACACCCTCAGCACGGGCCTCGTGCAATCGCTCGATCAGCTCGCCTTCGCTATTGCTTTGCAAGGATTCGAACTGGTGTCCGGCATCCTGACATAGCTGGCTCAACCGGCCATTGATGTCATCCAGAGTGTCTGCGCCGTATATATGTGGCTCACGGCTACCCAGCAAATTTAGGTTGGGTCCATGCAGCGCGAGTATGGTGGCCATAATGCATCTCTAAAAGCTGTTGTGGCGTTCCCATTGGAACGCGTATTGTCGATTTGTCGGCTGATTGCCTATTTTGGCGGCATTTTCTCAGAAATTACCGAGTATTTCATC
Organism: uncultured Pseudohongiella sp.; assembly: GCA_964405225.1. Classification (GTDB taxonomy): domain Bacteria; phylum Pseudomonadota; class Gammaproteobacteria; order Pseudomonadales; family Pseudohongiellaceae; genus UBA9145. Next base: position 41,224 of record CAYOND010000003.1, read on the forward strand.
AGTTTTACCAACTTTATTGGTGTTGGAAGGGGCTGGAGCGTTATAGCGCGAGATCGATGATGTCTTGTTGTGGGGGGTAGCAGAAGCCCCAATCGGCGCAGCCCTGGTACTCAATTAGCAGTTCACCGCCGGCGCTGCTGGCCGGGAGCTGCAATTGCACCTGAAGCTCGTCGTAGTACACCTCAACGGCGCCAAAAAACTGGTCTGTCTTGGCGAGCCCTTCCGGCAAAGTGAATTCCAGGACGCTCAGTTCTCCGGTGCTCTCGGGACGCCACTTGAATGCGAAAGCGTGGCGATACAGGTAGTGTTCCGGCTGCAGTTGAAAATCGAGTCGGTAATTTCCAGCATCTGTCGCAGAGAGAAAATAGTGAAATGCCTGATCGACTGGCAGGGGTACCGGCCGATTATTGTTTGCGCCCAGCCTGCCCAGTGAGTCGAGTTGGGCGAGACTGGAACTGAATAGTCCCAGACTCAGGCTGATAATTAGTAAACGAAAAATTGAACCCATAGGTACTTGACCTTTAACAGCAGCAAACTCTTTCTGCGAGATCAAGGTTGGTAGCGTTCAAATATCAGGCAGGCATTGGTGCCGCCGAAACCGAAGCTATTGGACATGATCCGATTCAGCGTGACATTGTCCTGGCGCTTAAGTGCGATTGGCATGCCTGCGGCAGCTTCATCCAGGTTTTCTATATTGGCCGAAGCCGCAATGAAATTGTTCTCCATCATGAGCAGGCTGTAGATCGCTTCCTGTACACCCGCGGCTCCCAGTGAATGTCCGGTGAGTGACTTGGTGGAATTAAATGTGGGGATCTTTTCACCGAACACTTCCCTGATGGCCTTCAGTTCTGCCACATCACCAGCAGGAGTGCTGGTGCCATGAGTGTTGATGTATTCAATAGGGCCGCTGGCAGTGCCCATGGCCATTCTCATGGCGCGTGCTCCACCCTCGCCGGAAGGAGCGACCATGTCATAACCGTCCGAGGTCGCGGCATATCCGGTGAGTTCTGCATAGATTTTTGCGCCGCGAGCCAGTGCGTGTTCCAGTTCCTCGATAACCAGCGTGCCTCCTCCACCAGCAGCGACGAAACCATCACGACCGGCATCGAATGCACGAGAGGCTTTGTCAGGTGTGTCGTTATATTTGGTAGACAGTGCGCCCATAGCATCGAACATATGGGAAAGTGTCCAGTGCTCGGATTCTCCGCCACCGGCAAACACAATATCCTGCTTGTTGAGTTGAATCAGTTCTGCCGCGTGCCCGATGCAATGTGCGCTGGTGGCACAGGCAGAAGATATGGAATAGTTCACGCCACGTATCTTGAAGGCGGTTGCGAGGCAGGCAGACGTTGAGCTGCTCATGGTGCGAGGTACACGGTAAGGTCCGACACGGCGCAGGCCCTTCTCGCGCATGATGTCATTGGACTCCAACTGGTCTTCGGGAGAGCCCCCGCCAGAGCCTACGACGATGCCAGTTCTCTCATTGGAAACTTTATCAGCTTCCAGACCTGAATCTTCGACAGCTTGCTGCATAGAGATATAGTTAAATGCCGCAGCATCACCCATGAACCGCAGGAGTTTGCGATCGATCAGGGCTTCCTTGTCGATGATCACCGAGCCACTGACGTGGCTGCGCATGCCGATTGCTTCGTATTCGGGATTCTTGCGGATACCGCTACGGCCCTGCTGCAGCGAATCCAATACGGTAGCTTTTTCGTTTCCAAGACATGAAACGATGCCCATGCCAGTGACTACTACACGTCGCATACTCCCCCCAACTTCCTGCTTTATGAGAACTTGTTTTCCGGTGTGAACAGGCCGACCTTGAGTCCTTTGGTCTTATATATGGTTCGCCCGTCGACAGAGACATTGCCATCGGCTATCCCCATCACCAGTTTACGTTCAATTAACCTGCTGATGGACAACTCGTAAACCACCCTGGTTGCATCCGGCAGGATTTCACCAGTGAATTTTACCTCACCTGCGCCCAATGCGCGCCCCTTACCACAATGCCCGCTCCAACCCAGAAAAAAACCTACCAGCTGCCACAGGGCATCGAGCCCAAGGCATCCTGGCATGACAGGGTCGCCGGGGAAATGGCAGTCGAAAAACCACAGGTCAGGTTTGATATCCAGTTCCGCGATTATCTGGCCGCGACCATAATCACCACCATCGGAATTAATTTCGACGATGCGGTCGAGCATAAGCATATTATTCACGGGCAGGCGTGCATTGCCTGGGCCGAATAATTTACCGTAACCGCAGTCCACCAGATCCTGCAGATCATAGGAGTTCTTCGGGACAAAACTTGTGTTTTTGGGGTTCATTCCGCGCCGCCAATTTGACAAAGCATGCGATATTAGCGCGCCAAGACGAAATAATCGACAATAACTGGGGCTATCAAGGGTCAGAAAAGCACGCTTGAGCCTGCGAAGTTATTCTGTTGCGGCTCAAATTTGCTAAGATGGCGCCTCACCTAATCAGGGGAAATCACATGCTAGTTCCAGTGGTCATTGCTGGTGGGGTCGGTTCAAGACTATGGCCCATGTCGCGTGCGCAGCTTCCCAAGCAATTCATTGATTTTCCCGGCCAGCAGGGCTCTCTGTTCCAGGCTACTCTCAAACGACTCGAAGGGCTGTCTGATTTGCAGTGTCCAGTAGTTGTTTGCAATAAAGATCATCGCTTTCTGGTTGCTGAACAGTTGCGCCAGCTAGGTAAAGCTGAAAACACTATTATGCTGGAACCATTCGGGCGCAACACTGCACCTGCGGTCGCACTGGCAGCCATGCAGGTGGCGGCGCAAAACCCCGAGGCTGTACTTCTGATATTGCCATCTGACCATCTCATTGATGACAAGCAGGTATTTCACGCTGCAGTCAAGAAGGCATACGAATTGGCAAGATCGGGAGCGCTTGCGACTTTCGGAATAGTGCCAGATGTCCCAGAAACGGGATACGGTTACATCGAAAGAGGTGCTGCTGCTGATATCGAAGGTGCGTTTCTGGTTTCCAGTTTTCAGGAAAAGCCCGACGCAGCGACTGCCCGCAAATATCTGGATGCGGGGAGTTATCTTTGGAACAGCGGGATGTTCTTGTTTGCTGCTGCCAATTACCTGGCAGAGCTGGAGCAGTATGCTCCCCAAATGTTTGCTGCCTGCCAGAAAGCTTTTGCCGCCATTGTTGCCGATTCTAAATTTCTCACTATTACTGCGCAGAGTTTTGAGTCTTGCCCTTCAGATTCGATTGACTACGCGGTGATGGAACACACCGAAAACGCTGTAGTGGTGCCACTGGATGCAGGCTGGAATGACCTTGGCGCCTGGGATGCGTTATGGGATGTGCAGACGAAGGATGATCAGGGCAATGTATGTCTGGGCGATGTCCTCACAGCGGGCGTCAGCGATAGTTACATTCAGGCTGGCTCCAGGCTGGTAGCAGCGGTTGGCATAGAAGATGCTGTAGTTGTAGAGACGGCCGATGCAGTGCTGGTAGCAAAGCGCCACCAGGTGCAGGCGGTCAAGGAAATCGTCAAACAACTGGAGTCAGCTGAACGCGAAGAAGCCACCAATCATACCCTCGTCTATCGTCCCTGGGGGTCCTACCAGTCGTTGGCCAAAGGTGATGGTTACCAGGTTAAACATATTGTAGTGAACCCTGGCGCATCGCTCTCACTACAAATGCACCATCATCGTGCAGAGCACTGGACAGTAATCAAAGGGGCTGGAATGATCACCTGTGATGAGAAGGAATTCATGCTGCACCCCAATGAATCCACGTTTATCCCACTTGGCAGCAAGCATCGCCTGGCTAACCCGGGAGAAGCGCCAGTTGAGATCATTGAGGTCCAGGTTGGGGAGTATCTGGGAGAAGACGACATCGTGCGATTCGAGGACAGATACGGACGCGTTAAGTAAGTCCGCAAATTTACCTTAAATAAAGAGGATGCAAATTTTTATGCCTGCTATCAGCAAGTGTTTATTCCCCGCCGCCGGTTATGGCACACGCTTTTTGCCCGCTACCAAATCCATGCCCAAAGAGATGTTGCCTATTGTTACCAAGCCGTTGATTCAGTACGGCGTGGAAGAGGCCATGGCGGCGGGTATCAATGGGATGGCTTTTATTACCGGGCGTGGCAAGCGTTCACTCGAGGACCACTTTGATATCAGTTACGAGCTGGAACACCAGATTTCCGGCTCTGACAAAGAGGAACTACTAAGCGAGATTCGCCAGATCATTGCGCAGTGTACATTCTCTTATACACGCCAGGTCGAAATGAAAGGGCTGGGTCATGCCATATTGACTGGCGAGACTTTAATAGGACACGAACCCTTCGCTGTAATTCTGGCTGACGATTACTGTGTCGCAGAGCCAGGAGAAGATACAGTGCTCACACAAATGGTCAAACTTTACGAGAAGCACCAATGCAGCATAGTGGCTATTGAAGAAGTGCCTAAAGATGAGACTTACCGATATGGTGTCATCGAGGGAGTTGAAGAAGAGCCTGGCCTGCACCGCCTGAGCAATATGGTCGAGAAGCCGGCACCAGAGGATGCGCCAAGCAATCTGGCTATTATTGGTCGCTACATTCTCACTCCAGATATCTTCGACATTATCAGATCAACACCGCCAGGCAAAAATGGTGAAATGCAGATCACCGATGCTTTGTTGACACAAGCCAAGCAGGGCAAGGTGCTGGGATATCAGTTCAAGGGCCGCCGCTTCGATTGCGGAAGTGTTGAGGGGTTTATTGAAGCCACCAATTTCACTTTCGCACAGCAGCAATAAGCGAGGCAGATTCGAACATGAGTGGACCAATCACCTGTTTCAAAGCTTACGATATTCGCGGACGAATTCCAGATCAGCTTAATGAAGATATTGCTTACAGAATCGGGCGTGCCTATGTGGATTACCTGGCGCCTTCTACTGTGGTTGTCGGCCATGACATCAGACTCACCAGTGAGTCGCTTGCCGCCGCTCTGGTAAAAGGTATTACCGAGGCCGGCGCCGATGTCATTGATATAGGGCAATGCGGCACAGAAGAAGTTTATTTTGCCACATCCCATCTACAGGCCGATGGCGGGATTGTGGTCACCGCAAGCCACAATCCCAAAGACTATAACGGGATGAAGCTGGTACGAGATAACTCCAAACCCATAAGCGGTGATACAGGATTAAAAGATATACAGTTGTTGGCCGAAGCTGCGGAATTCAAGGCTTCAGAAAAGACCGGAACAATTTCCAGAATCGATACCAAGCCGGATTATATTCAGCACTTGCTGGGTTATGTCGACCTGAGTGGTTTAAAGCCCCTAAAGATCGTCTGCAACGCAGGTAATGGCGGCGCCGGACCCATCATCGATTTGCTGGAGCCACACCTGCCTTTCGAATTCATCAAGGTGCATCACACGCCCGATGGTAATTTCCCCAACGGTGTGCCCAACCCACTGCTGGAAGTAAATCGCCAGCCCACCATTGATGCTATTGCTGAGAACAATGCCGATCTGGCTATCGCCTGGGATGGAGATTTCGACCGCTGTTTCTTCTTCGATGCCGATGGCCGTTTCATCGAAGGCTATTACATTGTTGGATTGCTGGCTCAGGCGTTTCTGGAGAGAAACCCCGGCGCCAGGATTGTTCATGATCCGCGCCTGACCTGGAATACTGTGCAAATCGCCAGGGAATTTGGCGGAGAGGCGATCCAGTGCAAGACCGGGCATGCCTTCATCAAGGAGCGTATGCGCATCGAAGATGCCGTGTATGGCGGAGAAATGAGTGCGCACCATTACTTCAAGGATTTCTTTTTCTGTGACAGCGGCATGGTGCCCTGGTTGCTGGTGGTGGAACTGATGGCCAAACAGGGGAAGACGCTGGCGCAGTTGGTGGATGAGCGCATGGCTGCTTTCCCGGCAAGTGGCGAAATCAACAATACCATTGAAGATCCACCGGCATTGCTAAAGGTCATTGAGGAAAAATATGGCCCGCAGGCAGATTCCGTGGATCATACCGATGGTCTGAGCATCGCCTTCGATGACTGGCGCTTCAATGTGCGCATGTCCAATACCGAGCCCGTAGTACGACTCAATGTGGAAGCCCGCGCCGATGAGGGGTTGATGCGGGAGAAAACTGCCGAGCTGCTGGCGCTGATAGTTCCTGATTAAAAGTTTCAGCGACTATCGTGCTGAGCCTTGGCTTGCGGCGCTGGAGAAGCTGCGAGATTCTGCCATTAAGACCACCAAGTCAGAATTGGCATTGCCGATAAATACTACTAACAACTCAGGTAACAGGAGATGCTATGTCTGAAATTAGCTGGGATGATTTTGCTCAGATCGATATGCGTGCTGGCACTATTATCGATGTAGAAGATTTCCCGGAAGCCAGACGGCCTGCTTACAAACTAAAGGTAGATTTCGGTGCGGAGATTGGCGTGAAGAAATGCAGCGCTCAGATTACCGCGCACTACACCCGGGAAGGGCTGTTGGGCAAGCGGGTAATGGGGGTGGTGAACTTTCCTCCCAAACAGATTGGTCCCATTATGTCAGAGTGTCTGGTGACCGGGTTTTATCGGGAAGACGGGTCTGTGGTGCTGGCAGTGCCGGATCTGGATGTACCGAATGGTGCCCGTCTAGGGTAGGTTGCAATGCAACTGGATGTCTATGGGCGCATGACTCTGGCAATTAATCGACACGCTGCGTCCTGGCATATCGCCATCGTTGGTGAAGATGGCAAGCAACGGCCGGTGACAGACTTCGTAATTCCTCCAGACTACTCAGAGCAAGAAGTGCTGCAATTCATTGCGGATATGTATCACGAGTATGCGTCGCCAGGCGCTACAATAAAGCGTATTGAATAGTCCGGGCGCAAGATGAGGTTAGGGAGAGACTAAATGTTTTTTACACTCTTGACTGTGACTTTTGTAATTGCATGCGCAATGTCATTTGGAGTGGCGCGTGTTTTCAGACAACCCATCGGTGACATTCTGCGCAGGATCATCAAGGATGATGTTAGCGGTGCCTGGCAAAAATACATCAGCTTTGCCACATACGTAGTTGGCATCTCCGGCGGGGTGCGCATTTATCAACTTGAGCAGTATGTCAATCCTGCGTTGCGTGGTCCGCAGGCGGTCGAGATACTTGAGCTTACCGCCGAGCGCTGGACTATCGAGGTCTACCGCACTGTCATCGGTACGTTACAGAGTATTGCGTGGATGTACCTGGTGGTTTTCCTGTTTGCGCTGATTGCCTACGTGATTGTCAGGGGTTTTGAATGGAAGCGGGGTATAAGCGGGGATTCGGAGAAAGACAAGCTCGCAGATTGACAGCGAGCCGAGTGATAAATCACGACCAGCGCATGCGCACGCTGTGTTCCTCTTCAGCCATCTGACGAAAACCGAGCGCTTCGTGGAAAGCGCGTGCAGGATTAATTTTTAACACACTCAGTTCAACGGGTTTCGCCAGCTCTTTCGAACGTGATTGAATTTCCCGCATCATAAAACTTCCCAACCCCCGGCCCTGATGGTCAGCGTCCACTAGAATCATATCCAGAATTAGCACTTCGGGTTTTTCGCTCAGGTGGTAGCTGCCGACGGGTGCGGATTCGCGCTCCAGAACCCTGAATGAGGTGGCTGGCAGTGATGTGATAAACCCTTCGCGTTGCAAAAGTTCATCCCAGCCCCAGGCTTTGTCGATATATCTCTGCATTGCGGCGCGAAATAACTGATATAGCCAATCTGCGTCTTCAGGGCGTCCTTTGCGAATGTTCAGGCTTGCGGTCATGACTCATTTTTCTGCCATTGCTTGATCAGGCTAATGAGTCTGGCAGTTGCGCGGTCTTGTGTAAAATCCCCTGCGTCTTTTCTCATAGCATCAAATACCTGGCTGGAAAGTTTCTTCCCCAGTTCTACTCCCCACTGGTCAAACGCATTGATACCCCATATGGTGCTTTGCACGTAAACCTTGTGCTCATATAACGCGAGTAACGCGCCCAGGTTGTGAGGATTGAGCTCCCGCAGCAAAATCGTGTTGCTGGGCTTATTGCCTTCGAAATGTTTATGCGGCGCGTCCGGGTTTGCCTCGCCCTGCATCAATGCCATGGCCTGGCTAAGGCAATTGGCCAAAAGTTGGGCATGTTGTTCATTGCCGCCATCAGCGCTCGGATTGGCGCTGGCGATAAAGTCCACCGGGATGAGCCTGGTGCCCTGATGCAGCAGCTGAAAATAGGAATGCTGGCCATTGGTTCCGGCAGTTCCCCAGATGACTTCACCAGTATCCACATCCAGTGCGTTGCCGGATTTGTCAACGCGTTTGCCCAGACTCTCCATGCAGAGTTGCTGCAGATAGGCGGGGAGTTGCTGCAGGCGCTGTAAATAGGGAACAACAGCGGTGCTGTTGCCACCCATAAAGCACTGGTACCAGATGCCCAATAGTCCCAGGATCACTGGCATGTTCTGGTTAAGTGGTGCAGTTCTGAAATGTTTATCCATGGCATGAGCGCCAGCCAGTAACTGGCGGAAATTGTCCATGCCGATACTCAACGCGATGGGCAGGCCAATAGCGGACCAGAGAGAATAGCGACCACCCACCCAGTCCCACATGGGAAATATATTGTTTTCATTGATGCCGAATTTTTTAACGGCATCCAGATTGCTGCTGATTGCCGTGAAATGACTGGCGATTGCAGATTCATTGCCAGTTTTCTCAAGAAACCAGGCGCGCGCCGCGTTGGCATTTTGATGGGTCTCAAGAGTCGTAAACGACTTCGATGCAATCACAAAAAGAGTATTGTCAGGATGTAGATTTTCTAACACGGATTCTATGTGTGCGGGGTCCACATTTGAGACAAAGTGGCAGGCCAGCTTGCCTTGATTGAATTGGCCGAGAGCTTCAGTGACCATGTTGGGGCCAAGGTCAGAACCACCGATACCGATATTGACTACATCGGTTATCCGTTTGCCGCTGAATCCGAGCCAATCACCATTATATACGGCGTCGACAAACTCTTCCATGCGTTGCAGTGTCGCGCCCACTTCCGGGCGAGATTGCTGGCCTGTTGGTTCACGCAGTGCAACATGCAGAGCGGGGCGGTGTTCGCTATTGTTAATGGGCTCGCCATTGAACATGGCCTCGATAGCGGCCGGCAGTTCGGACTGTTCGGCCAATTGTTGCAACAATTGTAAGGTCTGGTTATTCACATGATTGCGCGAATAATCCAGCAGCAATCCGTCAAGTTGAATGGAGAGGTTTTGTTCGCGCTCCGGATCGGCGGCAAACAATTTTGCAAGGCTGGATTCTTCGCTCTGAAATTCCGCGTTATGTTTGGTCAGCGCTTGCCAGGCCGGTGTTGAGCTTAGTTTATTCATAGACCTATTCGTGAAGCGCCTTGAGTTCGTCATTGTCTACAGGTTTGTTCTTCGGTTTGCGAAAAAGCGCCATTACACCGTCTTTCCTGGCAATGTCATAGATATCCTTGAAAGGGCGATAGTGCTGCACAACGATATTATTTGTGTATTTATCATCACCGAAGTTATCCGGGATTCTCTCTTTGGGGTAGTACGCAGTGCCAAACATATAGTCCAGAAAATTGAACTCGGCCGAGAAGTTCTTGTCGATGGCCTCCGGATGATTGGAATGGTGCCAGCGATGAAACTTGGGATTGCTCATAAAATAACCGAGCCAATGCGGATCTCTTATATTGCCGTGACCATAGCGCCCCCAGAAATCGCGAAAGGATATATAAAGGAATGCAAGGCCGGGGTCCGGTTGAAAGTAAGTCACGAGCATCAAATACGGCAGTGCAAACAGGGTTTTATCGATGATATGAAAGCGGCTGGTGGAAAAAGAATCCAGATTCATTGAGCTGTGATGCACGCGATGAAATTGCCAGAGCAAGGGAATCTTGTGTGAAAAATAATGGGCCACATAAAATGTTACGTGGCCCATCAATAACAGGGCTATAAAACTCCACACCCAGTGCGCATCCGCAAGTGCGCCCTGCAGTGGCAGCGTATTACTGCTATTAGCCTGGGCATAGGCTGCCAGCCAGGCTGCAAACGAGGCATGCAGAATTGTCCATAGTGTCAGCGGGTGATAGGTATGTATCAGGTCGTTGATTATGCCGGGCCTGATCAGTGGCTGGCCCTTTAAGGGTACCAGTCGTTCCACCAGGGGAATAATCCAGATCCAGCCGAACAGGGTCAGTGCTCGCAACCACTCTATAGTCGTTGGACTAAGTTCCATGATTGATCCTGTAAGTGTGCTGTTCCTGATTGGAGAGTAAGCGTGACATGTGGGGATACTTTAGCAAAAACCCATTCAAGTTAGTATGCTTGAGGCCGCTGAAACCGCTGTAACTACGAAGGATTGATTGATCTGCCATGAAGAGTAGCAATTTCGGATACATCCCCGCGCTGGATCATTTGCGTGGTTTCGCCGCGTTGCTGGTGCTCTTCTTTCATGGTAGCCATTTTATCTTTCACAAGATTGAATACGGTACGCCATACGACCCGGCCAACTGGCCTCTGGCCCAAAATCCATTTTCGGCGCTGGTCATCGAAGGCCATACTGCAGTTTCCCTGTTTTTCGTGCTTAGTGGTTTCGTCTTTACTGTAGGTTCGCTGGAGAAACGCCTCAGGTTTGTGGGTTTTTTCCGCAATCGCTTTCTGCGCACTTATCCGTTGTTTCTTTTTGTGTTGGCACTGGGCGTATTCTTCTACCGGGAGAACTTCAATGTGCTCGGCATTCTGCAATCGATCCTGTTTTTGGCCAATAGCGAAACAGCCTTCAATGGTGGCGCATTCACTTTCGTATTCTGGTCAATCGCAGTGGAATGGCATTTCTATTTGCTGTTTCCACTGCTGATACTGGGCGTGAAACGCTACGACTGGAAGTTGATACCCTTGCTTATTATTGGATTTCTGGCGCTACGCACCGGACTTTATTTCGCCGGTACTGACATGCGGGATGTCAGTTACTGGTCAATCCTGGGGCGTATTGATCAGTTCTTGCTGGGTATGCTTGCCGGTATTTTTTATTGTCGTAAATATCAGCAGGGCAGAGTCATGGACTGGGTGGGAGTTGCAGGGCTTGTAGGCGTGCCTTTTCTCCTGATGGGCTTCAATCATCTCGGCGGTGGAGGCGTGAATAATTATCTGTGGATATTCTGGCCCACTATCGAAGCTACTGCCTGGGCGGTCTTCTTGCTTGGCTATCTCTCTCTGGCGCGGCATTACAATAGGCAAGTGGGGAAGATGTTGGTGGCATTGGGCGCAGTCAGTTACTCGATCTACCTGCTGCATTATGTAGTGCTGGATTTCTTTATGCAGCGCGACTGGGATACGGTGATCCTGCTGGGTAATGCGTTGGGCACCGGGGTGCTCAATACCGCGATATTCGTCATGCCGCCAGTGATCATGGTATCTGCACTGACCTACTGGGGCATTGAGCGGCCATTCCTGCGGCGCCGGCAGAAATACGTCAAATCCAGCTAATCAGCAGGGGCTATTGCTAGCGCATTTGAATTTGGGTAGTATGCGCGACCTGAATTTGTCGGTAGACTGGTTCAGTAAGTGCCGCTATAGCTCAGCCGTAGATATAGAGGGCAGCAGCTGACAAAGTCAGCTGTAACACAGAGCCGGAGAAGCTCTATAATCTTCTCATTGTGCCGCTATAGCTCAGCCGTGGTAGAGCAGCTGACTTGTAATCAGCAGGTCCCGAGTTCGACTCTTGGTGGCGGCACCATTTTTTCCTCCCAATTACCGCTATATTTCAGTGCACAAAGAGCTGATTACAAGTCAGCTCTTCGTGCTGCTCAGCATCTGGCGGATTCTTGTAGTCAATTCACGATTATTCTATGCTCTCTCCCTTTGCCGAAAATCAGGGAAACTCCGCTCCTATGCTAGACGAAAAACAGATTCGCGAACTGGTGGCCGAACATGGCACTGTGGTTAATGAAGGCCGCCCCATCAAGCAATTGATCGAGGATGGCGAGATTCTCCGCCTGAAGGGCTGCACGGTACTGGAAGGCAAAGTCTCGGACTCTGTATTTGGCGAGGAGCTTGTCACTGCATCCGGTGCACCACTGCGGCTGATGTTTCGCAATAATCGAATCTCTACACACGATGTTAATCGAGGCGCGATTCCTTTCAAGGACCAGGTGCTGGCCTTCAATCACGATCACATGCTGAACCTGGTGAAAGATGTGCTGGGTACCTCGCAGTTTTCTGTGGAGGGTTTGTTGCCCAGTTCCACTGTCATCCCCGCTGAAAATCTCGACCTGGTGATGCTGGAAAACGTGCTTCGTCTCTATAACGCAGAAAGTTCAACATCTACCTCGCTTTATCAGCACTGGTTGCAAGCCAAAGAGCGTGGTGACACTGTGCTTAATTATGCCGGTCATGATGTGAATGTGGCGGATCTTGAGCCTAATGATGTGCTGCCTTATCTGATGGATACGCCCAGCACCAAGGACAAAGTCGATAAGACTACTGATGCAGACACACTGATCGAACAGGGCGTTTGTACCCGCAGTCAATATAACCAGATTCGTAATGCATCGCTGATGGCGTTCGGCATGGTGTCTCAGTATCTGCGGCAAAGACGCATGGTGCTGGTGGATACCAAGACCGAGCATGGCATCAACAGCAGAGGCCAGATTGTTTCTGCGGATGAGTTGTACACCATGGATTCCTCACGCTTCTGGCGCCTGGATGATGAAGGCAACTTGATGACACGCGATGGCAAGCCGGTATCTTTTTCCAAGGAATTTGCCCGCGGCATGGTGAAAGAGAAAGACCAGCAATTTTCCAGTGACCAGGCCAATGAAATTGCCGTGCGTTATATACAAGGCTTGCAACACCTGACAGACGTCAGTTTCGACCCGGACCTGCGCCCGCGCGACCAACGCATTGTTGAATCCACTAATCAGATACTGGATGCCTTGCTATAGTGTTGGTGTCGGCGAGTCGCTGACTGCTTGTATAGTTTGAGTCTCCGGGTTGATCGCCTGGTGTGGGAGATCGTGATGCACCAATACAGAGCCCAAACTGGTTTGGGCTTTATCTGCCTGCTGTTAATTGCCTGCAGCCCTGAATTACCTCTGGAAGAAACCGGTGCGACGCCGCTGGCTGGCCCGCAACTGGAAGACTATCTCCGCGCCGAAAGCTTCCTGGCGCCCAATACCACACAGCTGGTCTATGATCAGGTTCAAAATCCGGCCTGGCAAAGTGATGATTCTCTGATTTACCGAAAGTGGACTCGAGATGGTTATGCATATCGATTGGCATTGCCTGGCAGTGGCGAAAACTTACCCTTGTTTGATCATGAAGTTTTGCATGCCACGCTGGAGGCTGAGCTCGAGGAAGAAATCGCAGATGCAGATTTCATCCTGGGCACATTGGAACTCGACAGGGAGGCCAATACCCTCCAGTTCAGCCACAGTGGTCAGCGCTACCAGCTTGACCTGGATGACTATTCGCTTTCAGCCATTGAAGCACCGCGCAGCAATGAGCATGTTTCACCTGATGGTCTAAGAGCCGTATTCATTCAGGAAAATAATTTGTGGCTAAGAGATCTGACTTCAGGTGAGCTTACACAACTGACTTTCGATGGCGAGCCAGACTATGGCTATGGTACGAATAACGCCGGCTGGATTCGCGGTAGCCAACCAGTTGTCAAATGGTCCAATGATTCGCGCAGTATTGCCACGTTCAGACACGACGGGCGCGAAGTCGGCGAGATGTATCTGTATTCCACACGCGTAGGCCATCCTGAGCTGGATGTCTGGAAGTACCCCTTGCCGGGCGACGATCATATTTTCATGATAGAACGCATCGTCATTCATCTGGATCCTGGGCCCAGAATCGTCAGATTAAATATACCGCCTGACTCCCACCGCTCCACGACTGCAGATCATGTGGCGGATTTCAGTGGCAACTTCCTCGACGTTAACTGGTCGGCTGATGATTCTTCCCTGGCATTTATTTCTTCATCACGAGATCACAAGATCGCGCAATTACGTGTAGCTGATGTGGAAACCGGCGCAGTGCGTGATGTGTTTCGGGAAGAGGCAGAGACCTATTATGAGTCAGGCTGCAACGCAGAAAACTGGCGTGTGTTTCATGAGCGCGATAAATTTATCTGGTTTTCTGAACGGGACAATTGGGGCCACCTCTATTTACATGATCTCGAATCCGGGGAAGTGGAAACACAGATCACCAGTGGCAACTGGCCGGTGTTGCAAATTCGCCATGTAGACCTTGAAACAGACAGCATCTATTTCACCGCCGCCGGGCGTGAAGGCGGCGATCCTTACTACCACTATTTTTACCGCGTGCATTTCGATGGTAGCGATCTCGAACTATTGACTCCAGAGCCAGCTCATCACAGCATCGCCACGGCGGCGAGTGGTCGCTTTTTTCTTGATAGCTGGTCCACGCCAGCGACATCGGGTCAGGCCGTAATACGCGACCAACAAGGCAATGTGGTGATGGAACTGGAGCAGACGGATGTGTCCGATCTGGTTGCAGCGGGTTGGGTAGCGCCAGAGCCATTTGCTGTGAAAGCCCGTGACCAGATCACGGATATTTACGGGCTGTTATACAAACCCAGCAACTTCGATTCAAACCAGTCATATCCAGTATTGAACTATCTCTATCCCGGCCCGCAATCAGGCAGTGTGGGTAGTCGTGCATTTCGACCTTCGCGCAACGACAAGCAGGCCATCGCTGAGCTGGGATTTATTGTGGTGGAGCTGGATGCCATGGGTACGCCAGGACGCAGCAAGTCTTTTCATGATGCCTACTACGGCAATATGGGAGACAACGGCCTGCCGGAGCAGGTTGGCGGAATTCGCCAGCTTGCCGCCAGCCGACCGTGGATGGACCTGGATCGTGTTGGAATCTGGGGGCATTCCGGTGGAGGCTTTGCGTCAACGGCTGGGATCTTGCGCTACCCTGAATTTTTCAAGGTCGCAGTATCTGGTGCTGGCAATCATGATAATCGCAATTACGAAGACGATTGGGCAGAGAAGTGGCAGGGCTTATTGGTAACCTACGAGGAAAACAACCCGGCGGCAGGAGACGGCAGCCCGGCGACCAACTACGACAATCAGGCCAATCAATTATTGGCTGACCAGTTGCAAGGTAAACTATTGCTTGCCCACGGCATGATGGATTCCAATGTGCATCCGTCTAACACACTTCTTATGGTAGAGGCCTTGATAGACGCCGAGAAAGAATTTGACCTGCTGGTGTTGCCCAATGCTGGTCATGGTTTTGGCAATCGGCGTTATTTTATGCTCAAGCGCTGGAATTATTTTGTCGAGCACCTGAATCAAGCTCAACCTGTAACCGAGTTCCGCTTTGGCGAGAACATTCCCTGAGGAATTTATGCGATCTAAAATTGGAGCTACACGATGATGGCAAATATTGAAGCAGCACTCGCAGCATTTGCCAGTTTCATGTGGGGCCCCCCATTGGTCGTTCTCCTCGTTGGTGGAGGCCTGTTCTTCACCTTTCACTCTGGTCTGCGCCATTATCGCTATGTGGGTCATGGTCTGGCACTGCTCATTGGCAAGCACAAGCAAGCAGATACCGCTGACAGTGGTGACATCAGCCACTTCCGGGCACTGGCGACGGCGCTGGCTGGCACCATTGGTTTGGGTAATATCACAGGTGTTGCGGTCGCCATTACCATCGGTGGGCCCGGCGCCATATTCTGGATGTGGGTGACCGCCATCGTAGGTACCTCTACCAAGTTCTACACGGCTTCACTGGCGATTATGTATCGCGGCCATGATGACGCCGGTAAGCTGCAGGGTGGACCGATGTACGTGATACGCGAAGGTCTCAGTAAGAAATGGTTACCGCTGGCCTGGATGTTCGCGATAGCCGGTATGTTCGGCACGCTACCGGTGTTCCAAATTAATCAATTGGTGCAAATCCTGCGTGACGTGATTGCCATTCCCGCTGGTTGGGCCACGCCGGAGGCTCATTTCAATTTCGATCTCACCATGGGCATTATTCTGGCGGTCATCATTTTCTCTATCGCAATTGGGCGCATTAATCGTGTGTCAGCTTTCGCTGCCAGTATGGTGCCAAGCATGGTGCTGTTCTACTTTCTTATTACCAGTTATCTGTTGATAACCAATTTCAGCGAAGTGCCTGCCATGTTTGCGCTAATTTTTACTGATGCATTCAGCGGCTCTGCTGTCTCTGGTGGTGCGCTCGGGGCCGTTATCCTGATTGGTGTGCAGCGTGGCGTCTTCTCCAATGAAGCTGGCCTTGGTACCGAATCCATGGCGCATGGTGCGGCTAAAACCACGGAGCCCACACGTGAGGGGTTGGTTGCCATGATCGGTCCGGTAGTGGATACCCTGATTGTTTGTACCTGCACAGCGTTGGCCATTCTGGTCACAGGTGTCTGGCAGGAAACAGATGCTGTAGGTGTGACCTTGACGACTTTGGCCTACGAAGAAGTTTTCCCGGGGTTTGGTTCCTACATGATACTGCTCATGGTGCTGGTGTTGAGTACGACGACAGTGCTGACTTATTCCTATTACGGCAGCAAATGCGCGGGATTTTTGTTTGGCACTAAAAATGAAAAATATTATTTGTATACCTATATGGCACTCATAGCTGTGGGCGCAGTGGCATCGCTTGAAGCAGTGATCAACTTGTTCGACGGTGCCTATGCGACGATGGCAATCCCCACCATGATTTCCACGATGCTGCTGGCACCGAAGGTGAAAGCGGTTGCGAGCAAGTATTTTGGTCGCATTGACGCAGGCGAGTTCGATGACGATGTGCCATCAGGTACTGAAACGGATAGTGCAGCGGGAGAGAGTCGATGAGATGTCTAACTGCATTAATGTTCATGGCGACGATCTGTTGCGGATCGCTGGCACAGGAATCTGTTAATTCGGCAATAGATGACGTACTGGATGCCTATCATGCGGCTGCGGCGGCGGGAGACTGGGCTGCGTATTTTGACCTGATGACAGAAGACGGCGTGTTTATTGGTACCGATGCCAGCGAGCGTTGGGATAAAGCAGAGTTTGAGTCTTATGCATCAGCAACCGATGGCTGGGTTTACATACCGCGTGAGCGGCATATCAATATTACACCCGATGGCAACAGTGCCTGGTTTGACGAAATCCTGACAAGTCGCAGTTATGGCACCAGCAGGGGGACGGGCGTATTGGTAAGAACCGCAACTGGATGGAAGATCGCCCAGTATGCACTTACGTTTCCCATTCCCAACGCGCTGGTTGGAGAGATGACTGAATCGATTAAGGCCTGGGAGGCCAATCAGTCAGCGAACTAGTGAATAGTTTGTTCTGGTGAAGCGGATGGCGAGTCATCGGCAGCCTGGGGAGCGATGGCAGTATCATCAGTTGAGACGAAGCTGCGAGTGATCACCGGGCGCTCAATATAGTCTCCCAGTTTACCCAGGAAATCTTCCATGTGATCGGTTTGGTAATGTTCCTGCAGGCATTCGGCATTTTCCCATTCCTGGAAAAGCACCACTTGATTGGGATCTGAAATACCCTCGAAATATTCATAACTGAGGCAGCCATGCTCCTGTTGGCACAGGCGTACCATGTTGCGCATCAGATCCAGTGCCTCTGCACGGGTGTCTGCAACCAGCTGGAATGTGCTCTGAACTATGATCATTGTGGGGTTTCCATTGAAATACGCCTTCATTATACGGACTGCTAGCTGAATTACACCTGAAGCCAGCAATCGGTTGTATCAGAGCTGGAATTCAACTGAGATGCCCCGCCGCCACGGAGCCACTCCAGGCTGGGTTTTGAGCAGAGACGCAGCTCAAGAATTATCTTATTAGCGCTAGCCGCGTGTTTTGAGACGATGATCCAGACTCCAGGGCCCCGCGCCCAGACCTGCCGCGACCATTAATCCAGCCATTATCGCCATGTTTTTCACAAAGTTCTGAGTTTCGTGGCCTGTTTGCAGTTCACCACTTGGCATGGTCCAGAAATCGTGCATGACGAGGCTAATCACCAGCGTCAGTCCTGCCAACAGGAATGCCACAAGCTGGGTGCGGTAGCCCACTATCATGGCAACGCCACCGCCGAGTTGGATGATAATAGTCAGCACCAGAAAGAAGGGAATAAAGATCATGCCATGTTCTGCCATGTAGGCGGCATTGCCATCGAATGCGAAAACCTTGTTAAGTCCGGGCAGAATAAAATAAAGGCCAAGCAGGACACGACCGGTCGTTACCAGCAGATTGTCAAAAGTTGGCTGCATTGATGTTCCCCTTTACATACATTGAAGCGATTCCGGAGTCTGTCACCTAAAGCCAGACCTGTCGACTCTCGCCTTACTATTATTGGTGCAGAATCATTATTCAGCATCCCACCAGGGATAGAAGGGCGGCATGTCTGTGGAAGCCTTATCCTTGAAATCAGGTGCGCGTTTTTCCAGAAATGCGCGCACGCCTTCCTTGCCACTGTCCTGGCTGGCATAAAAAATCGCCAATGAATCCACTTCATGTGCCGCCATCGGATGTGGCTGGGCTGCGTTGCGATACATCATCTGGCGGGTCAAGGCGATCGCCACCGGGCTGTGTTGGGTAATGCGCTTTGCAATGGCATAGGCGCGAGGTAACAGTTCTTCAGTAGGTAGGCTTTCTGATATGAACCCGCGTCGCAATAATTCTTCGGAACTAATGAGATCTCCACTGTAAACCCATTCCAGTGCAGTACCCATATTGACAATGCGTGGCAGAAACCAACTTGAGCATGCCTCTGGCGTGATGCCGATCTTGTTAAAAACAAAACCAACCCGAGCTGATTCTGCAGCCAGGCGTATATCCATGGCGCAGGTCATGGTAGCGCCAATGCCGACTGCCGCACCGTTGATGGCTGCAATAACAGGTTTTTTGCAGTCAAAGATAGTCAGAGCCAATTGACCACCGGTGTCGCGCACGCCGCGCTCGATTGCCGGGTCGTCACGCTTGTCTCGCATGTCTTTTAGCGTGGGTTGCAGCGATTCATCCAGGCCAAACACATTGCCTTCGCTACTCAGGTCCATACCAGCGCAAAAAGCCTTACCCTTGCCAGTGACCACAATGGCACGTACTGCGTCATCGTCACTGGCCTGTTCAAATGCAGTTATAAGCTCAGCAGCCATCTCTACGGTGAAGGCATTGAGCTGGTCAGGCCGATTGAGGGTGATGGTGAGGATTTGTTGGTCGATCTCGTAATCAAGGGTGTTAAAAGCCATTTCGATTCCTGCTTAAACCTGGAAATATTCAGGGAAGGTGTGTCAGATTATGCGCTTTGAATGTTTGTGTCTTGCCAGTTCCAGGTCACCATCGACGAGCATCTGTTGCAAATTGAGATGTTCCCCTTCGCGGGTTATCGCAGCTACATTGAAATCCAGATCAATCTCCGCATCTTCATGCACGAATTCACCTTTGTTGACTGCGTCCCTGATCTTTTCCACTACAATCTGGGCGCCGGATTCTGGAACGCCAGGAAGCAGCATATGGAAGTCCTTGAAGCTCGAGCGTGCCAGCACATCCTCATTGCGACGTTGGTCAGTCGCCCGGAGTGCAAAATGACGCAGCATTTCATTGGCAACGCGATGACCATAACGACCTGTAATCTCATTCATATTTGCAACTTCGATAGTGAGGAGTGAAACAGGTTTGTTGTAACGCAGTGCGACTCCCATTACGCGATTTCCTACTTCAATGAAGGTGCGATGATTGAGAATGGTAGTGACAGGGTCGAAAATGGCATTTTCCTTATGCTCAACTGTGAGTTCCTCCATGGTCATGATGATGATGGAGAGAGAGAAAACTACAATAGTAAAAATTGAGCCAAGTATGAGTAAACTGGTGCCTGAACCAGCTTGAGAGAATGGCGCATCAAGGCGCAAGAACATCAAGGCAAACTCTCCGATAGTATTTGCCAGAAACAGGCCAGAAGCGAGATAAGCTCCATAATGTGCCGATGTGCTCATTACCGGTCGCAGCTTACGCTCTATTTGCACACCTCTTAGAATGACAAAGACAAAGCCGAGGTTGAAAATGACATTCATGATCGTGTAAGCAACCACGCGTTGCGATGCACCGTCACTGATCATTGTGAAATAGAATAATATTGCCATTGTGACGATAAATGACGCGGTGCAGAATGCCGTCAGGTTGGTCCTTTCCTGATTCCAAAATTCTGCCAGTCCCATCAATATGGGAATACGACCGCCCAACAACATGGCGTTTGCAAGCATAACTGAAATAATAGGTGCCGAAACTTCCCGAAAAGTCAGTAGCAAGATTCCAATCGTGGTAATTAAAAAGCCGCTGGCAATTTTTCCCAGACCAGGCACGTGTTTATTAGCAGCCCAGTTAATGAAGAGCGCTGTTACAGAAATGAGTGACACCAGACCGAGTGCGACTATCAGCGTAAAGTTATCGAAAGGAGGTATCACAGTGCCCCGTTATCCTTCAGATTTTGTACCGCCTCGGTGCTGAAGCCCCAGTCCTGCAGAATGGCATCTGAGTGTTCGCCGGCAAGGGCTGCTGAAGATTGTATACCACCCGGCGTACGGCTGAAGCGTGGTGCTGGAGCGGGTTGCGTGACACCCTCAAAATCAATAAAAGTTTGACGGGCCTGGTTGTGTGGATGCTGTGGTGCTTCTTTGAGATTCAGTACAGGCGCAAAACAGACATCCGTGCCTTCCAGTAGTTCGCACCATTCATCTCTTGTTCTGGTAACGAAGAGTTTGCCGAGTTTGTCCCGTAGTTCCGGCCATGCAGTCTGATCCTGTTGCGCCTGGAATTGTTCATCCTCTATCTCGCACAATTCCAGCAGCAGTGCATAAAATTGCGGTTCAATCGAACCTATAGAGATGTATTGGCCATCAGCACACTCGTAACTGCCATAGTAATGTGCGCCACCATCCAACTTGTTACTTGCGCGGTCGGTAGTCCACATATTCATCGCCATCAAGCCATAAAACGGCGTTAACAGACTTGCCGTGCCATCGGTCATTGCTGCGTCGATTATCTGGCCTTTGTCGGACGTGGCTCGTTCTACCAACGCGGCGAGTATGCCCGCAAGTAAATACATGGCGCCGCCACCGAAATCTCCCACCAGATTGAGTGGAGGGGATGGCGGGCGATCTGCATATCCCATGGCGCCCAGTGCGCCGCCAATACTGATGTAATTGATGTCATGTCCGGCAGCTGGTGCCAGTGGTCCATATTGGCCCCATCCGGTCATGCGGCCGAACACCAGGCGTGGATTCCGGGCCAGGCACTCATCGGGTCCCAGGCCAAGACGTTCCATGACACCGGGCCTGAACCCTTCAACGATGACGTCGGCAGATTCAACCAGTTTGAGAACGGCTTCGACTCCGGCGGGATTCTTCAAGTCAAGCGCAAGTGAGCGGCGCCCGCGGTTGAGTAAGTGAGCTTTATGACCAGTGCCTTTGGCACTTAGCCGATCGATACGGATGACTTCTGCCCCCATGTCGGACAACATCATGGCGCAAAATGGGCCCGGACCAATACCAGCCATTTCAATGACGCGAATACCTTTTAATGGCCCCATTACTCTTCCCTGACGCAGTAAGCGTCGATATCGTGACTGGCCTGCATGATATGCAATCGCTCGACTGCTTGAAACCTTGCCGCGACATTTTGCCGCGGCGGGACGATATACTCCTTTGATTTCAGGCTATCGAGGTGTGTTTCTGCGTCGGTTTCCCTTTTGCAAGGGATGAATTATGCTGTCGCGTCCCAATTGGCGCTGCCCATATCGAGAATGAAGGGGGAAGAGATCGATGGAATTGGAAGGCAAAACGGCATTTATTACCGGTGGAGGTTCGGGCCTCGGCCTGGCGACTGCTGAAAACTTCGTCAAAGCGGGCGCCTGCGTCATGCTTTTTGACCTGAACGAGCAGGCGCTGCACGCTGCTGTGGAGAAACTCGGTGACAATGCTGCCTGTGCAGTGGGTGATGTGGCTGATGAAGCTGCAGTTGCGGCGGCAATCAGTGCTGCGCGCGAACGGTTCGGCACTATTCATATTAATGTCAATTCTGCAGGTATTGGCGGCGCAGCGCGTACCGTTGGTAAAAACGGTGCCATGCCGCTGGAAAAATTTGAACATATTGTCCGTGTTAATCTGATTGGCACTTTCAATGTCCTGCGCTTGTGTGCAGAGGTGATGCAGGACAACGATGGTCAAAATGATGATGGTGAACGGGGTGTCATTATCAATGTTGCTTCTATCGCAGCATTCGATGGCCAAACCGGACAGGCAGGCTATTCAGCATCCAAAGGCGGAATAGTTGCCATGACATTGCCGATTGCAAGGGATCTTGCGCGCCAGGGCATCAGAGTCATGACCATTGCCCCGGGTGTGTTTGAGACGCCTTTACTGGCAGCAGCGCCCGATGAAGTACGCGATCCATTGATTGCTATTACCCAGTTTCCGAAGCGTCTGGGTGATCCAGTTGAATTCGCCGAGGAAGTAGCACACATCGTAAAATGTAATTATCTGAACGGCGAGACAATCCGTCTGGATGCGGGCATCAGGATGCCAGCGATCTAGAGTTAAACCAGTTCAATAAAAATTAGCAGAAAGTATTTGAAGGGGGAGCCAAATGGCCGAAGCATACATAGTAGGTGCAGTACGCACTGCAACTGGAAGAAAGAACGGCCGTCTAAGCCGAATACATCCGATCGATCTTGGCGCCATGGTAGTCGATGAGCTGGTAGATCGCACCGGGATACCCGCCAATGCTGTTGACGATGTCATTTTTGGTGTTGTCATGCAGATTGGTGCGCAGGCCAGTAATCTGGGACGCAATGTTTCCCTGTCATCAAAACTCGATCTGGAGGTTCCTGGTACAACTGTTGATCGCCAGTGCGGATCCTCACTACAGGCAATTCAATTTGCCGCTCAGGCGGTGATGTCCGGGACCCAGGATGTGGTCATCGCCGGCGGTGTGGAGGCCATGAGTACAGTGGAGATTGGCTCAAATGTGCGCGACGGCTTAGAACACGGCCGTGGCAAACCCAAAGGCGAGCGAATGGAGGCGGACTATCCCGGCATTCAATTCAGCCAATTCGACGGCGCAGAATTACTGGCCGAGAAATACGGCATTACCCGTGATGAACTGGATGCATTTGGTCTGCTGAGTCACCAGCGTGCCGCGCAGGCAACGGAAGATGGACGTTTCAAGCAGGAAATTGTGCCACTCAATATCACTCTCGAAGATGGTAGCCCTGATGTGCACACAGTCGATGAAGGCATCCGCTTTGGCGCCACGCTGGAAGGCATGCAGGGGCTGAACCCGTTGCGTGAAGATGGCGTGATTACCGCAGGCACAGCCAGCCAGATCAGCGACGGTTCTGCTGCGATCATGGTGGCCAATGAGAAAGCAGTCAAGCAATACAATTTGCCGGTGCGCGCGAAGATTCACTCTCTCGCGGTGGTCGGATCTGACCCGGTAATCATGCTGGAAGGACCAATTCCTGCTACGCAGAAAGTGTTGGAGAAAGCCGGGTTAACTATAGATGATATCGATTTGTATGAGGTTAACGAGGCATTTGGTTCTGTGCCGCTAGCCTGGGCCAAAGCACTCGGGGCCGACATGGACAAGCTCAATGTGAACGGTGGCGCCCAGGCGCTTGGTCATCCATTGGGTGGCACCGGAGCCAAGTTAATGACAACGCTGGTGCATGAACTGGAAAGACAACAGAAGCGTTATGGTTTACTGGCTATCTGTGAAGGTGGTGGCACGGCCAATGCCATGATCATCGAACGCATGGACAAAATCTCCTGAGTTATACATTAACTTCTGATTACGGAATACCTTATGTTATCTGATGAATACACCTCACCGTGGATGGATGAAGAACTGCATATCATGCGTGATGCAGTGCGCAAGTTCTTCGCCAGGGAATTCACTCCACATATGGAGAAATGGGAAAAGCAGGGTTATATCGATCGTGACGCCTGGTTAAAGGCGGGTGAGGCCGGCATTCTCTGTGCGTCTATTCCCGAGCAATATGGCGGCGGCGGTGGCAATTTCAAACACGAGATGGTGCTCGTAGAAGAAATGGGCTTTGCCCGTATCACCGGGTTTGGTAATGGCGTGCATTCCGGTATCGTGGCCCACTACATAAATAATTACGGAACAGAAGAGCAGAAGCAAAAGTGGTTGCCAAAGATGGCTTCTGGCGAAATCGTTTCTGCCATCGCCATGAGCGAGCCGGGCACTGGTTCGGATTTACAGGCTGTGGCAACTACAGCGATTGATCAGGGCGATCACTATCTGCTCAATGGGCAGAAAACCTTTCTGACCAACGGCATGACTGCGAACCTGATCTGTGTGGTGGCCAAAACCGATCCGAGCGAAAAGTCCAGGGGCATTAGCCTCATCATGGTGGAAACCGATACGGTGGACGGTAATGGATTTTCCCGCGGGCGCAATCTGGAGAAACTGGGACTGAAAGCCCAGGACACCGCCGAAATATTTTTCGAAGATGTAAAAATCCCCAAGGAAAATCTGCTAGGGACAACTGAAGGCAAGGGCTTTGTGCAATTAATGGAACAATTGCCGCAAGAACGGTTAATAATCGCGGCAGGGGCTTGCGCGGCGACTGAGGCAGCCCTGCGTATTACTTCTGAATATGTAAAAGAGAGAAAAGCCTTTGGCAAACGCATTCTGGATTTTCAGAATACGCAGTTCAAGCTGGCGGAGCGTTTTACCGAAGCGCGTCTGGCGCGCGTATTCGTCGATGACTGTGCCATGAAGCTGGCTGAAGGAAAACTCGACACCACTACGGCCTCAATGGCCAAGTGGTGGATCACGCAGAAGCAGTGTGAAATCGTTGATGAGTGTCTGCAATTCTTTGGCGGATATGGGTTCATGATGGAGTATCCGATTGCCCGCATGTATGCAGATAGTCGAATTCAGAAAATCTATGGTGGCAGCAATGAGATAATGAAGTTGCTCATTGCGAGAGATATCTGATTTTATTGATAAAATTGGATATTGCTATGGCTTTTCATTGTTGCCAAATTGTCACATAATCTGGACACGCAGACGGTGCGAGCAGTACACAAAAATCCAGAACCAAAGACCTCATCTATCCAGCTAACCAGATAAAGCCGCGCCACTTGGATATTCCAAACAAACCAGTCGACATCATCATTCCGGTATATGCCGGTGTCACCGAGACCTTAACCTGCATTGAGAGCGTTCTCGAGAGCCTGCCCCAGTGTCAGATTCGCGCTGAAGTTGTGGTTATATTCGATGCTGGTCCTGACCTGTCCTTACGTAATGCGCTGCTTGAACTGGCCAGCAGGGAACAGATTTCCCTCTTGATAAATGAACAAAATCAGGGCTTTGTCTGCTGTATTAACAAAGGTATCAGTCGATCCAGCAAAGACGTGGTTCTGCTCAATAGTGACACTATCGTAGCCGGGGACTGGCTGGATCGATTGGTTGGCCGCGCCTATCAAAGCTCGCATATCGCAACCGCCACTCCCTTTTCCAACAACGCGGAAATTTGTAGCTTCCCGCAATTGTGCGAAGTGAATTCTATATTCGATGATTTGCCTGTATCCGAAATAGATAATGCATTTAGTATACTCGATGCTCCTTCTATCTCTATCCCCACCGCAGTGGGGTTTTGCATGTTCATCAAACGCGATTGTATTTCTCGAATCGGATTGTTTGACATCGAAAAATTTGGCAGGGGCTATGGTGAAGAAAATGACTTTTGTATGCGAGCTGCCAAGCTCAATTACACACATATCCTCGCGAGTAATGTTTATGTGCACCATCATGGCGGTGTAAGTTTCGGTGAAGAAAAGTCAGCGCGTGTGCAGCAAGCGATGCTGACTCTGGATCAGATGTATCCACGCTACCATGCACTGGTGGCAAAACATATCGCTGAAGACCCGGCGCGCAAGTGGCGTTTTGCCGCTGAGTTGCTGCTAAAGGCACGACGGGAGTTACCTTTGGTGCTACATATCAGTCATGGTATTGGTGGCGGTACCGACAAGCACGTTGTGCAATTGGCACAACATTGCAGCGATACGATGCAACACGCCATGCTGGTACCCCAGGCCAACAGTGCGCGCCTGGTATTCCCTAATGTTGTCAGTGGTGGTTTGTTCGAATTTCCCTACAGCGAATTGCAGTCATTGAAGAATCTGTTGTTCTCACTGTCGTTGAATCGGGTGCACCTGCATCACATTAAGGGTTGGGAAACCCGCATTGCCAAGCTGCTGGATCTGCTGAATGTGCCGTATGATATTACGTTGCACGATTACTATTTTCTCCATCCGAATCCGGCGCTTGCCGATAAGCGCGGAGTATTCTGTGAAGAAGCCAAAGGGCGTGATGAGGTTTGTGCGGAATTCATCGCCTTCCCCCGCGGTGTAGATGGTCCTTCCTGGCGCGAGCAGTGGTCAGGAATCCTGAATAAGGCAGAACGTATATTTGCCCCGAGCAACTCCGCGGCTGCTATCTACAATCAGTACCATTCCAAATTAAGCATAACCTGTGCGTTCCATCCTGATCATGAAGCCAGTCATCCTTACCCTGATGTAAGTTTGTCTCCCGTAAAAACAGGAGAGCCGATGCGCGTGGCTGTACTCGGCGCCTTAAGTATTATCAAAGGCGCTAATGTACTCGAACGAGTGGCGTATATGGCAGATCGGGCAGGGATTCTTCTGGAATTTACGCTGATTGGTTATGCCTACAAGAAACTCGCAACATGTGTGCACACGACTGGCACTTACCGTGATGAAGAACTTCCGGCACTTCTCGAAAGCGTCGATCCCCATGTCATCTGGTTTCCCTGCACATGGCCAGAAACCTATAGCTATACGCTAAGTAGCGCGTTGGACAAGGGTCTACCGGTTATAGGTCCCGACCTCGGGGCCTTTCCCGAACGTCTGCAGAATCGGCCCTTTACCTGGGTCGAACCATGGCAAACGACGCCACAGGCCTGGTTGGATAGATTGTTGGAGATTCGAGAGGAAATGTCCGTTGAGCCTGCAGTATTGCCCTGGCAGCAACAACCTTGCACGAGCTTCAGCTACAGCGAGGAATACCCGCATACTGCAATTGCACCGGATATGGCATTCACTTCTGCCGATAAGCTCATGGCATTCTGGCTGGAAGAATTACCACAGGCTTCTGGTGTTAACCGGCGCTTCTATCGGGCACTGATCTGGTTGAACAGTCACCGCTGGTTTGGGCATGTAGCCAACTTGATTCCTCACTGGCTAAGACGTACAGTCAAGCGCAAACTTTCAACCCGGCCATTGCACGATTAATCGGAGCGTTGCGCTGGCGGAATTCTGCTAGATGCTGTTCAACTCCTTTGAATTTCTGTTTCTGTTCTTACCAGTTACTCTGGTTATCTATACGCTGTTGTGTCGGCTGCGTAATCCAGTGTGGCCATTGGCCTGGTTGTTGTTCGCATCACTGCTATTTTATGGGTGGTGGCATCCGGCCTATGTGGCGCTGCTGCTCATTTCAATCGGCATAAACTTTTTCGTTGGGCAAGTGCTGCGTAGTCAAGGTGTCGCGAGGGCCCAGCGCAAGCGATTACTCGTTGCCGGTATCATCTTCAATCTAGGTTTACTGGCGTGGTTCAAATACGCCGATCTTCTCGCGCAATCATTCAGTCGCATCAGCGGCACTGAATTCGATAGTCTCGGCATTGTTTTGCCACTGGCTATTTCCTTTTTCACCTTCCAGCAGATTGCCTATCTGGTTGATGCCTATCGGGGTCGGGTTAAGCATGCTGATCTAATGCGGTACAGCGTATTCGTAGCGTTCTTCCCTCAGCTTATTGCCGGACCGATCGTGCATCATTCGGAAATGTTGCCGCGCCTCAATGATGCGAGTCGCAACCGATTCGATCCTCAGGGCATGGCTGAGGGGGTGAGCTTTTTTGCAATTGGTTTGTGCAAAAAAGTCGTCGTTGCCGATTCTCTCGCGCAATTGGCTAATCCCGTTTTTAGTCAGGCGGTCAGTAGCGGCACATTCAATTCGGCTGACTACACAATTGCCTTGTTGGCGTTCAGTTTACAAATTTATTTTGATTTCTCTGCTTACAGCGATATGGCGATTGGTTTGGGCCGCATGTTCTCCGTGCAACTACCGATCAATTTTAATTCGCCTTACAAGGCTGTAAATATCATCGATTTTTGGCGACGCTGGCATATGACGCTGTCGCGGTTCCTGAAAGAGTATCTGTATATACCACTGGGCGGAAATCGCAAGGGTAGTGCCAGGCGTTATCTTAATCTTATGATTACTATGCTCCTTGGAGGTCTCTGGCATGGTGCTCAGTGGCAATTCGTGGTCTGGGGATTGCTGCATGGTATTTACCTCACTATTGCCCATGGCTTTCACTATATTTGTACGAAGCAGCGCTTGTCCTTTCAATCACCCAGATTGCGGCGAATTCTGGCGCAAGTACTAACATTGCTGGCGGTGGTCATTTCCTGGTTGTTTTTTCGTGCCACATCGATATCCGAGGCCTGGGCAATGCTTGGCAGGATACTGAGCTTTGATGGGTTTACACTTTCAGCTGCTTATCAGTCGACGCTGGTTGGCAGCAATATTGTGCAGGTGCTTCCTGCCAGACTCTCTACTGAACTGGCTGTTTTTTCGAGTCTCCTGTTGTTGGTAGTCTGGGTGCTTAAATTACCTAACAGTCAACAACTGGTACTCAATCCTGAACAGCAAAGTCGGCAATGGCGGCCTAATAAGGCCTGGGCAACTGCTATCGCCTGTCTGTTTGTCTTATCCGTACTCAACCTGGGACAGATTAATGAATTCATCTACTTCCAGTTCTGAGTCACGGCCCAGGAGCTTCTTGCGACGGACCGCCATTATGGTGCTTCTACCGCTGATATCGCTCGCGGCTGTAAATTGGCTGATGAATCCACTCATGCTCTTTAACAGTCCGGTAATAGATGGATTGAACAAGTACAAGACCCAGTTATTTTTCGCTTTACACGTGGTGAAACCGTACTGGGCTAGGGAGTATGATCCGCAAGCCGTTATTCTCGGCAGTTCTCGTGCAGGCAACGGAATGGATCCTGCCATGCTGGATGCTACCGCGTTTAATTATGCGATACCGGGAGCACGCATCGACTTGCTGAGTCGCATCTATGGCGATGTACGTGATGGACAGGCATTGGAAAAGGTCATTCTGACACTGGATTTTTTCGCGTTTAACGCGTCACCGTCTGCCATTACCCTGCGTGATCAGGCTATCAATATGCGCTTGCGCGGGGGCGATGTAAGGCCAGGAGCGAATCTATTCTCATTAACCTTCAATGATCACTTTAACGCGCTTCTCTCCTGGCAGAATACGCGCAACAGTTTGCGAACCTGGCGCTATCAGGAGGCCGCAGCAACCGGTGAAATCGGACTGATTGAATACCACCGCAATGGGCACTGGCAGCAGACGTTACCGCGTGGCAGGGCGCAGCGGGAAAATTTCAGGGCCATTGAGCGGGAGTACATGCAAACTGGATGGTTTCCGCCTCCGCTCAAAACTTATACATTCGAATCTCCGGAATTTGCAGCTTTTGATGAACTCGAATCCTTGTTGCGCACTTTGCATGCAGACCGCAGAGAGGTTTTTTTGGTAATCTCACCTTTGCATGCGCGGTTTATGCTTGCCATGGAGCTGGCAGGTCTCGGTGAAGAGTTTGTTTTCTGGAAGCGGGAGCTGGTGCGTATCAACGCACAGGTCGCAAACTTCTATGATAGTGCAGCGTATCCGTTGTGGGATTTCGCCATTGCCACAGGGCCAAATTTGGAAGAGGTACCTGCAGCCGGAGACCGGGCCACGCGTATGGAATATTTTCTTGATGGACAACATTACACTACGGCGCTGGGAAGTATTATCCTGAAACGACTCGACGAACCTGCATTGATGCCTGGTTTTGGCTGGCAATTGAGTACTGACTCATTAGACAGCAGACTGCGAGAGGCTGAAAGCCTGCTGACCGCCTATAGAATTTCGCACCCGGCCGATATGCAGGAGCTTTCACAAACATGGCGCACAGTAAGCGGAAACTAAACCCTAAGTAACAAGCAATGAACAATGCCCACGCATGAGCAAGTACAAGGACAGATTTTGACTGATATCAAGCCGTTTTTTCTCGTCGGATGCGTACGTTCCGGAACCACCTTGCTACGTGATTTGCTCAGGCAACATCCTGATCTTGCGTGTCCTGAAGAAACCCATTTTTTTCGTTGGGCTGAACCCTATGGCACTGGCACCTATAAAGGCAACTACCTGCGCAAGAAATTGTTTGAGAAACATCGGGAACTGGACAGGATAGAAGACTGGGATTTCTTCTATACCTTAAAACACAGTGCTAACCGACGCATGCTAATGGATCACTATGCAAGGCTGTATCTCGAGAACAATAATCTGACCGGTCGTCGCTGGTTCGACAAGACACCACAAAATGTCTATGGTCTTCTATTGATCAGTGGGCAGTACCCAAATGCTCAGTTTGTACACATTCACCGCCACCCCTATAACGTGGTCGCCAGCCTGCGTCGCGGTAACTCCTTTCCCGAGCAGGAAATCAATGCGGCGGTAAGCTTCTGGTACGAGAGCTTGACCATCGTGCAGCAGTTTAAACTCGGGTTTCCTGATCGCATTAAAGAGATAGCTTACGAAGCGCTGGTTGAAGATCCCCAGCAGGAACTGGACAAACTATTGCATTTCCTGGGTGAAGAACCCATGCAACTGGATCTGACAACGCAGACTGTGCACCCGGAAAAAAATCACTATCGTGAAACCCTGTCGCCGGAAGATATCGCCTACATTAATGAGCAGTGCGGGGCGTTGATGGAAGACTATGGATACTCCCGTGCCTGACTCAGGCAGTAGCCCACAGCTAAGCATTCTGGTTATTGGCTATCAAATGGCGGAACAGCTGGCCAATACGATTAAAAGCCTCTCTCATGACTACCAGATTGGTGTGCACGCAACTGATTATGAAGTAGTGGTAATCGAGAATCGCTCTGAAGATATGCTGTCACAGAAACTGGTCGAGTCGTTGCCTACCAATATTCGTTATTACCAAAGAGACAATGATTCCTCCTCGCCGGTTGCGGCTTTGGCAGAGGGGCTGGAGCTCTGCCGTGGTCATCAGCTAGGCGTGATAATAGATGGGGCCCAGCTCGTTACTCCAGGTGTCATACGCTTCGCTAAAATGGCTTTCAAATATGCAGATGATCCGCTCATTGCGGTCCCTGGATATCATCTTGGGCACAAGATGCAACATGAAGTCGAAGATGCCGGTGAGCTGCTTACAGCGCAACGTGAGTTTCTGGAAAGCATAAATTGGACAGAATCTGACAATGGATACCGGCTTTTTAACTGGGCTTGTTTCTCGCCGGCAAACCGTAATGGATTCTTGCACCCGCTCATGGAGAGCAATGTGTTTTTCTGTCTCAAACAGAGCTTTATCGATATCGATGGTGCTAATGCTCGCTTTCAGTTGCCTGGGGGCGGTGCGATTAATTTACATATTTTGCGCAAGCTGGGAATGAGCGCGACACGACCGCTGATATTGCTGGCGGGAGAGGGAACATTTCATCAATATCATGGTGGTGTTACTACGGCCAATCCCGCTGAATATGAGGCGCGTGTCAACACATTCAATGAGCAGTTACAGGAAATCTGGGATATGAATTTCAAGGCCCTGCGGCGCGAGCCGGTTATTCTGGGTCAGTTCCCCGAACCGGTTCATGCGCATTTGCAGGCTTCCTGCACCACGGCACAGCGGCGTTTTCAACGATTGCGTGAAGGCAATACACCGCTTTGGGAAGATGATTTCAACTTGAGCCTGGCGGCCAAGGGCGTGGTGAAGTGAGCACCATAGAAATTTCAATCATTGTTGTCTGTCACGACATGTCACGACAGATGCGCAATACCTTGTTCACACTGAGTCCCGAATACCAGCGTGCGGGGAATGAAATCCCCTACGAAGTTATCATCGTTGAGAACGCTTCAGACAATAACTTACCTGCAGATCTGATCGAGTCACTGCCTGCGAATTTCAAATACTTCCGGCGCGAAGAAACCAGTGTGAGTCCGGTAGCGGCAATTAATTTCGGACTGGAGCAGGCTACAGGGCCCTGGTTGGGTCTGATGGTCGATGGTGCACATATGCTCAGCCCCGGCGTTTTGCATTTTGCGTCAAAGACCCGTTGCATGAGCGAATATAGTCTTGTAACGGTGCCCGTATACCATCTGGGACCACAAGAACAGCACGAGAGTGCAGCTGATGGTTACGATGAGGGTCGAGAAAGCGAACTACTGGACAGTATCGACTGGCGGCACAATGGCTATGCGCTGTTTGATATAGCCAGTTGGTGTGGTGCCAATCCGCGCGGGTTTCTGGCCCCGATTATTGAATCCAATTGTTTCTTTGCGCCAGCCAGCGCCTTCAATGACATCGGTGGAGCTGATTCCCGCTTTCAACTGCCTGGCGGTGGTGCCATCAATCTGCACATGCTCCGGAAACTCGGTACACTGCCGGGCCTGGAATATTTCTGTCTGGGCGGTGAGGGCACTTTTCACCAATACCATGGTGGTGTGACTTCCAATGTCAGCCGATCACAACTGCAGGCAAAGTTTGATGCACAACTGCAGGAGTTCTGGCGGGGTGGATACCGGCATCTTGAACGCAATCCTGTGATAGTTGGGAGCTTCGCGCCAGAGACCATTGACAGGCTGCGATATTCTTCGCAATGTATGGAGCGGCGTTTTGCAAATTGCCGCAAGCAAGGCTGGCAAGTGTGGCCGGATGATGCAGGATTAACTCAGGACAATCAGAGCTAGGGGAGCGGTCTATTGAAAGTCTATTTGCCACCTTCACTACAGTTTGAAGCCAGACACCTCGCCATGAGCACCTGGATCGATCATTTGCCCTTTGCATATGATCTAATCGTAGACAAGAAGCCGAAGTTGTTGGTTGAATTGGGCACTTATAGTGGGCTTTCCTTCTTTGCCTTTTGTCAGGCGATGGCGGAAAACAATGTGCCTGGGTTGGCGTATGCCATAGATTCCTGGGAAGGCGATGAACATACTGGCGACTATGGTGAAGAGATTTTTCGCAAGGTGGAATATCACGCAAGGGAACATTACAGCGGATTTACTTATCTGTTGCGTATGCGCTTCGAAGAAGCCTTGCCCCAGTTTGACGCTGATTCAATCGATATACTGCATATTGATGGGCTGCATACTTATGCGGCGGTCAAGCAGGATTTTGAACAGTGGTACCCCAAGGTGCGTCCCGGGGGCATTGTGCTGTTTCATGATATCGAAGCACGCCTGCCTGAATTCGGTGTACGGCAATACTGGGAAGAGATCAAGCCCGAACACACCAGTTTTGATTTTCAGCATGGCTACGGACTGGGAGTGATTCGCAAGCCAGGTGGCGAGGCATTAACTGAACTGGAATCCTTGCTGTTTGATTCTGATTCGAAGAGTCAGGAAGCACTGCGCGGGATGTACGTGCACCTTGCCAGATATCACGATGTATTACGTAAACTCAAGCGCAAGGAAGGACAGAATTGAGCCTCAAACCGTTTGTCGACAGCACAAGCCTGTTGCAGGTGCCTGACGCACTGCGCCAGCGTATGGCAGAGGATGGCTATCTCTATTTGCGGCACGTGGTTGATCCAGCCGTCTTGCTCGACCTGCGTAAACAGTTCATCGAAGAGCTGGTGAATGTTGGCTGGTTACGCCAGCCTGATGATCCGCTACGGGCTACACCTGCTATCGTCCCGTATGTTGAAGGCGAAGAAGGGTATTTTACTGCCTATGATCGTATTCAGAAGCTGGAGGCATTTCACCGCTTACCCCATCATCCTGATATTGAGCAGGTAATGCAGACAGTGCTGGGTAAAGCCGCTTTTCCCCATCCCCTGGCCATCGCCCGCCTGGTATTTCCACAAAACGAAGAATGGAGTACACCACCGCATCAGGACTTTCCCAATAATCAGGGAACCGAGGAACTCTATGCTTGCTGGATGCCGTTAGGCGATTGTCCGGCTGAGCAGGGTGCATTGACCATACTTGAAGGCTCGCACAGGTTTGGGTTAATGCCTCTTGAATTCGCTTTAGGCGCGGGCCATAGGCAAGCCGTGCTGAACGCCGAGATGCAGCGACTCGACTGGGTCGGGGGCGATCTGCAGTGTGGGGATATGTTGATATTTCATAGTCACACCGTGCATAGAGCCGGCCACAATATCAGCTCTCAGATGCGCCTGTCTGTGGATTACCGCTTCCAGCGCGAAGGTGATGCGCTGACAGAGCACTGTCTCAAGCCGCATTTTCAAAGACTCACCTGGGAGGAAATATATGCTGCCTGGGAAGCGCGGGATATCGCATACTATTGGCGCAATAAAAACTACAGCATTGAGCCCTGGAATGCCGATTTGCACGCCATCTCAGTTGAGCAGGAGCAGGAGGCTATTCGCGTTTCATTAAAAAATGAGAGAAAGCGCGAGCGCTTGCGTCAGGACTCAAAACAATAGTTACGATCAGGAAATTTCTTTAACAGCGATCAGTGAGTTTTGTACGCCGACTCTTTGGGGTGCTTTCCAGTCTTTCTCATACAGATCAACTGGCTGCTTAATCTGTAAACGGGCCAGTTCTGCGATCAAAGCTTGCACATCTTTTTGTTCTGCAACTCCCTCTTCGACCTCCAGGAGTTTTTCCCGCACTTTATTAACCGGGTCAATATTGCAATCCACGCAGGCCTGAATACCCTTTGCGAGTTTGGCTTTTTTAATGACATCCATTTCTTCTATGCTATGGTCGAAAACATTGCCTAGTGATGTTGTCTTGCGGTAATCATTGCAGCATATATAGTAGTTCCCATTCCAACCAACAAAAAGATAGATAAATGGTGCGCTGCACATGGCCGAGACTTCTGCTTCGCGCAGCAATTGCTGGGCTTCATCAAAGTATTTTGTATTGCCAATGAAAAAATTACCGTGTTTACAGGCCCCGCCCCGGTTAGCTGGATCGAACACAATGAATTTATTGACGCCCTTATCGCGCCAGTATTCTTTCATGGCAGAAATTTTATCGAAGTTATACTCGTGCGAAACAATATTAATACTGACTTCGGCGCGCCCGGCATTGATGTCCAGAAATCCCAGAATGTTTTCCAGAGTTGTCTTCCATTGCAAGCCGTAGACATCTTCATAATCAGCTTCCATATCGCTTACGCTGATACTGATTTCTGACAGTCCGGCATCAAGTAGAGATCGGGCTTTAGCCGCGTCAAGTAATGAGGCATTCGTTGTCATGGCGTGAGGCAGACCACGGTCACCGCAGTAGCGCACAAACTTTTCGATCTCCGGGTGGATCAATGGCTCACCTTGCCCGGTAGTGTTGATCGCGGGAAAGGTTTTGAGCTCTTCGGCGCGGGCAATTGCCTGACGAAACGTTTCGAAGTTGATAAAACCCTGCTCTGGCGTTTCATCACGCGGGCAGAAATGACACAAGGCATTGCAACGATTGGTCAGTTCTATATCAAAATTGCGTTTATAGTCAGCGAGTGTAACCAATGGATTATCCGGCATTTGGTGTGAATTCGCCAATCTAAACGGGTTGCTGGTCATTTACAAGCTAATGATGAGCATCTAGTATCCATCGGGTGCTCACTTCGGTATCTTCAAATTGTTCATGAATTTTCAGGTTCAAATTCTACTCATTTTAATGCTGTTGGTCGGGCTTATTGCATGGTTAGTGTATGGCCGCGGCAAATCAGTGCGCTCAAAACGGTCGCAATTAAGTGCGGCAGCGCAAGCATTGGGAAGTGATCACAGTACTGGGTCAGAATCTACTAACAAACAATCGTTTGAGTATGGTTTAAAGCTATATCGTCTTAAACGCTTTGATCAGTCATATCCGATTTTGCTGGCACATGCGCAGCGCGGGCACCCCCATGCAACTTCGCTGATTGTGAAAATGTATTTTGCCGGCAATGGAGTTGATAAGGACGATGAGCAATACAAGTACTGGTTAGAAAAAGCTGCCGGTCTTGGAGACAAGGCTGCAAAGGCAAAACTGAAACGCATCCAGCGCCAGACCTGAGCTAAATTAAATGTCCTCCACCCGCCAAAAAATCCCCGTCCATAGTCTGGTGCTCGCAGAAAATATCTGGACCCTGCCGTATCTCTCCCTGGGAATGATTCTGGCCTATTTGCGTGTGCACGCCGAAGGGCGCTTGCAGCAGCATTATGATTTCCATCCCCTGCGACCTGGTGGGACAGCGGAATTTCCCCTCGAGGCTATCTATGATGATTTTGGCGAGCAGGATGCAGGAATATTTCTGCTTTCATCCTATGTCTGGAACCATGCTGTGAATCTGGACGCTGCAGCACAGATCAAGCACAGATATCCCGACGCGCTGATCATAATTGGTGGCCCACAAATACCCAAGTACCCTGGTGACACTGAGGCATTTCTGCTGGATTATCCTTTTATTGATATTGCCATATTGGGTGAAGGCGAGGTTAGCTGTGGGGAAGTGCTGGATGCCGTGGCGAGCAAAAACGATCTGTCTGGTCTGGCTGCAGTGGATGGTATCGCGTACCGGTTTGAGGATCGCATTAGCCGTACTCAATCACGCCAAAGAGTTAACAATCTGAACCAATTCCCTTCGCCTTATCTAACCCATGAATTTGAACCCTGGTTCCGTGATTTTCCTACGACTATTCTAGAGACCAACCGGGGTTGTCCGTTTGGTTGTACTTATTGTGATTGGGGGTCTGCCACGCTGCAAAAGGTGGCCAAATTTGATCTGCAACGCATACAGCAGGAGATCGAGTATCTTGCTAAAACCTGTGCCGAAACTATTTTCATAGCAGACGCAAATTTTGGCATGCTGGAACAGGATATCGATGTGGCGAAAGCTATCGTTGCTGCCTATCAGACCACCGGTTATCCGCGTCGAGTCTATACAAACTTTGCCAAGAATGGCGGGCGGCGGCTGATGGAAGTAATTCGTATTTTGCATGAAGGCGGGCTGTTACCGGTCGGGATTATTGCACTGCAAACTACCGACAAGGATGTATTGCAAGCTATAGACAGAGACAATATAAAGACTGAAGCTTATGCCAGGCAAATGGAGTATTTCAATGCGCACAATATTCCTATGGCCTCCGATATCATGGTGGGCTTGCCCGGGCAAACCTGCAGCAGTCTGGCTACCGACCTGCAATTTTGTTTCGACTGGAAACTCGCTGCAAATGGTAATTTTACCTCCCTGATGCCCAATGCTCCGATGGCTGAAGCAGAGTACAGGGAAAAATTTGCAATCGAGACAGACGCGCGCGGAATGGTGATTGCAACCAGCACTTTTTCACACGCTGATTTATTGCAGATGAAAGCGTTGTTTCTTGCATATCATTTTTTCGTACGACTTGGGACGATGAAATATGCCTTGTACTGTTTGCAATGTGACTATCAAGTCCCTGCGATTAAGGTACTAGAACAGTGGTTACATGCAGTTCAAACCGAACCGGATACGCTCCCGCATTCCAGCGCCGTGTATGAGCAAGTACTGCGTGTGAACGAGCGCAAAGGAGATTGGGCCTTACTAAGTTGGGGTGAAGAAGCGAGTTCGGTATTCCGCAATATTACCGGGCTGGCCGAAGAATTTTTGCAGTTTGTGCAATCCTGCTTCGGTGTCGAATTGGAGCAAAGCGTGAAGGAGACCCTGGTGCTTACGCAGCAAGCGGTCGTTCCTAATCCTGACAGAATTTATCCTTATGAAATTGATGTGCCCCATGACATTACTGCTTATGTGAGCCAGATTCGCACAGTTGCATGTTTGGCAACCGAAGATGCTGTTGCTATCAATTTAAGAGATTTTCGGGATGCAAGGCTTGCTGTAGATGCCGATAAAAAGCATCAACTCGGCACGTGCTATCAACAGATTGATGGCCACAGTGATGATTGGGAGCTGGCTTCTGCGTTGCGGTTTTACTAGTGGTGCAGAAGAATGGAATTTGACCCGGGATCAAGCCGAGGGTTTGGTAGTAACCGCAATAGCAGGGGATTTTTTCGGATAGGTGGAGGGGGCCAGAAACCAGCACTCAATAGCATAGCGTTGTTCGGTCATGGATTTGTCCAATGCCGTGCGATGTAAACTGGTGTGATCGAAAAATATGGCATCGCCAGCGCGAAACTCTGGTCGTAGTGGTGTGATGTCAGCCAGATCCCGCGCCACAGTGGAGTCAGCTACCGCCCAATTGATAACCCCGTCTTCGCCAGTAGTCACCAGGCTATTCAGTCTTTGTGGAATAATGTCCAATCCAGGCGCGTTCACGCCGCAGTCAGATAATGCGACCCACAAATTCAAAGTGCGGATCCCTTCACCCATGAATGCGCCATCCTGATGCCAGAAGGTCACGTCGATGTCTGTTGCCTTGATTCTGCGCAGCGTGCATTTGTTGGCTGAAATTACTGGTGGCTCTTCCAGATAGTCAGCCACGATCGATGCAATATCTCTGTCTTCAAGCAAATGCAGAAAATGGTTGATGCTGCCGGGAGAGTCGACTGCGAATATGCCCTGATTCTGGCGGCCAAAATCCCGCGCCTTGTTTGCATTGGGATAGAACTCACAGGGAGTGAATGCCTCATTGGCAAAGCCGGGGTCCTGTTCCCAGGCATCAAAGCCGTCAAAGGCCTGGTCGATGTGCTGTCGTAGTGCACTGCAGTCAGCATTGCCAAACAGGCCTCGCACCAATAAATAACCATGGTTTAAAACGCCGTCCGCAAGGGTCTCCCGATTCAGCTGTTCATTCGCGATGTCGGGCACCGTGAGTGCAGGTCTAACCTTATGCTCCGGCCATGGTTTACTGGTGGAGCCGGCCTGCAGTGCACTGGCATAAAGGTTGCGACATTTGAGTAATTGCAGTGCGTTGGCGCTTCCCGGTTCGTCCGCATTCAACTGCGTTAGCAAAGCGATGGCATCAACATAGCGATGCTCATCGATCAATGCGTCGATTGCCTCCATCTTTGCTGTTTTATTTTGGCTGCTCATGGATAAGTTCTGTTAACCGATCTGCGCATGAAGATGGTTCATTTTGCGGGATTGTTTCCTGCTTCGCCTTCTACATCAGGTTCGGCCAGTTCTCCACGGCTGCGCCTGACTGACTGGGCAGAATAGTGGACGAACTTCATCAGCGGGGGTGGAAGCTCTCCCAGGTAAACTGCATCTTTCATCGGTGGGCTGTAGTACTCACCGCGCAAGGATTTATATTGATCGAAGTGGCGCTGCATCATTTCATCCCGTGCGGTGCCCGTGTCCTTGCCAGTGGTAATACCGCCGTGGAACTGGTGGAAGGAGCCTTCGCCGAAAAGCTGAAT
Organism: uncultured Pseudohongiella sp.; assembly: GCA_964405225.1. Classification (GTDB taxonomy): domain Bacteria; phylum Pseudomonadota; class Gammaproteobacteria; order Pseudomonadales; family Pseudohongiellaceae; genus UBA9145. The sequence continues at coordinate 80,658 of CAYOND010000003.1, forward strand.
CAGCTGGGTATCTTCCAGCTCGATGACTCGCTTGTAAAAATCCAGGTTACACTGGCCGCCGCCGGTCTCGGTGAAGCCTGGATCAAAACCCCCGATCTGATCAAAGGTGGTGCGCCTGATGCCCAGTGTGTTGCTTTCGCCAATTGGTTTGAAAAAACCTGGTTTGCTGGTACCGCTGAGACAGGAAATATTGAATAGCTGGTAGCCATCCTCCTGCCAGTTGACCGAAGCCAGTAATTCCATTTCTGCCGCTTCGCCATAACCACTCAATACCGAGTCCTGTTGCAGTTGATGACCCAGATGATAGCCGGGCACCGACACGACAGGATTGGGATACAGGCGCTGGGCTTGCAGCGTGTAATGAATGAGTTGGGGGCTGACCATGCGAGCACCGTCAACCATGATGCAAAGTTGTTCAGCGCGCGCCTGGGAAGCACCGAAATTAATGGCGTGCACCGGAGTAGGCTGGGTTTCGTCCCGTAGAAAATAGCGAAACTGTCCTGGCAAAGCTTCAACCTGTGATTGCTCAAGGTTATTAGCTGAGCGATTTTCAATCACCAGCACTTCATAATCACTCTCGCTTATGTTGCGCTGGTAATTAGTACTCAGTGTATACAGCGTATTGAGTGCCTGGCGCGGCATGTCATAGACTATGACCACGATCGAAAGTTTGAGGTGTGAACGTTTACGAAAAAGCGGCATTAGTATGATTATTGATTCGTGGAGTTATACGATGGCATGGAATCGAATGCTGTGATCCCTTCTGTCATCAATGGATCATCAGTTGATCGAAGTTCATTTTCCAGACTTGCATTGAGATCCTGCAAGATCGTAATGTGTTGTTCTGACAAGGCCAGATTATTCAATTGATAGGGGTCTGCAAGTCTATCATAGAGTTCGAATTCCGGTCGGGGAGCAGTGGCAAGCTCGGCGTATTCCGAAATTCTTAACACTGCATCCCTGCTGGGCGAAGTGCCATCAATATCGCGGAATTCAGGTGGGTTTCCTGCAGGCCAGCGCGCTGGCGCATAATTTCGGATCAGGGAATATGCGGGCGTATGGATTGCGCGTGAAGGATAAGCAATACCCATTGGTCGTGCATTGACAATATGTCGTTCAAAACCCGTTACAGTGAAATCAAATTTCGGAGTCGGACCAACATCTGATCCACGAGTGAGCAAAGGGAGAAGATTTCGCCCTGTCATTTCAATAGGTATGGGCAGGTTTGCAGCAGCCAGAAAAGTAGGTGCCAGGTCTGACAGATTCACCATAGCGCTACTTATCTGGCCTGGTTGTACTTCAGCTCCCCAGCGAATTGCCAATGGTACGCGCGCACCGTAATCATAATTGTTGGCCTTGGCTCGTGGAAACGGCATGCCATTATCAGACGTAACAACGATGATGGTGTTCTCAAGCAGGTTGCGCTGCTCGAGTTCTGCCACAACCTGTCCCAATACCTGATCGAGCCAATTTATCTCCAGATAGTAGTTGGCCAGATCCTGTCGTACCGCAACAGTGTCAGGCAGGAAATCGGGTACGCGAATTGTGTCGAGGCGGATACCAGCAAGTGAACCGGCACGTCCCTCGTAGGGGCGGTGGGGTTCGAAAGGTGAGACCCAGAAGGAAAAGGGAGTATCGTCCGGACGTTCATCGAGGAATTCGGCAAAATTTCCGGCGTAATCTGTTGCGCTAATATGAATTGAGGGTCTCTCAGTCAGGGTTTGGCTGTTGTAGCCCTGACCTACTGGATCACCACCCGATGCCAGCCCTGGCCCCCAGCCTTTGCCTGTGTAACCAGTGTGATATCCCGCCGCAGCAAGGATACGTTGATAACTCAGGGTGTCATTACCGAACTCTCCCCAGAGCACGCCTGCTGCCCCGAGGCGCCAGAAATGTTGCCCTGCGAGGATGGCAGAGCGTGATGGCGTACAAGAAGGGGCAGACACATAAGCGCGTGGGAAAAACATACCTTCTTGAGCGATACGATCGAAGTTGGGTGTTTCGACCCCAGGTTCACCTGTATAGGAAACATGGGTCCAGGACTGGTCATCAGACAAGACAAAAAGGATATTGGGTCCCTGGGGTGGCGCAGAGCAGCTACCGAGAATTAGTGTTCCCAGGAGAATTGCAAAAAAGCAGGGCTTACTGAACCGGGGGGCAAATTTCATTGATGAGCTCTGTAAATCCAAATTGGTTATGTGCAGGGGTTGGCACGACGCGGTGATTGTAGATTACCGGTGCGGATAAAGTCCCTGAAAAATTGTTGCCAGTGCCTACGGTAATTGGTCGATAACCGATAAACGTGGGAGCCGTCAGGTCTGCTATTTTCGGCACCTCTCTATGATCAACCAGAGAGGCAACAATTGCGCCATCGATTATCAGGTCAATCGGTGAATTTACAGGCTCAGTGCCCATGATCCATGAGATGCGTGCAGATTGCTGTGCTGTAACAATTACCGGATGACATTGGCCATCAGCCGGTAATGGAGCCGACAAGCTGGCATCCTGCAGACTTACTCGCAGGGTTTCATTATTGTAGGTCATGGAAAATAACTGACTCTGTGAAGCAATGACTTGGGTGCCAGCAGTGGTGGCTTCCGGGCCCGGAGTTACACCAATGGCAAAGGTGAATTCGCCTAAACCGGGGCTACGTTGCAGACTATCGCCAGTTAGAATGCCGCGACCATTACTGTCCAGTGCCTCGAATCGTGTATCTATGCGATGCACTTCATCATGCCAGGATCGATACTGGTCATTTAATTGATCACTAATTTGACCAGTGGCGCCAGGTATTCCACTCGCTCCCGATGGGTCATTTTCCAGGTCATAGAGGGTTTGTCCGCCCAGAAGATCTGTGGTGTAACGCCAGCGGTGAGATTCATCCAGTACACTGAATGTGTAGCTATCACCAACAATAGCTTCCCAGTAAAGGGGGCGCTCCAGTCGTTGCTCCAGTTCCAGAACCGGCAGCAGGTTGCGACCGTCCAGAATTGAGGCGTTGTATTCAATACCAACACTGGCAAGCAATGTGGGGTAGAGATCCATTAGACTGACTGCATAGGGATACCGCACGCCGGCGAAATCACCATTGGGCCAGCGAATCATAAGTGGCGTACGCACACCGCCCTCGGAATAACTGGCCTTGTCTCCCACAAAAGGCGCATTGCTGTTGAAGCGCGCATTTGTCCCACCATTGTCACTCACTATCACCACGATGGTATTTTCCGCCATACCATTGGATTCCAGGCTGTCCAGAATTTCACCGATGTTGCTATCCAGTTGTTCCACTAACGCACGATATGCACCTTCTGCAGTGTTGGCATATTTTTGTTGATAGCGTGGGGCAGGTTGCACTGGTTCATGTGGAGCGAGGAAAGAAACTTGCAAAAACCAGGGTTGGGTTGCAGAACTCTGTTGCTGGAAAAACTCCCGGGCTTCGCTGCTTAAGATGTCGGTAAGGTGGCCTTCAAATTGTTCGAACTGCCCAAGCTGGTTTTGCATCCAGGGATCAAAATAAGTGGGTTGTTCATGATTGTTCTGGTCAGGGTCATATTGACTGCGCAGGCGCCATTGATTCAGAAACCCCAGCCATGAGTCAAAGCCCTGGTTATGGGGGAAGGCTAACTCGGCCAAATCTCCTGTGTGCCATTTACCGAGAAACCGGGTTGTATATCCTCCTGCTCCGAGGGCCTCTGGCAGTGTGATGATTTCTGGTGGCAGGCCACGACCGTTAGGCGTATAACCAAACCGGGCCGGGTAGCGACCGCTCAATAAAGCGGCACGCGAAGGAGAGCAGGTGCTTTCTGTGTAGTGACGGTCAAAGCTGAGACTGGTTTGTAAAAATGCATCCAGTACAGGAGTCACCATGGGTGGTTGGGGAGCATTCTCAGGATACTGGCTGGCGATGTCACCGAAACCAAAATCATCCAGGAACAGTATCAGAATATTGGGATTGGTCTGAGGAGGGCGGCATGCACTCAGCAGCACTATCAAGGCCAGTAGCCCAGCCAGCCTGAACATCAGATTGCCTCCTTTTCAGCGTTGGCTGAACGGGAGTAGAAGTGCGCTACCAGCGCCACAGCGGCGGCATCTGGCGTGCGCAATTCCAGAGGTGCTGTCGCACGCATTATGGCCGCACCTCCCGGAGGTATCTCGATGGCATTCGTCAGCAATGCATTAAGCGAGTCAAGATTTAACACGACACTGGCCTGCAGATAGAGATTGGCACCCGGCAGTGTGGATTGTGGTGTCAGGGTTTGCAAGTTGCCTCCCACAGTGACATAGCCGCCGTCCCGTAATTGTGGATCGGGCACCAGTGCCGACAGGCCTAGTGACATCTCTATCATTTCGATAAAAGGTCCCGAATTTATTTCCCAGATCAGGTGACGCAACCCTAAAGGCAATTGGAGTTCTTCGCGCCCGGTGAGGTTCAGATCATTAACCCGTCCTGCGTCTCGAACTGCGCTGTCTACTACCAGTATTTGCTCACCTGTCGTACAAGTTTGCGCAACATCCAGCGAGGCGTAATCAAGTAATAGGCTGTCCGTACTCATAAAATTCGCTCATTGATGTGGCGGGCGGGGCAATTCCGGTAGTCGTTTCCAGTCAGTGTCCGGGGTCGCCTTCGTTACGCCATCCTCTCTGCCATTGGTGTAGTAATACAGTGCGATAGACCTGCGTACACGGTCCGCTGGACACGTAAGCGGAATTGGATGACCATGGAATGAATCGGTACTCGTATTGAACACCACCATACGACCGAACACGGGCCGTATACTCTTTACACAAGCGGACAAGTCCTTTGCCCAGAGCTCCAGATGGCCGCCGTACTCATCCGGCCAGTCGCGGTTCAGGAACAAAAGCAAATTGATGCGCCTGTCGAGCTTATACTGTGGATGTTGCGTAAAATCAGCATGTACACCCAGCACGCCGCCAGGTTCGATCTGGTGGAGCCCTCCGCCACGCAGCGAAGGGTCTGGAAGTAAATTCTGAATACCAGTTAACTGCTCCAGAATACGCAGAAACGGGCCCGAGTTCAGTTCCCACAATAAATTGCGCGTCACTATGCTCATGAATTGCTCTTTGGTAAACCCGAGTTTGCCATCCTGCATGCGCATCTTTTTTTCATGCACGATATTGCGACGCCAGTGCTCCAGTTCGGCGTTTCCCGGAAATTCTTCCAATATCTGATCGAGGCAGTTTGCATCGACCATCCCTTCGAGAATGATATGGGGAAACGGATCTGCATTTGCATAGTCGTCGTGATGTTTGGCAGCGATGGCTTGCAACTGCGCATAATCTATTGGACTGGATGCAACCTCTACCATTCCATCACCAAACGGTCCAGCCAGGAACTGTTGGCTGCGCAACGGAAACCTGTGTGGTTGGTACTCGTATGCGGATCTGCCGGCATGCGGGCGCTGACTCTAAAACCGGCGCAATAATTGTCCGCACAAAGGAAGGAACCACCTCTGATAATTCTTTTTGGTATAGCAGGTTCAGCAGGATCGATGCTCTGGTCTTGCGTGACTCCGGTTGGGTTTGTGGTAGGACCAAATTCATAATAACGCGGGTGATACCAGTCACTCACCCATTCCCATACGTTACCTGTTATATCATAGAGCTTGAAGTCATTAGCCGGGAAGCTACCCACTGGAGCTGTAGTCAGGTAGCCGTCCAGAGCTTGATTATCTATGGGGAAGGTCCCTTGCCATGTGTTACTGACAGGGTTGGTGTTTTGAACTGGCTGGTTACCCCAGCTATAGATTTGGCCTTCCCTGCCGCCGCGCGCAGCATATTCAAACTGGGCTTCAGTTGGCAGTTCCTTGTTTTGCCAGTGGCAGTAAGCCTGAGCATCTTCAAACGCAACCTGCACCACGGGATGTTGGTCGAAATCGGTCGGCTTGGCGGTTGCGCCCTGTGGTCGATCCCATGCTACGCCCTTTTCCAGTCGCCACCAGGGCAAGGGAGTTGTTGAAGCCATGTGTGCATTATCGAAAACCATTCCATCACCATTGCGTTCAGCAACGGTCAGGTAACCGGTGGCAGCTACGAATGTTTGATATTCAGCATTGGTAACTTCGTATTGATCAATCCAGTAACCATCCAGGGCAACCGGATGGGCCGGTGCTTCATCGGGCATGCCGCGGTCCGAGCCCATGAGGAACTCCGCCGAAGGTAGCCAGACCATCTCATCTGAAAGATCTGCCGTCTTTTGCAGGCTACGAAAGACAAACAGGCCACCCAGGCAAAACGCAAGCCCTGCGCTGCCCATTAGGAAGTAACGTAAGTGAATTGGTTTAGTCTTGATCACTCTGTTTGCCGCGCTCTATCCACTTAAGGGCCAATTTACCCAGTATAGTGCCCCGCAGATTTTCATAAAGACTTTCATGGGCTGCTCTTAGTGTTTCCATCTCGCTTTGCAGGCGCGCTAACTCAGTGTCCCGGAGTTTGACTATATCTTCGGCATGGGCGAGTAATTGGCCTTGTCGGTCGACATCCTCGTTGACCTGCTGCAGTTGTGCATCACGCTCCCTGACGGTCGCCTCTGCTTTCGCAAGTAGTTGGCCCTGTTTGGCGACATCACTATTGGCCTGTTGCAGTTGCTGATCTCGCTGCGCCACGGTCGATTGGGCAGCTTCCAGTGCCTTCCCGGCCTCTTCGAGTTGGCGATTGCTTTCGGTCAATTGCCCATCACGTCGTTGCAAGGTGGACAGGGCGGTCTGGTGCTCGGCACCTAATTGCATGAGTTCGCCGCGCGTTAATACCAATGATTGCGCGATCTGGTAAAGGGATTCGCAACTGGATGAGGGCAGGGGAAAGTCTACCGGCTCAGTGCTCCGGCTAAGTAGCGCGCCATAGATTCCCAGGGCAGCATCAGCAAACTCCGCTGTTACTGTTGAGTCTGGCGTTCCATCCTGATGTCGCAACGCGCTGTCGAATACTGCCAACACCCCACTATGGTCAGTTGCAACGGGCAAACCAAACTCATCGCAGAGTGAGGCCAGGTTCTCACTCGGATTGGCGAGTAGCTGGTCATATTCGAAGGTGAGACTGGAGTGAGAGCCACAATATTTAAAGGCATCACTCATATAACGTATGCATAACAGCAGGCCATAGTTTAGTGGTAAGCCATCGCGTTTCAGAAGGGAGCGGGCTACGGCAACAGGATTACGCAGCATGAGTACGAGATTGAGTTCAATGCCTGCAGCCGCAAATAGCGGTAACCAGAACGGCAGAAGTCGGCTCAGGCGCGGATCCTTGATGACTGATATTGCGCCACCATACTGGTCTTTCAGATAGAGTGAAGCCTCGTTGCGCATCTGCTCCAGAGCGGGAGAATTCTCCCAGCCTTCGGGCAATTCTCGAATGTCATACCATGCAGATTCCAGGGCCGCAAAGATTCTCTCATTGAGATCGACCACAAACTTGTCTTCCCAGAACCCTCGAGCGTTGACTTCCGCGTTGACCGCAACCAATTCGCTGGCTACTCCGAGGCCGCCGGCATGCAGTGCCTCAGCAAGCATGGAAGTTCCGCTGCGGTGGGAGCCAATGATAATGATGGCCCTGCTGGGAGAGGTATTCATCTAGTTTGGCTTCACTTCAGATTTACGGTTTTGCATGAAGCTATGATAACTCTCCAGCACTGAATTTGGTTCACCGATTTCCCGCATTCGTCCTTCTTCTATCCAGACCACACGAGTACACAATTCGCATACGACTTGCTCGTTGTGAGCGACCAGCACAACTGTGCGATCAGAGCGCATTCTTTCACGTAAGGCGGCAGCCGATTTTTCCCTGAATCCGGCATCACCGACCGCAAGCATCTCATCTATAAGCAAGATCTCGGGATCAATCTGCATTGCGATGGAAAAACCAAGTCTGGCCACCATGCCAGTGGAATAAGTGCCAATTGGTACATTAACGTAATCCTGTAACTCGGCAAATTCTATGATCGAGTCGAGCTTTGCTTCAATTTCGCGACGACTCAGTCCCAGCAGCATCCCCGCCATTATTGCGTTTTGCCTCGCGTCGAGGTGGTTAAGGAATCCGACGCGCAAGGAAAGCAGGGTGGCACGACAGGGCAAGCGAGTGATCTCGCCCTCATCAGGCTTGATGATATCGGCCAGCAGTTTTAGCAATGTAGATTTTCCTACGCCATTACGTCCTATTACACCCAGCGTATCGCCACGATTCAGCTCGAGAGATATATTTTTAAGCGCCCAGTTCTTCCGGTTTTCGCCGAGTAATTTGCTGGCACGATAACAAATACCAACATCTCTCAGCGTGACAAGTTGTTCACTCATATCATGCCTAATAAATCAGTCGTGGGTAGACCCGGTCATAACGTCTTAATAGAAAACTGCCGACCAGCATGATAAACGCCGATAAAATGGCAATGTATACAAGGGGCAGTATCTCGGGGAGTTGCTGGCTTATCAGCACCTGCCGATATGACTCAATCATGGAGAAAACGGGGTTAAGTCGGAAATATCCAAGCATTGATTCCGGCACCATGCTGGCTGTGTAAAAAACACCCGAAAGAAAAAACAGCAAGGTCATCGATTTGTCGAAAACCATTCGTAGATCAGGAAAGAAAGGGGTGATGGCAGCAACGAAAAACGCGCAGGCGGCAACCAAAAGGGCATGTACAAGCATTAGAAGCGGAATGGCAACCCAGGCTCCTGAGATGCCGTTGCCAATGACGAGCGAGTAAAGCAGTAGCAAGGTGAATACAAGAACGAATTTCACTGCGTGACTGGTCACAGCGACAGCCGGAAATACGATTTTTGGCAGGTAAACCTTGTTTATGATGCCGGCATTCTGAAAAATGATATCCATCGAGCCACGCACAGCCCCATCAAACCATTTCCAGGCCACCAGGCCGGTAAGCAGCGCTTGTACATAATTCTCATCTCCTCTGGATAAAATCAGGGCGAAGACGACATAAAACACTGCCAGATACAATATGGGTTCGAGTACCCACCAGAGATACCCCAGGTAGGCCCTGGATGATTCGCTCCTGAGTTGTGCCAGTGCGCGATACCAGATAAAGCCTAGATAGAAAGATTGCATGATGATATACAGTCGGCTGCAAGAGCCCTGATGATGAGTGGTATGGCGCGGAAATTCAAATGATTATAACCAGGCTGAAAAAGTGGCTGCAACGGGATCGGACTGCGCGCGTGATCTGTGTATTGGGCATGCATCGTAGTGGCACGAGTTTGCTAACGGGATCATTGCAGCAAGCGGGCGTGGAGTTGCACCGTTTCCATCAGCAAAATCCCCATAATCTGAAAGGCAATCGCGAAAATCAGTCGATAGTGGATCTGCACGATCATATTCTGGCGGATAACGGTGGCCGCTGGGACGCTCCGCCGGAGAATGTGCGTTGGCATTCAGCGCATGAAGAGCGCGCAATGCAGATAATTGATGAATATTCCGACTACCCAATCTGGGGATTTAAAGATCCGCGAACATTATTGGTGCTGGATGGGTGGGTTGAGCTACTTCCACAAATGGAATTCGTTGGGATTTTTCGCCATCCCCTTGCCGTTGCCCAATCTATCCATGAGCGCAATGATAAATATTCACTGCAAGATGGGCTGGTATTATGGCAGCGTTACAACACACTGCTATTGCATTACGCCTCACGGCTTAATTTTCCATTGATATGCTTTGACCAGGATGCCATGAGTCTGCAGGCAGATATCATGCGACTGGCTGGCTCGCTCAAACTGCCTTCAGCGAAGAGAATCGAGTTCCTCGATGACGCCCTGATTCACCACAAGCCGGCTGATGATGTGCCGATGGCAACCGAGGATGCCAAATTGTATGCGTCTCTGCAGGCGTTGGCGCTGTAGCAGAATTTTCGTCAGAATGTGTTGGGCAGTCGCCCGCCGCCCTGTTGGGGAAAATTAATCCGTGTCATACTTCACTTTACTTGCATTTCAAGGCTATAAATTCTTGGGAGGATATATGCAACGTGTAATTCAAACTCTGCTGCTGGCTACTGCAGTTACTTGTATTGCTGGCACAGTAGCCGCGGCGGAAACCGGCTATATCACGCCGCGTACAGAATTTGGCGCACCCGATTTGCAGGGCACATGGTCAATTGCCACACAGACTAACCTGGAGCGGGCAGAGCGATTTAACGGGCAACTGGTTATTTCGGAGGAAGAAGCTCTCCGCATTGAAGCCATGGTTAGAGCGCGCAACGAAGCCAGCAATCAACCCAGTGATCCAGATCGGGAAGCACCCGATGAGGGGCGCGGTGTGGGTGGTTACAATACATTCTGGATGGACCCGGGCGAGCGTCTGGCATTGGTGGATGGCGAGATCCGGACTTCCATTCTGGTGGATCCTGCCGATGGTCAGTTGCCATACAGTGAGCAAGGCAGAGCCAATTTTGCTGCTGCCATGACCCGCAGAAATTCTTATGACGGGCCTGAAGTCAGACCGTTGGGTGAGCGCTGCACAGTGGGGTTCGGTTCTACAGGTGGGCCACCCAAGCTCCCGGTGCTCTACAATAACCTTACAGAGATCGTGCAAACAGAAGGCTACGTTGTGCTGCTCGCCGAGATGAATCATGACGCTCGCATTATTCGTATTGATGATGAGTATCTCGACCCACCCCAGTACCCCTGGATGGGCGATTCAATTGGATACTACGAGGATGATACGCTGGTTGTGGAAACAACCAACTTCCATGAGCAGCAGAGCATGCGCTCATCCCTCGAGCATCGCTTCTATGGTTCCCAGGAGATGAAAGTGACCGAACGGTTCACTCGCGTGTCTGATGACGTAATTCTTTACCAGTTTACAGTGGAAGACCCCGAGAATTACACGCAGCCCTGGAGCGGTGAGTTGCCCATGAACCTGACTGATGATCATGTTTATGAATATGCCTGTCATGAAGGTAATTATGCATTGCCGGGTATTCTGGCAGGTGCCAGGCGCGCTGATGTAGATGGCGAGGAGTACGCACTTACTGATCCCCAGTAGGATTCAGCAGGCAAAAAAAGGGTCTCAATGAGACCCTTTTTTGTGTCACGGATTAACGCAAATCAGGCAGTTTATATCCTTCTTTTTCCAGATTGGCGCGAATAACTTTCTTGTCAATCTTGCCAGTCGGACCAAGCGGTAAAGCTTCTACTGCGATAACCTCATCGGGTAGTTGCCATTTCGCGAACACCTTGCCGCAGTGTTCAATTACTGCAGCCTGATCGAATGTAGCGCCAGAGTTTAAAACCACGAGTGCTACCGGCCGCTCATCCCACTTGGGATGGGGTTGCGCAACTACTGCGGCTTGCGCGATTTCCGGCAGAGCGACGATATGGTTTTCAAGGTCTACCGATGAAATCCATTCACCACCAGATTTGATGAGATCTTTCGAGCGATCCGAGATCATGATGTATTGCTCAGAGTCGATTTTCGCTACGTCGCCTGTGACCAGCCAGCCATTGTGGAATTTATCTGGTTGCGGGTCGTTATAATATTCCGCTGCTATCCATGGTCCGCGAATACAAAGCTCTCCAACAGCTTCTCCATCGTGTGGCAGGGGATTCCATTCTTCATCAAAGATTTCAATTTCAAGCCCTGGCATGGCCAGGCCCGCCTTGGCGATGTTGACGAATTGTTCGTCTTCAGACAGATTCACCTGAGAGCGTTTTGCGACCTTGCGAGACAGTGTGCCAAGCGGGTTGGTTTCAGTCATGCCCCAGCCCTGGATCATCTCTATATTGTAGTTGTCCCAATACCAGCGCATCATTTCAACAGGTGGCGCGGAACCGCCACAAGTCAATCGGCCCAGTTTGCTGAGGTCATACTTGTCAGGCTCGGCTGTCAGTGCAGCGCGTACGCCTTGCCAAATCGTCGGCACACCGGCGGAGATAGTTACTTCTTCTTCTTGCATAAGTTTGAGGAATACGTCCGGCACCATGAACCGATGTGGCATCACTTGTTTGCAGCCCAGCATGGAAGCTGCAAAAGGTAAGCCCCAGCCCATGGCATGAAACATTGGCACAATGCCCAGCAATGAATCCAGCGAGGACAGGCCGATAGAATCAGTCAGTGACTCGGTCAGGGTGTGCAAGTAAGTCGAGCGATTGGTGTACATGACACCTTTTGGTTTGCCTGTAGTGCCGGATGTATAACACAGGCCCATAGGAGAGGTTTCATCGATTTCCGGCCAGTCGTAACTGGTAGGTTGATCCTTGATGAATTCCTCATAATCTATCTGGTTTTCAAACGTGCTTTCTCCGCCTTCCCCATGACGACAAATTACCAGCAATTCGACGCAGGGAATTTTCCCCTTCAGTGGTTCCAGTAGCGGAAGCAAATCTTCATCGATGAAGATCACGCGATCTCCCGCGTGATTGATAATGTATTCGAGGTCGGTGGGAGACAGGCGAATATTCAGAGTGTGTAACACTGCGCCCATAGATGGCACGCCCTGATAGAGTTCCAGGTGGCGGTAGTTATTCCACATAAAACTGGCTATGCGATCGCCGACCTTTATGCCATGGGCATTCAGGGCATGGGCAAGCTGGCTGGCGCGTTCCCAGGTTTGTTTCAGTGTTTGTCGATGTGTGCCGTTGGACTGTTGAGTAACGACCTCTACTTCGGGATCCAGTACGGCCCCGCGGCCCAGAATCCGCGACATCAGTAGTGGTGTATTCTGCATTGTCATGCCCGTTTCCCCCTTCGGAAATGTTGTTATTTGTGTATCAAACCCTGAATTAAGGAAAGGCAGCATAGCTGATTAACAGGGGCATGTTCAATCTTGGGCAGATCGCTTGAGCCCAGCATATATGCAATTCCCGGCACCGGAGTGCCAAACAGACGCCCCCTGGCAGCGCATTGAATTCGGAGGGGGCGCAGTTTATGCTGGATTGACAATAATCTACACAGTCGGAGAATCCATGCAACAGACCAAGCAGTATGTTGAAGTCGACGGTAAAAAACTCGCCTACGTGGAGATGGGTCAGGGCAACCCCATTATTTTTCAGCATGGCAATCCAACTTCTTCTTACCTGTGGCGCAATATCATGCCCCACCTTGGCGACCAGGGACGTTGTATTGCCCTCGACCTTATCGGAATGGGTGATTCAGACAAGCTGGACGAGCCCGGCCCTGAAAGTTATACGCTGAGCCAGCACGCCGAATATTTCGAGGCTGCACTGGCTGCGCTCAATGTCAGAGATCAAGTAACGTTGGTTATTCATGACTGGGGTAGCGCGTTAGGATTTGATTGGGCAAGGCGACACCCTGATGCTGTTGCGGGCATTGCCTATATGGAAGCTATTGTCATGCCGGTTACCTGGGATGACTGGCCCGAAGCAGCACGCGGTGTATTCCAGGGTCTGCGTTCCCCTGCCGGGGAGGAAATGATTCTGGAGAAAAATGTCTTCATTGAAAGAGTGCTGCCAGGTTCGATTCTGCGCGAACTGAATGACGAGGAAATGGCGGAGTACCGACGTCCCTTCTTGTCACCCGGAGAAGATCGACGCCCAACCCTGTCCTGGCCCAGACAGATACCTGTCGAAGGCCAACCTGAAGACGTAGTGCGCCTTGTGCAGGATTATGCTGACTGGATGGCGCAATCTGATGTGCCCAAGTTATTTATCAATGCCGATCCTGGTGCGATATTAACAGGCAGGCAGCGTGAATTTTGCCGTAGCTGGCCGAACCAGCAGGAAGTGACGGTGGCTGGCAGTCATTTCATACAGGAAGATTCACCGGAAGAGATTGGTGTGGCGATTGCTGCGTGGTATCGAGAGCTATTTTGATATTCTATTAAGAGAACCACTTGAATCAACCACCCACGCAGGCGCAACTGGAAAACAATATAAGAAGGTTTGTATTGTTCCGATTGCTGTATTCGGCGCGGTTCTACTATCCCGTTTTTACTGTGTTGTTTCTCGACTACGGCCTTACCCTGGAGCAGTTTTCCATACTAAACCTGGTATGGGCGCTTAGTATTGTGATTGCCGAAGTTCCTTCGGGTGCGCTTGCCGATCTTATCGGCCGCAAAAAATTAATTGTATACGCCGCTGGATTGATGGTGGTGGAACTGGCATTGATCGCTTTTGTGCCTATGGGCGCCTCGGCACTTCTGTTCTGGATGTTCTTTGGTAACCGAGTCTGTTCGGGCTTGTCAGAAGCTGCAGCGAGTGGCGCCGATGAGGCGCTGGCATTCGATTCGCTTAAACTATTGGGTCGGGAAGACGAGTGGTCAAGAATCCTGGAGCGAACCGGCCATGTAGTATCGATTGGTTTTTTCATCACAATGATTATAGGAGCTTTCGCATACGATCCCGCAATGGTTAACGGTATGCTCGCAGCAATCAATCCTACCTGGGAGCTTTCTGCCGAAACCATCATTCGATTGCCGGTAATTCTTACTTTGATCACTGCCATCATCGTATTTTTCAATACGCTGGGGATGAAAGATATTGAAACCACAAAACACCAGGAAGGTGGCGTAGATACCTTGATTGCTGCGAACGGTATGGATGCGGTTTTATCCTCGTTTCGGCAAATACTGCGGGCGGCACGTTGGACCGTGAATCATCGCTTCGTGTTATTTGTAATACTTGCTGCGCTCGCGCTCGATTCCGTTGCCCGACAGTTTGTCGTACTGGCCAGTGAGTACTACCGCATTATAGGAATACCTGTGTCGTGGTTCGGATTCATCGGAGCGGGAATGGCGTTGTTCGGGATAGTGAGCGCGCGGGTCTCGAGAATGCTGGTGGAGCGCCAGACACCATTGCAAAACTTCCTGTTGTTATCGGGTATTCTCCTCGTGGGATTGTTCGGTATTGCACTGGTAGTTCCGGTAGTGGGTGTTTTTTTTGCCATTGGTGCCTTTGCAATGATGGGCATGGTGCAGTTTCAGGCGAGTTATTATCTGAACCGCGAGGCAGATTCCTCCATGCGTGCCACGATACTCAGCTTCAAGGGGTTGGCTCTGAATCTTGGACTGGGTATTGCCAGTTTGTTTTATACGGTGCTGGCTGCCAGTTTGCGTGAGGTGCAACAATCCGGCGCGATATCGGAGGAGTTACTGGAAGATGAGGTCTATGCGGATGCGTTGTGGGCATTCCCTTTCTATTATCTGGTGCTTTGTGTCGCACTGGTAATCGCCGCCCGATCCCTGGTTGGCGATTACAGTGTATTCATGCGACTGCGCGCAAGACGCAAAGACTAGAGCGCTTAATTGGCAGGCTTGATAAACTTAAGAGTCATGCGATCACTCTCACCAATTTCAGCATACTTTACGCGATCCTGATCGCCGAGGCGGTAATTCGGCGGGAGTGTCCACACGCCAGCCGGATGCACAGTTGGGTCTTTCGGATTTGCATTGATCTCGGATTTCGCCACCAGTTCAAAACCTGCGGCGTTGGCGATTTCGATCACATAGTCTTCGGTAACATAGCCTGAAGTTTCCATCACTTCCATCCCGGAACCTGGTAGTGCCCGGTGCTCAACAACGCCCAGGATGCCGCCGGGTTTAAGTGCTGCATAAAAGGAAGCGAAGTACTCATGTTCCTGGCCGGCCATAATCCAGTTATGCACATTGCGAAATGTCAGCGCCATGTCGGCACTTTCCGGTGGAGCGATTGCGACTTCATGTGGCGGGTTCAGATGGCGCACGATGACTTTACCGTAAAGTGCAGGATCAGAAATCATCTTCTCTTCAAAATTGCGCAGGTTTGGCGCCATGTAGGATAGCGACGCATTGGGAGAAAAATGTGCTGCGTAAAAGCGACCATGATCACGCACGTAAGGTGCAATGATTTCCGTGTACCAACCCGTTGAGGGCAGTATTTCTATTACTGTCATATCGGGTTCCAGCCCGAAGAATTCCAGTGTCTGTACCGGATTACGAAACTCATTGCGTGCAATATTGGTTGCACTGCGATGTTCACCTTCGATCAATTGATCGAGAGTGAGGGCAGTGGCGTTTCCATGATGATCAGCCCAAAGGCTGGTGGCACAGAGCAGGCTAAAAAGCCCGGCAATCGAGATGGCTATGCCTTTGTTGAATAGTGTTGACACTGTATGCATGTTATTCCCCCTGAAATGAAATTGCAGCGATTCTGACACGGGCAGGCAGTTTTCGCTAGCTTGCTCGCGATGGGTTATTCTCAGTAATAAAAAACAACGCTGTAATCCCGTTTTCGGATTAGGTAGCTGAAATATGACCAAAGCGCCATACTGGCTGGATATGCAAGTGCGCGACTACGAGTGCGACATGCAGGGAATCGTGAACAATGCTGTCTATCAACATTATCTCGAGCACGCCAGACACGAGTTTCTCAAGAATAATGGATTGAGTTTTCCAGAGCTTACTGCTGCGGGCATCATTATTGTCGTGGTGCGAGCCGAGCTGGACTACCGGCAGCCTCTGCGAGCTGGCGACAAGTTTCGCGTATCTGTAACGGCTTCCAGACCATCTCCCGTACGATTGCAATTTCAACAGGATATTATCCGTGATGACGTTGCAATTCTGCATGCCTGTATCACTGCCACTACCGTCAACGAACGTAATCGGCCTTATTTCCCCGAGATCCTGGAGAGCCTGCTTTGAGCGAATCCATGCCGGCAGATCTGGAAGCCAGTCTGCGAAAGATCGAATCAGTGAAGGCGGGTACTTATGATCCGCGCACAGAGCATGTGGATAACCAGGGCAATACGTTATTCATCAATCGTCTGATTCGGGAAGATTCGCCATACTTATTGCAGCATGCACATAACCCGGTGAATTGGTACCCGTGGGGCTCAGAGGCTTTTGAGACGGCAGAGCGCGAATCCAAACCTGTATTTCTCTCGATTGGCTACAGTACATGTCACTGGTGTCATGTCATGGAAGTAGAGAGTTTTGATAATGTGGAAGTCGCGAAACTGCTCAATCAGGATTTCATTGCCATCAAGATGGATCGTGAACAGTATCCGGATATCGACGAATTTTACATGACTGGCGTGCAACTCATGACCGGGCAGGGTGGTTGGCCGATGTCCAATTTCCTTTTCCCCGATGGCAAGCCATTTTTTGGTGGCACTTATTTCCCACCCCCAACCTTTATCAATCTTTTGCAACAAGTGAGTGCTGCCTGGCGAGACAAAAATGCGGAACTGCTAACGAGCTCCAGAAGTATTGACCAGTCGATTGGCAGGCTATTGTCCGAACAGCAAAGTGCACAGCCACTCGCCACTGATGCCTGGCAGCGATTCACCAGCGCGGTCCTGCGTCGGGAAGACGCCACGCTTGGCGGATTGGCAGGTGCGCCAAAATTCCCACAGGAGCCATTACTGCTCGGCATGCTGCATGTCGCCAGCACTGCATTGAGTGAATCGGATTATGCGTTTGTCACGCGGGCTCTTGATGGTATGGCCTGCGGCGGTTTGTTTGATCAGGTCGGGGGCGGTTTTCATCGTTACAGTGTGGATGCACATTGGCTAGTGCCGCACTTCGAGAAAATGCTTTATAACCAGTCACAGCTTGGGCTGGTCTATTTGCGCGTCTGGCAATTAAGCGGCGATGAGTTTTTTAAGCGAGTATGTGTGCGAACACTGGATTATGTGCTGCGAGATATGCAGCATCCCGCTGGTGGGTTCTATTCTGCGACGGACGCAGACAGTGAAGGCGAAGAAGGAACATTCTTTTTATGGCGCATAGAAGAGCTTGAAGCGGTTTTGACCAAGAGCGAGTTTGCCTTCTTCAGTGTTCTGTTTGAAGTCTCTAAAGATGGAAACTTCGAAAATGCCAATATTTTGAATTTGCGTCGAAGGCTCCAAATTTCTTCAGGTGAACTACAAATCCTCGATGCAATCCTCGCGAAATTATATGAGGAGAGAGAAAAGCGAATTCATCCAATTCGGGATGACAAAATTATAGTCGCCTGGACAGGTGCCATGATTCACACTTTGGCGGAAGCGGCATATGCGTTTAATAATGCCATTTGGCTTGAAGCTGCCGAAGATGCAGCGCGGCGATTGCTGGCTAGTAACGTTACAGAAAATTTTCGGTTACACCGTATTTTGATGAATGACACCGTTTCCATCGATGGGCAGCTGGAAGACTATGCGAATTTTTCCCTCGGTCTTATCACGCTGTTTGATGTAACAGGTACGCCTGACTATTTGCAATCTGCTGCATCACTGCTTAATTCAGCATGGGAGCAATTCTGGGATTCTGAGGCAGAAGTTTTATATCTTAGTGCGCAGGCTAAAGGTGGGCCACAACTCGCTCGTTCCCGAAGCGCCGGTGATGGCGCCACGATCTCGCCTGTGGCCACCACGGTTAGTTGTCTGAATAAACTGGCGCAACGTGCAGCACTTCTGAACAGGGAGTATGGGAGTATATGGCAATCGCGAGCTAGCAGGGTTTGCAATTCAATTTATGCCGACGTCAATGAGAATCCGCTGTCACACCCAAGTATGTTATGTGCCATCACTGAGTTACGGGAAGGCGATTTCAGTACGATTCAATATGCTGGCGGGGGTGTGTGTCGTGTCAGGCTATGGGCTGCGAAAGAGGATGATGTGCATTGCCATATTATGGCTGAGATAGAAATACAGCCCGGTTATTTCATTCTGCAGTCCGAATCTGGCGATTATCAGGCGGTTGAGTTTTCCATCATACCGACTGGCGGGGCGTGGCGCACAGCAGAGGTCAATATACCGCCACCCATGCAGCAGTTTAAAATGGGTCATGAGCAATTGACAGGGTATGTTGACAAATTTGCCGTCAGCCTCCGTGCAGTCAGAGATAATGTGGAAGTTAATCCAGCGCTGTCTAGTCGAATGTTGCGAGTACAACTCAAATTGCAGATCTGCAGCGACAATGAATGTCTGTTACCAGAATCTGTCGAAATTGATGTGCCTGTTTCAGGTGCAAACATCTGAATATTTATTCGCAAGAGATTTTATTCAGTCATCGGGTATGCTGCTCTGCATGGCTCCCATGCATGTCTTTGATTTATGATGAAATATTGTTCGATTGAAGCCTTGAAACTTGCTCTTTTCCTCGTGCCATTCAGCCTGACCGGGCATGTTGTAGCGCAGGATTATGATGATCTGATTCAGTAATCTTTACTTGAGCGCAACGCTGGGGAATTTGCTGTGGCTGAAGAGCGCTTGCGTGCTGCTTATGCTCTGGCCGCAGACAAATCGGAAGCAATAAACCTTCTGGCATTGGTATTGGCGTTTCAGCAAAAATTTATTGAGGCGAACGATTTGGTTGATGCGGGTCTATCGGAGTACCCGGAAAGCCGTGATCTACGCATCAACCAGGCGCGAATCATGGCCTATGAAAGCCGCTATGGCGATGCAACCGCCAGGCTCGATGATCTGCTGATTGATTACCCGCTGGATGTGGAAGCACGCAACCTGGCGGCTCGCGTTGATTATTATCAGGGGCGCTATTTTGACAGCAGAGAAAAATACCTGGCTGTACTTGACCGCGCACCCGATAATCTGGAGGCGCTTATTGGCCTGTATGATCTCGAAATTGCATTGCGCAACAATTCAGTTGCCGAAAGCTATCTCAAGCTGGCGCAATCCAAAGTATCTGAATCAATTAGTTATAGAGTCTGGGCTCTGATTTTAATGTATGAGCCGGGTCTCATATCGTCGTTTTTTACCAGCCAGGAGTTTTCCTACCCGGTAATGAGGAGTGAACGACGGTATCATGAATCAGCTAGCCCATGAATTTGGTAGGGATTTATCCGAAAATGGATCGCATCAAAGGTAACAGCAAGCAGATCACTGACTCGGCAGAAATTGCCGAGGTGCTGGGTATTGTAAAAACCCATCAGTGGCCTTTGTCCTATTCTGTTGCTGCTGGTGCGCGCCGGGTTACTCAAAACACCGAAATCAGCAAAATTGATACTGAAAAGGGTTCAATTACGGTCGGTAGTGAAGTCAAATATTCGGAAATTTCTCCGGATGGAACAATTACCTTCCGTGCCCAGAGTGGCGGCATCACCATTCGCTTCGACACAAACCTTATGCAGATCGGTGGTAATCCGCTGGCGAACCGGTTGTTTTCTGAATGTCGAAAGCTGTTTCCCCGCACTCTCACCTATACCCAGCTGAGGCGAGCTATTCGCATAAACTGCGTAGATCTGGATCACATCCCGGTGACATTCTTTGCCGATGATGGGAATAGATTGGAAGGTGAAGTCGCCGATATATCTGCCACTGGCGCCAAGCTCAAGTTCACGGGTACCTTGTCGGAATATTTCGCGAATTCGCGCTCAGTATCAGATTGCCGTCTCCGACTTCCTGATAGCAATGTGGTGGAGGTTCGAGTGAAAATTCTTGGTGTGATCCAGGATGACGCCAATGGAATAAGTTTCGTGCGTTGCTACTTTCTTGAAATGCAGGAAGATCACGAACTCAAACTTGAAGAGTTGATTACTACTACGCTACGCAAACTCAACCGTCAGACCCAGGTCTAGACTGGTTCGGCCCATTATTCCCCCAGTCCGATTTTACTTTCAGCGCGTGTATCTGGCTTCGACAAAATCCTGTTGCAGCCCGGTACTCAATAAAGTCTCACCTGACCATCTAACAGCATACTCTTCAGCCAGCACTGAATTGAAGAAACTCAATACCGCCAACTTTGTGATCATGTGCTGACGTCCAGGATGAGCGGCTTTGGCTAGTTCAAACTCGCATACTTCAGGCAAGTCATCTGTCACTTCGACACCTGTCTCGGGGGTGCCCAGCGAGCCAAACGTTTCGTCAGAGGAGTCTTCATCCAAATTGGAGAGTACTGCCTGGCAACCCAGAGAATCAGGGTTATGAAACAGTCTGAGAGCCGGCTCAGCCAGCGTCACAAAGCCGAGGTGTGTGCCGCCTTCTATGGTAAGCAGACTGCCGCTGGGGGCCAATTCAGGGATACGTGCAGCGTGGGCTTCATAATCGATAAGCCCATCTGCCGTGCCAGCAATCATCAAGTAGGGCACATCGGAATTACGGAAAAATGTCTCAGTGAAAAAACCACCTGGACCAGCTATTGCAATTGCTCCCTTGATTCTTGTGTCTTGCATCTCTGGATGAAACGCCACAAGGGTCGTGGTTAGACCACCCAACGACAGGCCCATTACTCCGATGCGCTCAGGATTCAAGGTGCCTTCATAAGGTTTGTCATCGCCGCGCAGTGTCAGCATGGAGCTAATTAGATAGCTGACATCCCCAGGTTGATTGATGACATCGTTAACCAAAGGACCACCCCCTGGAGCATTACCATTGGTCAAGGGGAAGTCTGCGGCTGCAACTACATAGCCGTGGCTGGCGAGGTGTTCTGACACGTAGTCCATTTCAGTACGGGATGAAACAAAGCCGTGGCTATGGATAATCAATGGCAAATCACCTTCCAGACCCACTGGGTACCAGATGGTGGTATTCAGGGTTCTACGCGGACTACCGTTGAAGCTGCCATTGGGTTGGGTAGGGCGATTGGGGTCTACGAAAACCCGCTCATACATGCCGACTTCGTTCGGGCCAGGTTGCAGCCAGTAGGCACTATTCGTGGTGACTGGGGGGCTCTCAGGGTTAGTCAGGAAATAGGTAGCGACCAGCCCGACAGCCGAAAACAGTAGAAGTCCGAAAAAGACCAGAAATGTCTTTTTTAACATATTTTAGATTCTCACTCGGGCCGGTATTTACTGGAAGTTAGCAGACGCCCGCTTCAGGCGCCATTATGAAATGAAGGGAAGGTTCTTGCAAAGTCAGAGTTCTTGAACATCAGGGCGGAATATTCTGTCCTCTTTGAGCCAATGACCCGGCCCCCCAGCCTCACTGAGGCTCAGCGTACGATTTTGCGCTTACAAAAAATGCCAAGAGGCTCACATTGGCTCAAACTTTTTAACCTTGCATATCGCGCGCCAGCGCAGCAAAAAATGCCGGTACGGTTTCCGAAGCTTTACCGCTGATATGCTCATCGAATCTGGAAGTTGTGGGTTCAAGATTCAGTTCCACGGTTCTGGCCTGGTACTGTCGTGCTGTTTGTGAGAACCCTGAGGCTGGATAGACATTGCCAGAAGTACCAATAGCAACAAACAGGTCACACTCAGCCAGTGCTTTGTTTATCTCATACATGTGGAAAGGCATTTCGCCAAACCAGACAATATGTGGGCGCAGGTTGCCCGGAGTGCGACAACAACGACATTCGCTATCCAAATTCAATTCAGTAGAGATATCGAATACGAGTTGTGATTCCATGCAGCGCATTTTGAGCAGTTCGCCATGCATATGCAGCAGGTTCTGACTGCCAGCGCGTTCATGCAAATTGTCTACGTTTTGTGTGACGAGTAAAAACTCTCCATCAAAATTATGCTCGAAACGCGCGAGTGCGCTGTGTGCAGGGTTGGGGCGAACCGACTCTGCCAGTAGTTGTTGTCTGCGTTGATTATAGAAGTCATAGACCAGTGTGGGATTGCGGGTAAATCCTTCAGGGGTTGCCACATGCTCTACCGGATGGGACTCCCATAAGCCGCCGGCATCGCGAAAGGTCTTGATCCCGGATTCCGCCGATATACCGGCACCGGTAAGGACAACCACTGAGGCGGGAGCAGAGCGCATGAACAAATAATAGCAGTCTGGGTGGTTCAATTCAGCCGGTAGTGTCTGCACCCACAATCGGTATAATGCGGCCTCTTGTTCTCTTGCTAAAAGGTTTGGAAGGCATGGCACAGGTTAAAATTGGCA
Organism: uncultured Pseudohongiella sp.; assembly: GCA_964405225.1. Lineage (GTDB taxonomy): Bacteria > Pseudomonadota > Gammaproteobacteria > Pseudomonadales > Pseudohongiellaceae > UBA9145. Next base: position 103,380 of record CAYOND010000003.1, read on the forward strand.
ATCTGGCTCCGGCATTCACGCTGGTCAATCAGGATGGCGAAAAAGTGAGTCTGCGCTCGTTCAAAGGTGAGTCAAATGTGGTTCTCTATTTTTATCCGAAGGCGATGACCCCGGGCTGTACCGCGCAGGCATGCGGACTCAGGGATAACAAGCGTGCATTAACGCGATTGGATACGGTCGCCCTTGGCGTTAGTCCTGATCCGGTCAACAGGCTGGCCAAATTTGCTGAACGAGACAATCTGAACTTCACATTGTTGTCAGATGAGGATCATGCCATTGCTGACAAATATGGCGCGTGGGGTTTGAAAAAATTCATGGGGCGGGAATTCATGGGGATCATTCGCACAACCTTTGTTATCGACAAACAAGGGCGCATTGCGCATATCATGGACAAGGTCAAAACCAAGACCCACCACGATGACGTCATCGAAATTATCAAATCTCTGGACAATTAATATGAAGCTTTCTTACAAACAGTATTCGGAACAGGGCAGTCCTGTGCTTGTTCTTCATGGGCTGTTTGGGTCGCAGAGTAACTGGGGCTGGCACTGCAAGCAGTTAGCCAAACATTTTACAGTTTATGGAATCGATTTACGTAATCATGGTGATTCTCCTCATGCGGATACCATGAGTTATCCGGAAATGGCAGAAGACGTTAAACAGCTGATCGAAGAACTACAGATAGCGCCGGTGAGTATCATTGGGCATTCGATGGGCGGCAAAGTAGGCATGCAGTTGGCCCTGGCAGCGCCTGAATTGGTCGCAAAATTGATTGTCGTGGACATTGCCCCTGTGGAGTACCCGGCCAAAAACGAAGGCCACATGCGTATTATTCAAGCGATGGAGGCACTCCCTGTTGCCGATTTGGAGAGTCGCACCCAGGCCGAAGCGGATTTACTTGAAAGTATCGAGGATGAGGCTACCAGGAAATTTATTCTTACTAATCTTGCCAGAGACGCCGAAGATCAGTTTAGCTGGCGTCTCAATCTGCCCGTGATTAAGGCGGAGTGCGATGTGCTGCGCCGCAAACTCGAGGCTGATAAACCTTTCCTTAATCAGGTGCTGTTTGTAAAAGGTGCTGAATCAAATTATATACATGCCCGCAATGAGGCAGAAATACTCGACCTGTTTCCTGCGGCTGGTGTAAAGATTATTCACGAAGCAGGTCACTGGGTGCATGCTGACAAACCCCAAACTTTTCAAAAGATCGCTCTGGATTTTCTGTTAAGCGAATCGTAATGACGGTACTCAGCGTCAACATTAACAAGATCGCCTTGCTGCGCAATTCTCGCGGCAGGAACTTTCCTGACCTGACGGAATTTGTCTTGCGCCTTCTGGAAATGGGCGTCAAGGGTATCACTGTGCATCCGCGCCCCGACGAAAGACATGTTACTCGTAATGACGTCAGGGTTTTGAGCGAACTATTGAGGGACAAGCAGGGAGTAGAGTTCAACATTGAAGGTTACCCCTCGAAAGAATTTCTGGAATTGGTTATTGCGGCTGTCCCCGATCAGTGCACGCTGGTTCCAGACGCTCCTGATCAACTTACGTCCGATCATGGCTGGGATGTCACGACCCATGAAAAGCTGCTTGGATCTACGGTCGAGAAATTACACAATGCAGGAATTCGTAGCAGTTTGTTCATAAATCCCGATCCGTATGCTATCGACCCGGTCAAACCGCTGGGTGCAAACCGGGTGGAACTCTATACCGAAGCTTATGCCAATGCATTTGGCACGCCACTGGAAGAATCGACCTGGCAACGCTATCGCGATGCTGCGGTACATGCCACGTCGCTCGGCATTGGTTTAAATGCCGGGCATGACCTTGATTTACGCAATCTGCCGCGCTTTCTGCAGATCCCGGGCATATTGGAAGTATCTATCGGGCATGCGCTTGTGGTGGAGTCCTTGCAGCATGGTATGCCCGCTGTTATTGAGAAATATCTCGCTATTACAAGCGCTTAAATGTCTTTGCATTGCTCCTGAGCGTATTCAGTCTGGATTCATCCGGATGGGCTAGACTCAGTGTCAGGCTCAAAGATAAACAGGGGGCAACCCATGAAGACAGTAAGCCGAAAAATTTTCTACTATGGCGTTACATTATTCACGCTGCTATTTGGTATCTCCATGCCAGCGGCAGCGAGTCACTTCGAATTGTCGCGTCTGGCTACACAGATCAGCCTCGTTAGCGGCGAGCTTGCATCCGAACTGCGTTACGATCGCGGTTTCGGCAGTGTTCAGCGTGATGCTGACCGGCTCAGTCGCGATGCAGAAGACCTGCGCCTGGCGATCTCTCGCAACCGCAGCAACAGTTATATTCGGTCGCGGTTTCATGATGTACGCAGGCGCTATGCTGAACTCGAACAGGAATATCTGCAGGCGGCACGCAATTATCGCAGCCAGTATGCGTATAACAGTTTGAGCCAGTTAAGTTATCTGTTCTCGAATCTGAGTGCTGTGTATTACAACAACAATGATATCAATCGCCAGCGGCATACTGTGTATAACCGGCCGATGATTATCCAGCGCCATGATCCGCTGCCACGTGCTTTTCAGCACAAGCAGAACCGCAGTTCGCGCGACCATGATGCCAGGGGTAATCGTGGCAAGCGACATGCGGCCCCGCGTATAAGTCGTTTCGATCATCGCTCGGAAGTGCTGGAGAGACAAAGACGACTGGATCGGCGTCATAACAATGTTGTGCGATCTCCCAGATATCGTGACACCGAAACGCGGCGCCGCAATCACTACGAGTAAAACACGGAACGAACTCTGAGTCGCATCAAGGCCATTCCTGATGGATGAGTTTGGTTTGCAGTGTTTGCCCGGTTTGAATCCTGAGTGCGAATCGAGCTGCAGCAATACACCTGTGAGGTTAAATCGTTAGTCTTCTACAGTGCGATATTGCATGCGCTGCACCTTCCCGTTCCGCGCCTTGCTATACTCGTTTCCAGCGATGATTTAAACTGCGCGCTTTCCTTTGCCGAGTGGTGGCTTCTTGTCTGCAACTGAACGACGAATGTATTACGGTTACTGGATCGTTGTGGCCGGATTCGTAACCCAGTTTGTTGCGGTTGGTATGATGAACTACGCAGTCGGCTCCTTCATGATACCGATGACCGACGAGTTTGGCTGGACCCGGGCCGAATTCACTGCGTCCCGTTCTATTGGTCAGCTCGTAGTAGCCTTCACCGGCTTCATGATAGGCGCCCATATTGACCGATATGGTGGCAGACCGTTTATCGCTGGTGGTTCTGTCATTCTCGGTGCGGCCCTGTATAGCCTGGGTAATATTTCCACGCTAGGCGAATGGCTGCTCATTAATGGTGTGATCCTGACTATTGGCGCAGCCATGATTGGCAACCTTGTTGTTAATGTTTCACTGGGCAAGTGGTTCGTGGAGCGACGCGGCAGAGCGGTGGCGCTGGCGGGGATGGGTATATCGCTGGCAGGTATTGTGTTGCCCCCGTTGGCCACCTGGCTGGTGGACAGCTTCGGTTGGCGCAGTTCCTGGCATATTCTGGGCCTTATGTCGCTGGTCCTGAGCCTTCCGATGGCACTCGTTGTCAGACGCTGTCCGGAAGACTTTTCTCTCTACCCGGATGGTAAGTCTCGTGAACAGGTAGAGCGAGGTGAAGGCGAAGCCGCCAGGGCTGATTTTGATGCGTCGCTGACTCGTGCGCAGGCTATGCGCACGGCAAGCTTCTATCTCCTGGTTTTGGCATTTGGCCTGTTCCAGATCTCAATAACAGTAATGCTGATTCAGACCATTCCGCTGATGACTGATGCCGGGTACTCGCGACTCGTTGCCTCTTCGATGATCTCAATTTCATCGGTGCCGGCGTTTTTCAGCAAACCCTTGTGGGGGATTCTGATCGACCGCTATAACCCGCGCAAACTAGCCGCTGCAGGTGCTGCTGTAACAGGTTTGTCAGTCATGCTGATTGTGTTCAGCGTCGCTGCAAGCATGGATATGCTGGTATATACCGGCTTTCTGTTGATGGGAATTGGATGGGGTGGTCTATTGCCGTTGCAGGAAGTTATCTGGGCATCGTTTTTCGGGCGGCGCTACCTGGGCTCCGTGCGCAGCATGGCCATGCCGTTTACTTTTGGCATGTCGGCGCTAGGCCCGGTTCTGGTGGCCTATTACTATGACGTTGCTGGCAACTACGACCTGGCACTGTTGATTATTGGTGTCTGCAATTTGCTGTCAGCAGTGATGTTGTTTCGCATGCACGGTGGTCGCAAACTTGTCTCGATCAAACCGGCAGCCATGTAGGGCTGCTTCGTGTGCCGGCTTCTTGGCAATCTGCTAGTCGACGACCTTCTCGATTATAGTCAGCAGTGATGGCCACACGTTTTCGATAATCATATGCTGGGCGGCTGCACGGGGATGGATGCCGTCTGGCTGCATCAATTCTGGTTGCTGGGGAATGCCGTCGATCAGGAATGGAACAAGTGCCAGGTCATATTCTTTGGCAAGTCCACCAAAGGTAGCAAAGAAAGGCTCGGTATATCTGGGTCCATAGTTGGGAGGAATTTGTATGCCAGCAAGTAGTATGGTGGCATCGCTTGCCTGAATCTCTTCGATCATACTTGCCAGGTTCGAGCGCATCTGGCCAAGAGGTAATCCGCGCAGGCCGTCATTCCCGCCGAGTTGCAGAATCACAATATCTGGTGAGTACGAATCAAGCATGGCAGGTAAACGAGCCAGGCCGCCTGCTGTAGTTTCGCCACTGACACTCCCATTGACCACCGCCACAGGCAAGTCATTCTGAGCCATTTTCTCCTCTAGAAGAGCCACCCAGCCCTGTTCTTCCCGCATATTGTAGGCGGCGCTGAGACTGTCACCGAATACAAGCAGGGTGTGAGTCTCATTCGCGGCACCAAGCTGACTGCCGGAAAAAACCAGCAGACAGGCAAATAGTCGGAAATTGCGGGTATTCATCGAAATCATTGCAAGTAGTTGAATGGAATGTGATAAACCGTGTCTCCACTTCGAACGTAAGATTATACCAGAGGTTCCATTGTCAAGCCGGTGGGAGCTTGTCAGGGCACATCGGTCGAATTCGCTATAATGCCGCATACCCCGGCTTGACAGGATGCAACATGATTAAAACTGAAAATCTGGAAAAAATTGTCACTACGAGCGAAGGGCAGCTCACAATCCTGAGGAACGTGAACCTGTATATAGCCGCTGGCGAGAGCGTGGCTATTGTAGGCGCTTCTGGTTCAGGGAAATCCACGTTGTTGGGGCTGATGGCCGGGCTTGATGGAGCCAGCAGCGGAGACGTGATTCTTGATGGTCACCGCTTGTCCGAGATGGATGAGGAGCAGCGTGCGATCTTGCGCGGCCAGCTTGTGGGTTTTGTTTTTCAGTCTTTCCAGCTCTTGCCCAGCCTCACAGCAATGGAAAATGTCATGCTCCCTATAGAATTGAAGGGGGCCAGTGACGCCCGAGAGCGAGCCCGCGCTTTGCTGTCCCGGGTCGGCCTCGATGAGCGCTGGCATCATTACCCCAATCAGCTGTCTGGTGGAGAACAACAACGCGTAGCAATCGCACGTGCGTTTGCAACCGAGGCAAAGATATTGTTCGCCGATGAACCGACCGGCAATCTCGATACTGCGACTGGCGCCAGGGTGATTGAGTTATTGTTTGATCTCAATCGTGAATTTTCAACAACGCTGGTGCTCGTAACCCATGATGAGCGTCTGGCACGCAAGTGTGGCCGCGTTATCAATCTGGTGGCCGGCGAGATAGTGAGCGATGAGGTTAATGAGGTTGCCGCAGTTGTCTGATTCGTCAAAACCCGTGTTGCAGGACAATAAACCTCTGAGATCTTTGTTTGCCTTATCGCTCAGATTACTGTGGCGTGACTGGCAGGGTGGTGAGCTGCGGTTGCTTTTCATAGCGCTTGTGATGGCCGTGACATCTGTCAGCGGCATTGCGCTATTTACCGATCGACTGGAAAAAGCTCTGCTATTGGAGTCTGCCAATATTCTCGCGGCGGATCGCGTGCTGGGTAGCAGTGATGAGCCGCCACAATCCATTCTCACGGAAGCCACTGCGCGTGGGTTGCGCACGGCGCGAACCTTGTCGTTCACGTCTATGGCGTTCTCTGATTCCGGCAACATGCTGGTCGCTGCCAAAGCAGTTAGCGATACCTACCCACTACGTGGCGAAGTCATTGTGACCGATGAACCATTCACACGTGGCACCCCGGTACGCTCGGGACCTCCACCAGGTGAAGTGTGGCTGGAATCCAGAGCATTACCCGGGCTCGATGTCGCAGTTGGTGACTCTGTGTTTGTGGGTGAAGCAGAGTTGACTGTAGGTAATATCATCATTGCCGAACCGGACCGTCAGCAAGGTGGCATGATTGATAATGCCGGACCCAGATTGATGTTGAATATCGATGATGTGGCAGCCACCAACGTAGTCCAGTTGGGCAGTCGCGTCAGCCACCGCCTGCTGTTCGCAGATGAAGATATCGCTGCGCTCGATGCGTTCGAGCAGTGGGTTGGGGAAGAGTTCGATGATCGCTTTCGCATTCGTGATGTACGTGAAGAGAGCGAGGAAGTCGCTGATGCGCTTAATAAAGCCGAGAGTTTTCTGTTGTTGGGTTCACTATTCGCAGTATTGCTGGCAGGTGTGGCAATCGCGCTGACAGCAAAGCGTTATAGTGAGCGCCACTACGACTATGTGGCAATCCTTAAAACACTTGGTTGCACCTCGCGTCAGATTGCCTTTTTGTATCTATCCATCCAGTTTGTGCTGGTGATAATCGCTATTGTGCTGGGTAGCCTGTTGGGTTGGTTGGTGCACCAGATCATACTTCAGGTTTTGCAGTCTGTATTAATGGTTAGTCTGCCGCCACCGAGTCTGCAGCCTTTTGTGATTGGTGCATTGACTGCTGTGATATGCCTTTTGTCGTTTGCGTTGCCTCCATTGCTGGCATTGCAGGGTACGCCCCCTTTAAGAGTTCTGCGCAAGGACATCACGCAACAGAAAATCGGAGACCGATTGCCTTATGTGTTCGGAATCAGTGGTTCTGTATTCATGATTCTCTGGTATAGCCAGGATTTGGCGCTTACATCGGTGCTTGTTGTGTCCGTTGCGGTTACAGCTTTGGTTCTGTCAGCAGCATCCTGGATATTGCTGCATACTACCAGTTCGGTTGGTATGAGAGCCGGCAGTGCCTGGAAACTGGCAATGTCGGCAGCAAGAAGACGTCGCAAGCAGAACGTTCTGCAGGTGCTGGTATTTTCAGTCACCATTATGTCACTACTCATACTCACACTGCTGCGCACGGATCTGATTGACGACTGGCAAGCGCAGCTTCCAGAAAATACCCCCAATCACTTTATGATGAATATTACGGCAAGCCAAATTCCGGGCATTGAAAGTTTTTTCGCCGAAAACGATATTGAAGCCAATGTGTTCTATCCATTGATTAGTGCCAGGGTGACCCGTATCAATGGTGATTTGCCAGACCCGCCAGAAGAGGAAGAGAGTGAGGGCCGTACACTGGCAGAAAATGCTGCTGGTGCAGATGTCGAAGCAGAATTGGTCAATGATGATTCTGGCGATGTCGACCAGGCCGGAGAGACTGAAGGGGGTGACGAAGTGCGGGGCCGGTTAGGTCGCCGTCAGGTTACCTGGGCTGATGAATTGCCATCAGACAATCGCATCACTGATGGTGTCTGGTGGGGCGAAGACCCACAACCGGGCTATGTGTCTATTGAGGACGAATACGCTGACTGGTTGGATCTTGAGCTGGGTGATGTGCTGGAGTTCGAAGTGAACCGGCAAACTATTACCGCTGAAGTCAGCAGCTTTCGATCTGTGCGCTGGGACAACATGCAGCCCAACTTCTTCATCATTTTTTCGCCAGGTACGATTGATCATCTCGGCGCGACCTTCCTGTCCACTGCGCTGATGGAGAGCGAGCAAAAAGTATTGCTCAATGACCTGGTGCGCTTGTTTCCCACTATGGTAATTATCGAAATTGACGCGTTGATCGAACAGATTCAAACCATTATTGGGCAGGTTACCTCTGCTATCGAATTGATTTTTCTACTGGTGCTGATTAGTGGCGCGCTGGTGCTGCTCGCATGTGTCAATGCGACGCTCGATGAGCGCTTTCATGAGAACGCCATACTGCGTACGTTAGGTGCTAATCGTAAATTGATATTGACCAGCCTCCTGATCGAATTTTCATTTATTGGATTGGTGGCTGGCGTCATCGCGACACTGGGAGCTGAGGGAAGCCTGTATTATTTGCAGGAAGAGATATTTGAACAGGACTTCAATATGCATACCTGGGTTTGGTTTGCCGGGCCGCTCCTCGGGACCCTGTTGATTGCATCGCTTGGTGTCAATTCAACCCGTAAGGTAGTGAATATCAGCCCCCTGAATGTTCTGCGAAAACTAACCTGACAGGCTAGGTGTAGCGGCGCATACTCTGGCGCAGGGAGCCCAGATAGGACACGCCAAACAACAACAGGTGATTGAGCAGGTGATAGATATTGTAGAGATCGCAGCGCTCACGCCAATCAGTTTCCATATCACTCGCTTCGGCATACGCCTCATAAAAACCCGTATCGAATCCGCCGAACAATGTGGCCATAGCCAGCTCCGCTTCTCGCCAACCGAAATAAGCGGCAGGGTCGATCAATGCGGGAACGCCATCGGCGCAGCAATGAATATTACCAGACCACAAATCGCCGTGAATCAGTACTGGCGGTTGCGCCGGGATCCACTGCCGCAGATTTTCAGCGATATAGTACAAGGCATCCATGTCAGCGGGTTCCAGCAAGCCGCGTGATTCCGCCGAGTGCGCCAACTCCAGGATGCGAAAACGGGCAAAAAAATCGAAACCGTCCTCGGTTCTCGGGTTCTTCTGAGGGGTTGTCCCGCAGTAGTTGTCACAGTGAAAACCAAAGTATTCCTGTGGCTTGTTATGCATTAACGCAAGCCCGGTGCCAAGCTGTCGCCAATACTCCGTGCCGGGATCGCCCTGCCCAAGGTCCTCAAGCAGGATTGCTGATGCGCTGTGAGTCTGGACTTTTGGCACCCGCAACCCAGTATCTTGGCGCAGTGCTTCGAGCCCGGTTCTCTCTGAGGCAAACATATCTTTAGGGGCGTGCGTATGCGACTTCAGTATCAGGCTGGCGCCATCTGCAAACCGCAATCGGCAGGTCTGGTTAATGCTGCCGCCAGCCAAGGGCTGGCTTTCTGCACATTCCCCGTAGCCGTTTGCCTGCAGCCATGCTTGTATCTGAGAGTCCATGGGATGAGTCTACTGCACTGAGATACAGGCTTACAGGTATACAGCAGGAGTGCTTGAGACATGCTGGCGGCGAGTTATAATCAGCGCTCAAAGAGGAATAAATGCATGACCAGAGCCAGAAAAGCTTGTCTGAAATTGGTGTCAATTCTACTGTTCCTGAGTATCTCCACGCCATCTCTGGCGGTAGCCTGGGCTGAAATCAGTAGTCAGGAATGCGTCTATGGGGATTGCGTCGATGGCTATGGTACGCAAGAGATTCGCACACCCTACGGGCAAGGTCTTTATTCCGGTGATTTTGCGGATGGCGAGTTTCATGGCTATGGCCGGCTGGAGTTGCCCGTATCCTTTACCGAGAAGGCCGTCTATGCAGGGCATTGGCGCCAGGGAGAGCGTGATGGTCGTGGCACATTCTGGAATGGCAAGGGTAACCTCTATATCGGCGACTGGCGTAACGATTTGCGTCACGGCCAGGGCTCCTATTTTTTCAATCTGCCCCGCTGGGAAGAAAATCAGCACACCGAATACTGGTTAAAGGAAAACTTCGAAAATTACACCGGTGGTTTCAGGAATGATTTTTACCATGGCGAAGGCACGTATCGCTGGCCCAACGGGCAGAAATATGTGGGTGGGTTTTTCGCCAATGACAAGCATGGATTTGGAACTTTCTACTACGAAACCGGTACTGCCAGAAAGCAGTTGTGGGAATACGGCGATTTTGTACGCTAGATCATTGTAGAATTGCACAGCACTCAACTCATTCAGTCACACGAGTAAAATCTCTCATGAATCTGGAAGACTTGCGCCGTGAGTATCTCAAGGGCGGGTTAAGCCGTGAAGACCTTGCTGAAGACCCGGTTGATCAATTCGATACCTGGATGCAGCAGGCTATTGAATTACAGTTGATTGATCCAACTGCGATGACCGTTGCAACAGTTTCGCCTGAAGGCCAACCCAGCCAGCGCATCGTGCTCCTGAAGCACCTGGACAGGTCAGGCTTTGTTTTCTATACCAATTATGGCAGTCGCAAAGCAGAAGATCTCGCCCACAACAAACTTATCAGTCTGCATTTTCCATGGCATACCATAGATCGACAGGTAAAGGTTTGTGGGAGTGCCGAGAAGATTACGAAAGCCGAGTCCCTGAAATATTTTCTCACTCGTCCGCGCGCGAGTCGCCTTGCTGCCCTGGCATCGAAGCAAAGTCGTGTACTCGAGTCCAGGGCTTTATTGCTCAACCAATTTGAGGCCATGAAACAGAAATTCGGCAACGGTGAAATACCTTTGCCAGACTTCTGGGGCGGGTATCGTGTCGTGCCACATGAAATTGAGTTTTGGCAGGGTGGTGCCAATCGTTTGCATGATCGCTTTCGTTACTCACGGACTGATGCGGCTACCTGGCGGATAGACAGGCTGGCGCCCTGAGTATTTTTGGGCGCGTAAGCTTATTCCTTCCAGCGCTTGAGTTTTTTCGGGGCGAGTTGTTTTTTCAGACGCGCATACTGTGGAATGCCGTTGCGATAATCGGGGTAGTCTTCACCCTTGATCAGTGGCGCGAAGTAATCACGGGCTAATTCTGTTATATGAAAGCCATCTTTTGAAATGTAATTGCGTGGCATTTTCTTTTCCACATTGGCCACATCTGCAAGTTTTGCCTCCCCAATCTTCCAGGAATAGCGTTTGCCTTTGCCGCGCACAATAGTCGGCATAACCGCATTCTTGCCTTGTAGTGCAAATTCAACCGCGGCTTTGCCAACTGCATATGCCTGTTCAACGTCAGTTTCAGAGGCAATATGACGGGCAGCACGCTGCAAGTAATCCGCTACGGCCCAGTGATATTTATAGCCCAGTTCATCCTTTATCATGTTGGCGATGAATGGCGCAACTCCGCCCAGTTGCACATGGCCGAATGCGTCAAGGCCACCGGCGTCAGCCAGGAACTTAGCTGTGCTGTCTTGCGCGCCCTCTGAAACGACGATTGCACAATAACCAAACTGTTTGACACTGCGTTGCACTTTTTTAAGGAATTTGTCCCGCTGGAATGGGATTTCCGGAAACAAAATGATATGTGGTGCGTCACCTTCGGCTTCTGTTGCCAAACCAGCGGCGCCTGCTATCCATCCGGCGTGGCGCCCCATGACTTCCATTACGAATACCTTGGTGGAAGATTCACACATTGATGCTACATCGAGCCCAGCTTCACGGATTGAAACAGCTACATATTTCGCCACTGACCCAAAGCCCGGGCAGTTGTCCGTAATTGGTAAATCATTGTCTACTGTTTTGGGTACGCCAATGCAGGTTATAGGAAACCCCATATCGAGACTTAGCTGTGAAACCTTGTTGGCAGTATCCTGAGAGTCGCCGCCACCGTTATAGAGGAAGTAGCGAATATTATGCGCCTTGAACACATCCATTAATCGTTCGTATTCGCGCTGGTTTTCGGCAAAGGACTTGAGTTTGTAGCGACAACTGCCAAAAGCGCCGGCGGGAGTCGTTCGCAGCCTGGCGATAGTCGCCGCAGATTCTTTATTGGTGTCAATCAATTCTTCGCGCAGGGCGCCCACGATGCCGTTCATGCCAGCGTAGACCTTGCCTATTTTGTCTTTGTGTTGGCGTGCTGTCTCGATCACGCCGCAGGCGCTGGCGTTAATTACAGAAGTTACACCGCCGGACTGGGCGTAAAAGAGATTGGCCTTACTCATGATTTTTTGGCTTCCTGCTTGGACAACGTAGAGGAGAAGTCATGTTACAAGCTGGCTCATGGCAGGGCAATTGCTTGCCTGAGATAAAGCATTGATGCAACAATCCGGTCTCATTTTTCGAATTAAGTGCAGATAATGCGATTGATCATTGGAATGTCCGGTGCCAGCGGTGTGATATACGGTATCCGCTTGCTGCAAGTACTGCGTGAAGAGCCTGAAGTTGAGACTCACCTGGTTTTATCCAATTCCGCGCGCCTTACTATTGCACTGGAAACTGACATGAGCGCCGATGATGTCACAGATCTGGCGGACCAGGTGTATTCCAACAAAGATATCGCTGCCCCCATAGCGAGCGGCTCTTATCAAACGGCAGGGATGATTGTGGCGCCTTGCGCGATGAAAACCCTTTCTGCCATTGCCAACTCCTATGCGGACTCGCTGTTGGTGAGAGCGGCCGATGTAGTGCTCAAGGAACGCCGCAAGCTGGTGCTGATCCCGCGCGAAACACCTTTACACGCAGGACATTGTGAACTCATGTACAAAGCCAGCCTGAATGGTGCGATTATCGCGCCACCCATGCCTGCGCATTACATTAAGCCGCAGTCGGTTGATGAACTGGTCGATCATCATGTGGGCAGGGTTCTGGACTTGTTTGGTCTTGATGTGGATCTGGTGACGCGTTGGCAGGGAGCCCAATCTCGCGACCGGGGATAGCGGCTAATCACCCGACTACACTTCCTGCAGCGCCTTTTCTTCGATTATGCTCAGCAACGCGTCAAGCCTGGCATCCTGCACAATCTTTTCAGCTGATAACAAAAGCGCCAGATTATGATTGATCGCTGCTGATGCGATGGTTGCGTCCTGATGTGCAATTGCGGGATTGAGCAGGTTTTGCAGTTTCTCCTGCTGTAGCTTTTCCGCAGCAAGCTCATCAAATTTGATACGCTCTCGCAGATTTTCATATTGCGCCTGAAAATCTGTGAAGAGTTCCTGGGTTTCGTTTTTCATTTCAGTACGGATCTGGCGCAGAGGGGCAACTACCATCTCTCGCCATTGTGCTGAAAACGCTCGGGCCGAATCGAATACCTCATGATTCAGCTTGCCATGCACGCATCCTGACCAGTAACAGAACAACAGCAGGTTAACATCCAGACCATGTGAGTTCTGTAAAGTCAGGCAGGCACGCTCCACGGCTTTATGCGAGTAGACGGCGAGGGAGAATTCCCAGAAATTGTGTGATTGAATTGTCATAATAGGCAGGTCACCCAGGCAATATAACAAAGCTCTGGCCTGATATGCTATAAACTCCGAAACACGCACCGTACAGAGAATCCGGGACCCGCTCGATGCATATTCATATTCTGGGAATTTGTGGCACCTTTATGGGCAGTCTTGCCTTGTTGGCAAAAGAGCTGGGGCACACTGTGAGCGGTAGCGATCAAAATGTCTACCCTCCCATGAGTACCCAGTTGGAAGAGCAGGGTATAAAACTGTACGAGGGTTATGCGAAGGAACACCTCACAGCAAAATATGATCTCGTTATCATCGGCAATGCCCTCTCGCGTGGAAATCCGGCGGTAGAGCATGTCATGCGCGAAGGTATTCGCTACACATCCGGTCCCCAATTTCTCTCTGATCATGTACTGCCAGGCAAGTGGGTCCTGGCTGTTGCTGGTACTCACGGCAAGACCACCACCAGTTCAATACTTGCATGGATTCTTGAATTTGCGGGTATGAAGCCAGGATATCTGATTGGTGGCGTGACAAAAAATCTCCCGGTGTCAGCCACACTGGGCGATTCAGATTTTTTTGTCGTCGAAGCGGATGAGTACGACACAGCATTTTTCGATAAGCGCTCCAAATTCATTCACTATTTGCCACGCACCCTGGTGCTTAATAATCTTGAATTCGATCACGCTGATATTTTTCCCGATCTTAATGCCATAAAGCTACAGTTTCATCATCTGATCAGAACAATTCCTGATAATGGTCTAATCCTGCATCATCACACTGAGGAAAATATCACTCAGGTGCTTGCCAAGGGATGCTGGACGCCGACGCAACTCATGGGCATGGATCTGGAAGAAACAGAGTGCGAAAAGCTCGCGACTACTGAGGGCGTATTCTGGAATGCCCGATTAATCAAGGCGGATGGTTCTGAATTTGAAGTGGTGAAATACGGGCAAGGCAGTAAGGGCAAGGCAGTCAATCGCGCGTTGGTTCAATGGGATATGTTGGGGCGACACAACGTAGCCAATTTTATGGCTGCATGTGCTGCGGCTCACCATGTAGGTGTGGGCCTTGCCTCTGCAGCGGCAGCTATGCAAGATTTTGCGGGCGTGAAACGCCGCCTGGAATTACGTGGAGAAGTGGCGGGGGTTAAAGTCTATGATGATTTTGCCCATCACCCAACAGCAATTGCCAGTACCCTTGAAGGCATGGCGACAAGGCTGGGCACCATGGATGGGGCGCACAGACTCATTGCTATTATTGACCCGCGCTCAAACACTATGCGAACTGGTATACACCAGGACACATTGAATGAATCCTGTAGTGCGGCTGATATGATAATCTGGCATCAGCCAGATGATGCCTGGCTGGATTTCAAGGCATTAGTGGCCAATAGCGAATCACCCGCCTATGCTTTTCCCACGGTGGGCGAGATAGTGCAGTTTCTGGAAGTGAACTGTATTCCTGGTGATCATGTTGTCATAATGAGCAACGGTGGATTCGATGGTATCCATGAAAAATTGCTCTGCGCGCTGGGTCACCCCTCGATTCAATAAGGCTTTTAACCGAGTCTTGTAGATAGAGTCAGCGCCGGTGCAGTCCAAATTCGGCTACCCGAGCCATGAATTGTTATAAATAGCCATACCAACAACGTCCAGATTTGTCATCGAGTCATGTCAGAATTACAAGAAATCAGCCTGTTTCCTCTGCGCGTGGTGATGTTTCCCGGCAGCAAACTCGATCTGCAAATATTCGAGCGACGCTACATCGACCTCGTTAGCCATTGCCTGAAAACTTCGACCGGCTTTGGAGTGTGTCTCCTCAAGGAAGGGGAGGAAACCATTCAGGCGGGAACTCAACAGACTATTCATCGCACAGGCACGTATTCGACGATTGTTGATTGGGATCAATTGGAAAACGGGCTACTGGGAATCACTGTGCAAGGCGACCGCAAATTTCATATTGAAGAGTGTTGGCAGGGTGACGGTGATGTATTGAAGGCCAGTGTAAGGTTTTCTGTGGCAGACTGTACCAGTACACAATCTATTCCAGTGGGTGATCAGTTCTCAGGATTGACAGAGTTACTGAAAAATCTCGAGAATCATCCGCTGGTCGAACAGAAAAAACTGGTCATCGATTATGACAATCTTTGGGATGTTGGCTGGCGATTGAGTGAGTTAATACCGGTTGAAGCAGAAACAAAACAGGAACTCCTCGAGTTGGATGACCCCTTCGAGCGTATAGAAAACATTGAGCAAATTGTTGCAGATCTCGCCAATGCTTCATAATGAATTTATGATGAACTTAAGCGAGACCAGAAACCACGCAGAGGTCGCGTGCTTGCCGAATTGATAAACACATCGAGTTGGAGCCCCGAACAGTGGCTGGCTATAACTATCCTGGCCTTTATTGTACTGACGATCATGGTGGTCTTGTATCGCATGTACACTTTGTTCAAGATGACCCGACGTAAACGTCAACGACCCAACTTGCGACCGCTACGACGCAGTCGGGCGCATGGTAATCACGAGGAAAATGATAGCGAATGAATGTAAGAAAAGTGCTGGTGCTTTTGATTGCGGTGTTGACCACGGGGCTGACACAAGCAATTATAATTAGACACGATGTGGCACCCGCACTGTACGAAGTGAGGGAGTCAGATTACGCCGCGGTGTTCTATATCGAGCAACAGGGCGCTCGCCGCGTATGTGCAGCAACTGTCATTCATGCTCGCTGGGCAGTGACGGCCGCACATTGCACGGAGCAGACTTCTCTGGGTAGCGCGATAAAAAACGGCTTGCAATTCGCCGTGCTCGTCAATGGACAACCACGCGAAATAGACGCGATGATCGTTCATCCCGAGTATGATCAGGCTTCGCGCTCTGATGTGGATCTCGCGCTGCTGCGCTTTGAGCAGCCCGCTACCGATCCGCTTCCCATGCCGTTATTTACCGGCGATGATGAGCTGCATCAGGAAGTAAGTTTGCTGGGTTGGGGGTACTATGGCATTGGCACGACGGGCAGGCAGTTCGATGATGCCACCTTGCGGCTGGCCAACAATCGGGTCGAAGATGCAGATCGACGCATTCGGATTCTTTTCGATGACCCACGCCAGCGACCCGAGAGTGCAGCGCTAAGGTTGGAAGGCATGCCTTCACTCGGTGACAGCGGTGGCCCGGCTTTGATCAGAACTGTAACTGGTTATAGTCTGGCAGGTGTTGCAGTTGGCGAATTGCGTGGAGAAGATTACAGCGAGCAAAGTCAGGGGAATTACGGGTCAATTGCGGTCTACGAGCGGATATCCAGGCATCTGGATTGGATCGAAGCCGTCATTGGCGCTACCTATCCATTTGACAGTTAACACAGGTGCAGCATGATAAAGAAAATTGCAATTTCACTGGTTGCTTTATTGGTACTCGTATTTGGGGGTGCCTATTTCTATCTGGACGCGATTATAAAGTCTGGCATTGAAACTGTAGGTCCGCGCGTATTGGGAACAGGTGTCACAGTTAACTCAGTGTCCATATCGCCATTGACTGGCCAGGGCCGAATTACCGGCCTTATTGTGGAGAATCCAGAACCTTTTAATGCCGAGAATATCTTTGAGCTGACAGATGTTGAAGTAAATGTGGATGTAAACTCCTTGTTTTCCGATGTAATCGTGGTTGAATCAGTGATCATTGAGCAGCCTGTTATTACGTACGAAACCCGAATTACTTCAGATAATATACGGACACTCCTGGAGAATGTTTCCAGCGGTCAACCCGACAGTGATTCTGAAGCACCAGCTGAAGCTTCAACCAAACGAGTCATCGTGAGAGATTTTCAGTTAAATGGCTCCAGAGTCGAACTGGTGGCTGCCAATGTTTCTGCACCTGTTCAGTTACCCGATATCCAGTTACAAAATATCGGGGAAGAAGGTGATGCCGCCAGCTATGCGCAGGTGCTGCGTACCGTACTTGCTGCGGTAAGCCGGGCCATCGTCAATGCCGATCTGCCCAATTTCGAGCAACTTGAAGGAGCAGCGCGGGAAAGGCTGGAAGACGGTGCGCAGCAGGTTGAGGATGCCGTGGAAGATCTGGGTAATCGTTTGCGCAATATTCTTAACTAGTTGTCAGTTCGCGCGCTTGCCGCGCAGTAAGTATAAATATCTGGCAGGAGTTGTGTGCTTCTGCCAGTTGTTCGGTAGGCAAGAAGCCCAACCCATTCTCGCATGGCCGTGCGCAGCACCCTGAGATTGTGAGCAAACGAAAAATCGATCCGCATCAAATTGTCACGTCGGGCATAATGATCTACAGGGTAGGGATGTACAGGCCAGTTCTGCGCACAAAAGATGCCTACGCTGCGTGGCATATGAAAAGCAGACGTTATCAATATCCATTCTTCGCCATCCCGGGGAGACACCAACTGTTTACTGTTGCGAGCGTTCTCGAAGGTATTGCGCGATTCACTCTCCAGCAGGATAGCGCGATCCTGCAGCCCCATTTGATTGAACAATGACTGCACTGCATCAGCTTCCTTGTACTGCTGATCTACCAGGCTGCCGCTACCACCAGTGAATATGAGTTGCGCTTCCGGGTACAGGCGCGCGAGATATTGAAAACTGGTGAGCCGATCGGCGCTATCGTTCAATTCTGGTTGCATCCATGCTGCGGATGTAACGGGATCCATTGCCCCGCCAAGCACGATGATTCCATCTACATTCAATGGTAGCGCCGCGTTGGCAGGAAAGCGTTTCTCCAGGGGCAGAATGAGCCATTCACCCACTGGCAGGAAAGCAATGATTAGTATCATCAGGGCCGCTGCAGATAATAGCCAGCGCGATATTTTCTGCCAGCCCAGAACCAGCGCTAGCCAAGCGACAAGCACCAGGATAACTATGAGGCTGTCGGGCGATATCAGGGCCCAGGCAAGCTTTGATATAACGAAAAAAAGATTTTCCACAGGTGTAACCGATATCAGTAAGTGGATGAATAGTAACCTAATTTCTGCGCTGGCTAACAGATATTAAAATGCTGGACAGTAGTTCAGTTCAAATATTTGCAAGAGGTTGATTTAGTGCCGACAGGCGATGCATTCAGGAGGCGTTCGAGGCATGGATGCCAAGGCCGAGCCAACAGGAACGCGGGTTTGTGTTCTTCAGGCTGCATCGCCTGCCAGCAGCTTCTACCCGGACACCGCTTTCGAGCAAGCTTCAAAGTGAGACGATGAATCGCCGGACCCGCTTAGATTGTCCAGCATATTCTGCTAATATCCCGGAACTTAAGCATTTCTTCAATGGAGTAAATTATGACAATTCAAGTGGGTGATAAAGTACCTGATATCGGTTTTAAGGTGATGACTGAAGATGGTCCCAAGGACATCAGTTCGAGCGAAGTCTTCGGTGGAAAGAAAGTAGTTCTGTTTGCCGTGCCAGGTGCTTTCACACCCGGATGTTCCATGACCCACCTGCCGGGATTTGTTGTCAAAGCAGACGAGATCAAAGCCAAGGGCGTGGACACTATCGCATGTTTGGCAGTCAATGATGCGTTTGTAATGGGTGCCTGGGGTAAGGCACAAAATGCTGAAGAATTATTGATGTTGGCTGACGGCAATGCTGAATTCACCAGCGCTATTGGTCTGGAACTCGATGCCAGTGGTTTTGGTATGGGTAAGCGCGCACAGCGATTTGCCATGATCGTTGATGACGGCATTGTGACTCATCTTGCAATAGAAGCACCAGGAGAGATCAAGGCCAGTACTGCGGAAGCGATATTGGAGCAGTTGTAAGCAATGAGCGCAGGACAGGTTCTTGTCAAACAGATTTGTATGCTTGTTGATGAGCGGTCCTGAGAAAATAAAAAGAGGTAGCTATGGTTACTCAGAAAATTGATTACAGGGACGGAGACACTGAGCTCGAAGCCTACGTCGCATTTGCCGAGTCCGATGCCCAAAAACCCCTAGTACTGGTAGCACATGATTGGAGTGGTCGCAGAGAGTTCGCATGTCAGGCTGCCGAGATGATGGCCGAACGGGGTTATGTGGGGTTTGCGCTGGATATGTATGGCAAAGGGGTTTTTGGCGCAGATGGCGATACTGAACTCAATGCCTCGCTGATGAACCCTTACGCATCCGATCGTGGTTTGTTACGCCAGCGTATCACAGCAGGTTTGACTGCAGCGCGAAACCTGCCACAAACCGACGCCACCAAAGTTGCCGCCATCGGTTACTGCTTTGGTGGTATGTGCGTGCTGGAACTGGCGCGAGGCGGTGCAGACATCAGTGGCGTAGTGAGCATTCACGGTATTTTGGCGGCAGGAGATACGGCCAATGAAGCCATTGAGGCCAAAGTGCTATGCCTGCACGGTCATGATGACCCACTCGTGCCACCGGAGCAGGTGCTCGCTTTTGAAAACGAGATGACGGCAGCGGAAGCAGACTGGCAGCTACATGCCTATGGTGGCACCATGCATGCCTTCACGAATCCCGCAGCAAATAATCCTGATTTTGGTACTGTCTATAATGCAGCCGCCCAGCAGCGTGCGTATCAGTCACTGGATAATTTCCTTGGTGAATTGTTTCAATAAACTGGCCGGCATCTGGCGGTATGCACAAGGATAATCATGAGTGAGCCAACGGCAGTAGTAGACGAAACAAATTCGTTGCGTAGTCGCGTCGGTTTGATACTCGGGCCATCAGTCTTTCTGGCGATATTACTTTTTGTGGATCTGGATCCAGGCAATCCACTGGTTACCCGCATGGCAGCTGTGGTGTGCCTCATGGCCATCTGGTGGGTTACTGAAGCTGTCCCACTGGCAGCCACAGCATTACTGCCCATCGTATTGTTCCCCCTGCTGGGCATTATGCGCGGCAGAGAGATCTCGGCAGTGGGTCAGCTTGATTTTACTGCGACTTCTCTGCCCCCGGAACTCAGTGTGTCTGATCTGGATATCGTTTTTCCCAATGTGGCATCCCAGTATATGGACTGGATCATTCTCCTGTTCATGGGTGGATTCATCATAGCCCGGGCAGTTGAAAAATGGGATCTGCATAAGCGCATCGCACTCCATATCCTGCGCATCATTGGTGGTCAGCCCCATCGTCTCGTACTGGGATTCATGGTTGCCACGGGATTTCTCTCCATGTGGTTGTCGAATACAGCGACCGCGATGATGATGATGCCGATGGGATTGTCTTTGATTTTGTTATACGAAGAACTCAATCGTGAGTTGGTAGCATCTGGCGGAAAAGTTGATGAGAGATCCGCCAATTTTTCTTTGACCCTTCTGTTGGGCATTGCGTACTCCGCATCCATTGGTGGCTTCGCGACATTGATAGGCACGCCGCCAAATGGCGTGCTGGTAACCCAGCTACCACAATTATTCCCTGAAGCGCCCGAAATCACATTCTCGACCTGGATGTTATTTGCGCTGCCACTAAGCGTCGTCTATTTATTGCTATCCTGGGTGTTGTTGACCCGATTCGTCTTTCCACTGCCATCAAGTACACCATTCAGCGGTAAGGAATTTATCGAAGGTGAGATAGCAAAGCTGGGCAAAATGTCGTCTGAAGAAAAGCGAGTCGCAATCGTGTTTGTCTCGGCTGCGGTGTTATGGATGACACGCAAGGATCGATTGTTTGGCCCTGAGATAGATATATTCGGATGGAGCCATTTTCTCGACAGAATATTAGTGTCAATAGGATCAAATCCGGTTGGGTCATATATCGATGATGGTACAGTTTCGATTGCCATGGCGCTGACGCTCTTTATCATTCCCGCAAGCAAATCGGTGGGTGGACGTCTAATGACCTGGGAGGACGCCAAGCATATTCCCTGGGGTATTTTGTTATTGTTTGGAGGAGGTCTGGCACTCGCCAAAGGATTTGGAACTTCAGGTTTGTCCGATTTTATTGCAGTCCAGTTGCAGTCGTCTCTGGGCGATGCAAACCCGCTAGTGATTGTTATGAGCACGGTTGGCATCATTACTGGCCTGACAGAGGTGACTTCCAATACTGCAACCATCTCGCTTGCCGTTCCCATTATGTCAAGCCTGTCTCAAGCTATTGAAGTCCACCCGTTATTGTTACTGATACCCACAACATTGGCGGCATCCTGTGCTTTTATGCTGCCTGTATCAACCCCGCCAAACGCCATCGTCTATGGGTCTGGCAGAGTGCCAATAATGAAGATGGTGGTTGGGGGTATCTGGCTGGATATCCTTTCGATTGTGCTGCTCACAGGCTTCGTATATACCCTTGGTCATCTCGCGTTTGGGGTACTGGGGCCATTTCCTGACTGGGCACAACCCTGAGCAATAGTGCCAACCGTATTACAGAAATTCCTACAGGCATTTTGTGACAATTTGGCTTTGTGGTAAGGTGAAAACCTTGATCCAGCGCTCTTTGGGCTGTCAATCGGACACGACTGGTTTCACTGGACAACAAATTTAAATAATAACAACAGGTCTTGAAACTGTTCCTTCATTACCCAAGAAGC
Source organism: uncultured Pseudohongiella sp. (assembly GCA_964405225.1). Classification (GTDB taxonomy): domain Bacteria; phylum Pseudomonadota; class Gammaproteobacteria; order Pseudomonadales; family Pseudohongiellaceae; genus UBA9145. Next base: position 125,082 of record CAYOND010000003.1, read on the forward strand.
CGTTTTCCTGAAACATTAATCATGCTGGAGAATAAACCCTAAGGATTGACTTATGGGTGACAAACCAAGCAAAGACATTCACGAAGCAACGTCGTGTCCGGCCGGGGATGAAAATTGTCCTCATTTTTCGCATGTGCAGCTGCTTAAGGAAGAGATCAAGCATCTCGCCGATCTGGTTCGCACTGATGAGTTGACCGGGCTTTATAACTTTCGTTACTTCAGTCAGGCATTGAGTCTGGAAATGGAGCGTACTCGCAGATCCGGGCAGCCCACTTGCCTGATCATGCTGGACCTGGATCACTTCAAGGAAGTCAACGATGTGCATGGTCACAACGTTGGCAATCTCGTACTCAAACACGTCTCACGGCTAATCAGCAAAACGATCCGACGTCTGGATATCGCCTGTCGCTATGGCGGCGAAGAGTTCACTATTATTCTGCCCGATACCAGCCTGCAACAAGGGGTTCGCTTTGCCAACCGGTTACGGGAAATAATAGAAGCATCACCACTCGAAACTGCGGACTTGAAGCTCGATATCAAGGCCAGTTTTGGAGTCGAGGTTTATTACCCCGCAGATAAGGTATCGGAAAAGGATTTGATTGAAAAAACTGACGGCTATCTTTACATGGCAAAGCAGGAAGGTCGTAACCTTGTGTGCCATGAAAAATATCAATCCTCCATTGGTGCTAGCAAAAGTTAAATTGAAGGCTATTTTCTGGAATCTGCTATTTCCGAGGCCAGGTGATGAAGGATAGCAGCGGTTGCTCCCCAGATTCGATATTCCTCATGCACCAGTTCCAGAATCTTCCGCGATTTTCCATTGAAATGCATTTGCGCGCTCCGATACGAGCCTGCATCCAGCGCAATGTCCAGTGGAATGGTAAATATTTCTGCCACTTCTATTGGGCAGGGTGAGAGTTCTGGCACAGACTCAATCAACCCGATCACAGGCGTTATGCGAAAACCCGAAGGTAGGGAAAGACTTCCCAATTGCCCCAGAATCCTGACTGCATCAGACGACAAGGCAATTTCTTCTTCGCTCTCTCGCAAAGCAGTTGCTACCAGATCTGCATCCTGCGGTTCCCAGGTTCCTCCTGGCAAACTGACCTGGCCTGCGTGAGACTTAAGCTGGTCTGACCTTACCGTCATGATAATCTGGCCGGCAGACTGATCCTGTGGCTGCACTATGGGGATTAACACTGCTGCTTCGCGCAGATTGCTCAGCGTACTGGACAATGTATGTACTTCGCCGTCCGGATGCCGAATTTCAGCGGCGCCAGATTGCTGCGTTGTGAAGTAATGCAAAAGGTGTTGGAATTTGTGGGTCACGCTGGCTTTCCGCTTTCTGGCCTACACAATAAAAAATGCCGACATTAAGTCGGCATTTTTTTTTGAAGCACTATACTGCAACTATTCCATTAACGGTAGTTCCATGTCACAGCAAAGAATGCACGGGCAGGTTCACCAGGGAAATAGCGATCTCCAGTAAAACCCGTCCAGTCAGCACGCTCAGCGTAATCTTCATCCGTGACATTCATCAGATTCAGCGAAAACGTGAGGTCGTCGTTCATCTGATACTGGGCACGCAGGTTTAACAAGTCGTGACCCTCGTAGGATGCAGTGTTTTCCGGATTGGTGTAGTACTTACCCATGTTGACCCATTCCAATTCCGTCAGCAGTACCGAAGTAGGTCGCCATTGCAGACGCACGTTACCAAATGTATTTGGTGCGGTGTCTACATCATTCCCCAGGATATCAATACCGCCTGAGATCTCCGAGTTTTCGTAGGTATGTTCAGCCAAATTAAATACACCGCGCAATGACAGCGTGTCAGTGATGTCATAGCCCAGTGAAAATTCCAGACCCTTGTGCTTGGTATGGCTGTCATTGAGATTTTCACGATCACTGTTGGTGATAATCTCATTTTCCTTGTTCATGTAATAAACGCTGGCACTGTAATCCCAGTTATTGCCAGCACCGATAAAGGCGATCTCGTAGCTGTCCAGTTCGACAGAATCCAGATCGGCAACTGTCTGGGCATTTTGCAGGCGATATAATTCAGTTGCCTGTGGTGCCCGGAAGCCCCTTTGTACCCTGAACTGCAAATTGTGGTTGTCATTCAGGGCGTAGCTCAGACCAATTTTGGGCGACAAATCCGAGAAGCCGTCATCACGATCTGCCGGTCGACTATATCTGCAGCCTCCGAATCCGCAGGGCACACCATTGTCTTTGGTGCGTCCGTCGATCATTTTGTTATCGTAACGATAGCTGATATTTTCGAAACGCAGTCCCAGCGACAAGTCCCAGTTATCACTCAGAGCCTGCTCGTAATTGGCAAACAGGGCCAGTTGGCGAGCGTTGACCTCGTAGTCATAGTGTTTGCCCTGAGGGATGGTGTTTCGCAGAAACGCTGATCCTGGAGTCGGACTCGATTGGCTTTGTTTGAGTGAGCCATCGGTGCGTTCTATATCCAGGCCGAGGGCAAGCTGTGCACCATTTGCCAGGTCACGGTAGCCTGCAGACTGAATACCAATACTGCGGTGCTCGGTGTCCTCCACTGGCTGGCCAGGCAAAAAATGCTGAATGAAGTTCATATTCACTTCGCGGAAATACGGTGTGATTACCAGATCCCAGTCATCAACCGTGTTGCTGAACCTGGTCCAGACCCGGCTGTTGGTACTGTCGCGGTAGGCTTCAGGATTGGGGTTGGTATCACGCAACGCACTGTCTTCGTAGGCTTTCGCCCCTGTAACGTAGCCCGCAGTTTCCTGATTGAGGTTGTTAATGGTGAAGCCGCCATCGAGCTGTGTGCCACCAGAAGTAGTATAGGAGTAAAGCCAGGAGGCTTTTTGTTGATCAACTCCGCTGTCGTCGCGATAACCTTCTTCGTTTTCACCACTGATCAAAAGAAGTTGCTTGAAGTTACCATAGTCATGTCCGAATTGGCCTTGTACACGAGCTGATCCGCGGGGCCCGCTTTCCAGGGTGATCTCGCCAGCATCACCAGGCTCGGGCAATACCACATTGATAACTCCGTGGATGGCATTAGAGCCCCAGAAGGCGCTACCAGGTCCACGCACGACTTCGATGCGTTGGGCGTTTTCGCTGTGTGCATCGAACATTTCGTTCACATTACAGAAGCCGTGCGACCGAACTGGTATACTGTTTTCCGCAACCAGGAAAGCCCCACAGGCGCCAGCGCCGGTCAGAACCGGTGAGCGAATAGCAGCCAGACTTTCCTGTCCGTTATTACGATTAACGTTTACACCAGGTAATCTGTTCAGTGCTTCCTGGTAGTGGGTATGAGAAATGAGATCCAGTTCCTCTTCTCCCAACACCGAGACTGCGGCATTAATATCCGCCAGCCCCTCTGAGCGGCGGCTGGTCGAAGTAACTTCGATTTCCTCGATATATCGCTGGCCACTTTGCGCCAGTGCAGGTGCGGCCACCGCAGCGGTCGCGATAGCGACGCCAGTGCATATTAACTTGCGAAACATTTTGTTCTCCCTATTGAATTACATGTCTGAGAATCACCAGAGTGCTCTATTGGTGAGCTTGCCGATTTTACGGCGTTATTCTGGCTTCACGATTCCGACGTGCTTGCTATTCATCTATTCCCGCAGTGCGAGAAAGCTCTTCGTTGGCGGATAGGTCGAAGGCAACGCAATATAACATATATAAAACTGTGATTCCCCTCGTCTTTGCACCGTTGGTCGATACCACGTACACTAGCTCTCCATTTGCGCAGCCCACGGAAACCAGAGCCTGCAGGGCTTCAAAGCTGATCACTGCCGACTCAAGGCTGTCTACAGAGTTGTCGTTAGAGGGGGACAATATGCAAACCAGATTGACCGAGATGTTGGGCATAAAACACCCGATTGTGCAGGGTGGCATGCAGTGGGTGGGGGTGGCCGAGCTTGCTTCGGCAGTTTCAAATGCGGGTGGCCTGGGAATTCTCACTGCGTTAACTCAGCCGACTCCCGAGGACTTGCTAAAAGAAATAGAGCGCTGCCGTACCATGACCGACCAGCCGTTCGGTGTAAACCTGACAATTCTGCCCACTATCAAACCAGTACCCTATGAGGAATACGCACAGGCCATTGTGAACTCGGGGGTCAAAATTGTTGAAACAGCCGGGCGCAATCCCGAACCGTTCCTGCCGCTTTTTAAATCTGCTGGTATTACTGTGATACACAAATGCACCTCGATTCGGCATTCATTGAAAGCCGAACGTATTGGCTGCGACATGGTCAGCGTGGATGGTTTTGAATGTGCTGGCCATCCCGGTGAGGACGATGTGACCAACATGATCCTGTTGCCGCTGGCGGCTCGCCGTCTAAAGATTCCTTTTATAGCGTCGGGTGGCCTTGGCGATGGCAGGGGGCTGGCGGCAGCACTGGCAATGGGTGCAGATGGCATTAATATGGGCACCCGGTTTATGGTCACCAAAGAAGCGCCGATTCATGAGAAAGTGAAACAGCGTATGGTCGAAGCATCAGAATTGGATACCGCCTTGATTTATCGTTCGCTACGCAATACAGCTCGCGTATTCAAGAACAGTATTGCCGAACAGGTGCTGGAGATTGAAAGTCGTGATGGCGACACAGATTTTGCCGATATTGCGCCACTTGTGCAGGGCGCTAAAGGCAGGCAGCTTTTTGAGACTGGTGATCTGGACTTTGGCATCTGGTCGGCTGGCATGGTGATAGGATTGATTGACGATATTCCTACGTGCGAAGAACTGCTTCGGCGAATCGTCGGGGATGCCGAAGAAATTATTAATGGACGTCTGGGTCAAATCTGCGCGACCAATACCTGATATAGAAAGAACGAAGGCAGGGGAGAAACAGTCAATGCAAGTTAAAGATAAAGTAGTTGTTGTAACAGGCGGTGCCAGCGGCATCGGCAAATCGCTCTGTTTGCGCTTCGCCAAAGAAGGGGCCAGGGCGGTTGTTGTGTCAGATATTGATGCCGACGGCGTGGCTGCAACCTGCAGCGAAATGGACTCGGCCGCACAATCACTTGCTGTCGTGACAGACGTGGGTCGGGAAGAACAAGTAGCACAATTGGCACAACAAACACTGGCCGAATTCGGACAAATTGATTTGTTTTGTTCCAATGCGGGAATATTTACTGCGGGCAACGAGAACGTGCCTACTGACGCCTGGCAGCGCATCTGGGACATTAATGTGATGGCACATATATTTGCTGCACGGGCCGCACTGCCGCACATGCTTGAGCGTGGTGAGGGCTATTTACTGAATACTGCCTCTGCGGCCGGATTGCTCAGCCAAGTGGGTTCGGCACCATATTCTGTGACGAAGCACGCAGCAGTGGGTTTTGCGGAATGGTTATCTATTACTTATGGCAACAGGGGTATCAAAGTCTCTGTGCTTTGCCCGCAGGCAGTGCGGACCAAGATGACGGCAGTGGGTGATGGTGATGGAGGGGTCGCTGGCCTGGATGGCATGTTGGAACCGGACCAACTTGCTGATACTGTCATAGAAACGATAGGTGAAGAGCGCTTTCTGGTGTTACCTCATCCCGAAGTGCTTACCTATATGCGCCGCAAGACAGATGACTATGATCGCTGGTTGGGGGGCATGCGCCGACTCAACGAGCGCTTTGAAGACGTGTACAAGCGACGCGAATAAACCAAAAGCAACAGGAGCTACCCATGACCAGCCTGAATCGAGAGCTACGCCGTAAAATTCTGCTGTTCATTTGTATCAACTTGATGTCGTTTCAATCTTCAGTCTTTGCGCAAGATGCCGAACGCATTGTCCTGGCTGATGGCTCGAGTCTGGACGTATTCATTGTCAAACCGGGCGTGGAACACGAGGCACCGCACCCCCTGGTTGTGCTCATGGGAGGCGGTCCAGGCAATGCCTCCATTTCCCGAGATACCTCCCAATGGTTGGGCAGCGGTTTCGCTCAACGCGGCTGGTATGTGGTCGTTCCAGTGTCTCCCAATAACCGCTCATTCCGTGGCAGCGCCAACAATGACAAGATCCAGCAATTAATCTCCGTCCTGGTTGAGCGCGACGCAGTGGCAAAAGGCAAAACCTTGCTGGCCGGAGTCTCGAATGGGGGCATGTCAGCGTTGGAGATCGCCAGGCGTAATCCCCAAAGCTACATGGGTGTGGCAGCGGTACCCGCACTTTCTGATCAAGATACTGACAATTCAGTACTGCAGGGATTTCCAGTGTATCTCCGAATCGGTAGCGAAGATCAGCTCGACTGGGCTGCGCGTTTCGATGAAACGGTTACCAGTTTGACTGCAGCGGGAGTTGATTTGGACGCAGAGATCCTTGATGGCGCACCACATATGTTTCGTATGGATTGGAGTTCGCTCTCACCATGGCTGAGTAAGGTGAAGGAAACCGCGCAGCCTCGCTAGCATCCTGATCAGCGCTGGAACAGGTAGGAAAATTTCACGAAGATCTGATCGCCGTCGCGTCTGAGATCATTGGCTACAATCAATTCCCGTTGGCCTTCCATTTCAACAATATCGAAATTGCTCTGATTGGTGTTGTAGCCAATATAAAAGGCGGACCAGGGATTAATCACATAACGCAGCAATAGATCAAAGTTGAGGTTTTCGCTGTCTGTCAAACGTGTAGCAGGGCCTGCATCGGTATGTTCGTATTGGGCGATAAAACGCAGAGACATTTCCCGGTTAAATTGATAATTCCAGTTGCTGCGAAATATTTCATTGGTAAAAACCTTGCTTCCACCACTGCGTGTTTCCAGCTCGGTCAGCAAGTAGGTGTTTGCCACACGGAGCTGATCGATTGGACGCCACAAAAGTTCGGCATCAAACCGGAAGGTATCAGCAACATTTGGCAGCATACCAACTGGCGGAACCAGATTGAGAGTTGTGCCGGCTCGATAACTGACATCGAACTCCAGTGATTCCAGTGTGTTATTGCTGAAATTCACCTGCCAGTCATCGTAGTCATAAACCCGGGTTGTCAGCAGTCCGGGGTAATCGCCCGGCTGCAGGATCTCGGTGTAATCAGTCCACGATGCACCAATACGGGTGGTATCGAAGTTCACTCCAACACTTGGACCGAGCTGCGTATATATACGCGTGTCATCGTTGTCTTCCAGATACACACCGAAGGCCGTGACATTCCAGGAATTGATATTCGGGTTGTCCGGGAAAAAATTCAGCGCGACACGATTATGAAGACCAGAAGTGTCCGGTCGGAAAAAGCGGTTGGCGAAACCCAGTTCAGCTCTGAAATCGGAAGTAGTTTCAATAAAGTGGGTATGCGTGTTCAACATACGGCCGGTACGATTGACCTGAATGTTGCGCTGATATCCGCTGGTAGAATCCCCACCCAGCGCTGGTTCGCTGTCGGTGCCGACGAATTGAACCTGTGTGGTCCAGTTGTTATCGAAGCGAAACCGTCCGTCGATACTGGCGACCCGGTTATAGCCATCACCAAACTCACGATCCGTAAACAGGAAACCTACCCGATCCTGGTCCGAAATATCGCGAAACGCCCGTACAATAGCGATATTGGCTTTTTCACCAGACAGTGGGTCAGTGTCAGCACGATTTAGCCCCGGGGCCTCGTCGTTGATCAGGATAGTACCGAAGCCGTAGTTGCCAGCTCGTCCGGTAAAACGCAGTCCACCTTCTGGATCAACGATTCGGCGTGTGAACACGAGATCAGAATCTGTTGCAAAGAAGTCGGCATTCTCTACAAAAAATGGTCGACGCTCAGGAAATTGTACTTCGAAGCGTTGATTCACAGTGACCTGGGGTTCGTCGGATTCAACCTGGCTGAAGTCAGGGTTGAGAGTGAGGTCCAGAACCATGCTGTCGTTAAAAACAAACTTGGCATCGAGTCCCACATCCTGCTCACTGCTGGTGTCAAATTTCGGGCCACCGGTTGCATTACGATCCAGCGCATCAACTTCCCGTGCGAACAGAAATGGAATGAGTTGGAAGTTGTTGCCAGGAGAAACATTATTAATACCGCTCATCAATGCGGTCTGGTTCAGGCGTCCTTCTATGTCTATCGAATAGCGTGGCCAGAAAGTGGTTTCAGCAAGGCGTGGGATTTCTCTTTCAAATTGTACGCGCCATAACTGGTTTTCTGTGTCTGGAAAACGCAGACTGCGGAGAGGGATGGCCATCTTGGCCATATAACCCTGATCGGTCAGTTGTCCTTCACTGTCCCACACGGCTTCCAGGGTCGTATCGAATCCACCTCTGCGCGATGATCCTTCAGTCCAGCGAGCGTCCCATTGAATGCCCAGGGGTGTGGTGCGAAAGGAGAAAGCAGCACGCTGATCATTAAATGTATCTACGGTCAGGCCAACGAAATCATCGCCATCTATGTTTTCCCGGGAAGACAAGTTGGCGCGAATCTGGTCTGGGGAAGAGTCGAAGGCCAGGAAAATGGCGTACAGATGCTCACTGTCATATCCCACATACACTTCAGTACGTTCTGTTGCCGGATCGCCATCATCGGGTTCACGCTGTACAAAATTGCTGGCCATCGACATGGATCTTGCCAGGCTGGTGGCTGGCTGCATGCCGGCAAAATCTTCGAATTCAGGTTCGGCTTCGATGCGCGGAATCGTGAAACTGGCACTTTGGCCAATGGCATATGGCGTGCTCAGGGCAAGCAGGCAAAACAGACAGGTTAAGACCACGCTACGGCGGCGTTGCGGATTTTCAACTCTCATGCTTTCCCTCTTTTTATATGGTAGCTAAAGGCGCCATTTCGGGGGAGGATGGTAGAGATAAACAACTGAGATACAAGTCATTATTACACTTTATTGCAGTTACTCAGCGGCTTGGATGCGCAGGCATGCAGGGCACTTGAGTGCCCTGATTGAGTGGCTCAGGCGGCGGTTTCGAGCAGTTCTACCCAGTTGCCATCCGGGTCTTCCACAATGGCAATGGTTACGCCTTCCCTGATGACCTTTTTTGGGACTACGATGGCATGCTTGGCTGCGGCGATTTGTTGGAGGCATTCATCGAGATTACTCACGTGGATAGTCCAGTAGCGATAACCTGTGGCGCCGCGGATACCGCCCGGTGCCGCATCGATCTCCGGGCGTGGTTCGGTCTCAACAATTTTAACTACACTATCGCCAACCTTGTAGCGGTGCATCACGCCGCCGCCAGGCATATCGATGGTTGCTTCCAGCGGCAGGCCAAGGGTCTCACCATAGAAAGTCAGCATAGCATTCAGATTTTTGGTCACAATACCGAGATCGATGGCTTCCTTGTTGATTGCAACAGGCATAGTTGATCTCCTTGCTACCCGACAGCGCCGAGCATGGATTTGATTTCAAGAAATTCCTCGAATCCTTCCAGGCCCCATTCGCGACCATTGCCAGATTTTTTGTAACCACCAAATGGCGCGGAAAAGTCCGGGCCGGCTCCGTTAATATGGACCATGCCCGTGCGAATCTGGCGCGCAATCGCTTCAGCATGGGCAGGTTCGCCTGACACATAACCGGATAGGCCGTATTCGGTGTCATTTGCAATTGCTACTGCATCAGCATCGTCTTCATAACCGATGATGGAAAGCACAGGGCCGAAGATTTCTTCGCGCGCAATAGTCATATCATTCGTTACATTGGCAAACACTGTAGGCTTTATGAAATAGCCTTTTGACAAGCCATCGGGTCGACCAGGGCCGCCTACAATAAGCTCGGCACCTTCTGCGACACCTTTTTCTATCAGTTCCTGGATTTTATTAAATTGTAATTCGCTGACGACAGGCCCGAGACGGACATTCTCGTCGTTGGGATCACCAACTGTTGCTTTCGCGGCGGCTGCTTTGGCTGCCTCTATTGCTTCACCCATCTTCGCTTTAGGTACCAACATTCTTGTGGGCGCGTTACAGGATTGTCCACTGTTACCAAAACAGCTCAACACGCCACCTCCAACTGCCTTGGCAAAATCTGGCACATCATCAAGGATTATGTTAGCTGACTTGCCTCCCAACTCCTGCGTAACGCGCTTGATGCCATCGGCTGCGCCTTTCGCGACTTCCCGACCGGCTCGGGTGGATCCGGTGAAGGACACTACATCGATTTCCGGGTGGGATGAGATGGCTGCGCCGACTGTAGGGCCGTCGCCGTTGACGAGGTTGAATACGCCTGCGGGCAGTCCTGATTCCGCAATAATCTCGGCCAGGATATATGCGCTCACCGGTGCAATCTCGCTGGGCTTGAGCACCATTGTGCAACCCGCAGCTATTGCCGGGGCGACCTTGCAGGCGATCTGGTTCAGGGGCCAGTTCCAGGGGGTAATGAAACCACAGACACCAGCAGGCTCCTTGATGATGCGTGTGGTGCCGCGAACTTCCTCGAATTCGTAATTCTTAAGTATCTCAATGATATTGGCAAAATGCCCCATGCCACTGCCCAACTGTGCAGTCTTGGCCAGCCCCATGGGTGCCCCCATCTCATTGGATATAGCACTGGCCATATCATTGCCTCTGGCCTTCAATCCGGCGAGGATACTCCCCAACACAGTCAGTCTCTCATCGACAGAAGAGGTCGACCAACCTGCAAATGCGGCTCGGGCCGCCCTGGCAGCATTATCTACATCTTCTGCGGTTCCCAGGCTAATGGTCGCGAAGGGTTCTTCAGTGGTCGGATTGATCACTTCAAGCGTTGATCTGCCTGTGGGTTCCACCCATTCACCATTGATGAAGAACTTGTTGTAAGCGGTGGTCATTTTGTTACTCCTGTCGATTCGATTACACTCATACGAGGGCTATACAGTATAACCGATTTTAGGCTGCATTCAGTGACTGCAATAAACCGTGCCATAGGCAAAAGCCTGGCTAATTTCCTGACCAAGTCGATACCGGGTTACCGGCGCATCGACACTGTGGCCATTGCTGATGTCGCCTCGGTGCTGCAGACCGCAGATATCATCCTCGTCGAGGGCAATACACGCATCAGTTCGGCGATTAAATACCTCACGCAGTCGTCCTGGTCTCATGCTTGTCTCTATGTGGGGACTGACGGCGAATCCAGTTCGGAGCCCAATTTACTGGAAGCGGACCTGAAGGAAGGTGTGAGGCTGGTTAATCTTGATCATTATGCCGAGTTTAACCTGCGGATCTGTCGTCCTGTTGGATTAACCGCTGAAGACAAGCAGCAGTTGGTGAATTTTGCCCGCAGCAAAATCGGGCATCAGTACGACCTCAGAAATGTTTTTGATCTGGTGCGCTACCTGATTCAAAAACCGGCCGTACCAAATCGATATCGTCGAGCCATGATTGGCATTGGTAGCGGCGAGCCGACCCGAGCTATTTGTTCCACACTAATTGCAGAGACATTTCAGTCGATCAATTACCCGATATTACCTCGACATGGACCGTTGGGTAAGCACGGTGAGGTTCCTCAGTATTACAAGCGTCACTTCACACACTTTACGCCAAGAGATTTTGATCTATCTCCTTATTTCACTGTCGTTAAACCCACATTGCAAAAAGCTTTCGATTTCCGCACGATGGAATGGATGGAAGAAAATGTGGAGCAATCCTAGATGATGCCAAGCAGGGCATCAATCGCTGCGTTGAAGTGGGGGTCTGAGCGCGTCGAGGGAGGTAACAGATATTCGATGTTTTGGTGTGGGGTTATCGCCCCAACAGGTGGGGTGTCAGCGTCGCCAGGTTTGTAGATCAGTTCACCATTATCGAGCTGCACTTCTCTGCTCGCACCAGCCGTAGCCTCGCCAATACTGACTACTTGCGAGCTTTGCTGTAAAGCCCACGCGAGCCGCTCAGCCCCTCCACGTGTTTTGCCATTAATCAGCACTGCTATTGGTTTGGAATAGGACTCGTAGTAGGGAAACAATTCATTACCGATATCCAGTTCTTGACTCACTGTCTGTGCCAAAGTGTCCGACACAAGGGCATGTAACAGGTCGGCATGCAGATAACCGTAAGCATGGCGCAGATCGAGTATCAGGCCGTCTGCCAGTACCAGGTCACTGATTATTTCCCGGTATGTGAGTAAATCATGACTACTTCGAGAAAGGCCCCATAAATGTAAATAGGCCACGGTCTTGTTGCCGAGGCTAAAATTCTGCACGCTTGGTGGAATTGCGTTGCGGTAAGTATTGAAGAGATTATCGAAAGCCGGGCTGATACTGACGCTTTGCGATTCGCCGGCACGCGAAATCGACAACTTGACCACTGCAGTTAGCGGTAAAAAACGACCCTGCGTATCTGATTGTGGGTTGAGTGATGTTATAGGGTGAAACGCCTCACCATTAGCGGACAAAATGATGTCGCCAGCCTGCAGCCCCGCTTGTTGCGCGGGTGAAGCGTCAAGAACTGTCGTTATCATGTAGCCTGATTCGGTTTGCTGACCCTCGATGCCAATATGATTCAGTGCAAACCTGGCATCTGGTCCGGCAGCGGCAAAAGATTGCAGTAAAAAATAGTCCGGGTCGGATTGCGAAGGCAGGGCAGGCTGGGCATACGACCCACAAGCACTAAAGGACAGACCGGCAGCGATCAGTAGACGTCTGAGTGTTCGAATTGCCACAGCGTTATTCGATTACCTGCATGGCGCGCTGAGCGGCCGGACGCTCATAGTGGCGGTCGCGCAGCGTCTGATATTTTTCAGGTACTTCAAATTCGAAGCGCATTGCCCAGTTGAATGTGTGAGCAAGGAGGATATCCACCAGGGTAAATTGCTTGCCTATGGCGAACTCAGTGTCGGGTAGCAGATGGTCGAGGCTTTTGACTGCCTTGTCGAATTCGAACCGCGCTGTATCGAACATCTGCGGAAGCCGGTGTTCTTCTGGCAGGGCAAACCAGTGTTTGCCCTTGCTCCATAGTGGCTGTTCCAGTTCTGCCAGGACAAAACAAACCAGTTCATCGAGTTTGGCATAGGCGCGCATGGAATCTTTCGGCAACAAGCCACTCTCTGGAGCCGAACGAGCAATGTAGTAAAGGATGGCAACAGATTCGGTCAGAACCAGGTCGCCGTCAACCAGAGTCGGTACTTTGCCCTGCGTGTTAATTGCCAGATAGTTGGCGTGTTGGGCGCTGTCTGGATCTTCAGCCGGCGTGCGCAGTTTTACCGTGGTGTAGTCATAGGGTAATCCACATTCTTCCAGTGCCCAGAGTGCGCGAAAAGAGCGTGATTGCCCGAAGCCGTATAACTTCATGCTGATTTTCCCCTAATACCATTCAGAAAAAAGCCGCGATGGTTGCCCATCACGGCCTGTATTCTAACTGATTTGCCGGATATCAATCGATGGCAAAGCAATAGAAGTAACCATTGCCACCGGTAGCAATCAGGTTTTCCTGGCTACAGCCTCGTGAGCCGTGAGCGCTATTCCAGGAATTTGGATTCGCGCCACCGCCCTGACGATCATGATGCCCAACATGAGCGGTGCCTTCACCATTGCTGGTCCAGTTGTTACAGGTATGGTTGCTACCATCGTCGACAGTTCGACCATCCAGCGAAGATCCAGTCAGGATATCGTGCTGGTTGGGGGAATCACCGCGGCCATTAACCTGCTCACCCATTTCATTCAGGGAATTTTCCTTACCAAGAAACATACGTTCGCTGTGTAACTGATTTAAATTTTCTGCTACCAGCACACCTCGAGCGTTGTACCACGGACCAAAACCAATGCGGTCACGCGCATTGACTGCAGGAGATGATTCGGTTGCATGTGCACTGAGATAAGCGCGCCAGGTTTTACTACTGCCTTGTGCATCGGCAAGATTCTGACAATGTGCATCGGCACCTGCCAGTCCGCCAAGATTGGCGCCATCACCAGAGCCTTCGCTGGTAATAAAGAAACTCATTTCATTTTCCTGGGAATTGATGGTGGAAAACGTGGCGGCGGCTGCGAGCAACGCAACAGAGGTAACCAGTATTTTTTTCTTCATCGACAAACTCCTCGACTGTTGATTTTGATTATAAGTTTTAAAAGATGAATTCAAGCGCTAAAAAAGCCGCGCTATGCTGGCACAGCGCGGCTCGGACTAACTTTTTAGTTGGGTAGGGCCATCGCGGTCAAGCTGCTGCCCGTTTGCAGGATGATGTATTGTTTGCCTTCATGTACCCAACTACTCATGCCATAGCGACTTGTGGCCGGAGCCTCAATAGCCGCAACTTCTTCGCCTGTGGACTTATCCAGCGCGTACAACATTGGAGTACCATCAGAGGCGAGGTTGCTGTAGACAAGCAGGTTCGCAGTGGCAACCATCGGACCCACAGCGCCAGAACCTGTATTGCCGATATCGGCATTCTGTAATTCAGGCAGGTTGCGTATGCGCTCAGGAGTGTAGCCGGCTGGACGCATCCACAAATGATCACCAGTGTTCATATCGATAGCTGTAATGCGGCTATAAGGTGGCTTCCACAATGGAATGCCTGCTGGGTGCCGCGGTGAAGGGCCGCCATTCGCCGCGGCATAGCGCGACAGGGTGACGCCGGTCGGAGCGTCATAATAAGTATCCGCTTCTTCTCCGGTAACCAGGGTGCGAGTACCGCAGCTGTAACGCGAAATCACATACATGACTCCGGAAGTTGGATCCGCGACTGGTGGGTGGGTAATGTTTACCGCACCTGATGGGCACATCAAGGCAGCAAGTTTTCCCGATGGATCGTTGCGCCGTATAGGTGGATTGAAAACGGGGCCGAGCTGATACTCTGCGACTGCAGCGATAGCCTGTTGTCTGATTTCAGGCGTGAAGTCTGCCAGCAGATCGATACTGGAACCCACGTACTCGAATGGCGCAGGTTTTGTCGGAATCGGCTGAGTCGCTGCCAGTTGTTCTCCAGGCACTGTCGAGGCAGGCATCGGGACTTCCTCTATAGGCCATACCGGCTCGCCAGTTTCCCGATTGAAGGTATAAACGTAACCCTGCTTGGTCGCTTGTGCCACGATTGGCATAGAGCCCTGCGGAGTATTCACATCAAGCAGGATAGGGGCTGTGGGTGTGTCGTAGTTCCAGATGTCATGATGCACCATCTGGAAATGCCATGCCCTTTCGCCTGTGCGTGCATTCAGTGCGATGAGACTGGTGCCATAGAGATTATCACCAGGGTGATGGCCACCATAGTAATCAATAGTGACTCCATTGGTGGGGATATAAACCAGGTTCAGTTCCGGGTCGGCAGATATCGGTGCCCATGAAGAGATATCTCCAGTGTATTGCCAGGAATCATTTTCCCATGTTTCGTGGCCGTATTCTCCGGGCTGGGGAATCACATTAAATTTCCAGAGAAATTCACCGGTACGCGCATCGTAACCAAGAATGTCTCCTGGCACGTTTTCAATTCTCGACTGGTGATAACCCTGCTCGGCGGAGTTACCCACTACGATTACGTCATTGACAACGATGGGAGGTGAAGATGAAGTGATATAGCCGCGCTCCAGCGGTAAGCCTTCATAAGGATCATAGGGGTGACCCAGGTCTTTCAAAAGGTCGATCACGCCAGTCTCGGGAAATCCTTCCACTGGAACGGGTTCGCCAAAACCTTCCAGCGGTCTGCCAGTTTCGGCATCAAGAGCTGTCAGGAAAAAACCTGGAGAGATGATATAAATGATGTCGCGGCCGTCGATGTTGGCATAGCCCACACCTTTGCCATAGTCGGCACGCATGGAATAGTTCCAGCGCGGTGTGTCGGGTTCGCGATAAGACCAGATTGTTGCGCCGGTTTGGGGGTCAATTGCCACAACATGACGACGAGCTCCGGCTACTGTATATAATCGGCCGTTGATGTAGCTAGGCGTGGCGCGGCCACTCTGGGCTTCGAAGCTGGCGCCTTCCCATTCCCATGCAACTTCCAGGTCAGCGAAATTTTCGGCGGTAATCTGTTCTGCGGGCGAGTATCGGGTATGTGCCCAGTCACTGCCGAGCGTTGTCCATTCGATCGAGTCCTGTGCCAACAGGACGGTACTCGAAAATACTGCGATGCTTGTGAGCAGTATCCGTGTCAGACATGAGATTTTATTCATTATTCGGCACCTCTGAGTCGTGCACTAATTATTATGTATGAGGGGGTATACCTGCATCTGAGATTACCCCAGCAAAGGCAGTTTGTCATGCATCAAGACCGCGGGACATGGGCTTATTACAGCCTGATTTACCGAGCGCTCACTCGTGGCTGCATTGCCATTGTTGTGACACTGTGAGTGCGCGGCATAGCCGCCGATACCAGTGGTGTATCAATTCGAATTTAACTGAGACGACACCTGGATGCGGCGCGAGGTGACGCCTGATGGCAGGGTGCATAAAGACCGCGGGACATGGGCTTATTACAGCCTGATTTACCGAGCGCTCACTCGTGGCTGCATTGCCATTGTTGTGACACTGTGAGTGCGCGGCATAGCCGCCGATACCAGTGGTGTATCAATTCGAATTTAACTGAGACGACACCTGGATGCGGCGCGAGGTGACGCCTGATGGCAGGGTGCATATAATCGCGGCTCCCTACAGTAGAGGCACCGGTTTTGTCTGGTCAACAACATAGCCTGTCACCAGCACTTCTCGACACCAGCAGATTCAGATTTTGGATGTGTGCCTCAGTCGTATCGCTCTACGGTACGCTGGTTTTTCTCACTTTCGATACCATTGAAGAAGATGCTTACATCTATTTTCGTTTTGCTGCCAATATGGCTAATGGTCACGGTTACGTTTTCAATATAGGTGGTCCGCCGGTAGAGGCTGGTAGTAGCCTGGTGTGGCAACTATTGCTGGTACCGTTGTACTTCATCGATCCGGCGATGGTGATCAGTACCAAGTTGATGGGGATCTTGTGTGCTGGTCTGGCACTACGGTTGATGTATCTGGTGTCTCGCCAATTCACCAGTGACCCGCTGCTGGTATGGGTGCCATTGTTCTGGCTGGTCGTGTCGGCGCCATTTTACATGTGGTCGCACCTTGGTTTGGAAACTCCTCTGACCCTGGTGCTTTGCCTGTGGCTATTACTCTGCCTGTTGCGCGCTGATCTGTCGCACTACTGGCCTTTGGCTGCAACGCTGGTGATTTGTAACCGACCCGAAGGCTTTATGTTTTGCCTGTTGTTGATACCGGCGTATTTCTACCAGCGTGCCAGTATTTTCAAACCGCGTTCGGGGATGCTATTCCTCGGACTCGTGTTCGCTGTCGAACTGTTCAGACTTGTCTACTTCAAGGATTTGCTGCCCCATTCTTTTTACAACAAGATTTTTGTCAGCGACAGAAGTCTGATAACTACCTTGCAGGGTTTTCTCACGAAGTCGCTCCTGTTGCTGCCATTGGCTTTGATGCTTTTGATGGCAGCTATGGGATGGTGGCGCACACGCCAGATTTCCTATCGGGGTTGTCTGTTACTGTTGGCCATTATTGTCACTATGATCTGGGGTGCAGTTGGCGATGATATGAAATTCTTCGATCGCGCATTTGCCTCGTTTATTGCGATGCTGAGCCTGGGATTCGTTGCTGCCTTTGAGTATGCCGGCCTAACCCGGAAACGATTGCGTACGACAGCCATACTGACAGCCGTGATTTTCATATTGCCTTTGTTGTTTCTGTCACGATCAACATTGGGTGGCAACAGTGTGGTGTTCGCCCTCGAAGGCGCAACTCGCTACGCGCGCCAGACTGAACTGAGCCTGGGTCAGCGCATAACCCACTGGTTCACGCCTGACACGCATCTGCCGAGAGAGCAGCGCAACATTTTGATTGAGCCGGTGGATTTTCTTTATGACAACCATCAGGTGATGCCGGGCGAGTTCATCGCGGCCAACTACCCCGATGACATTACCGTGGTGTATGACCAGATGGGGCAGACGCCGTGGTATGCGGGCCCGGACGTACATTTCATTGACAGTCTCGGGCTGGTTGATCGACCGATTGGCCATTATGTGTTTAATGAAAAGATGGCAGATAGTGCCCTGCTCACGGTTTTCAGTGGGATCACGCGGCCTATTTTCAGATTGTTTGGAGATGAGGACAGGGCGCAGTGGGATGAAGCAGCAATGATGAGCTACCTGTTTGATCAGCGCCCCGAGCTAATCATGTTGCATGGCTTGATTGTCGGATCAGGTGCCGATGTGGTTCCGGTGAAGATCAATAATGATCCTCGTTTGCGAGAAAACTATACACTGCGCTACGGTATCAACTTCACCCTGGTTTATGAACGCAATGACATACTCACCGATAATCAATCAGTAGTGTTTCCAGTCAATTGCACCTGCTCGAGGTTGGCAGAGGCTGCGGATGGCAGCTATATAAACCTCGATACTGATTCAACACTCGGCCCGGATGATTTCCAGTAACCATAGGTTGAGTGCTAGTCAAACGAACCTGCTGGACCAGGAAACACCACCGGGCTTTGGGTGCCATCAGCGGCGACACTCGAAACCCCAAAGAAATAATTATCGATAACGATATTTTCCAGCGTATAAGCATTGACGTCTCCCACGCCACGCGAAAAATCCCAGGTGGGTGAAGTCGTCAGACGCCAATGCACGCGATAAGACGTAGCACCTGCCACCGTGTCCCAGCTGAGAGTCGTACTGGGGCGTACTGCTCCGGCTATCTGCACGTTGGCAGGCGGTGGTGGTGCAAGTGCCATTGAAGCCAGTGTTACCGCATTAAGCGCAGTGAGCTTGGCAGCGTACGCGAAATTCACGTGCTCCAGTACATCCCCATAGGCGATTCCGTTTTCCACGCGAATATCCTGATGCTGCTGCGTGTAGTTTTCATTGGTTTCCATGATTCTTACTGCTGGAAAGCCCGCCTCATTGAAAGGACGATGGTGGCCGCCACGCCCAAAGCGGTCAAGACGATAGACCATCATGATGTCCAGGTTGGGGATGTACAGGTCAGCCATCATATCTACATAACGTGCAATATTGCGCGAGGCGGAATCGACCTCGCCACCCTGGAAACGGCGCTGGCGAGCTTCCGCTTCGGTTTCGACATAACGTGTGCCTTCGGAAAAAACGCGCGCGGTTGTGTTGTTGGTTACGCCATTAACACCTGTGATGTTGCCAATCATGTCGTTATTAATGACAGCATCAATATTCCAGCCATTCTCGATGGCATACTCGGCGAGTATTGCGCCACCATGCAGGCCCTGTTCCTCACCAGACAACCCAACGAATGCGATAGAGCCAGGGAAACGGTATTGCGTAAGTACCCGGGCTGATTCGATAACACCTGCCATGCCGGAGGCATTGTCATTGGCACCGGGTGAGTCGGATTCAAAGTTCATAGGGTCGCTCACTCGCGAGTCGATATCGCCGCTCATCATGGTAAAGCGGTTAGGATCGTCGGTGCCACGCAGTATCGCGATGACATTCACAACTTCTGTAGGATCAGGAATTCGGTCGACGCCGGAAACTACGCCGCTGACTGTAAAGACTTCAAGGCAGTCACCACAAGCAGCAGATATGCGATTGAACTCGTCTTCTATCCATCGCCTTGCAGCACCGATACCGCGTGTCGCGGACTGGGTTTCGCTGAGCGTGTGACGCGTACCAAAACCTGCCAGAGTTGTGATGTCAGCTTCGATACGATCAGCGGAAACTGCAGCGACAATCGCATGCATCTGGGTTTCGTCTGCGCGAGCCAGGCCAAGCATACTGGCCTGGCAGGCCAAACCAAAGACAAGGTATTTGAATGATTTCATGGTGAACTCCTCTTTGGCCTTATGAAAGCAAAGGTGGAGGGTCTTGGGAAGTGCGAATTCGAACCTATCGCTCATTGGGAAAGCGGGTGGCTGCTGCAGAAGTTAAATACTGAGGTGTTTCCTTTCGATGACCGCTTGCTGGATTGTATGATCAGTGCATGTTTCTAGCACTGAAAAACCGCTTTCAGGGTTCGCTCATCAAAATCTATTTGGGCGGGTATTGCCGTCTCTCTATTAACCATGCAAGCGCTTCATCATAATTCAGGAAGGCTTCTGCGTCGGCCCCGGCCTCGCCCATTTTCACCATGTTTTCAATCATCTTGCCAAGGCCGTAGTCTTCTGGCCGGGAAAAAACCATTGCGCCATAGTGGGCTGGCGATTCCAGTTGCGAAGCAGTCATAACATTGCGTTTGAAGGAATCGAGGGATTCAGTGTTCCAGATACACTGACGAAAGTCGTAGAGGTAGCACTCAGGCAGCTCTTTCTGCGCGGCAGCAAATTCAGCGGTTACATATTCCAGCAGCTCGCCATCGCGTAACTCCCCGGAGATGGTGTAAATCATGATGCCATTTGCGGCATCGATCTGTTTGGAAAACTCTGCCATTAATTTGATGAGGTTGTGATTTA
Organism: uncultured Pseudohongiella sp.; assembly: GCA_964405225.1. Lineage (GTDB taxonomy): Bacteria > Pseudomonadota > Gammaproteobacteria > Pseudomonadales > Pseudohongiellaceae > UBA9145. The sequence goes on from CAYOND010000003.1 coordinate 145,353, forward strand.
TGCGCGAGACATTATCCCAATAATCAATGAATTACGATGGCGCCAAGATCAGGATTGTGAACTGGTTCAAATAATCTTAGGATTCCCCGGTACCGCCCTATTCTGACTGGAAAGCTCTATGAAAAGTACAAATACACGGAAAATTGCCTTATTAATTGTTCTGACTTCTATTGGAAGTCATTCAATTCTGGCTCAGGAACTGATGCCCCAGACTACTGTTGATGGCTGGATGGAGAGCCTGTCGAACTGGGGGCGCTGGGGAGAAGACGATCAGCTTGGCACAGTAAATCTGATTACGCCGGAAAAACGTATTGCTGCCGCACGTCTGGTGCAGACTGGCATTTCGGTTTCCATGGCACATGAGACCCTGGTTGCGCCAGCAGTCGACAATGGCAACCCCTATAGTCATGAGATGCAGGCAATTGGCAGCAGCCCGGGACCCTGGGCCATCGATAGTTTCGGTGTATCTTTCCATGGCTATGCACACTCTCACCTCGATGCCCTGTGCCACAGGTTTCAAAACGGCATGATGTACAACGGGTATCCGGAATCAGAAGTGACCGAAAACGGGTGCGCAAAACTAGATATCAGTGCCAGCCATGCCGGTATTTTCAGTCGCGGCATTCTTATGGATATACCCCGACTCAAGGGCGTGGACTGGCTGGAGCCGCAAACGCCAATCATGATCGAAGACCTTGAGGCATGGGAAGCCGAGGCCGGCATAACAGTTGGTGCGGGTGACATTTTGTTAGTGCGGACCGGGCGCTGGAGTCGTCGCGAAGCAATGGGGCCCTGGAACGTTGCGCAGGAATCAGCGGGCTTGCATGCCTCCACAGTGCAGTGGCTTAAAGAGCGGGATGTCGCCATGGTCGGTTCCGATGCGGCACTCGATGTATTTCCTTCCGGTGTCGAAGGTTATACCCACCCGGTGCATGCGCTGGTACTTGTTGCGCTGGGCACACCTATTTTTGACAACCTGGATCTGGAGGCTGTGGCGGAGATCGCGGCGCAGCAAAATCGCTGGGAATTCCTGTTCACCACCGCGCCATTACGCATTGTCGGAGGCACAGGTTCGCCCCTGAACCCTATTGCCACTTTCTAGGTTCAGGCCCCGCGGAAATCGGGGCCTGGCAGCCATAAAAAAAAGCTTTTGTTTTTCTCGTTTTGGTATACGATATGCGCGCCATCCGGACGGAACCTCAACCCCTCTCGCCCAATGGTTTATTTTGATTGCTTCTCACGCCAGCCCCTGAAATGGGGTGTGTTGTAGGAGGAAATCCAGATGACTGAGCGTTCTGTCCAGCAGGCTTCTGCCCTGACTGTGCTCCTGTCCGTGATTTTCTTCCACGCCCGTCCCTGGTGTGGCTGCTGTTATTACTGAAATTTGACTGAGTGCCCCGGGGCCTCATTTTGCAGGAGAAGAAACTCGCAATGAACCAGATATTTACTCCGACCTCGAAGGCGGCGGAATACAAACGTATACAAGTTGACGGCGTTCATTACTATGGCAAACACCTGGTTTTGACTGCACGTGGCTGTAATGAAAATTTATTGGATGTACCCAAAGTTACTGAATTCATGCAGCAACTGGTAGATCGAATCGATATGGTTGCCTACGGTGACCCACTCGTTGCGCGATTTGGCCACGGCATAGAAGAAGGTATTTCTGGTGTGCAGCTAATTGAAACCAGTGCCATCGTGATTCATACCAATGACCAGGCGCGGGATTTGTATCTCGATGTGTTTAGCTGTAAGGGTTACAGTGAAGTAGCTGTCATTGAATTTATCAACGAAGTATTTGGCACCCAGGATGTTAATTTCCAAGTGCTTTTGAGGAACTAACGCAGATGGCAATTGAATCAACGACGCAGAACAAACGGTTCTCTGGCGTGATCAACGGCGCGGCGCTCGCATCAGTTTCGAGTGATGATGTGCAGACACAGCGATTTTATCCTGAGCAAATGCCGGTTTTTGCATTTGAGCCTACACGAGAGAAATTCAAAATTTCTCATATTAACGAAGGTGTGGGTGAAGGTGTGGTAAGCCTGGTTGAATTTAAAACAGGTGAAGTCGTGTTTGCGTGCACTGGTTTTATCACGGAAGAGGTCACTCAGTTTTCCCTGCAGTTAGCAGAGGGCGTGCATCTGCACGATCCATATTTCTATGGAAAGTTGTTGCACAGTTGTGACCCCAATACGTACGTCGATTTAAAGACCAGACGATTTATTGCGCTCAAGCCTATCGCAGCCAATGAATTCGTGACATTGGACTACACACAAACCGAAGATTTCTTATTTCGGGGATTCTATTGTGATTGTGGTGCAAGTAACTGCAAAGGCCACGTAGTAGGCCGCCGGCAGTAAAGTTAATGCGTAATGGATTCCAGGGCCCGGCGTTGCCGGGCTCTGGAAATTCATTCAGATCTACCAGCGGTACTGCAAGCGCCCGAACAGGTTTCGACCCGGCCCAAACACTCTGCTGCCTTACGGCACAACACTACCCAGTACACGATTGAATCCAGTAAGATGATCCGTGTAATCCTCATCAAGAATATTTTCGGCACCCAATGATAGTGTCAGATCATTGTCGAAGTACCAGCTCACAGATACTGGATTTGACAGGTCAGTGGACCATTGTTTGCAACGGCGCCACCTCGCACTTCATTCATTAATTTCGCAGCATCTATATTTCCGCCGGTGCGACGTGCGGTGAATTCAGTTTCAAGAAATTCCTGTCGGCCTATAACAATAACTTCTTCTACATCATAATTCTGTTGTGCGAGGATGACGGTGCTGGTGGAAAGCAGTGTGACAAAAACAATTAACTGGCGGGGATTGAACATGAATTAATCGACTCTAATTGTCTTATGCAAGTTGCGCTGCATTATAGAAGTTCGGCATGTAAGGAGTCGTGTGGCATATTGTCACATTGAATCAATAGTAGTCCTGCTAAGTACTGATGAAATATAGTAGAATCAGTAAGTTACGATGTCGTTAAAGGGCGCAGTCAGTATTGCAGCGAGGCAATTATATGATTCAGTATTGATTCAGGCCAATGTCTCTATAACGTAAATTACGAATTCCGGAACCAGCTCAACTCAGGATAATGTCACAGCACAAATCATATATACGAATGATTGCCACAATGAGCTGTATTGCAGTCCAGGGTTTGCTCGTGGCTGTCTTGAGCACTTCTTCGGTTGCTCAGGATGCTGTATCCGAAGAGCCAATGAGCGATGAACAGTTGCTCGCGGCGGAACAACGTGCGGAAGAACTCACCCGCCAGCTAATTCAGCGCCGTCAGGCATTGGAGGAGTTACAGTTCGAAGTAGGGATTTATGATCAATCCCTTATTGAAGCGAATACAGATTTAGCCAACTTATTGTTGGAGTTGGAAGATTATCAGGGTGCTGCAGAAGCCTATGAGGCCGCCTTCCAGTTGGAACGCATCAACACTGGATTGTTCAGTGCTGCACAGGTCCCGTTAATTGATGCGCTTATTCAGGCCTATGGCAAGCAAGATGACTGGCAGGAAGTTGATGATTTGCAGGAGCTGCGACTGCACATTCAGGACAGGCTGTATCAGCCTGGTGATATACGTTACTTGCAAGCGGCACAAACATATGGGCAATGGAAATTGCGCACATTGCGGGAAAACCTGTTGCAGCAAACTACCCGCACCCGTATGTCAAATGCTATGGATCTCAGTGAATTCTATGAGCGAATAATAGAGCAGACGGGCTCCACTGAAATTGACAATCGGCAATTATTGTCACTTTTGTTTGACAAGTCGCAGGCAGATATTTCACTGGCACGTACTATCGCAATTACTCCCTATACAGCGTTCGCCGGCACTGCATCAAGATATCTCACCGAGACTCGTTGTCAGAATGTACGGACTGCCAATGGCCAACTGGTCAGGCAGTGCTATAACGTACAGGTCGAGAATCCACGCTATCGCCAGTCCCAACAGACCGCCAAACAGGTTGAGTTGAATCGCCATACGCGCGCGGTTGCGGCTACGATTGAGCGATTGCGAGGTATTCAGCAGACTACCGACTTGTCCCCTGTAGAAGCGGAACGACTCGAACGGGATATCGCGCAATTGGAAACAGAGTCCCAGGATATCCTCCGTGCAGCGCGGCGTGGTCGCCTGTTTTAGGTAGGCTCACTACTTGTGGGAACGCTTTAGAAAACCATGTAACAAATCCGCATTGCTGGCTAGCTTCGTCACACTCGAGAGTTGGCTGTCTGCGATTTTTCTCTGCTCCTGCTGCGCCATGCTTTACCGCGATCGAGAATCACCGGTCCGCTTTCCTTCTCACCCAACCAGTCGTCGCTGTTATAAATAGGACAGTTCTTCATGGACAGACAGCCACAACCGATGCAACCAGTAAGTGAATCCCGCAGCCGTTCCAGATAAGCGATGCGCTGGTTCAATTCATCGCGCCAATTTGAAGACAGACGCTGCCAGTCCCGAGCCGTTGGCGTGCGCTGTTCGGGTAGGGAGGCGAATGCTGCTTTGATGGCGGCCAGACTGACCCCCATTTTCTGTGCAGCCTTGATGACCGACACGCGGCGCAATACGTCGGATCTGTAGCGCCGCTGATTACCATTGTTTCGACTGCTGTAAATCAAGCCTTTGGCTTCATAGAAGTGCAGGGTGCTCACCTTGACACCACAACGCTCCGCCACGCGCCCTACAGTCCATTCTTTGCTGCTGTTAGTCATGTGAGTTCATTCCTGTGTTGCAGTTCAGGTCGGTATAAAAAATATCAATATAGTGAAAAAAATACTTTACCTCAAGTTAACTTGAGGTATTAGCATGCCCCTGACTTGTATTTGCCAGCACACCACAGGAGGACTGACATGCTGCATTTGGAACACGTAAACCTGGTAGTGAAAGATATCCCCGCCACACTGAAATTTTACCAAGCTGCATGCCCTCATTGGGGAGTGCGCGCCAGTGGCAGTGGAGACTGGTATGGCAAGCCGCGACAGTGGCTGCATTTTGGCGATGATTATCAGTATCTGGCTTTATCTGATAATGGCGAGGGCTTGAATCGTGACCTGGAAGGTCATCAGGTAGGTCTGGCGCATTTTGCTTTTGTTACCAGCAATATGGACGCGCTGATCCAGCGTTTGCAGGATGCCGGTTTCGCCATCGCGAAGGATGGTGCCGACGAACCTTGGCGGCGGAATATATATTTTATTGACCCCGCCGGTTTTGAAGTCGAGTTTGTGCAGTACCTCAGTGACGTACCGAATCAACGCAATCATTCCCAACAGTGAAGTCTAAAGGTAAGAGACCAAGGAGATCGATCATGAAAATTCTTGCATTTGGTGCCAGCAACAATCGTAATTTCATCAATCGCATACTCGCGACCTATGCCGCCAATCTGATAGAGGGTGCCATTGTTGAAGCTATTGATATTCATGACTATGAAATGCCGATATTCAGCGATGAACGGGAAGAGCTGCTCGGTCATCCCGAAGCTGCACGTGCGTTTTTTGCAAAGATAGATGAAGCCGATGCGCTGGTGATTTCATTCGCTGAACATAATGGCTCCTATACTGCGGCTTACAAAAATCTATTTGACTGGGCTTCGCGTATCGACAGCAAGGTGTTTCAAGGCAAACCGGCGGTATACCTGGCAACTTCTCCCGGTGCCGGCGTGCCGGCGGGGCGCAGAGTGTATTGAAGGAAGCGGTTAATTCGGCGCAATATTTCGGCGCTGACGTGGTGGCGAGCTTGTCAGTGCCGAAGTTTCATTAAAATTTCGATACTGCTCAAAGCGAACTGGTGCACCAGGAATTGAGGCAGTCTCTCAATCTGGCCATGATGAAGCTGGATCAGAGGCTCAGTGAACCAAAGGCTGCGTGATGCGAGTTCAGGGGGCGCAGTCGCCATTGTTTTAGGTCGGCGAATGCGCCCAGTCTGACAGCAGAGCACGAATCACGGCAATAAAAGTCATAGGCTGATCGAGAATAAGATGGTGGTGAGCATCCGGGATCACAACGAGTGGTACTTTGCGATGCAATAACTGGAACATGTATTGACCCGTCTCAGGCGGTACCACCACGCTATGCTCACCCCTGAGCAGCGCGATGCGGCAGCTGATATTGGTCAGATGTTCTTCCATGGGTTCTTTCTGCACCAGCTCAAAAATTCGCGGGTCGAACTTCCAGGAATATCCACCATCTACTTGCCCGATAGAGTGCAGTGCCACATGCCCTACAATGTACTTATTTTTGCACTCTTGTGCGGGAATCAGCCGGAAGCGTGACATCGCGGTTTCCAGATCCGGATAAACCTTCAGCTGACCAGGATTAAGGTTTGACTGCTTTGCCTGTGCACTTGGTTCAGGCTTCTTCACGGGTGAGTCCACTATAATGACACCTGCCAAAGAATCACTGTGCAATGCCGCAGCGACAATGCTGACCAAACCACCCATGCTATGACCCACCAGTACGGGTGGTCCGGCGAATGCTGCATCGTCGATAACTGCCATTACTTCTTTTGCCCACTGTCGACGTGGATAATTTTGCCGTCGGCCGCTGTCGCCGTGCCCGCTCAAGTCCAATGCAACGATGCTGTATCTACGCGACAGCATTGGTGCCAGAAAACTCCACCAGTGGGCATGAGCTCCGCCACCATGGACAAACACAATGCCAGGGTTAGTCGGTTCTCCCCAGCGCAGGTAATGGATATCTGTTCCATCAACTCCCAACCGGTGTTCTGTACTGGGGGTTGAAATAGCATCGGTAAACCATTTGGGAGCTTGCTCAGTCATTTGGCTTCGCTCCATCGTTATAGATAAAGTAAAAATTGGCGGTAGAGCGCATTGATAATTTGATATTCTTGTCCAACTATACTCATATATTGAAGTGATCAGTGTCCCTTTTATCATTCGATCATGCAAAAGAGTCTGCGTCTCGACGATTCTGGCGCTTTTATATCGAACGCCCTAATATGGCCACTGTAAGAAATGCTGCCATGCACAGGAAATGCAGGCAGACTGAATTACTGCTTTTGAGAATAATCAGCTAGTGACTGGTTACCCTGACTCTAGCGATATTTCGGCAATCTCTGGTATTACCACAGAGTAATATTATATGTGCCGCAGATGATTAACAGGAACGCAAATCCATTTTATGGAATTTAAGGACTACTACAAAACTCTCGATGTGGCGACCGATGCCGATAAGGCCGCGATTAAGAAGGCATATCGCCGGCTTGCCCGCAAATACCACCCGGATGTTAGCACCGAGAAGGACGCTGAGCAAAACTTCAAGGAAGTTTCTGAAGCCTACGAAGTGCTGAGCAATGACGAACGCCGTGCCGAATATGATCAGTTACGGCAATACCGCAGTCAGGGCGGTGAATTCAAACCGCCGCCTGGCTGGCAATCTCAAGGTGGCGGTCAGTTTGAAAGTGAAGACTTCTCCGATTTCTTTTCCAGTATTTTCGGCAGCAGCTTTAGCGGACATTCCCGCAACCATCGCGGCTTCGACAGCAGCGAGGATTTCTATTCCACACGCGGCCGCGATATCGAGGTAGATCTTCCAGTATTTTTGGAAGAGACATTGAACGATGAGCAAAAAACCATTCAATATAATCTTCCCCATTATGATGAATCTGGTCGAGTGAACCAGGTGCGGAAGACTCTGAAAGTCAAGATTCCAAAAGGGACTATTGGCGGGGAACGAATACGGCTCAAGGGCCAGGGCGCGCCAGGGTTCGGTAAAGGTCAGGCAGGAGATCTGTATCTGCGCGTTAAGCTGGTGCCCCATCCTTTATTCGACGCTGTCGGTCATGACCTGCACCTGACACTGCCGGTAGCACCCTGGGAAGCAGCTCTGGGGGCCAAGGTAACGGTACCGACTCTGGATTCCAAAATTAGTCTTAATATCGCATCTGGTAGTCAAACCGGTCAGCGGCTACGAGTGAAAGGCCATGGCCTGCCCACCAAAACAGGGCGCGGTGATTTGTTTGTAATTCTCAAAGTGGTCATGCCAGAAAAATCGGATGAGGAAGCTCGCGGTCATTGGGAAGCCTTGCGAGATCATGCCAATTTTAACCCGCGCCAGAATTTGGAGAGCTGAGAATGAGTAGGCAACAAGAAGTACTCACCCTCACTGAGATCTGCATTGAATTGCAGCTTAGCCAGGACGCTTGCGTGGAGCTGGTGGACCTCGGTGTTGTCAGCCCATCCGGCAATGCGCCGCAAGACTGGACCTTTGACTACACCAGCGTTTGCATTATTCGTCGTGCGGCACGGCTACGCCGGGAACTGGACCTGGAATGGTCTGCTGTAGCTGTAGTAGTAAACCTGCTTGAAGAGCGTGAACGCATGCAGGCCGAAATAGAGACACTCCGGCAACGCCTGGATCGCTTTCTGGGCCAGGATTGACATTAGCCTCGCTTCAAAATCGCCAATGCAACGAATTCCAGGGCTGTCATGATAATCGTGATAATTCGACCAAATGCGGGCGTGCGGGCCTGATTTGCTGGAAATCCAGCCCATTAACAGGTACAACATAGTCAGTGCAGAATGTCTCTGCATAAACAAAATAATGGAGCCAGATATGACTCTTGTCCTTAACCGACTTACCCGGGTTGCCTCGATGCTGTTGATCGCGGTATTTGCCTTGGGAAGCCAGATCGCAGCAGCGGTAGAAGAGGGCGAAAAAGCCCCTGACTTCTCCTTGCAGGCATCTGATGGCCAGACTTATACGCTGTCGCAGTTTATGGGAGAAAAGCCTGTAGTCATCGCTTTCTTCCCCAAAGCTTTTACTGGCGGCTGAACCATGCAATGTAAAGCGCTGCGTGACAGTGCTGAAGAAATACAGGCTTTTGATGTAGCCTACTTTATGGCCAGTGTGGATACGCTGGAAGACAACACGGCTTTTGCCGCTGAACACGAAGCGGGATTTCCGATTCTTGCTGACCCGAGCAAGGAAATGTCCAGTGCATATGGTGTTTTGGGATCACGTGGTTTCAATAATCGCTGGACCTACTACATCGGTGCCGATGGAACGGTATTGAAGATCGATAAGGAAACCAATCCAGCGACGGCGGGTGCAGACCTGACGCGTACAATGGAAGAATTGGGTTTCCCCAAAATCTAGTCAGTGCATGTCATAAGAAGGGCGGTGGTACATTGGTAGCATCGCCTTTTTTATTGGCCAGAATTATGTCTGAATCGAGGCATTGTCTGACTTAATTGTGATCATAGTTCGCATTTATTGAGGCGCATGGGGCGCTGTGCCAGAATGAGACTGGTACTGGGAGGATAGGCAAATGGGAAAAGCAGGATTATGGGCTATTGCCGGGGTGGCGGTGATTACCTTGCTTTACTTGGTATATCTGGCGGCAACATTTGAGCCCCCGGAAGGCACGACCACCGTCGTTGTAGAGCCACCCACGCCGCAACCGATCCAGAGGGAGACTTCACCGGTAGAGCAGAATATGCCGGTAACTCGCATTGTGCCGACTCCGGAACCGCCTGCTCCTGCCGCCGAGCCTGTGGTCGAGCCTGATCCGTTAGAAGTAGTTGATGTGACTTCTGAACCGGAAGTGCAAGATGCTGAAGTCATTCAGTTGCCCACTCTGAACGATAGTGATGCATTTGTTTTCGATGGGCTGCGTGCTCTAGAGAATGGCGCCGCTTTACTGGCCCTGCTCGCCGATGAGCAGTTGATTCGCAGGTTTGTGGTATTTGTCCACAATGTGAGTCAGGGAGAATTGCCGCAAACAGATTTACCTTATCGCGCTGTCAATCAGGAAATGCCTGTGCGCGAGATAGATGAAAACCTCTTCGTCATGGATGAGTCTGCGCACGATCGCTTTGATGGTTTCGTCAGTGCCTTTGCGGCACTGGAAGCAAATCAGGCTATGGCTTTGTATCAAACCATTAGTCCGCTGTTCCAACAGGCTTATGCTGAAATCGGTTTTCGTAACGTGGAATTTAACGCGACTCTGCGTCGGGCGATAAATCTGGTATTAAGTGCCAGCCAGCCGGAGGGGCCGTTCCAGTTAGTCAAGCCTTCAGTCATGTATTTGTATGCAGATTCGTCTATCGAAGACATGGACGCTGTGGACAAGCAGCTCATTCGACTCGGCCCTGAAAACACTGCTGTGCTTAAAGACAAGCTGCGGGAATTCCTGGAACTGCTATGACAAGTAGTGAGAGTGCTCTTGTGGATGTTGCCTGGTTGCATGCAAACCTGGATTCCCCGGAGATAATTGTTCTCGACGCTTCCGTGCCGCCTGTTGTACCAGGATTCGAAGCAATAAATAGTCCAAATGACCTGAAACTCATTCCAGGTTCGCGGCGTTTCGACTTTGATACGGATGTATGCAAGCCAAACTCCTCACTGCCGCACATGATGCCTTCAAGCCAGCTGTTTGAAGAAAGAGTACGAGCGCTGGGTATAGGAAAAGACAGTACGCTGGTTGTTTATGACGATACTGGTCTTTACGCCAGTCCGCGGGCCTGGTGGATGTTTCGAGCAATGGGGCATACCAGGGTCTATGTGCTCGATGGTGGATTACCGGCCTGGATAGCAGCGGGATTTCCTACGGTGTCGGACTATGAGCAAGACTTTCCGGTTGGAGACTTTGTGGCTGATGAAAATGCTGCCAGCTTTTGCGATGCAGTAACCGTTTTGGCAGCGACTGAAGATGCATCCTGCACGATTCTGGATGCGCGTTCTCGAGGCCGATTTGCCGGTACCGAGCCGGAGCCCAGGCCCGGCCTGCGCGGCGGGCATATGCCCAATGCCAGGAGCCTGCCATGTCGAGATGTACTGGATGATCGCAGACTAAAACCGGTCGAAGAATTAAAGGAAATCATGGCGGAGCTGGATGTCGCTGATAAAAAGATAATTACCAGCTGTGGTTCCGGTATTACTGCCTGCATACTCACACTGGCTGCGTATGAGGCTGGGCATCGAAATTTGTCGGTATACGATGGCTCGTGGGTTGAATGGGGGCAACCCTCAAAGCTTCCCGTACAAACTGGAGAATGAACGATTCAGGTGTTGAGAGTTGCTTTTGCGAACTCTAACGAAGGCTTTGTAAGCAGTAAAATGATGGACCCATTTCCCCGAGAAATGCTGTTGCGTATCTGGATCACTAAGCTGTTACGAATTTTATCAAAGCAGTTCACCAAACCTGCATCCTATCCCTCGCCATTATCCTCAGCTACTTTTTCCACAACAGGCTCTTTCTTGCCACTCAGTTTAACCAGTGGCTTCTGAATCAGCAGGTTGTTGGGGTAATTCACGACATTCTTGTTATCGTCTTCTATCAATACCTGGAACATATTGATATCGAGTATGACGCCTTCAACCGAATTCTCGCCGTCAAGAATGCGAATGCGATCTCCTATGCGCGACGGGTAGTTAAAGAAGATGACAATGCTGGCCGTCAGGTTGCTCAGGATAGACCACTGGGCAAACAGGGCGACGCCGCCGATTGCCAGCAGTGACGACCCTACTACGAATATATTGTGATAGTCATAGCCCCAGATAATGAAGAGACCAAAGAGGGTGAGTATCGCCAGAAGAAAGTTAAACACCTTGGATATGTATTTAGCTCTTTTAGGTGCTGCCTTCTTGCGCTTGCCAAGATCAGCCAGAATGCTGGAAATCAGGTTGGCTACCAGTATGTAGCCGGCCACCGCGATTCCGCTAAGTATCCAGTTATACAAATCCATTTCATTGCCCTTTATATATTGCAGTTTAAAGTCAAAATCTGCCGGTTTTTTTACTCCTGGCGCAGCATTCTATACAATCCGCGTGCCAAATATTGCACCGGACTTACGTTCCGGCCAGCAACAGGGAGAATTTTCATGAAACCGACGCATCCAGACGTGGTCGTCGCTGCGCTTTATCAATTCGCCAGTTTTCCGGATTACACAGCCTTTCGCGAGCCCTTGCGCGATCAGATGCTGGAGCACGAGGTGCGCGGCACATTACTGCTCGCGGCTGAAGGTGTCAATGGCACTATTGCAGGTAGCAGACAAGGTGTCGACGCCGTGCTGGATTGGCTGCGGCGGGACTCCCGGTTTGCCGGGCTACAGGCCAAAGAATCTTTCGTAGAGGAAAACCCTTTCTACCGCACCAAGGTCAAGCTCAAGAAGGAGATCGTGACCATGGGGGTAGAAGGTATAGATCCAAATCATATTGCTGGAACATACGTGCCTGCGACTGAGTGGAATGAATTGATTGAAGACCCCGATGTATTGTTGCTCGATACACGTAATGAATATGAAGTACAGATTGGCACGTTTGAGAATGCCGTCAATCCACATACGGAATCATTTCGCGAATTTCCTCAATATGTGGCAGAAAATCTGAATCCCGCCCGCCACAAGAAAGTGGCGATGTTTTGTACCGGTGGAATTCGCTGCGAGAAGTCTACTGCGTATCTCAAGCAGCAGGGTTTCGAAGAGGTCTATCACTTACAGGGCGGCATTCTGAAATATCTCGAAGAGGTTCCGGAAGACGAAAGCAAATGGCAGGGCGAGTGCTTTGTGTTTGACAATCGAGTCACTGTAAATCACAAACTGCAGAAGGGTTGCTACGATCAGTGTCATGCGTGCCGGATGCCGATCACGGAAGATGACAAGTCGAGCCCTCATTATCAACGTGGTGTCAGCTGTCATCACTGTTACGACAAACATGAGCCGGATCAGATAAAACGCTATGCAGAGCGGCAGAGGCAGATCGACCTGGCTCGCGCCAGGGGTGAAGTACATATAGGCCAGCCCATGGAGTCCACCATGGAACAAAAGCGCAAAGAGAAGGCAGCTGAGAAAGCACTGCAACGCCAAATTAATCAACGCAAGCCCAAGGCAGATTGACCAGACACAATCCTGCCTGGACTATACCCCGGACGAGGGAGACATTTTGAAATTTCATGTACTGGAAAACGGTGACAGCATTCCCATGCTGGGTCTGGGCACTTGGAAATCCGAGCCGGGTGAAGTGGACACAGCAATTCGTCAGGCAATAGAGGTGGGCATTCGGCACTTCGACTGTGCAGCCATCTATGGCAATGAGGCCGAAATAGGTTCGGCATTGCAAGCTGCAATCAGTGCGGGTGATGTGGCGCGCGACGAACTCTGGATTACTTCCAAGCTCTGGAACAATGCGCATCTGAGTAATGATGTACGCCCGGCACTGGAAAAGACGCTGACAGATCTGCAGCTCGATTATCTTGATTTGTACCTCATTCACTGGCCGGTGGCCTTCAAATCCGGAGTTACATTTCCTCAATCCGGCAGCGACTACCTGACGCTGGATGAAGCACCAATTCATGACACCTGGTCAGCTATGGAAGCCTGTGTGGAAGCGAACCTGGTGAAGCACATCGGTGTGTCCAATTTCAGCGCCGTTAAACTGCGTGAGTTACTGGATAAAGCAGTGATAAAACCTGTTACCAACCAGGTTGAAGCCCATCCCCTGCTATGCCAACAAAAACTGAAACAATTTTGTACTCAGCACGGAGTAATTATTACTGCCTATTCACCCCTCGGCTCGCGCGACCGTCAGGCGGCCTATAAGGCTAAAGATGAACCTTCTCTATTTGAGCTTGAGCCGGTTATTGAGATCGCCGCCGAGCAGGGTATTACACCGGCGCAGGTACTATTAGCCTGGGCAGTGAACAGAGGCACTATCGTGATCCCGAAATCTACCAATAAGGATCGTATGCAACTCAATCTGCAAGCTGCCGCTATTACTCTGGATGATCAACAGATGGCGCGACTGGACGCACTGGATCGCCATTTTCGTTTTGTAAACGGGCGCTTCTGGGCGAGCGGCGGCAGCCCCTATACTGTGGGTGGTTTGTGGGATGAGTGAGGAAAGTCCAGAAAATAAGATGAGTTCCCCGGGTATGAGTCCATTCGGAGACTTTATCGGTATCGAGATAGAAACCTATGCCGAGGGTCATGCGCGCTGTTCCCTGAAGCTGGCTCCGCACCACATGAATAATGGGGGCAGGGTCCATGGCGGGGTGTTAACTGCCCTGGCCGATACGACTGCTGGCATGGCGGTCAGGTCGGTGCGCCCAACCGGTACGCAAACTGCAACTACTGACCTGAGTATTGCATTTATCCGCCCGCCTGCAGGAGAGTTACTGATTGCAGAGGCCAAGGTTATTCACGCGGGCAAACGACTATTACGCACTGAAATATCAGTCTCCTGCGAAAACAAACTGGTGGCCCGTACCTATGCCACGTTTATGATCGTAAGTACCACGCAGGCGTAATTCCCTGCAATCCACAAAACTGGTGCCTGGATTGGCAGAATGGCTGCGACCAAGCGCACGATTCATCGGCAATATGTCAACCAATGTCCTGATTTTGCGTTTAAACTAGCCATGACGGTACATATACCCAATATCCCTGTGTTCGAGGTCGCAGCGCCATGAATAGATTTGCCATCAAGTTCCTGATGGGCGCGTTTCTGCTGTTCCACATCTCGGCACATGCCCAGCTGCCAGAGCTGGCACTGCCATCCACATTTTCTGGTGAGCCCACAACTGCCAGGTTCTTTGGTGGCAGCAGCGCCGATAACGGACAAAGTTTCGGCACTTCATTTCTGGCGCACGAATCACTGGATGTCTTGACTGAAATTCAGGTCGAATCCACCCATGTGGGAGCTTACGGTAATCTTTATTTGCTCATTGCCATGGGTGAAGAGGTTTTTATGCGGCTCTCGGATGGCTCCTATGTGCCATGGGATCTGGATCTTGAAACGCTCCAGGCAACCGAGATCGACAAAGTGCTTGAGGCGCAAGAATCCTTAATTGTGCTGGAGAACATAGCCTTCGCTGATCTGGGGCTGAGTGATGTAACGCTACAGATTTATCTGGCATATGACACTGCAGCCAGCGGTGAAACCCTGTATTTCAGCGGCACCCCTTTGACGCTTGCAATAGAGAGCTCGATGCCTGCCAGTTTCGATCTATTTGTGCAAAATATTTCCGCACCCATTATCCAGGCCCGTTGTATTGTTTGCCACACAACCAACGGCGTCGCATCTGAAAGCAACCTGCATTACGTGAATAGCGCACAGTCCGATTTTCAATTGCAGAATTACAATACACTGATCAACTATCTGGAATCAGTTCCCAATGCCGATGAATTGATTCTGAGCAAACCTCAGGGTCAGTCGGCTCACGGTGGTGGAGTGCAGCTGACACCAGGCAGCGATCAATTGCAGGATTGGCAAGAATTCATAGAAGCTGCGTTTGCTGAAATTGATGACAACGGTAGTGGTTTCGGCAGCAATGCCCAGGCAATTTTTAACTCGGTCGTCATGATGGACCACATCGACACCCTTAGAAAAGCTGCCCTGTTATTTGCCGGTCGCTTGCCAACAGAAACTGAACTGGCCGCTGTAGAGAACGGCGATGACGCAGTATTGCGTGAAACGATTCGTGACTTGATGAGCGGTGATGGGTTTGATGCCTTTCTGCTGGAATCGGCCAATGACCGTCTCTTAACACAGGCATTTTCCTTTAACCTGTTCAATATCGTAGATCGATTTTATTACCCTAATGCCATGGAATATTACCAGGCTCCGGGCAAGCGACTGGAATCTATTATTGTGGCCAGCTCGCTGGCTGAAGAACCACTGCAACTCATTCGCCATGTAGTTACCAACGAGCGGCCCTATTCGGAAATTCTCACTGCCGACTATATTATGCTCAATCCCTATGCTGCCCGAATCTATGGTGGCAACATCGATTTTCCAGACATGAATGACTACGATGACTGGCGAGAAGGGGAGATTACCGAGTACTACCGATGCACCATCTGCGCCCGTCAGAGCCCACTAGCCAGCTACAACCTGCCTACTGATTATCCCCACGCCGGAGTATTGAATTCCCCGGCTTTTCTGGCGCGTTATCCGTCCACCGAAACCAACAGAAATCGGGCCAGGGCACGCTGGACTTACTATTATTTCCTTGGCGTCGATATAGAAGGGCTGGCAGAGCGCACTACGGATCAGTCGGCGCTGGCGGACCAGAACAATCCAACCCTGAATAACTCCAATTGCACGGTATGCCATAACATCATGGATCCGGTAGCAGGTGCCTACAAATTTTATGGTGACGATGGCAGGTATAAAGACAAGAGCGGGGGTGAACACTCTCTGCCACGCTCTTATACCAATGACCCAACGGGTCTGTATCAGCAGGGTGATACCTGGTTCGCCGATATGCTGTTACCTGGGTTTGGAGTGGATATGGCGCCGGAGCAGGATTCCTTGCAGTGGCTGGCCGAGGAAATAGTCAGCGACAGCCGCTTTGGTTTCGGTACAGTTAAATTCTGGTATCCAGCGGTGCTCGGCCGAGAGCCTTATGTAGAACCGGAAAATCCTGAAGATGCCGACTATGCATCGAGGCTGGCGGCTTATACCAATGAATACGACATGTTGCAGGAAGTGGCCGATCGCTTCACTACCGGTGCCGCTGGGAATGGCGTGTTTAACCTGAAAGACCTGCTCATTGATCTGGTAATGAGTGACCAGTTTCGCGCCAGCGCGGTGACGGAAGTTACCGCTGTCCAGGAAGCGGAGTTGCAAGCTGTGGGAACAGGACGACTGCTGACACCTGAACAGCTTAATCGCAAGATGATCGATGTGACCGGATTTGAGTGGGCGTATGGTAATAACAATGCGCTCGAGGTTGCATATAACTTGATATATGGTGGAATAGACTCTTTCGGCGTCACTGAGCGTGCCACTGAGCTAACTACTTTAATGAGTACCGTGGTGACCGCCATGGCAAATGAGACCTCTTGTCCAATGGTAAATGCGGACTTTTCCAGACCGCAATCCCAGCGCAAACTGTTTACCGAAGTGGAGTTGAGCTCCACCCCCGATAGTGACCCCGGCGGCATCATTGCCAATATTCAACTTTTGCATGAGAAATTGTTGGGTGAGGCCCTTCCGACAAATGATATAGAAATCCAATCTACTTATGAGCTGTTTGAGACCACTTGGGAAGCCAGAATTGCATCCGGTCAGAGCAGCCAGGTGAGCACGCTGGACAATATCTGTATATTCGAAAATGTCGACAACCCCATACAAACTGATTCGAATCAAACCTTGCGTACCTGGGCAGTAGTAGTCAACTACCTTATGCGCGACTATAAATTCATTTACGAATAGGTCTGGCAATGAAAATGAATCGCAGACAATTCAGCAAACTCTTTGGCTCTGCGGGGCTGGGTCTACTCGCGCCATTACCTTTTACCTCCGCACATGCGTTAGAGCCTTATACCGGGCCGTTTTACATCAACCTGGCTGCGGTCGGTGGTTGGGATGTCACCAGTTTTTGTGACCCCAAAACTAATCAGGGGGGCGAGCGCACGATCAACACCTGGGCAAACTCGGCCGACATAGAACAGATCGGCAATATTCGCTATGCGCCAGTGGCTAAAAACCAGGTCTTCTTCGAGCGTTTCTACCAGGACATGCTCGTGATCAACGGTATTGATACGCAAACCAATTCCCATGACGACGGTATTCGACACACCTGGAGTGGGCGCATCGGCTTTGGTTATCCCAGCTTTGGCGCAGTGCTTTCCGGAGCCATTGCGCCAACACTGCCTTTGTCGCTGGTGCATGATTCCGGCTACAGCGAGACAGCCGGTATTACTCGCTTCAGTCGCTTGCAAAATCCCAATGTGATTCGCAATCTGGTCAATGACTCCACCGTACAGGGTGGTAACACGGTATATACCCTGTTCCAGGACAGTGAGCTGGATCTGATTGAACAATTTCAGGCAGAGCGGCTGGCGCGACAAATGGCATCTACAGGATTGCTTCCCAGACAAAAACAGGGTCTGAATAATCTGTATCTGGCCAACTCAACGCGTGACGAACTGGATGCCTTTGCGGCACTGTTGCCGGAAGAATTCGAACCAGATAATGACTTCAGGGCCGCGCAGCTCGCGCTATTGGCTTATCAATCAGGGCTCTGTGTTTCCGCCCAGCTTGGATTCAATGGCTTCGATACCCACCAGACCCACGATGAAGAGCATTTTACTTATCTGGAAAAACTCACCGATCTGGTTGCATATCTGTTCGATACGGCAGAAGAGGCGGGCTTCGCTGACAGGCTGGTGGTCACTATGGGTTCCGATTTCGGCCGTACACCCTATTACAATCGTGGCGGCGGCAAGGATCACTGGCCGATTGGCAGTGCCATTATCATCAAACCGGGCGCCGAGTGGGGTAATCGTGTGGTAGGTGCCACTGACGAAGGGCATAATGCCCTCGAGTTCGATCCGCAGACTTTACAGGTAGATAATAATGGCTTGCGACTCGAGCCCAAGCATGTGCATCAGGCTTTGCGTGAACTGGCTGGTGTTGAGGCTAACCCGGTGGCACAGGAATTTCCACTCAATGCGGAAGCAGTGGCATTCTTCAATCCAGATATGCAAACGTCCTGATTAATTCCAGCAATAAAAAAAGGGGATGCTTACGCATCCCCTTCTTGTTTTCATTCCGGATTGCTCCGGATTGAGATCCGCTTAGAAGTCTACACGGAAACGGGCGTAGTAGAACGCACCGTCGATACCCCAAGGAGAAGAACCAGTGTAGGTATTACCTGAACCGATGGTGCCGTCCAGGTTATCAATATCTACAGGAGCTTCTTCATCGAACACGTTGTTGGCGCCGATGATGATGCTGTAGTTCTCATTAAAGGTATAAGCTGCCTCAACGTCGAAAATTGTCTCGCCGTCATAGCAGTTGTCGCGGTACAGGCCAAACTCACAATCTCTAGTATAGCTTGTGCCTTTCGCTCCACGTGGGGTGGGGTCGCCACTCCAGTCACCAACAGTCCAGTCGTCGTAGAAGCTGGCACGAGCCAGGAAGCGCCAGTCACCTACAAAGTGGTTGTAGGTAAATACGCCACGATTTTCCGGATTGTAGTTTTCCAGTTCCAGTACGCGGTTACGGCTTACTTCAGAACCGGCATTGTTGACTTCAGTCTCGGTCCAGTTCCAGGCGGCTACAAAAGAGCCGGAGCCTGCATCACCCCAGTCCAGATCCCAGGTACCTACGATATCAACACCAGTAGTAGTGGTTTCGAAGTCGTTGGTATAGAAGGACACCGAACTCAGGTCAGCCGCTCCAGGTACACCCAGTTCCTGCAAACACAGGGCCAGGTTGCCGGCTGGATTGGCGACAGCGCCCGGGCAGTTCTGCCCTGCTGGGACTGGTCGACCGGCAATGTTGATAGTGCCGGTTTGTGAAATACGATTCTCCAAATCGATCTGGAAGTAATCCACCGTGATATTGATATCAGGGGTTACGTCCCAGACGATACCGGCAGAAAAGTTTTCAGACTCTTCCGGTCCCAAATCCTCTGCACCCAGGAACTGTGCAATAGGATTGGATGGAGGAATCTGGCCGCGTTGCTGCAACTCGCCATCTACAGTAATGGTAGACAGCTTGGTGACGTTTTCCTGACCAGGAGTCGGAGCACGGAAACCCGTGTTGAACGACGCACGCAAAGTCACGTTGTCGGTCAAACGATAGCGACCGGCAACCTTGTAGTTGTCAGTGTCGCCGAAGGTCTCGAAGTCCTCATAACGCAGTGCAACACCAGCCGTCAGACGGTCAGTCACATCTGCTTCAAGGTCGAGGTAAACAGCATAGTTTGACCGACCCCACAGGCCTGCCTGTTGCGGGCTGAAACCGGCAAAACCGTGTGCGCCGATGCTCAGGTTAGGCAGAGGAGTAACGCCATCGGAATAGGTATTGGTGCCATTCACGTTCTGGAAGGCATAATCGCCTGCCACCCATGAAGCTTCCTCACCGATGATGGTTTCGAAACGCTCATCACGCCATTCAGCACCAAAGGCCACGTTCAGGTCCGAGGCGAAGGCATCAACGTCCATGGAATAGACGAAATCAGCGTTCAGTGTAGTCTCTGACTGCACATAGGAGCCGATGTCGAAATCGCGCTGCAGAGCGCCGTTAACAATACCGTTAGGTCCATTAGACGGGTTCCAGGTGTTGTTCAGGAAGAACGATACCTTGTTGCGTCCATAGCCTGCGCTGATGTCATAAGTCAGGTCATCAGTCAGGTTGCCACGGAATCCAGCAAACAGACTGGCATCTCTGAGTAAGCCACCGAACGCTGGTGTGTAGCCACCGGGTACAACCTGGTTCATCACCCAGCAGTTGGCTGGAAGACTTGCCAGTGCTGCGGCGTCTGCTGCAACTGCTGCTGCATCCAGAGGAGTACCACTACCACCAGATCCTGGGCTGAGCAGCGCTGGACAGGTTGAAGTGACGCCGGTTTGGCCTGGTGCGATGGTGGTATCTACGATTGCGCGATAATCACCGTTGGTGTATGTGCCGCTGCGGTTATTCGGATTACGGTAGAAGAAACCACCTTCGGTTTCACGCTGGCCGTAGTTACCAAATGCATAGAATTCCAGGTCGGAAGACAGATCGATACCGGAATTAAAGAATACATTCCAGTTATCGCGATATTCCGGTGCGCCCCAAACCTGCGCATATGGCTGCGCAATGCTTGCTTGCTGCTGGGCGTTACCACTGGCAATCAGTGTGGCAGCATCGGTACGTTGGGTGGAGCGACTTGTAGCGTCTTGTTCCATCCACGAACCAGTGATGCTCATGAAGCCATCGTCGCCCAGTGGGAGGCCGACGTTACCCATGAATTGCAGCAGGTCACCATCGCCTTCGCCAAACTCACCAGTACGCGCTTCAAGGGTTACACCCTCACGATTTTCACGTAGCTGGAAGTTAAGTACACCGGCGATAGCGTCAGAACCGTATAGTGCCGCAGCACCGTCTCGCAGAATTTCAAGTTGTTGAATTGCGAGAGAAGGGATTGCTGATATATCTGCACCCTGAGAACCAGCGGCCAGTGAGCCACCGAGTTCGGCGATTACACCGGAACGGTGACGGCGCTTGCCGTTAACCAGTACCAGGGCATTATCTGGTGGCAGGCCGCGCAATGTCGCGGGCCGCACGATGGTAGCCGCGTCCGAAATCTCTTCGCGATTGAGATTGTAGGACGGGACTGAAGTTCGCAGCAGCTCATTGAGATCTGCGTAACCCATATTTTGCAGTGTGTCTCCGCCGATCACATCAACTGGGACCGAAGAGTCTGTCGCGCTGCGCTCCGCGCGGCGTGAACCGATAGTGATGATTTCTTCCACAGTATCGGCTTGTTGTGCTAAAGCAATCGGTGCAATACCGGGTGCCAGCAGGCCAAGCGCAATGGCAGGCAGAAGAACTTTTGCCTTTTTCGTTTTTTGAAACATTTATTCCCCCTTGCAAAGGTAAGGTTTTGGCTAAACCTGGAGGTCCAGCCTGGTGCATCGGCTTTTATTAGCCGACCCCAGAAGGGGCACGGCTTTCAAGCGAGCATCCGGGTAGCTTAAAACTCTCCTGAATAAATGTCCAATTTGACGCATTTTGCAGAAAATGCTGTCAAAAATGTCGCATCAATCGGGATAGTCCTGATTTCTGACTTAATTGCGCCCGGTTTTGTTACATGGTGTTAATACGGGCGCACCATTAAGTATCGGCAAGTTTCGCTATGGGTTGTGCTAAACTGCCGAAAGCCACGGAATACCTGCTATAAGCAGGCTTTTTCGCGCGCCAGCTATCTGTATTCAGGGGGGCAGTACCATGCTTGATCGTCACCATTCTCGCCGCGCATTTCTCCGCGCAGCCTTACAGGCCGCCAAAGGATCGTGTATTGCGCTGACGATTCCAGCTGTACTCTCTGCCTGTGATCAGGCCAATGAAGCCCGAAAACAACAGGCTGCATTTACCAATCTTACTGAAGCGGAAGCGCTGGCATTTGCGGCCATAGCGGCGCGCATCATGCCCAGCGATGAGACTCCAGGCGCCGAAGAGGCGGGTGTCATCTATTTCATGGACACGGTACTAACCGACGCAGAGCAGTTGGCATTCCTTCGGGATGGGCTCACCGGGCTACGTCAGGCGGCAGAGTCTGCATTTGGTACATCAGATTTTCATCTTTTGCCCCCGCAATCCCAGGATCAATTGTTACGGGCAATAGAGGACGGTGAATTCTTCGGTACCATGCGCTTTCTCACAATTGCAGGTATGTTTTGCCTGCCTGAATACGGTGGCAATCGAGACAATGTGGGTTATCAGATTATTGGATTTGAAGATCGTCACGCCTGGGTGCCTCCATTTGGCAGCTATGACGCAGAGCGGGGAGGCAATATCTGATGGCTGAAGCACCTTTTCCAACGCGCGAGCCAGTTGATTTCGTCATCGTAGGCTCTGGCGCAGCCGGTGGCATCATGGCCAAGGAGCTGGCAACAGCCGGTTTTTCGGTTGTAGTGCTGGAGCAGGGCCCACATCTGCAAGCGCCAGACTTCAAACATGATGAATGGGGTTATGACTATAACAATGAGTTGATGTGGGGCAAGCGCCACGGACATCCGCAGACTTTTCGCCGCAATGAGAATGAAGAGGCTCAGGAGGTTGAATTCTCGCTCGGTTATGCACACAACGTCGGCGGCAGCAGCGTACATTTCTCTGGAAATTTCTGGCGCCTGCGGCCTATCGATTTTATGGAAGCCAGTGTCCGGGGCACTATACCCGGGACCAACTTCGCTGACTGGCCCAT
This sequence comes from uncultured Pseudohongiella sp., assembly GCA_964405225.1. Taxonomy (GTDB): domain Bacteria; phylum Pseudomonadota; class Gammaproteobacteria; order Pseudomonadales; family Pseudohongiellaceae; genus UBA9145. The sequence goes on from CAYOND010000003.1 coordinate 168,030, forward strand.
CTCTTACGAAGACCTGGAACCCTATTACACGAAGGTTGATTGGGAAATCGGAGTGTCTGGGTTGCAAGGCCCCTGGGATCCCCCACGTTCGCGTGCTTACCCCTGCGCGCCCATGCCCATCAAATCACCCGGTGTGTTGCTTGAGCGTGCTGCAGAACAGCTTGGGTACACCGCTTACCCGGCACCAGTAGCAATCCTGTCCGAACCCCACAATGGCCGACCAGGATGTATCCACTGTGGTTTTTGTAATGGCTATGGCTGTGAAGTAAACGCCAAATCTTCATCTATGGTGACCATGATTCCACTGGCACTGGCTACGGGCAATTGCGAATTGCGCACCGGCTGCACTGTCTCAAGGGTTGTCACCAATGAGGCAGGAAGGGTAACCGAGGTTAATTATTGGGAAGAAGATGGCACCGAGCAATCCCAGCGCGCTAATGCCGTTGTGCTGTGCGCCAACGGCGCCGAGACTCCGCGCCTTTTATTGTTATCTGAGTCCAACCTGCATCCGGATGGGTTGGCGAATTCCAGTGGCATGGTGGGCAAAAACCTGATGTTCAATGGCTATTCCACGGTCATGGGGCTGTTCGAAAATGAGGTCCATGCCTACAAGAGCATTCCGGCAGACCGGGTCATTCATGACTTCTATGAACTTGATCCAGCCCTCGGCTTTTATGGTGGGGGCGGAATAGATTCCCGACACCCGAATCGCGGATTACCTATGGGTACTGCGATGATGGGAGATCCATTCGGCGGCCCCAGCTGGGGAGCGGAATTCAAACAAAATCTAAGACGTAACTTCGTATATACAGCCGCATTTGATGGCCACACGACATCATTACCACTTGCAACCAATAATGTGACTCTTGACCCTAATGTAAGGGACAAGTGGGGCAGGCCAGCCTTGCGCTGCACCTATATGGATCATCCGGACGATATCGCCACGATGCGGTTTTTCTATGAGCGTACAATAGAGTTAATGGAAGCCGCCGGGGCGACGCAGACTGCGGGTTTCTATGCCGAAGACGGGCAAACTGGCAACGTACACTTGCTAGGTACGTGCAGGATGGGAACAAATCCGGATAATTCTGTGATCGATGCCAATCACCGCACTCACGACGTACCGAATTTGTTTTTATGTGATGGCAGCTCTATGGTGACCTCTGGTCGAGGTCAGCCAACAATGACCATCATGGCGATGGCTTTCCGCGCCGCCGATCAGATCACGCAGGCGGCTCGGCGCGGAGAAATCTAACTCTGATCTGCGGCTGAGTTAATGGTGGCGTAGACTTCTGCTGTGCCATCTTTTTTCATCAACAGAATCTGGTAGGGTGTAAAGCGGTCGCCCATTTCCATGCCAGGGCCGCCGATAGGCATACCTGGAACTGTGAGTCCAAGCGCATCGGCTGGCGGGTTGGCCAGAAACTGGTCGATAAACTTGACCGGGATATGCCCTTCAAACAGATAGTTATTCTCGGTGACCGCAGTATGGCAGGACGCCCATTCGGGTTTGATACCGAGTTCTTCCTTCACGCCATTAAGATCAGCAGGATGGAAAACATTGGCATGATATTCATGTGCTTCCATATGATTGATCCAGCCTACACAGCAACCACAGCTCTCATCCTTGTAAACATTAAGCACGATATCGTCGATGGATTGTGCGAAGACACCACTGCTAAAGCCAATTGTCAGCAGGGGCAGAAAGGTAACTAATTTACGCATGAGAAATTTCTCCAGATAAGCATATAGTCAAGCCTAAACGCCGATTCGCTGGCTCGCAAGTCTGTTTTGCACAGGATTTGATATAGCACAGGTATCGTGCGGGATTCAGCCCTTGTCCTGCCTTGTTTTCAGCCTTTTGATGTCTTACCATGCGCAGCGGTTTCAGTTGCTGCTATTACCCACCTTTGCGCTACATCGAATCGCGCTTCTGCTGTTAGCTGAATACCTGATCAAATCTCATCGAAACTACCGCTCTAAACAGGCGTGGCGTCATGTTGCTGGAAAAATTACATTTCAATCGCGAAACCACGCTGGAGTTGATGCGCATTGCTCTCCCCATGGTTGTGTCTCAGGGCACGTTCGCAGTCATGATTTTTACCGACCGGTATTTTCTCTCCCAGCTTGGGCCTGTGTATATGGCTGCTGCACTGGGCGGTGGCGTGGCGGCATTTTTTAGCTTCTGTTTTTTCTCCGGACTCGTGTCTTATGGCAATGCCATGGCAGCACAGTATCTGGGTGCTGGAGAGAAAGCAAAGTGTTCACAAGTGGTTACTCAGGGAATGATCATGATCGCCGGTAGCGCACCGGTACTGGTAGTGATTGCAGTTCTGGTGGCGGGGATATTTGAAGGCATGGAGCATGATCCGGAGCAGGTAGAGCTGGAACGGGCGTACTACCTGATTCTGATGTCGGGCGTCATTCTCACGCTCGCCAAAACCTGCCTTTCTTCCTACTTTGCCGGTATTGGTCGCTCACGCGTGGTCATGGTGTGCGATATCTGCGCGATGATCGTAAATATTCCTCTGTGCTATGTAATGGTATTTGGTTATTTCGGTTTTCCAGCACTCGGCATTGTAGGCGCTGGTGTCAGTACTATCATCGCCACCCTATTCGGATTGCTATTGTTCCTGTGTTTTTACTTTGCGCCCCGCAACCGTATTGAGTTCCAGGTACTAAAATCTTTCAGATATCACAGTGGCATTTTCTTGCGCTTCATACGCCTGGGGTTTCCGTCTGGCATGGAGACGTTCCTCAATGTAGCAGCGTTTAATCTCTTCCTGCTTATGTTTCAGGGTTATGGTGTCCCGGAAGGTGCATCCGCTGCCATCGTATTTAACTGGGACATTTTGTCCTTCGTGCCAATGATGGGTCTTAATATCGGTGTGATGAGTTTGATTGGTCGATTTGTTGGTGCCGGCAATATGGTACGTGCCAATGAGGTGATCACTGCCGGTTTTATTATTGGTCTGGGTTACTCGGGCACACTGGCGATACTGTTTATCCTGTTCCGCTTTCCCATGGTGGAAGTGTTCGCGCCACCCGGTGGAGACTTCACCGAAATTCGCAATCTCGCCGCATTCATGATGATCGGCCTCTCTACCTACACTATGGCTGATGCCATCATACTGGTGTCCGGTGGAGTGATGCGCGGCGCAGGAGACACGCGCTGGCTGATGTACACCTCGGTCTCGCTACACTGGGCCATGTTGGTATCCCAGTACTTTATTATCCGTGTTTATGACTATGGGCCGCGCACCTCATGGATTGCATTTTGTGTGATGTTGTTTGCAATCGCTCTGGTGTTCGCTATGCGATTGCGCAGTGGACGCTGGCGCGATCCAGAATCACTGCAAAATGTGATGGCGGAATACTGACGCAGCTCAGCTCGCTTGCAGCAACGGAGTGATGCGCTCGATCCTGCAACGTTCAGTCCCCATCCACGTTGAACGCACAATGATGCTGCCAAACTCATCAAGGTTCAGATTTGGCGTAGTAAACCTGATGCTGTATGCCTCGTCCAGGCCGTAACACGGAGACAGTAATTCGACGAGATAGTGTCTGCTCACGCCTGCATTTACCACCAGACTGGTTTCATTGATTCCTGTCCAGCCATTGACACTGCGATAGTACACGCGCGCGTTGTCACTAGATCGCGTTAACCCCATGTCCGATAGAGCCTGTTCTACATCGCGCGGATTGCTGTTCGCGGAACAGGCGATGAAGAATGATGTGCAACTGATCAATAGCAATCTTGCTTTACTCATAGTGCACCTCCTCATGGCAAACTATTTCATCGTAGAACACATATCCTGCGAAAAAGCAGGTTAATAGAACCTGAATGCTACGAAGCAAAGCCGTCCTGTGGTCTGGCCATCCGAAAGTTTACTGATGGAAGTGCTTGAGATTCACCCGGCTGGGTATTACATTCGTTGCAGTGATTGCAACCAGCTTGCCCAATCAGCTCAGGCAATCAAACGCTTCAAATCTCATGGAGAGAAATGCGATGAGAATAAGAACAAGCATTTATGTTCTGCTAGGTCTGTGGATTTTACTGCTGCCACGCACATACCTGGGCCAGTCGTTGTACTCCGAACAATTACTCAACCAAAAAACCAATTTCATGCGTGGCGGAGCCAATGCACTCGGGGAAGCCTTTCGTGGCGTTGCCACATCCAGTGGCATACAGGAAGGTTTGTTCCAGATACGCAGTACGGGCATTTCCACTGATGCAATTCGTCAGGCGGCAGATGCATTTCTAGCTACGCTCAGCCCTCCAGAATTGAGTCGTGTGCATTATGCTGTACATGATCCCGAATGGCGTAACTGGTCCAATGTGGATATCGGCATCTTCGCGCGGTTAGGGCTTAGCCTCGAAGAAATGAATGAAAGCCAGAAAGATGCCGCCTGGTCACTCCTTGATATTGCACTAAGTGCCGATGGTCTGGAAAAAGTCCGACGTATCATGCGCACAGAGCAGCGCTTGCTCGAACTCAATGGCGAGCCCATTCGCTATGGAGTTGATAAATACTACTTCACAGTGATGGGCATACCTTCTGCTACTGAACCCTGGGGTTTTCAACTGGATGGGCATCATCTGGTAATTAATTACTTTGTATTGGGTGACCAGGTGGTCATGACACCTGCCTTCTGGGGTGGTGAGCCTGTCTATACTGAAGCCGGCATGTACGCAGGCAATCGCATCATGGAAGGTGAAGAGCAAAAGGGTTTGGCGTTTATGCAGTCATTGGATGCCGCACAACAGGCGAGCGCTACCATTGATCGAGATAAGGTACGCAACAACCAGTTAGCGGCAGCAAACCAGGACAATCTTACGCTGGATTATGAGGGTCTGCCTGGTGCCGATTTATCGAGCGGACAGAAACTCGCATTATTGAACCTGATTCGGGAATATGTCGGCAACCTGCGGGACCCTCATGCAGAGGCCACCATGGCAGAGATCGGCGCGCATCTGGATGAGACCTATTTCGCCTGGATTGGGACAGCTGAAGATGATGCGGTTTTTTACTACCGTATTCACAGTCCGGTTATTCTGATTGAGTTCGATCATCAGAACCCGGTTGGCACGTTACAGAAAAACGCACGCGGTGTGCCCACCAGAGACCATATACACACTGTGGTGCGTACACCCAATGGCAATGACTATGGCAAGGACCTGCTGGCGCAGCATTTAGCCATGCATCCCCATTAATTATGCCAACAGAAATCAATTGGGATGCCCTGGGGGCGATTGGGGAAATCGTCGGTGCGGTCGCCGTCGTTGTGACACTGGTTTTTCTCGCTATTCAGATGCGGCAAAACACCTCCGCCATGCGGGAGTCTTATAAGCTGGAGCGGGCAGCAGCCCTCGATCGCCATACTGACTCGGTTGCCAGATGGCGGGGGTCTATCGCAGGGAATGGCGAGTTGGCGGCCATTTTTACTCGAGCTATCAAGGATGAAGCTTTGAGTGATGTGGAGATGGTGCGGTTGAATAATTCCTTCGTAATTTTTATCAATACGCAAAGGTCTAATTTCGAGCGGGCAAATATAGTAAGTGAGCCCGACCTTGCCATGCAGGCGTGTCGCAGTGTTGCGGTTGAGGCCATTGGCTCGCAAACTTTGCTGAGTCTGTGGGAGCGTGCCAAACACTGGCATAATCTTGCCAGCCCCGCATTTGTCCAGCAGGTTGATAAAGAACGGCAAGTGCTCTCAACCAAACCCGGCGAATTCCGCAGTGGCTCATGGCTGGATTTGTGGGAGCTCCAAAAAAATGCCCAGGAACCCGAAGAATAAATTAACGGAAACAGCTGATGCACACGAAATTTTGCTCCCAATTCGCCAGCTTGATTTTATTTGCACTGTTTGCAAACTTTGCTAATGCGCAAGTTGGTGGCAGCCTGATGGAATTTCCACCCCAGGAACTCTATCTGGAAATTCATGAGGACGATGCCGGCAAGCCTCACCTTTCCGAGGAGCAATTCCGGCTTGTGACTGGCGATCTCTATCGATTGCACATATCCAGCGACGGACGGACTGACTGGCGTATCGAAATGGAAGAGCTGTTACTCAATGCTCATCTGCGCGTGCTCGATGTGAATGGCATCGAGATTCACCTGCAGTCCATGGTGTTTCGTGCTATCGAGTTTGATGAGCCGGGTGAAATCTGGATGAGTTTCGTACCAATTCGCCCCGGCACTTATCCGTTTACCGTTGGACGTAATCCACGGGCCATGGGTCTTCCGCGGGGGACGGCTAATATACAGGAAGCGGATCGCAGTGCTGAAGGGCGTTTCATTGTGGAATAATACAGATTTATGGTGAGGAATCTTGTGCCACTACAGCGCCGCAGTAAGATGCTTGATTATTGACGCAGTAGTTCTTTGCGAGGAAGAGAGAAATGAAAAAGCCAGCACTTGGATTAATCGGACTTTCACTGATGATTATGGTTTCGAATGTCTCGGCTCAGCGCGGACAGGCGCCGACCTTGCCTGAAGGTGAAGGACGCGACCTGGTCATGACTGCCTGTACCTCATGTCACAGCACTGCAAACATCATTCGAGCAGCGGGTCATGATTCTCCAGCCGAATGGCGTCGTGTTTTTTCAACCATGATCGAGTTGAATGACGCCCAGGCCAATACGGTTGCCAATTATCTGGCCGAGCACTTTCCTTATGATGAATCCCGTGCACCGACTCTGGTGGCGGGGGATACGGAAATCGAAATAATAGAGTGGACCGTTCCAACACTGGGTCAGCGTTCGCGTGATCCCGTTGAAGCGCCCGACGGTTCGATCTGGTGGACCGGCATGTGGGCCAGCCTGACGGGCAGGCTCGATCCGGAAACCGGTGTCATGGAAGAATATCTTTTGCCGCCGTCCTCGCGTCCTCACACTATCGTGCCTGATGCAGATGGCAATATCTGGTACACCGGCAACAGTAACGCCACGATTGGTATGCTGAATCCAAAGACAGGTCTGGTTACCGAGTACCAGACCGAGGCTCGTGACCCCCATTCGGCGGTCTTTCACCCCAACGGCAATCTGTATTTCACCGCCCAGGGGGCAGCCATGCTTGGCCGCCTGAATCCTGCAACCGGTCAGGTTGACGAAATAAAAACTGAGCCTCGCCCCTACGGCATCAAGGTGGGTTCGCAAGGTACCGTATGGGTGGCGTTCAATGGCACCAACAAGATTGGTGCCATGGACCCTGATACATTGGAAGTCACATACTTCGAAGTGCCCGATACCCGTACTCGTATTCGTCGCCTGGATCTCGACAGCAATGACATCGTCTGGTTCGTCAATTCCACCATGGGCAAGATCGGTCGGCTTGATCCAGACACCGGGGAAATTACCCAGTGGGATTCACCCAGCGGACCAGATTCACATCCTTATGCATTGGCGGTTATCGACGATGTGGTTTGGTACAACGAGTCAGGTATGCGCCCCGATGCCTTAGTGCGGTTCAATCCGGCCACTGAGTCATTCCAGAGTTGGGCCATCCCTTCTGGCGTTGGCATCATCCGCAATGTATGGGTGACCGAAGACAAGAATCTGCTGATTCACCAGAGTAGTTCCAATCAGGTTGGCCTGGTCAAGATTCAGTAAGATCATGTCGTAAAAGGCTGCTGCCGCTAATTCTTCGAAGCACAGTCACCGGCGGCGCATTGCGGTTGCACTCACGTTAAAGATATGGAGCTGGTATTCACTGCAGCGACCGTCGCCAGCAGGGATGCTGGCGTCGAGCCCTCATGGATGGGTTTACGGCGTGTCGCAGCAGTGAATGCCGGATCCATATCCGCGCGAGACGAGTGTGCGCCGCTATCCGAATTACTAGATTTCCATCATGCGCGCAATGTCGTCGCCAATATCGGGCTTGCGCGTCACGAGAGATACGCCAATAAACAAAACCATTGAAGTAACAAAAGCGACGAGGCCGCCACTGATCCCATAAGGCAAGGAGACGCCGGCAATTTGCACGAAGAAGTTAATCACAAGAGCAGCTACGATAGCTGACACAGCACCTGCCACCGTTGCACCTTTCCAGTTCAGGCCAATGGCCAGCACGGGAAAAATAGAGGCCGCGAACGTGGCCCACCCAAAGGCGCCGAGTATGGCCACCAGCGTGGCGTCACGGAAATGCGAGTACAGCGCAAAACTGGCGGCGATCACAGCAAGTAGCACAGTGACGATTCTGGCCCACATTAATTCATTCTTTACACCATGACCGCGAATCGCCTTGGGCATGTCGTGAATAATTGCGGCGGTACCGATATTAAGAAAGGCATCCGATGTAGACATAATGGCTGCAAACAGGCCGGCGAACACGATGCCTGCCAGTATAGGGTTGGCAAACACGGATAGAAAAACAGAAGCGGCATCATCGGGTAGATCCAATGGCGGGATAACGCCGTCAATGACTGCGGCGCGCATAACCACTCCAATCGACACCCACAATAATGCCGCCATGACATAGCCAATCAGAGACATGGGCAGGATGCTGCGGTTGTCAGAAATATTCTTGTTCATCATCATCTTGGTGACCAGGTGCGGTTGCCCCGCAAGCCCCAGTCCAAATACAAAGAACCAGCCCAGTGAGGCCATAATGCCTGCGGCGCCAAATGGCATGATGGTCTCTGCATCGTCTGCCAGAATGATTGCAGAGGCCTCGGTCATGCCGCCATCGAAAACATTGGCCGCTGTAATCAAAATCAATATGCCGGCCAGCATCATGATAAATCCCTGCACGACATCGGTGTATACGGAGGCAATGATGCCGCCTGTTACGCAATAGAAAATCAGTACCGCAGAGGACACGATTACACAGGTGACCAGGCCGATGCCAGCAAACATTTCCGTCCCTGAAAGAATGGCCTGCATAACTACTGCCATTGCAAGAATCTGCGTGGCCAGATACCCCATTACACCCAGAACGATTGTGAGGGCAAAAAGAAACCTGACAATTTCGCTGTTATATCGGGCCGCGACGATGTCTGGTAGCGAGAGGCAATTGCGCAGGTCAGCAATCATGCGGATGCGTTTGGCAACCAGGAAAAACCCCAATGCGTAACCGGAAGAAGAGATCACTATCATCCAGAACGAACTGACGCCAATGGAGTACACCAGGCCCGGACCGCCCACGAAACCGAAGCCGCTGAGCGTCGATGAAAACAACGCAAGCGATACAACGATAGGGCCGAGTCCTCGGCCGGCGATGAAAAAGTCACTGGAGTTATGTGTGCGGCGCATTGCCCACAGGCCTGTGACGACACAGAAAACCATGTAGACAAAGACGGCGCCTATGATTATTTCCTGGCGAAAGGCTTCCATGATCTATTGCTTGTCCTTGACGTCTTCCAGCAATTGCTCGAATGCGATTTCGTCTTCGGCTGTATAGATATACCTGCGAAAACCCCAGCAGTAGAGAACGATTAGCGGGATTGCTCCCAGCCAGGTGCCATAGACTTGCCAGGCTGTTGGAGTGGGGAATCCCATGAAGTAGCCAGTGGTCCCGGTTTCGAGGAATGCCCGGTGGCCAGACCACATCGCCCAGCAAACCACCAGGTTGAAGATGAGTATGCCCAACATGATCAGGATGAAACGAGAGTCCTGGTATTTTTCGTGCACGCCCAGTGCTGATAAAGTGACGATCAGAAAGAGCAACAAAGCATGAAACGCAAAACCCAGGCCGCCTATGGTTGCCAGTCGCGCCAGCCCGTCCCCGCCAATTTGCGTGCCTGCAATAGATGGATGCGGCAAACCTGCCGCATTGGGTACTGACTCAGCCATGCCAATAGCGATCAGAATCAGACCCATTAACAGACTTGCGGTGAAAATAGCGTACAGCAGGATGCGCGTCATGAATCCAGGCCCCGGTCACTTTCTTGTTATTCTGTTTATCACGCCGGCTTTTCCATCCATGCGGATTGGGCCACAGCGAGAAGTCCGGGCAGAGCATAGCCACCCGACCTGCTGGAGTCCAGCTTCACTATCCCGCATCAGGAGCGGTCTGCCGATGCTGGCGCCTGCAATTGCTTGACAAGCGCGAAGGGAGAGTCCATTTTCGTCCGGTCAGCTTTTGTCACTGAGGTAAATAAATGAGAAATAAAATGAATGACAGAGAGTCAGGTTTTGATGGTCGCAGATCCGGCTGGTTACAGTTGGGCCTGTGTGGAGTAGTGGTTAGCTTGATGGCAGCACCAGTCATGGCGCAACGTGGCGCTTTGCAACCTGAAGCGCATGCCGATCAGCAACCTGTTAACAATTTACCCAACCCTTACATGACCGAGAGAAATTTCGGCACCTTACCCGATGGTCGTAGCTGGGGTTCTGTGAGCGCCGTCAATATCGATGTGGATGGTATTCACGTATGGGCGGGAGATCGTTGTGGTACTAATTCCTGTGCCACATCTGATGTGGATCCGATTGTGAAACTCGATCCCGATGGCAATGTCGTTGCATCACTTGGTGCCAATCAGATTATCTGGCCCCACGGTATGGATGTGGATGCAGAAGGTAATGTCTGGGTTGCCGATGCACGTCTGGCTAATGCAAGAGAGCTGGAGGAGAACCCTGCCGCTCGCAATCACGGAAGTGCGGTGCTGAAGTTTAGCCCCTCAGGAGAACTTTTAATGACCCTGGGTACGCCTGGAGAAATGGGTGATCCACCAACACATTTCACCGAGCCGAATGATGTGCTGGTTGCTCCTAATGGCAATATTTATGTGGCAGAAACACACACTGCCCAGTTCCAGGAAGAGCCAGGACCAGATGCCAAGAGCCGGGTTTCAATTTTCGGACCCGACGGAACGTTTATTAAATCATTCGGTGAGTGGGGCTTTGAAGATGGACAATTTCGTTCACCCCATTCATTAGCAATGGATTCCCAGGGTCGGCTATTCGTGGCGGATCGTGGAAACAATCGCATCCAGATTTTTACTCAGGATGGTGAGCATCTGGACACCTGGTATCAATTCAGTCGCATCTCCGGACTCTTTATCGATAGCTCCAATGACATGTTGTATGCCATCGATTCGGAATCCGACCCCAACTATAACCCCGGCGGTTGGCGTAAAGGTCTGCGTGTAGGCAGTGCCCGCACTGGTGAGGTGTTTTACTTCGTGCCTGAGCATATGTCCGAGCGCGCATCCGGTATGGGCGGTTACGGCTCCATGGGTGAGGGTGTAACGGTTGACAGCAACGGTGTAGTCTACTCCGGTGAGGTTGGCCCAGTGCAGGGTATGACTAAATTCATTCCTGTCCTTGGTCCCCTGGATTAGTTGTTATACAAAATAGAAAGGGCGGGTTGTCTGAGGCAATCCGCCCTTTTTATTGCGGCAGATTTTTGTAGGATTTCTCTTGTGCTGGAAGGTTGGCCAGTACTTGTTGCAGGTTGTGCGCAATCGCAGGATCGCGTAACAGGGTATCCAGTGGATAGAGAAAGATGCGGATGCCAAACACTACCGCGCCTGTTCTTGGTAGCTTGCGCAGAGTCTGGCGTTCAACTCGCCAGAATTTGGCATCCAGAGAGGAATAATCACCAGCTTCCCAGAATAATTCATTGTCTGGCTGCAAAGACCAGTTATAGCGCAGCAATGGCTTGCCAGGTTGTAATTTCTTCAGAAGGCGATTGACCCGCTCGTTGAGTGTGGTCTGATAATCGGGCACAGGGGCGTGCACAGCACCCAACTCCAGCCCAATCTTGTCTGAAAGCTTCCAGTGGCTCGCTGAACAAACACTGCCGGCAGTCAGTATGAATCGGTCTGCGCGTTGTTCCAGTAAGCAAAGGTCTTCCGCAACCCACAAGGCACATTGCTGCAAGTCAGCATGCGCTGCATCTGCACCAAATTGTTGCCATACCAATCGGTCTTTGTTTCTTGAATAAATATGCGAATGATCTGTTATGAGATGCTCAAGCATCAGGTCGCGCAGTTCAGCCTGGGCAGGATTTGAGGAAGGCAAACTCTGGCACACATCCTTGAGCCGTGTTTGATACAGAGCTGTCTTGTGTCGATAGAATAACTCGAGGTCTGCTTCGGGCTGCAGCCATTGTGCGGGAGCCAATGGCTGAATTCCGAGACGCAATACCGTCTGTTGTCCGGGTTCCGGTAGATAATGAGGAGTGCCTGTAGAGGTGAGCTTCATTTCGCCTTGCCAATTTAACACCGGTCGTGATTGTATTGGGTTTTGCTCCAGAGGTCAGATAATTGCTACAGTATTTTCAGGCAGTGATTGGCATCGTCGCGTTCATTGCCATTGCCATAGCATGTAGTGAGAGGCGTGCTTTGCCCCGCTGGCAATTACTGGTAGCAGGTTTGGCTCTGCAGTTCCTGTTTGCTTTTCTGGTTTTTCGCATCGACTTGATACAGTCAGCTTTAACCATTATCAATAGCGGAGTCTCGGCAATTGTACAGGCTACTGAAGCGGGCACTCTGTTCGTTTTTGGCTACCTCGGTGGCGATCCTGCCAATGTGGCTTATCCTTTTAGCGTAAATGATCCCGGCGCCACTGTTGTGCTGGCATTTCGTGTATTACCGCTAATCCTGATTTTCACTGTGTTGTCAGCAATCCTATGGTACTACCGAGTGTTGCCCATAATCATTCGTGCCTTCTCCGCAGTACTGACGCGCGGCATGGGGGTTGGGGGAGCTGTAGGACTCAGCGCGGCGGCCAATATATTCATTGGTATGGTGGAATCTCCTGCGCTCATTCGCCCGTATCTGACAAGGCTGACACGGTCAGAATTGTTCGTGGTTATGAGCTGCGGCATGGCTACGATCGCCGGGTCTGTGATTGTGCTGTATGCAGTTATTCTGGAAGGCATCGTCACAGACCCTTTGGGTCATATAATCACGGCTTCGGTGATTAGTGCCCCAGCCGCCATCATGTTGGCATTGATTATGGTGCCAGCTGATCAAAGTACCATTGAGCCTGTTGAACCAGCACAGTTACCTCATACAGAATACAGCAGTCTGATGGATGCAATCACCAAAGGCACCAGCGATGGTTTAAAACTGACTGCGAATGTTGCCGCGATGTTGTTGGTGCTTGTTGCGCTTGTTGCATTGCTCAACAGCGCGTTATCGCTGGTGCCGTTACCCGGTGGAGGTGTATTGAGTCTGGAAGGAATTTTTGCCTGGGTGTTTGCGCCATTGGTATGGCTGATGGGTATACCCTGGTCGGAAACGCCGGCAGCGGCAAGTCTCATGGGTACGAAAACCGCGCTGAATGAATTGTTGGCGTTTCTCGCCCTGGCTGATTTACCCCTGGATGCCTTGAGTGATAAATCTCGTTTGATTATGACCTATGCGCTATGTGGTTTTGCCAATTTCGGCAGTCTCGGCATCATGATTGCCGGATTGACTGGCATGTGTCCGCAGCGCAGCAGGGAGATTCTGCAATTGGCGCCGCGTTCGCTAGTTTCCGGTACGCTCGCCACTTGTATGACCGGTGCTGTCGCTGGACTATTGTTCTGAAGCTGCCCCGAAAAACCTAAAGCCCCGCCCGTGAGGCATCACGCACCGCTTTGAATTCATTATCTTCAAACCAGTTCGGGAAATTTCTCTCATTGGCCAGACGATTGGCTATATCGAAGTAGAGGTAAATATCCTGGGCGGCACCGCTTAGATCCCAATCGGGATTGTATTCATCGGAAGGCTGGTGATAACGATTATCTATGTAGTCCTGCGCCTGGGCGGCACCCCATTCTCTTCCATTGGCTATGCTATCTTCTCCAGATTCGGCATAAAGTGCCGGGACGCCCACTTTGGCAAAGTTAAAATGATCCGAACGGTAGTAGTAGCCGTTTTGCGGGGTTGGTTCGGGCGCAATGTATCTGCCCTGGGCTGCTGCAGCTTCTTCCAGATAATTTTCCAATTCACTACTGTTATAACCTACGACTACCACATCGCGCATTGGGCCGAAGGTGTTCATGTTATCCATATTAATATTCGCGACCGTAAGTGGTAGCGGGTAAACAGGGTGCTCCGCATACCATTGGGAACCCAGCAAACCGGATTCTTCGGCAGTGACTGCCAGGAATACAATGCTTCTTTCCGGGGCAGGCTGTTCAGCATGCAGTTTTGCCAGTGCAAGCAGGCCGGCAGTGCCTGTAGCGTTGTCCGAGGCACCGTTATAGATGTTGTCGCCTGGCATCTCGGGATTGATTCCCAGATGATCCCAATGTGCGGTGTAAATAATTGTCTCATCGGGTCGCTCACTACCGGGGATGCGGGCAATGACATTTTGTGAGCGGGAAGTGCGTATGCTGTTGGTGATTTCCACCGAAGCTTCCAGGTCGCGCAGAGGAATTGCAGAAAATCCGGGTTGCGCTGCAGCTGATTTCAATTCTGTGTAACTCAATCCTGCGCCGACGAACAATTCTTGGGCCGAGTCCAGGGTTAACCAGCCTTCGATATTGGCGCGATCCATATTTTGATCGGCTGCTGTCAGTGCAATCTGTGGTCCGGACCAGCTGTTGTTTACTACACCCCATCCATAACCGGCAGGACCGGTTTCATGGACGATTAACGCGGCAGCCGCACCTTGTCGTGCTGCTTCTTCATATTTGTAAGTCCAGCGGCCGTAGTAGGTCATGGCATTGCCATTGAATAATTCTGCATCTTGCGTGGCGTAACCCGGGTCATTGACAAGGATTACCACGGTTTTGCCACGCACATCGACTCCAGCGTAGTCGTTCCAGTTGCGTTCCGGTGCGTTGATGCCATAGCCAACGAAAATGATCTCGCTCTCTGCAATACTGGCAGCTTCCACTTGCTGTTGGGTTCCGACTACCATTTCGGTGCCATAGGAAAAATCCCGATTGAATCCGTCACCGCGTATGCTCAGTACGGCGTCACTTGCAGTGGTAATCTCTGTGACCTCGACTTCCTGATAGTAGGAGTCGCCATTGCCCGGTTCAACGCCCAGTTCAATAAAGGCGTCGCGTAAATACGCGATCGTCAATTCCTCTCCCGGAGTGGCTGGCGCACGTCCCCCGAACTCATCAGTAGCCAGTACTGCAATGTGCTCATGAAGCAGATGCTCAATTTCACTGGTATCGAGAGAGTTAGCAACAGCTTCAGGTGCAACGGGTGCGGCAGGGGGAGAGGCGGATTCCTGTGCCTCGTTGCAGGAGACGAGAGAAGTCAGGGCTATTATCAGTGTCAGGATTGGTTGGATTCGCATTGTATTGCTCCACGCGGAGGATTGCTGTTTTATGGAGTGCAGAATAAACAGGAATCAATCCCTGAGTCCAGACTCCTTGTAATTGCAGGCACTCTCAACCAGAATTTCAATATGTCATCACGAGTATTCACTATTTTGCTATGTGTCTTGCTGCTGACGACTGCGCTTATTTTTGTGCGCAGGTTAAGCGAGCAGAACGAGGCGACAGTCACAGAACTGGCAGGCGGAACACTCCAGACCCAGGAGTCCGCGCAGCCGCCTGCGCCTTTGGCCGATGCTCGAAGTCTGAATGTTTCTGATCCAGCTGACGGAGCGACTGGGCTGCGCAGGCTGCTGGAGGCAAATCCCGAGGTCAGGGGGCTGGCGGCGTCGGTAAGTGCGGATATCCAGACACGCTTTGCCGATTTCGTAGCTGGTCTTAATCTGCCTGCCGATCGGGAATTGCAGGTCTGGAATCAACTACAACTTGCTTATGAAGAAATTTATGGAGCGGCGGCAATGCTTGCAGAGAATCCTGCTGCGCTAAGTCTTACAGATCCCGACTATGTGCTGAACCGCATGGCTGAAGTACTGGAGCCCGATGAGCTGGCAAGTATGGAATATTTTCTCGAAGATTCAGCGCGCGAGCGATTTCTCTTCAATAATGCACCGCAACTGGAACTGGTTGCCCCAAACCTGAATGAGGAAAACCAGCAAATGATTCTTGAGACCCTGTTTGTGGAAACTTACTCCCGGGTCAACCCGGATGGAATTGGTAATCCGGCCAGTCTTGGAGTGACCTTTCAGCATCAGTTAGACGCAATTAGAGCAACCAGAGAAAGCCTGCGGCAATCAATGGGTGACAGCCAGTTCGCCGCAGCGGAAGAATTTTTGCAATCTCAGGCACAGGCCCTTGAAACTGCCAGACAGATTTTTACACCCGCTCAGTAAGTTCAAGGAATGGGGAATTGAAAAGTGACACAAAGGCCACCTTCAGGTTGGTTATTCCAGGCAATATCGCCGTTAAGCTCGCTGATGCGTTGTTTTAAGTTATTCATCCCGTTACCGTCGCAGTGTTGCATCGGTAGTCCCTGACCGTTATCGCACAGGATGAATTGCCAGCCATTTGCTGATTGTTGAATCTGGCAAGAGACAGAATCGGCATTGGCATGCCTGATTATATTACTGACCAGTTCCCTGATAATCTGGCTGAGGTTGAATACATCCGAGTTTCTTTGCTGCGCTATTTCGGCTGGAATGGTCAATTGCGTACTGATCTAG
>CAYOND010000004.1:0-133648 GCA_964405225.1 uncultured Pseudohongiella sp.
CCGGCCTGTCACGCCGGAGGTCGCGGGTTCGAGTCCCGTCCGGTCCGCCATTTTCTGTAGTTTCAATTCTCTCTCAAGTACCCTTGGCACTATGAACCTGTCCAGCACTTCGGATATGGGTGCCCCGCCCATACAAGCGTTGCAGCTGCCCGGGCTGGAGAAGTCCGGCGTTAACCTGCATGTGCTGCGACTCGACCTGATGCATCCGGCCATCGGCGGCAACAAGTGGTTCAAACTCAAACAGAATATCGCGCTACTGCAAGATGGTGGCTATCGCCACGCACTCAGTTTCGGTGGCGCTTACTCCAATCATCTGGCGGCACTGGCGGCTGCAGGCCGTATTTATGGCTTCGACACAGTAGGAGTCATTCGGGGCGAACTGATCGAACCGCTTAATCCCGTATTGCAGTTTGTGCGGGAGCAGGGCATGGCGCTGCATCCCGTGAGCCGCTCAGATTACAGACGCAAAAATGATGACGAATTCGTCAGACAGCTACGTGAAACATGGGGCGAGTTTTATCTGATCCCTGAAGGTGGCAGCAATGGGGCAGGCGTTGTCGGTACCGAGGAAATTGGCAAAATCTGCGCGGATTTTCGTGCTACCTCTACCGCCGAAAGGCTTTTTGTCGGGCTGGCCTGCGGAACTGGCACCACAATGGCCGGATTGTTGCGAGGCATGGGTAAGTCCGGAGCCATAGAGAACTGTATGGTGCTCGGTGTCGCGGTGCTACGGGCCGAGCACTGGTTGCAGGACGAAGTTGCGCGCTGGTTGTCCCATGACGAGGCGGTGCCTGACTGGCGCATCCTGGGGAACTATCATTGCGGCGGTTACGCCCGGCAAAATGATGCGTTAACCGGTTTTCTAAGACAAACAATGGCTATCAGTGCGGTGCCGGTAGAACCGGTCTATACCGGAAAGCTGTTCTTCGGCATCTATCAGGAAATACTGCAGGGTGCTGTGCCGCGAGGGAGTGATGTTTTGCTGATCCACACAGGCGGGATACATACCCAGATAAACGTAACAAATACAGTAGATTATGGCGCATAATTGATGTGAAGCCTGCCAGTATTCCCGAAGGTTTCTGGTAAATATTCCCACAAAACTTTACAATGCCCCTCTCTCTGGCGCATATGGATGTAGCCAGCCATGCGGGGGCAGCAGCGAATGTACTCAGCTATTGCAAGCAGTCGGATTTTGCGACTGGTCAGCGGCGCATGCCTTGCGCTGCTGGTTAGTGCTGCCGCTGCACAAGGCAATCGGCTGGTCATTTCTACGGTAGATGCGCATTCCGGGTTGCAAGCGCCCGCTTATATTGAAAATCCCACACCTGTTGAAATCGGCGCACTGGCCCTGTTGTGGGCGGCGGTGGGCGAAAACATCGAGTTGCACCTGAATGGCACAAATGCCGCACAACTCACTACCAGCGCAGTGGGCAACTATCTCAACGGCGATCGCTGGTTGCGGGCCAATGGTCAGTACGAGGGGCAATACATCTCCCTCAGCCTGACTTTCGGCAATTCCACATTGTTTGCCCATGTTTATGGTGAATTTGGGACCCGGCAGATCTACGCGCTGGCCCGGCAGGACACCTATAAGGGGTGGCTGTTCGCTCCGGACTTCGATGTTTCCAGCACAGGTGGAATCAATAATGACTACCGGATTGTCGATACGACGCTGCCAACGGCATTCGCCAATGACGTGCAGGCGCTGAAATCAATTGCTGAACCTGCGGCTGTCAGTGACTCTGGCGCAGTGATGACATCAGAGATTGACGCCTCCAATTTCGCCATCACCCAGTCTTTCGGCAATTCTTATGTCATAGCAGGCGGTGTAATCGATGCGCAGGTAACGCTACGCAATATCAGCAATGCCACACACACAAACCTGCAGGTTGAGTTTTATTTTATGCTGGAGAATACCCAATTGCTCTCGGCGCCGGCGTATTGCATTGAGACAACCAGCGCAAGTTTACAGACCGTATTGCAGTGTGAGGTAGGGGACTTCAGTCCAGGCCAGGAGAAAGTTTTTAATTACACACTGCAAACAAATGCGAGTTCCAAACCGTCGGTAGCAAGCACGGCCATTATAGGGGCGCTGCGACAGGATTCGGCGATCAACGTGGTAGCAGATATCCGAAGTGATGCGGATCTTGATGGCATCAGTGATTTTAACGAAGGCATTCTGCGGACCGATCCCGCCAATGCAGAATCAGTTTCATATGCTACTTCCACTATTGATGTGCTCGCGCTGTATTCAAGTGGCGCGGCTGCAATTTACAGCGAGGGAGTTGAAACCCGCATTAACCAATTGTTTGGTGTGGCGAATCAGGTATTTGCAGACAGCCATGTCGGCATTGAACTCAGACCAGTACATATGGCAGCGACAGGCTTTGCCGACAGTTATGATATGGATGCCGCCCTTGACCGGCTGCTGTATCGTTCCGACCCTGCATTTGCCAGTCTCGACGCCACTCGAGCGTTCTATGGGGCCGACCTTGTAATGTTGTTTAGGCCACTGGAAGACCAGGCAAGTGCCTGTGGGCTGGCTCCGGTCGGAGGCTTCAATACGCAGGGTGACTTCAGCAATCCGATTGAGCGTGAATATGCAGTTTCGGTAATTGGCATAGATTGCCCAATTGATATTGTGGTGGCTCATGAGGCAGGTCATAACCTCGGCCTTACCCATTCGTATGTGGAAGATGGCATGGGTGGCACTTTTGATTTTGCCACTGGTTATGGTGTAACTGGTGAGTTTGCAACTGTGATGGCTTACCCGGAGGCATTTAATACCTCGACGCAACTGGCACGGTTCTCAGATCCGGATGCGGATTGTGTCGGGCTACCTTGTGGTATTGAAGAGAACCAGGAGCAACCAGCCGATGCAGTAACGGCGCTGAATCTTGTCAGGCACCAGGTTGCGGCATTTTACCCTGCCACCGTTGCCAAATTACCGTTCGCCGAGGTGAGTACGTGGTCGGGCGTGGCGACTGACGCACGCGTTGCCGCGGGAGCCCGGGTAGAAGGTGAACTGGGTCTTTCAACGAACTGGCAAATCAATCAGTCAGTCGATCTCAATGCGGAGATCTATGTTGACAGTAACCATGTGGGGCTTGCTGGATCAGTGCACGTTTTAATCGATGCCGGGGAGCAAGACTACTATCTGCTTGATGGTGCCAGCGGGGTTGTGAAATGGGATGGTGATCCGGGCAGTTTTGCGGCACTGAGCCCACTGCATACGCTGGCCGCTGTCGAGCGTGTTGCCATCCTCGATGATTTTCTGGTGAATGCGGCATTGACCGGACGCAGTTTGAACATCTATATCGCCTACCTGGTGCCGGAATTGGAAGAGCTGGTTTATACGACCACCCCACTTAACATCGACATCGGGAATTAAGTGAGCGTTCTTATTGAATCAGGTGCCTCTAGACCTGGTAGTAATCGCGGTACCATTGCACAAATTTCGCGATGCCTACCTCAATAGACGTGTCGGGTTTGTAATCCACATCTTTTATCAGTGCATCTACATCGGCAAACGTCGCCGGCACATCACCTTTTTGCATGGGCAGGAAATTTTTCTCGGCGGTTTTTCCCAGGCACTGCTCCAGTATTTCTATGTAACGCATTAACTCCACCGGGCTATTGCTGCCGATGTTGTAAATACGATAGGGGGCGTTACTTGTTGCTGGATCTGGACTGTCGCTATTCCACTCAGGGTTCGGAGAGGCGACATGATCGAGCGTACGAATAACTCCCTCTACGATGTCGTCGATGTAGGTAAAGTCACGTTTGTGTTTACTATGATTGAAGACGTTGATTGGCTCGCCAGCCAGAATTGCCCTGGTAAAAAGGAATAATGCCATATCAGGCCGGCCCCAGGGTCCGTAAACCGTAAAGAAGCGCAGTCCCGTGGTAGGCAGGTTGAACAGGTGACTATAAGTATGAGCCATTAATTCATTGGCTTTCTTGCTGGCAGCATAAAGGCTCACTGGATGATCAACATTATTGTGTACGCTGAAAGGCATTTGAGTGTTGGCGCCATATACCGAACTGCTGGATGCATAAACCAGATGCTCAATGTCATTATGGCGGCAGGCTTCAAGAATATTGACGAAACCCTCCAGGTTGGCGCTCACATAAGCCTGGGGATTCTCCAATGAGTAACGCACACCGGCCTGGGCGGCTAGATGTACCACACGCTGGGGATTGAACTCAGCGAAAGCCTTATTGATCTGTTCTCTGTCTTCGAGATTGCAGCGCAATTCTGTGAAGGCAGTGTTGGGTGTTATTCTTGCCAGTCTGGCTTCTTTCAGGCTGACATCGTAATAATCATTGACGTTATCCACGCCCAGCACTTCGTCGCCACGCACCAATAATTTCAGTGCGAGTTCGTTACCGATGAAACCTGCGGTGCCGGTTACCAGGATACGCATTTAAAATAGCTCCTATAAACTGCCGTCGACATCTGAGGCAGGGAACATGTGCTTCACATCGAAGATCACACACTGCTCCTTGCCCATTGCCCGGACATCCTCGATAGAAAGCTGCTTAAACTGTTTGTGCGCTACCGCAATGATAATTGCATCATAAGCGCCAGTCTCGGCTTCTTCTACCAGCAAGTCGCTCTCTGCAGTATCTACCCAGGGGTCGAGTACCGATACTTGCACGTTATATCCCTGGAGTGTGGTGATGACATCAATAACTCGAGAGTTTCTGGTATCAGGACAATTTTCCTTGAACGCCAGGCCCATGACGAGAATTTTGGCATCAATAATATGAATGCGCTTGGAGAGCATCAGCCGAATGACGCGCTCCGCGACATATTCGCCCATGGAGTCATTGATGCGGCGACCAGCCAGTATAACGTCTGGATGATAACCAACCTGCTTCGCCCAGTAAGTCAGGTAATACGGGTCTACACCGATGCAGTGCCCACCAACCAGGCCGGGGAAGAATGGCAGGAAATTCCATTTGCTGCCTGCAGCATCGAGTACTTCCTTGGTGTTGATGCCAAGCTTCTCAAACAGGATAGCAAGTTCGTTAACCAGGGCAATATTCAGATCCCGCTGGGTATTTTCAATAACTTTTGCCGCTTCGGCTACCTTGATGCTGCTAGCCCTATGGGTACCAGCGGTGATGATGGTGCCGTAGAGCTTGTCGACTTTGTCTGCTGCTGCGGATGTAGAGCCAGATGTCACTTTTACCACGTCTGGTAGCGAATGTGCTTTATCGCCTGGATTAATTCGTTCCGGGCTATAGCCCACATAGAAATCCTCGTTAAAACGCAGGCCCGACACTTGCTCCAGGACAGGGACACATTCCTCTTCAGTAGCACCCGGATAGACAGTAGATTCGAAAATCACCAGATCGCCTTTCTTTAACATGCCAGCGATTAGTCTGGCTGCGCCAAGGACTGGCTCGAGGTCAGGCTGGTTCTGCTTATCCACGGGAGTCGGGGCGGTCACGATGTAGATATCGCAATCAGCCAGCGCACCTATCTCTTGCGAATATTGTGTCTTGCCGGATGCGAGAATTTCTTTGCTCAGGTCGCGATTGCGATCAAAATTCTGCTGAATTTCAGTAATTCGCTGCTCATTGATGTCGAACCCTGACGTCCGAAAATGAAAGCCGAATGCATGGGCCAGCGGCAAGC
Organism: uncultured Pseudohongiella sp.; assembly: GCA_964405225.1. Classification (GTDB taxonomy): domain Bacteria; phylum Pseudomonadota; class Gammaproteobacteria; order Pseudomonadales; family Pseudohongiellaceae; genus UBA9145. Next base: position 5,651 of record CAYOND010000004.1, read on the forward strand.
CAACGTAGCCCAATCCCAATACGCCGATGTGGGAGTTTTTATTCAGTGGTGACAAACTCATCCTGTTATCCTGTTAATCCCTGATCGAGCTGGGCTGATTTTGATATAAATATTGCCTTGATACCTGACAAAAACACTATGGCGGCCACATGCTACAATAACCGGCTGGAAATTAGCACCGGGGCCTGCGCAATTGGCCGTAATAACTGGATTTCATGACTAAATTCACGAGTATTGGAGTAGTGGGTCGCAAGGGCCACGCGGGAACGGTCGACACGCTTAATCGCCTGTTGCGGTTTCTCGCTGCGAAATCGCTTCCTGTGGTTATCGATGACCAGACCGCAGCGTTGGTGACTGACGATTCTGCTACTCAATACAAACTGTCTGAATTATCCAAACACTGCGATTTGTTAATTGTTGTGGGTGGGGATGGCACCATGCTGAATACGGTCAAGCATGTTGTTGCCGATGAAATACCAGTCATCGGTGTAAACCGGGGTCGCCTGGGATTTCTAACTGATATTTTGCCAGACGAACTGGACACGGCACTGGAAAGGGTGCTGGCGGGTGAATTCGATCTGGAAAAGCGCTTCTTGCTGGATGTGTTTGGCCCAGGGCCAGATTCGGAAGCCTTTCTTGGTTCTGCACTGAACGACATTGTCATTCACCCGGGTCCTGCTGCCCAGATGATAGAGTTTGAATTGTTCATTGATGACAAGTTTGTCTACAGCCTGGAGTCAGATGGCTTGATCGTTGCCACACCGACGGGCTCAACGGCCTATGCCCTGTCGGCGGGCGGACCGATTATGCATCCGGGCCTGCATGCCATGGTGCTGGTACCCATGTATCCCCATTCGCTCAGTAGCCGCCCGATTGCGGTTGGTGGTGATAGCGAGATTCGTCTGGTAGTTGCAGAACACACGCGACGCAATCCATTGATCAGTTGTGATGGGGAAGTGAAGTACACAGCATCTGCTGGCGACAGTTTCCTGATTCGGAAAAAGCCTATCCCGCTCAACCTTATTCATCCGTCCGGGCACAGTTTTTACCAATCCTGCCGTAGTAAATTGGGATGGGGTAATCGCCTCATCGGGGAAAATGATTAAGGCAGCGTCTCTCCCAATCGAAGCAAACCTGCTTGAATTCAGCCATTTTTTGTCACGGCGCGGGATTGCTCATCGCATCAACGAAGAATCCGGCAGGCAGGTAATCTGGGTGAACGATGAAGCCGAAGCCGCGCTCGTGCGCGAAGAACTGGAGACATTTCGACCGGGCCAGCGAACCGCGCGACCCGAGTGGGAAACCGGAGATTCAAGCCCACGCAGGAAGCGCTCATTTCTGACAACCGCAGTCTTTGAAATCCAGCGCAGCCCTGTCACGCTGATTCTGATTCTGGCATCGATTGTCGTGGCCGCAATAAGCGCTCTCGGCAGCCAGCCGCAGAGGGTGGATGAGCTGTTCTATCCGTTATTGCCAGCCAACGATATACCCATGTTGCTGAGCAATATCGATAGTGTGACCGAATTTCTGCAGACGCTGACTCCGATGTTTTTGCACTTCGGGGAGCTGCACCTGATCTTTAACATGCTCTGGCTCTGGTACTTTGGGCGTCAGGTTGAGTCGATTCAAAGCAGTTTTACGGTGGCAGCGCTGGTAGTATTTACGGCCTTTGTCAGCAATACGGCACAGTACTACACCAGCGGCTACAATAACTTCGGCGGTATGTCGGGCGTAGTATATGGCCTGGTCGGTTATGTTTGGGTGGTGCATCAGTTCATGCCACGCAGCTACCTGATACTGAATAGCAATATGTTTGTATTTTTTGTCATCGCGCTGGTGGCAATGGAAGTCCTGGCATCGTCATGGATAGCCACCGGGGCACACGTCGGCGGGCTGCTTTCCGGTTTGTTGGCGGGTGTGCTGATGGTTGCGTATTATCGTATTCTCTTGCAGCGTGATGTTGTGGGTTATTACAAAGGCAGACGAGGTTAAACCAGGTCATGACTGAAGAAGTAATGCAATTGCCCGAGCGTCCTGAATCATTGGCGCAATTGCTTTCAGATATTAATCCGGCGATTTATGAGCGGCTGAAAACGGCAATTGAGCTGGGTAAATGGGCGGATGGCACCCGACTCACCGCGAACCAATTAGAACACTGCCTGCAGGCCATGATTTTGTACGAAGCTGAACACTTGCCACCTGAGCAGCGCACCGAGCAACAATTACCCAGGGGTTGCGGTCAATCTAATCTGGCATCTCAGGCAGGCAAGGAGCAAGCAGGATGAAAGCCCAGGCCACTGGAATAATTCGCAAGATGCGCTCGCGCCTCGAGCAACCAGTAATCTATAGTCTGCCGTTGGGAGATAGCCTGCTGCCGCTTAATCAATTGCTTGAGAAAAAAATAAAACTGGAATACTCCGGTGCTATTTATTGCGTGGCTTGTGGGCGTAAAACCAGCAAGAGTTTCAATCAAGGATACTGCTATCCCTGCTTTCAGAAACTGGCGCAATGCGATTCCTGTATTATCCACCCGGAAAGATGTCATTTCGACCAGGGCACATGTCGTGAGCCAGCCTGGGGTGAAAAGTTTTGCATGCAGGATCACATTGTTTACCTCGCCAATTCTTCCGGGCTCAAGATTGGAATAACCCGAGCAACCCAGGTCCCGACACGCTGGGTTGATCAGGGCGCGACACAGGCACTGGCAATTATTCGAGTACGGAGCCGCTTACAATCCGGCACACTGGAAGTGATGTTCAAGCAGCATGTTGCAGACAAGACGAACTGGCGCGACATGCTGAAAGGCGATGCCACAGAGCTGGACATGGCGAGTGAGGCACAACGGCTGCTTACTGAATGCGAAAGCGAAATCAAGGAACTGGAAGAACGCTTCGGCTTTTTTGCTATTAGTGTGCTCAACGGCGTTGAACCAGTCAGTATCAGTTACCCGGTAGTGACTTATCCAACGAAAATCACTTCCCTGAATTTTGACAAAGACCCGGTAGTAGAAGGCACCCTGCTGGGCATCAAGGGGCAGTACCTGATATTAGACAGTGGCGTGATTAATTTGCGCCGTTTCTCTGGCTATGAAGTCACAGCCTCTCACTGAACTCTGTATTATTTTGAATAGACCGCAAATATGAAGAATGCCCAGGCCAGAACGACCTACCTGAAAGACTATCGTCCGCCGGACTTCCTGATTGAAACAACCGAATTGTTTTTCGACTTGTTCGAAGACCATGCACTGGTAATTGCGAAACTTGCCATGCGCCGCAGCACAAAGGAGGGGGCTGATGTGAATGCAGACTCCCTGACTCTGAACGGTGGTCAAGCTCTGCAACTTAAAAAACTTTTGCTCAATGGCAAACTGCTGGGCGCAACCGACTACCTGATTGATGAGGAATCCCTTACGATCCCGGACCTGTCCTCACACCTCGGGGGGGATGGCGATTCGTTTCAACTGGAATGTCACACACGTATCGAGCCGCAGAACAATACGACGCTGGAGGGTTTGTATAAATCCAAACGCATGTTCTGCACACAGTGTGAAGCGGAAGGTTTTCGCCACATTACGTATTACCTCGACAGACCTGATGTCATGTCGCGATTCGTTACCACCGTGTGTGCCGAAAAGGCACGCTATCCGATACTGCTATCGAATGGTAATTCCATCGCCAGCGGAGTTTCGGAAGACGATCCGAGCCGACATTGGGTTACCTGGGAAGATCCGTTCCTCAAACCCAGTTACCTGTTTGCATTGGTAGCAGGTGACCTGGTCAGCCTCGATGATACTTTTACCACCTCTTCAGGACGAGAGATTGCGCTACGCCTGTTTGTCGAGGAAAAGGATCTGGACAAGACGGCTCACGCCATGGACTCCCTGAAACGCTCCATGCGCTGGGATGAAGAAACCTACGGGCGGGAATATGATCTGGATATCTTCATGATCGTTGCTGTTGATGATTTCAATATGGGCGCCATGGAGAACAAGGGGCTCAATATTTTTAATACATCTTGCGTGCTGGCGAATCCTTCTACAACGACGGACCTGGCTTTTCAGCGCGTTGAAGCAGTCGTGGCGCATGAATATTTCCATAACTGGTCTGGTAATCGGGTGACTTGCCGCGACTGGTTTCAGCTTAGTCTGAAAGAAGGCTTTACGGTTTTCCGTGATTCCGAGTTCTCGGCTGATATGGGGTCACGTGCGGTTAAACGAATAGAGGATGTCAGTTTTCTGCGTACAGTTCAGTTTGCGGAAGATGCCGGGCCAATGGCACATTCAGTGAGACCTGACTCTTATATGGAAATTGCCAACTTCTATACGGTGACCATCTACGAGAAGGGCGCTGAAGTGGTCAGAATGATTAGCCTGTTATTGGGCCCGGAGAAATTCCGCGAGGCAACTGATCTCTATTTCGAACGCTTTGACGGCCAGGCAGTTACGACAGAAGATTTTGTGCGCACCATGGAAGACGCCAGTGGAGTCGACCTGGGCCAGTTCCGGCGCTGGTATAGTCAGGCCGGCACGCCCCGGCTCGAGATCAAGGGTGACTACAATGCTGAGCAGCAACAATATACGCTGACAGTGCAGCAGTCATGCCCAGCCACTCCCGGGCAACCCGATAAAGAGCCATTACATATCCCCCTGCGGGTTGGCTTGCTCAATACCGAGGGTGAAGAGCTGCCGTTGCATCTGCATGGAGTGGACCATAACGAGACCGCCGGTCAATCCGACCTGGTGCTCAATGTAACCCAGCGCAGCCAGCAATTCATATTCGATGATATCGCATCTCCGCCAATTCCATCGTTACTGCGGGGGTTTAGCGCGCCGGTCAAGATGCATTTTGACTTCAGTCTTGAAGATTTGTTTTTTCTGATGGTGCACGACACTGATGGATTCAATCGCTGGGACGCAGCACAGCAAATGGCAATTCAGGTGTTGACCGGGCTTGAAAAGAATCCCGCGAGTGAACCGCCACAACTGATACTCGAAGCCTTTCGCGGCGTGATCAAGAAATCGCTGGTAGCAGATGATATTGAACAAGCCATGACAGCACAGTTGCTGATGCTGCCCGCGACAGGAACACTGATCGAGCGTGCTGATGTTGCAGTGGTAGAGCGGATTCACGGGGCGCGGGAACAATTATTGAATTACCTCGCCGAGCATCTGCAAGGGGACTTCGAAAGATTGTATGAGGCAAACCAGCCATCTGGTGAATTTGAAGTCACGGCGGCGGCAATGGGAGTCAGGGCGGTGAAAAATCTGGCGCTGGGATTTCTGGTGCGTTCTGGCGATGCAACGTGGCTGGAAGCCTGCCACAAGCAGTTTCAGACCGCCGATAACATGACCGATCAGCTCGCAGCATTACGCTTGTTGGTGAATGCGGGCTCAGCAGCAGCGCAGCCGCTGGCAACCGAAGCGTTAGAGTCTTTCTACAAGCAGTGGCAGCACGAGCCGCTGGTCGTGGACCAGTGGTTTATCACCCAGGCCTGTTGTGCGCTGCCGGGGACACTCGAGCGAGTCAGGGCTTTGCTGGAACACGAGGCGTTCGACATCAAGAATCCGAACAAGGTGCGCTCGCTTATCGGTGCATTCTGCGGTCAGAACCACGTGAATTTTCACGCGGCTGATGGCGGCGGATATGAGTTTTTGGCAGATCAGGCACTGGTTCTGGACAAGTTAAATCCCCAGATCGCGGCGCGACTGCTGACGCCGCTTACCCGCTGGCGCAAGTTTGAGCCTGGCAACCAGGCGCTGATGCAAGCCCAACTGCAGCGTATCAAGGCCAGCGACAAGCTTTCGAAAGATGTGTTTGAAGTGGTAGAGAAGAGTACGCTCTAAAAAATGCCACATAAAAAAAGGCGCACATTGTGCGCCTTTTTTGTTTGTTGTAACCGGGTTTTAATCAGGCTACTTCCTGGATATTGGTCAGGGGGATCTGTTTGGCACGATCTGCCGCATCCTGATATCTCTTGATTTCATTGAAATTCAGATAGCGATAGATATCGCCTTTCATGGTATCCAGTGACTTCATGTACACCATATATTCTTCCATGGTGGGCAATTTACCCAGGGCCGAACTGACTGCAGCAAGCTCTGCCGAAGATAAAAACACATCTGCGCCTTGTCCCAATCGATTTGGAAAGTTCCTGGTCGAAGTGGAAACCACAGTGGAGTTGGGTGCCACTCGAGCCTGGTTACCCATACACAGGGAACAACCAGGCATCTCGGTACGCGCACCGGCCACGCCAAAAATATTGTAAATGCCTTCTTCCTTTAACTGGAATTCGTCCATTTTGGTAGGTGGCGCAATCCATAGTTTGGTGGGCAGAGAGCCTTCCACCTGTTTCAGTACTTCTGCTGCGGCGCGAAAATTTCCGATGTTAAGCATACAGGAGCCAATAAAGACCTCATCGATATTGGTGCCAGCCACTTCGGAGAGGGGCTTGATGTCATCCGGATCATTCGGACATGCCAGCAGTGGTTCCTTGATTTCATTGAGGTCGATTTCGAGTACTTTGAAATACTCGGCGTCTTCGTCGGCTTCCATGAGTACCGGATTTTCCAGCCACTCTTCCATGGCACGGGCACGACGCTCCAGTGTGCGGGCGTCCTGATAGCCATTGTCGATCATCCAGCGCAACAAGGTGACATTGGATTTGAAATACTCAATGATCGGTTCTTTATCCAGACGAATGGTACAACCGCCTGCAGAGCGTTCGGCCGAGGCATCAGCAAATTCAAATGCCTGCTCGACCTTCAGCTTGGGTAAGCCTTCGATCTCCAGTACGCGGCCGGAGAAGATGTTCTTTTTGCCTTTCTTTTCGATAGTCAGGTCGCCTGACTGAATGGCGGCGTAAGGGATTGCGTTTACGAGGTCGCGCAGCGTAATGCCGGGCTGCATTTCGCCTGTGAAACGCACCAGTACCGACTCCGGCATATCCAGAGGCATCACACCTGTGGCTGCCGCAAAAGCAACCAGCCCGGAACCAGCCGGGAATGAAATGCCAATCGGAAAGCGTGTATGTGAGTCGCCGCCTGTGCCTACTGTATCGGGCAACAACATGCGATTAAGCCAGGAGTGTATAATGCCATCGCCCGGTCGCAAGGAAACACCGCCTCGAGTTTGAATGAAATCCGGCAGTGAGTGTTGGGTTTCGATATCCACCGGCTTGGGATAGGCAGCGGTGTGACAAAAAGACTGCATGACCAGGTCGGCTGCAAAGCCGAGGCAGGCCAGGTCTTTCAATTCATCACGGGTCATGGGGCCAGTAGTGTCCTGACTGCCCACGGTTGTCATTCTTGGCTCGCAGTAATTGCCCGGGCGTACGCCTTTAACGCCGCAGGCCTTGCCGACCATTTTCTGGGCGAGGGTGTAGCCCTTGTCTGATTCTTCGGCGGCAAATGGTGTGCGGAACAGGGTGCTGGGCTCCATCCCCAGTTCTTCCCGCGCACGTTGTGTCAAGCCGCGGCCAATAATTAGCGGAATGCGGCCACCGGCTCGGACTTCATCGAGCAGCACTTCAGTTTTGAGTTCGAATTCGCTGAGCACTTCATCGCTGTCGTTTCTGGTAATCTTGCCGTTGTAGACATCGATATCGATGATGTCTCCAGTTTCCAGCTTGTCTACGTCACATTCGAAAGGCAGTGCGCCAGCATCTTCCATTGTATTGAAAAATATTGGGGCCATCTTGCTGGCAATACATACACCCCCACTGCGCTTGTTAGGAATATAGGGGATGTCGGTGCCGATATGCCATTGCACGGAGTTTGTTGCTGACTTGCGTGATGAGCCGGTGCCCATGACGTCGCCGACCAGGGCAACTTGCAAACCTGTTTTTTGCTCCAGCTCCTCGATCTGTTCCGGTGCATTGGTTACGCCGTCGCGAGGGTTCTTGTACATGGCGAGTGCGTGCAGCGGAATGTCGGGGCGCGACCAGGCATCCTGTGCAGGGGAGAGGTCATCTGTATTGGTTTCACCTGGCACTTTGAATACGGCGAGCGTGAGTTTTTCGGGAATTTCGGGCTTGGAGGTAAACCACTCGGCTTCGGCCCAGGACTGCATAACGCTCTTGGCCTGTTCATTGCCGTTTTTGGCCCTTTCTGCCACGTCATGAAAGGCATCAAACATTAGCAGTGTGTGATTGAGTTCCTTCGCGGCCGATTCTGCCAGTTCGTCATCATCCAGCAGCTCCACCAGAGTAGCGATGTTATAGCCCCCGAGCATGGTGCCCAGTAGTTTGACTGCGTGCTTTTTGTCGATAAGCGGGGATTCAGTTTCACCTTTGGCCAGTGCTGAGAGGAAGCCCGCCTTGACGTATGCCGCTTCATCCACTCCGGCCGGTACGCGGTGGGTGATGAGGTCGAGAATAAACTCTTCTTCGCCGGCGGGTGGCGCCTTGAGTAATTCCACCAGCTCAGCAACCTGCTCAGCATTAAGGGGTTTGGGCACAATGCCCTCGGCAGCGCGTTCTTCTGTGTGTTTACGATAGGCTTCTAGCACTATGGTTTACCTCTTACCTCTTACCTCTGATAATGGGGTTGAGTGAATCTCAGGGGGAGCGAAAACATGGCACCCTTTAATGGATGCGTCTCACTGGATGCGTCCGTGTGCGTCAGGCTCTTCGCGGGAATCACTCTATATTTGGATTTATCGGCATTCTGCCTGCCTGTCGGCGCGAGGGTCGCATGCACGTGTGCGGTATCGAGAAATCATTCTTCACCAGATGCACTTGCGCTGCGACTTACCAGACCCCGGATTGAATAAACTGTAAAACCGTACTTCTTGTCAGAAACTTCAAGTCTATCTTCAAGTCTATTCAGGGCGGTGCAGATGCTTAAAACGTGGGCGTATTTTATTGTAAATGCTACAAAATATCCAGTTGGAACAGACGTCATAGCGGGGCTGCCCGGGCGCGGTAACGCCCGGCTAATCAGCCAGAGACGGGGGATTACCAGCAGTTTACAATTAGATGAAACTTGTTAAAGTCTGTACAACTTCAAACGACTGTATAGTCATTACAACCGGCATCGCCCTTGGCGCGATCGTAGTAACCGCAAAGATGAGCTCTGTAAAAACTCCTTGCATTGGAATTTGTTCCACCACTTCGCTGGGGGACATTGTGTGTCGGGGTTGTAAGCGTTATTCGTTCGAGGTGATCGACTGGAATGGCTATGACGCTACCGCGAAACAGGCGGTGATGAAGCGGATTGAAAAACTGACTGCCCAGATTCTCGAAAGCAAGTTCCGCATATTTTCAGTCCCCAATCTACAATTGGGGCTGGCTCACTTCAAGATGCCATTTCATCCAGATCTGTCGCCATATTGCTGGTTACATAATCTGCTCAGCAAGCACCACCTGAAAATCGACAAGCTCGAGGATTATGGGGTTTATATTCAGCCCGAGTTCGCGCATATGGATCTGCACGGGATATGTGAGTTGGTGGAGCAGGAAATGCTGGTGCTATGCGAGGCGCATTATCGGCGCTACATCGATGTAGGCTGCGAGTCGAAGGAAGAGGCAGTTTAATCGGCGCGGTGCTATTTAATTGGTGCGGTGCTCTAGAGGCCGTTGCTCCAGGCTGATTCCTTCGGCATTGATCTCGACGAACCAGACGGCTTCATCCCAGCTTCCCAAAACAATACGACTGGCGGTACTGCCATCTCCCAACACCAGGCTGTGCTCCGCTGGCCGGTGAGTGTGACCATGAATCAGGATGTGGTGACCACTGTCAGCCAGAACGGAGGCAACCTCTGCCTGATTGACGTCCATGATGTCTCCGGCTTTCATGCTGGTGGCTTCCTTGCTCTGGCTACGAGCCTGTTCGGCGAAGGCGCGGCGCTCTGCCAGTGGACGGGAAAGGAATTGTTCCTGCCAGGTGTCGCTGCGCACCAATTGTCGAAATTCCTGATATTCCTGATCGTCTGTGCACAATTGGTCACCATGCATCAGCAGAACTGGTCCTGCAGATGTTGCAATCGCTTGTTGTTCAGGTAGTAACTCGGCCCGGCAGGCTCGGGCGAAACTGGCGCCGAGCAGGAAATCCCTGTTGCCGTGCATCAGGTAGATCTGACTGCCGCCAGCTGCAAAGTCAGCCAGTATGGTACTGATCTCCTGACCCAGGGGGTGGTCATCATCGTCGCCGATCCAGGCTTCGAACAGATCACCGAGTATATACAGGCTCGTGCAGTTGCCGCGATTATTGGCGAGAAACTGATTCAGGCTATAGGTGATTTCAGGCCGACTGGCTTGCAGGTGCAGGTCTGATATCAGCAATATCCGTGGGGCCAAAACTACTCCGCTTCTCCGACGATCTCAGTGGATTCGATAATAATTTCAGTAACAGGGACATCCTGGTGCCCGTTCTGGGAACTGGTCTCCACCTGCTTCATTTTATTCACCACATCCATGCCATCGACTATTTTTCCGAATACCGCATATCCCCAGCCCTGCGCCGATTCGATGCGGTGGTTAAGGAAATGATTGTCACTGACATTGATAAAAAATTGCGAGCTGGCTGAATGGGGGTCGGGCGTGCGCGCCATCGCTACCGTGCCGGTGAGATTGGGCAGGCCATTGTTGGCTTCATTGGCAATCGGTTCACCCTTGGGCTTTTCTGTCATGCCGGACTCGAAACCACCACCCTGGACCATGAAATCATCGATTACGCGGTGAAATATCGTATTGTTATAAAAACCATCGCGTGCATATTGCAGGAAATTAGCCGCTGATACTGGCGCTTTGTCGAAATCCAGCTCAATCGATATGGACCCATAATTTGTCTTGAATACAACCATCGTGACTTCTCTTGGAGTGTGATTAACGTGGTGAATGAAATTAATTTTCGAGGAATGCCCGTGAGCCGCTATAATACGCGGTTTAGCGTTTTCAAAATAGCCTTTCGCCACCGAGATTAGACAAGAATTTCCCGCATGAGTGAATCCAACAAGGATAGCAACGCCCTGTCAAACTTCATCCGCCAACTTATCGCCAGGGATCTGGCCGACAATAAGCATGGTGGCCGCGTGCATACCCGATTTCCGCCGGAGCCCAATGGTTACCTGCATATCGGGCATGCCAAATCCATTTGCCTGAATTTTGGTGTAGCCAGTGAGAACAATGGACTATGTAATCTGCGCTTTGACGACACCAACCCGGCGAAGGAGAGCCAGGAATTTGTCGATGCGATCAAGGACAATATTACCTGGCTGGGGTTTAAATGGGCCGGTGAAGTCCGGTATTCGTCCAATTATTTTCCATTGCTGTACGAATTTGCGGAACAGCTTATCGAAAAAGGCCTGGCGTATGTAGACAGCCTGAGCGCAGATGAGGCGCGGGAATACCGTGGCACGCTGACAGAGCCCGGCAGGAATAGCCCGGATCGAGACAGGCCGGTAGCAGAAAACCTGGATTTGTTCGCGCGCATGAAAGCCGGTGAATTCGCAGACGGCGAAATGAGTCTGCGCGCCAGGATAGACATGGCATCCCCCAATATTAATATGCGTGATCCGGTGCTATATCGAATCCGGCATGTGACACATCATCAAACTGGTGATGACTGGTGTATATATCCGACTTACGACTATACCCACTGCATTTCTGACGCACTGGAGAATATAACGCACTCCCTGTGTACGCTGGAGTTTGAAGACCATCGTCCGTTATATGACTGGATTTTGCAGAACCTGGATATTGCGAGATTGGCCGAAGTCAGCGATCTGGGTAGTCAGATTGATAAATATGTACTGCCGGAGCAAACCGAATTTGCCAAACTCAAGATCAACTACACCATAGTAGGCAAGCGCAAGCTGAAAGAAATGGTGGAAGAGGGTGTGGTCAGTGGCTGGGACGATCCGCGTATGCCGACATTGGCCGGCATGAGACGCCGTGGCTTTACGCCAGCATCGATCCGCAATTTTTGTGAGAGCGTGGGTGTAGCACGCAGTGAGAGCGTGGTTGATGTGGGCATGCTGGAATTTGCTATCCGCGATGATCTGGATAAAAACGCCCCGCGTGCCATGTGTGTCCTGCGTCCACTAAAAATCATACTGGAAGATTTTACAGAAGATCACCTGGAACACCTGAGCATGGCAAATCATCCCAAGGAGGAATCCATGGGCAGGCGCGACGTGCCACTGACCCGGGAAATCTATATTGATGCCAGTGATTTTGAGGAAGAACCTCCCGCTGGCTTCAAGCGCCTGGTACCCGGTGGCGAAGTCCGGCTTCGCGGTGCTTATGTGATCAAATGCGAAGAGGTGTTAAAAAATGCCAGCGGTGAGATCGAGGCGCTGCGTTGCAGTGTCGATCGCGATACGCTGGGCAAAAAGCCGGAAGGCCGCAAGGTTAAAGGTGTAATCCACTGGGTATCTGCCACCCATGCCCGCGCCGTCACTGTGCGCTTGTATGACAGGCTGTTCAATGTGGAATTTCCTGAAAGCAAGGACATCACCGATTATCACGAATGCTTGAACAAGGAATCACTGATTGAACTAACAGGCTGTCTGGTAGAGCCGGCAGCACTTGCGGCAGGCGCCAGCACCAACTACCAATTCGAGCGAGAAGGATATTTTGCGCTGGACTCGAAAGACTCAACCGATGAGTCGCCGGTCTTTAATCGCACAATTACTTTACGCGACTCGTGGGCTTCCTGAGCCTGCTTATTTACCAAACAAGAGATTTTTAGGTTTGTTTTCCCTCTACAACACATTAACGCAACGTAAAGAAGAATTTGTGCCCATGGAACCGGGCAAAGTGCGGATCTACGTGTGCGGACTTACGACTTACGATTACAGCCACCTGGGTCACGCGCGAATGCTGATCGCGTTCGACGTGATCGTGCGGCATCTGCGCGCGCGCGGGATGGATGTAACGTACGTACGCAACATCACCGATATCGATGACAAGATATTGAACCGGGCAAAGGAGAACGGTGAATTGTTCTCTGATCTCACCGCGCGATTCATCAAGGCCATGCACGAGGATGAGGCTGCGCTTGGTATAGCAAGGCCAGATCAGGAACCCCGGGCTACCGGCCATATCGAGCAGATCATCGACATGATCAAAGTGCTGGTAGAGAAGGATTGCGCCTACCGGGCCACCAATGGTGATGTGTATTTTGCAGTGGATCAGTATGCAGATTATGGCAAGCTGTCCAAGAAGAAACTCGACGAATTACTGGATGGGGCTCGCATTGAAATCGGTGAGCTCAAGAAAGACCCCAGAGACTTTGTGTTATGGAAATCTTCGCCGGATGACGGGGTAGGTTGGGACTCACCCTGGGGGTACGGTCGACCAGGATGGCATATCGAATGTTCTGCCATGTCTACTTCGGCTTTCGGCAACACGTTTGACATTCATGGCGGAGGCTCCGATCTGATGTTTCCGCATCATGAAAACGAGATCGCGCAGTCTGAAGCGGCAACTGGTTGCAAATTCGCCCACTACTGGATGCACAATGGTCCACTGCGCGTCGATGACGAAAAAATGTCGAAGTCGATCGGCAATTTTTTCACAATCAGGGATGTTTTGAAGCACCACCATGCTGAGGTAGTGCGTCATCTTATGGTGGCTAGTCACTACAGAAGCCCGATCAATTATTCGGAGGACAATCTGCAGCAATCAGCCAGTGTGTTGGAGAGCTTCTACCATGCACTCAAGGGCCTCGATATCAGCAGCGCCAAAACCCTGGCCAACAGCAGCTATGAGAAGGCGTTCATGAGTGCAATGGATGATGATTTCAATACGCCACAGGCTATTTCAGTGCTGTTTGATATTGTGCGGGAACTGAACAAGCAGCGGGGACAGGATGATGCCCGTGCGGCCCAGCTTGGCGGCCTGCTGGTGCGTCTGGGCGCGACCCTTGGCTTGCTGCAATGTGAGCCAGAAGCGTTTTTGCGCTGGTCTGCCGATACAGAGGTCGATGCGGCCGAAATAGACGAATTAATAGTTGCCCGGGAACGCGCCAGGGCAGAAAAAGACTGGAAGACGGCCGATGAAATTAGGGATAAACTAACAGCCATGAAGGTAGTGGTTGAAGATGGATCTGGCGGCAGTAACTGGCGTATAGAGCGGTAGCCGGGGTCGCGCAGCAGCGAAGTGATTGACTGGCTGGGGCGACATCAGTATTATGCCGGGCTCTTTGATCAGGTGGTTTTGTCGGGGTATAGCGCAGTCTGGTAGCGCGCTTGCTTTGGGAGCAAGATGTCGTAGGTTCAAATCCTGCTACCCCGACCAATTTCCTCAATGATTAATGGTGACTGTAGCTCAGCTGGTAGAGCCCCGGACTGTGACTCCGGTTGTCGTGGGTTCGAGCCCCATCAGTCACCCCATTTCTCTCCTGTAACTCAATCTCCTTATCTGCGGTCCTGTTAATTACAAAGGCAGGCTGGCAGGATATTCGTTATGACAAGTGATAATGACAAAGTGCCTACTCTGGATGGACGTCGTACACCGGTTTCTGATTTAAACACCGGCGTTGATCTTAAAGAGCAGCAACCCGAGGACACGGGCGGGTTGCGTGGTTTCTTCAGGAAACTCAATCTGGTGATGGCGGGTATGTATACCGGGCTGAATTGCTATGGAACGCCACATACGCATCACAGTTATAAGAAATAAGATGGAGATGCAGCTGCTGATATGAGTGAGCCGCAAGATCGGGGTAGTGATAAAGCAGGGTAGTGGTAGAATACGCGCCGCAGTTGGGGGTTGAGCCGGTTCTTTTCGAGTTTCAACCGGTGCCATCGAGAAGCAACTGTGGGGTACCACAACGGCACCATCTAGCGAGTTTTTGACATTGCGCCTGTAGCTCATCTGGATAGAGCATCGGCCTTCTAAGCCGGCGGTCCGAGGTTCGAAAGCAGCGTTAGCTGCGCAGACAGCGCGAAGCGCTGCCCCGGAGGGGTGAGTATTTTGCCTCAGGCAAAATACGAATCAATCCTGCCAGGCAGAGTATGACGAATATAGGAATAAAGAACTAAGCTATTAACATTGCGCCTGTAGCTCATCTGGATAGAGCATCGGCCTTCTAAGCCGGCGGTAGCAGGTTCGAATCCTGCCAGGCGCGCCATTAAATAGAAAAGGGGTCCTTTGGGACCCCTTTTCTATTTAACGGTTCACTGCATGGTTGAGCACCTGCTGTTCGAAAGTCGCGCAAGCGACGCAGACAGCGCGCAGCGCTGCCCCTCACTTCGGTGCTGTCGAGGAGCATAGTGGTGGTCCACAACGGAAAGTGAGAGAGGGCATCTAACTCCTCCTGGGGTGAGGAATTCAGCTTAGCTGAATTTCGAATCCATCCTGTTCGGCATTGCTCCTCGTGATCCGCTGACCGCGTTAATACACCCACTTCTTTACAAACCCCATTCCAGTCACGGAATATAGGTGCCAAACAAGAATCTCAGGTTGCCGCCCATGTCCCCCAAAGCCAGGAAACTCATCAAGATTCCCGCCATCGTCCTCGTGGCATACATTGCCATCGTAGTTCTCTTCGAAACCCTGCTGGGCTTCTACCAGCCCGCCAACCAGAGCATGATGATAATCACAACATACGGAGAAAGCGGTGAGCCCCATCCGCGCGTAGTTGCCCGCTTGGAGTCAGGTGAAGAGTTGTATGTGGCGGCCAATCACTGGCCCCGTGCCTGGTATCGTCAAGCCATCGCCAACCCCAGGATAGACGTGGAAGGTGAGGGGATAACTGGCACCTATACCGCTGTGCCCCTGGCAGGTGCTGAATTTGACCGGATCAACGCAGAACATGCGCTGGGTCCGATATTCCGCTTTATCACGGGGTTTCCACCGCGTCGATTGCTGCGGCTGGAGCCACAATAGCAGGCCTGTAAATCTCGGTAATAACGCTATAAAACAACAATTTACTAAAGATACTTATAGTAAAGCCGATCAGAAGAATAGCAGTTGCAATATGGGGCCTGGGTTAGGATTGGATTCTTAGCACCAGGCCTTTTTCTTGCTCATTCTTTGGCGGCAAGACCCGGCAATATGCCGAGCATTTCCCTCGGGCAAGCCACTACATCGTCCTGGCCGGACTCGCGCCATGACGCCATTGGTATGAGTCGATAATCGCCGCTGCGTTTGGCGCGCGAACCGCGTCTTTTTGCTTTGCTGCCGTCGGCACGGCGGGTGTCGAAGGTATACAAATCATAGTTTTCGGGAAGATATCCCTGCAATTCTTCGAGACTGTCGAAAG
Organism: uncultured Pseudohongiella sp.; assembly: GCA_964405225.1. GTDB lineage: Bacteria > Pseudomonadota > Gammaproteobacteria > Pseudomonadales > Pseudohongiellaceae > UBA9145. Next base: position 21,855 of record CAYOND010000004.1, read on the forward strand.
ATAAACCAGCGCCGTATGTGATCTCGCAGACCAGTAAGGGTCGCCAGCGTCGCAGCGTTGCTTGAAGCCCTTCGAGTGCGTGCCGCTCAAACCCTTCTACATCAATTTTCATGACTGCAATATTCTCAACAGCCTTGGCTTCAAAGTAACTGTCGCCTTCAACGACTTCCAGAGTGCCTGCCGAGGCATTGCCTTTGCGTAAACTGGCAGCATCAAACGAGCCAATGCCCTGATTGCGGCCAGTTGGCGCGTAAAAGGGCAAGCTTTCATTGCGCGAACTTAAACCCACGGGGTGCACCTGAATATTGTCGAGATTATTCAAGGCGATGTGATGCTCGAGCCGGCTACGCACAACCCCGTAGGGCTCAAAGGAATACACCTGGTGGGCGAATTGCGACATGAACAGTGAATGCTGGCCAATGTTGGCGCCGACATCGACAAACGCCGCATTATCGCGCCCGCTGCTCACGTTCTGCATGAAGTCACGCAGGAAGAACAGCAGGGGTTTTTCAAAAGCGCCGTAATAGTAGATGCTGAATTCAATACTGCTATTGAGGTTGCCTTCATACTGCAAACCGAAAAACGAAGTAGTAAAAGGCGCATCGGGAGCGGGCTGTAGTTTGCACAATTTTTTATACACACTCTTTTTCCAGCCCAGTGGTAATGGGCTGGCCCAGAGTGCGCGCAGCACTGAAAGGTTCAATTTTTGCAGCAGTGGCATGGTGCCGTCATTTAACCTGTGAGTAAGACATGGGCATAGGTTTCAGATTAGCACGCAGGTATAGCGGGTGTCTGGGTTTAAGATCTTTGCTCAGTGCGATGCAGTGTAATTGCGGTAGAGAGTTGAGTACATCCTCGTCACGATTGTTATGACTGCCGTGTATGCCCCAACAGGCTATTGCCAGATCAGCTCGCGCAACGGCTTTGGCGATCCAGCGGTCGTTTTCGGGACCAACTGGCTGATCGTGGTTTTTAAGGTCTTCAGGATAGGTGGCCCGCAGCGCGAACAGGTTGACCACCTCCAATTCCTGAAATCCCCAGGATCGGGCAAACCCGATGCAGCGGCGGATAGTAGGGTCATCGCGCCGTGCATCGGCGCGCGATGGATTGAGTCCGACGAAAACGACTCGCCCGGCACCAAAGTCCCACTTTCTGTAAAGCGAATATCGGTAGCGTCCACAAGATGAAAAACGGGCTTTTTGTGAAACATATAGCAAATTTGTCACCGGGTGGTGCTTGAACACTGGTAATTTCGGAATATTGCAGAATAATACAATTGCTACTCTAAAAAATCTTCGCCAAGCCTTGATTGGCTAGCCTGGATTAAAAAAGCGCCAGGAAGTGCGGTTTACTTCCTGGCCAGGTAGCCTCTCCAAGCCTTCCTGTTCCTGATTCCTTCACTGTACCTGCCTGGGTGATTGCCACCCCGGTGATGCTGGTTTATGGTTGCGTCACATGGTGTCGTGATAGCAGGAATCATTAAATCGATGTTGGCAATAATTGGCGGGACGGGCTTGTACGCCCTCGAAGGGTATGAAGAGAGTGGCGTGGAAGCTGTCGAGACCGAATACGGCGCACCTGTTCAGCTGCATCGATACAGCGGCGCAGACGGTGAACTGATTTTTCTACCGCGCCATGGTGAAAACCACCAGTTACCTCCTCACAAGATAAATTACCGGGCCAATATCGCTGCCTTAAAAAAAGCCGGTGTGGCACAGATTCTGGCTATCAATTCAGTGGGTGGCATTCATCCGGATATGGCGCCCGGGTTCTTCGCTGTGCCAGAGCAGATTATTGACTACACATGGGGCCGCGATCATACATTTGCCGATGGCAGCGGACTCGAAAATCTCCACATGGATTTTACCCAACCCTACACTGAAGGATTGCGTCACTGCATACTTCAGGCATTCAGCACACTGGATACTCAAAGTGGCCGTATGGTGCCTGTTATGGGGCATGGAGTTTATGGCTGTACGCAAGGGCCACGGCTGGAATCTCCTGCCGAGATAAATCGCATGCGTAAGGATGGTTGCGACATGGTGGGTATGACGGGTATGCCTGAAGCCGCGCTGGCGAGCGAACTCGGAATGGACTACGCGGCACTTTGTCTCTCGGTTAACTGGGCAGCAGGATTTGGAGATGAACCTATCAATATGGATTCCATCCGCGCCGTAATTGAGCAGGGTATGGGTACTGTAATGCAGATTATTCGACTCGTGGCCAGAACCCGCTGATAAAAATTTCAGGCGGATTATTGCGTAAGCTGGTCTTCTTCCGGCGGAAATAAGTCAGGCTGGGGTAACGGTGGCACTTCATAGGGCTGCACCTGGATCACGAGTCCCATAGCGGGATGATCCAGAAAATGAAATTCATCGCTGCGCATTTCACGCGACTGTTCCATATGATAGATAACGGTTGGATAGTACTCTGGCGCATTTAATTCTGAGCGCGGTGCGTTGGTCTCTGGTGCGATTGCGGGCCTGCTGGGAATTTCCCAGTTTGATTGTTCTGGTTCGAAGGTACTGAACTGGGTTAGCCACAAATCGGCTTCGATAACTACCCGGTCCCGCTCGTTATTAAAGCCAAGCTTCAGGCTGCCTTCCAACTCCGAGTGATCTCCATACTCTGCACCACCCGATACGAATACTGCTGTTGCGTTGTCGATACTGGCCATCGGTTGTCGCCATAATCCATGAAACAACAAACGATATTCGCCAGCCTGGTTGATAGTGCGGTTGGTTTGCTGAAAGTCGCTGAGTGCAGGTGGCAGTTGTACAAAAGCATCACGGTCAAGATCCGGCAAGCGGAATTCACCCGGTGGGTTTGCTGGATGCGGGCCGGTAGCGGCAATCTGTGCCCGCAGCTCGGCAGCTTCAGGGTCTGCATCATCATCTGTGATTGCATTGCCTGGTGCTGTGTTGGCGGGTGAGGGGTGATCCGGCAGAAATTCCTGAAGCATAAACAGGTCCACAAAACGTGTCAGGTCAGTCAACCGGGAAGGATAGTCCAGGGCCAGCTTGTGCGCTGACCAGGTTTCTTCAATGCGATCTACTGCGGATTCGTTACTGAATACAGAGACTTCAACTGAAAACCAGCGCTCGCCAGTTTGTGCTGCCACGGGGGAACACAGCACTGCAGTTAGCAGCGCTGTAAACAGGGTCAGCTTATAAGATTGGGTCAGGTTGTTGCCGGATTTGGACATCACACTGTAAGTATTGCGGAGTTCCAGCCTCTCCGCAATGGTATGCCTGTGAGCAGACGCCTCATGCTGCCGCGGGGCTGGCAAGTTGAAAACGTTCAAGCAACTGCTCCACGGCCTGCAATCGATCTGCCGGGACGGCGCCGCTATGTTTGAAGTGCAGTTGATTTGCGTCTGTTAAGGAGTAGGTGGTGGGGTCATCCTGAATCAGCTGCACCAGCGAGGCTGGGTCCACGCGTGTGTCCTGTTTAAATTCTATGCGACCGCTATTGACGGTGGCATCGATACGGCGAATACCATAGTTTTGCGCTTTCAGTTTTACTGTGGTCAGTTTGAACAACAGTTTCAGTGGGTCCGGAAGCAGGCCAAACCGATCAATCATTTCGACTTGCAGATCCTGCAATTCTTCAGCATCACGAGATGAGGAAATACGTTTGTACATGATCAGGCGAGTGTGAACATCAGGTAGATAGTCTTCAGGGATTAGCGCCGGAATTCGCAGATTAACTTCGATAGTCTGATCCAGGTCGAGATCCGGGTTGGGCATGCGTCCGGACTTGATCGCTGCAACAGCTTCATCGAGCATCTCGGTATATAAAGAGAAGCCAATTTTTTGCATATGGCCGCTTTGTTCATCGCCAAGCAATTCCCCTGCACCGCGGATCTCCAGATCATGACTGGCCAGGGTAAATCCGGCACCAAGGGTCGTGGCCGATTGAATGGCTTCAATGCGTTTTTCTGCGTCTCGTCCCAAACGGGTTTGCGATGGCAGTAACAGGTACGCATAGGCCTGGTGATGAGAGCGACCCACACGACCACGCAACTGGTGTAATTGTGCCAAACCAAATTTATCGGCGCGGTGTATGAGAATCGTGTTGGCGCTCGGGATATCAATTCCGGTTTCGATGATGGTAGTGCACACAAGAATATTAAAACGCTTGTGGTAGAAGTCCGCCATGATCTTCTCCAGTGTGCGTTCCGGCATCTGGCCGTGGGCAATGGCGATGCGTGCGGTCGGGACAAGCTCTTCCAGGTGCGCCGCCGCCCGGTCAATACTTTTTACTTCATTGTGCAGGAAAAATACCTGGCCACCTCGAAGCAGTTCCCGTGAGATTGCCTCTCTGATCAGGCTGTCCTGTTGCTCGCGTACGAATGTCTTGACTGACAAGCGGCGTGCCGGTGGCGTGACGATGAGCGACAGGTCGCGTATGCCGGATAGCGCCATGTTCAGTGTGCGTGGTATCGGTGTAGCTGTAAGCGTCAGTATGTCGACGTTGGCGCGCAGGGATTTTAGTTTCTCTTTTTGTCGCACACCGAACCGGTGCTCTTCATCAATGATGAGCAAGCCAAGATTGCTGTAGTCGATGCTGCCGTTGAGTAGTTTGTGGGTGCCAATGAGGATGTCTATCTTGCCTGCGGCCAGCGCTTTCAGGCTGGCGGCCTGTTCACTGGTGGATTTAAAACGCGAGATTACTTCGATGACAAATGGCCAGTCTGCAAAGCGATCGCGAAAGCTTTCATAGTGCTGTTGGGCGAGCAAAGTGGTGGGCACCAACATTGCCACTTGTCGATTGTTATGGATAGCGATAAAGGCCGCGCGCATGGCAACCTCGGTCTTGCCGAACCCCACGTCTCCGCAGACGAGGCGATCCATTGCACGTCCGTTTATCATATCGGTTTTTACTGCTTCGATGGCCTGTTCCTGGTCTGGCGTTTCCTCAAATGGAAATCCGGAGGAGAAGCGGGCGTATTCCTGCTCATCCAGCTTGTATTGAAAGCCTTTTCTGGCTTCGCGCCGTGCATAGATATCCAGCAATTCTGCCGCAACATCGCGAATTTTTTCTGCTGCCTTGCGTTTAGTTTTGCGCCAGTGGTCTGTGCCCAGGTGATTCAGTGGTGCAGTATCCTGGTCTGCACCACTGTAACGGCTAATCAAATGCAGAGAAGTGACAGGCACATAGAGTTTGTCCTGATTGGCATATTCCAGCATCAAAAACTCGGCGGATTCACCATCAGTACTGATTGTCTGCAAGCCGCGATAGCGGCCAACCCCATGATCTACATGCACGACAGCATCATCCAGATGCAATTCGGTAAGACTCTTGACGATGAAATCGGTGTTGTGTTGCGTGGTGCGGCGCCGACGGCGCTGGGCCACACGATTGCCGAATAACTGTGCTTCAGTGATGAGTACGATCTTCTGCTCAGTCAGCCAAATACCTTTATCAATTGGTGCAGTGGTGATGCCTGTGGGACTGTCCGACTCTACAAATTCCTGCCAGTGAGTGTATTCCTGCGGTTGCACATCGATCTGTCGCAGCAGTTCCAACAGGGTCTCGCGGCGGCCGGCGGACTCTGCACAGAACAGAATGCGCAAATCATGGGATGACATGAAATCCTGCAAGGCACTGAATGGTGAGCTGAGCTTGCTGTCGGTGGCCAGATTCGGCAAATCTGCAGTGCAGAAGTCGACAGCAGAGGGATGGTCACGGAATTCGATGCGGCGATAGGATTTAAAACCTGCCATGACCTGATCGATCGGCAGAAATATCTCTGCTGGTGGCAGGATAGGCCGAAAACGGTCGATCTGGCGATCTTCATATCTGGCGTTAATGTCCTGCCAGAATTTTTCGCCCGTGGCCTGAAGTTCCCCGAGAGTGCAACACACTGTGTTATCAGGCAGATAATCGAACAGGGAATCGAGTTCGTCGAAAAACAGTCGCAGATAATATTCGAGCCCGGGCGTGCTCAGCCCATCACTCACGTCCTGGTATATGGGGCACTGGCGTAAATCTACATCAAAACGTTCCTGGCATTCGCCTCGAAAACGGGTGATGGCTCGGTCATCCAACGGAAACTCCCGGCCTGGTAGCAGGCGCAAGCTATCCAGATGTGTTTCTGAGAGTTGTGTTTCCGGATCGAAAGTGCGCAGCGTGTCGATTTCGTCGTCGAACAGATCAATACGTATGGGGCGGGGGCTGCCCATCGGGAAGATATCCATGATGGCGCCGCGCACTGCAAATTCTCCGTGCTCATACACGGATTCCACCGCCTGGTAGCCTGCCAGAAGCATTTGCTTGCGCATTTGATCTATGGAGAATTTTTCACCTTTGGCCAGCACCAGGCTGTTGGCCAGGATGTAGCTGCGTGGTGGCAGTCGATGCATGAGGCTGGAGATTGACACCACAAGAATGCCACGGGTGAGCGTAGGCAGGCGAAAGAGGGCGGAAATACGATCGGAGATGATGTCCTGGTGAGGCGAGAAGGTGTCGTAAGGCAGGGTTTCCCAATCTGGCAGGCTTAATACTTCCAGTGACTGCCCCGGTTCGTCGCCCGCACGGCAAAAGTAGGTCAGTTCGCGCCGATACTGTTCGGCACTTTCATTGTCTGCGCAAACCAGCAGCAGCGGGCCGTCGCATTGCGCGGCAGCATTGGCAATAGCCAGGCAGGTGGCAGCTCCCTGCATTGGCTTCCAGTAGCTGGAAGTCATTTGTGCGTCTGGCAAAGGTGGATTGAAAATCGAGTTCATGATTGCAGGCAGAAAACTTGGGACGAAAGTGCCGATATCCGGGGGCGGGCATTGTATCCTAATTCAGCATTGCTGGCAGACGTGCGCATCTGGAAATTGTACCCATAAAGACCCCCGTACTCTGTTGCATGGTCTATACAGGTAACCGATAATACCGGCCTTTTTAAAATCGACAGATTTGCGAGGACCAAGCGTGCAAAGACCCAGCGTAGACGACTATTTCAGTGACTGGAAACAGCGAGAAGCACTGGTGCAGGAGATGATCCCGGTGATTGGTCGCTTGTTCAGTCAATGTAACGTAGGTGTGTTTATCTACGGCCGTCCTCTGCATAACCGCTCTGTGACTTTCATTATGAAATCCCATCGCTATGTGCGTCAGGTTGAGCGTAATGAGATGTCAGAATTCGAGAGTCATCCGGTTCTCATGGCGATGGCCAAACTGGATCTGTCGCACGCCCAGATCGATCTCGGCAAACTCACTGTGAAATGGATGCAGACTGTGGCTGCCGAGGGTGATTCTGCACCTGATGTGGACACATTTGTGCGAGAAGAACTGGCCTACCTGGACGGCGTCAAACACAAGCCGGTAGAGAAATCCCAGGATGTGGTGCTTTATGGCTTTGGCCGTATCGGCCGTCTCATGGCGCGATTACTGGTGGAGCGAACCAGCACCGGTGAGGTCATGAAGCTGAGAGCCGTGGTTGTGCGCCCCGGACCGGAAGGCGACCTGGTCAAGCGCGCCAGTCTGTTCACCAATGACTCCGTGCATGGTTCATTCCAGGGTACGGTGCGCATCGACGAAGAGCGCAATGTGCTGGTGGCCAACGGCAACGAATTGCAGTTTATCTATGCCAATTCTCCGGAAGAGATCGACTATACGGAATACGGCATTAATGATGCGCTGATTATTGACAATACAGGCGCCTGGCGCGATGAAGAAGGGCTTTCACGCCATCTGAAATCCAAAGGTGCGGCCAAGGTCATCCTGACTGCCCCGGGCAAGGGCAATCTGCCCAACATCGTTTACGGCATCAACGATGAGCAAATCACCCCTGAACACAAAATCATCACCGCGGCGTCCTGTACTACCAATGCCATCGCACCAGTATTGAAAGTAGTCAACGACAAATTTGGTATCGTGCATGGTCACATCGAGACGGTGCACGCCTATACCAATGACCAGAACCTAATCGACAATTACCATAAAGGCGCCCGTCGTGGCCGCAGTGCTGCATTGAATATGGTGCTCACTGAAACTGGAGCCGCCAAGGCGGTAGTCAAAGCAGTACCGGAGCTGGACGGCAAACTGACTGGCAGTGCAGTGCGGGTGCCAACGCCGAACGTGTCCATGGCCATCATGAGTCTCCAGTTGGAAACCGCTACCTCGAAAGAAGAGTTGAACGAATTCCTGCGCCAAATCGCCTTGCATTCCGAACTGCAGAACCAGATCAGTTTCACCCAGGACCCGGATGCGGTATCTACTGATTTTGTGGGTACGCGGGAAGCGTCAGTTGTGGATTCCAACGCGACAATAGTGAATGGCAATCACTGTGTGCTGTATCTGTGGTATGACAACGAATTTGGCTATTGTTGCCAGGTTGGTCGCATGGTTTACAAGATGGCTGGAGTGGATTTCCTGCAGTATCCGGTAAAAGAGCCAACGGTGTAGCAAAAAAACCGCTACAGCGCCCGGTTTCACTAGAAATTTTAACCACTTAAGTCTATAATCTGCACCGCTCGAAATCATCCCAGTTTGGGCATATATCGGGGGTTCAATTCCACCATTCACACGTCAATCTGTTATGAATTTGTTCATGGCAGGGGTGCGTTATTATTTTTTGCGTTGCGGATGGGGTGCCGTTCAACGCACAGATTGGGCTCATGATCAGAATTAAACGTGGTCTGGATCTGCCGATAACCGGTACACCACAGCAGGTTATTGGTAGCGTACAGTCTGCCCGCACAGTCGCAATTCTTGGACGCGACTACGTGGGAATGAAACCTACCATGGCAGTCAAGGTGGATGACCGGGTGCGCCTCGGTCAGGTACTGTTTACTGACAAGAAAAATCCCGCAGTTAAATACACCGCTCCCGGCAGCGGAGTGGTTACCGCAATTAACCGTGGTCATCAACGTCGCTTGCTTTCCGTTGTCATCGAACTGGATGGTGACGATGCAGTCGAATTTCCCAGCTACAACAGCACCCAGCTCGCAGAGCTTGAGCGGCAGACTATCGTCGACGCCCTCGTAGACAGCGGGATGTGGACATCATTGCGTACCCGACCTTTCAGCAAAGTCCCGGATCCCGCGGCCAAGCCAGCTGCACTATTCATCACAGCCATGGACACCAATCCATTGGCTGCCAATCCGGAATTGATCTATAGCGCCGAGGGAGAAGCCTTTCTCAACGGCATCAATACACTGGCTAAATTAACAGAAGGCCAGTGCTACCTTTGCATATCTGGCAAATCGGCACTGCCATTTGCTGCAGGGAAACTGGCGCGCAATGTTTCCGTGCAGCAGTTTATGGGCCCCCATCCAGCAGGTTTGCCTGGCACGCATATTCATTATCTTGATCCGGCCGGTCCCAACAAGCAGGTCTGGCATATTAATTACCAGGATGTAATTGCCATTGCCCAATTTTTCGCAACAGGTGTCATCGCTACCGAGCGTATCGTGGCGTTGGCCGGGCCGCAGGTAAGGGAACCGCGTTTGGTGCGCACCCGCATCGGAGCCAATCTGGAAGAGTTGGTCGCTGGTGAACTGTTACCACATGAATCTCGTATCGTTTCAGGATCAGTTCTTGCGGGTGATAAGGCCGAAGGCAGCGAAGCCTATCTGGGTCGATATCATCTGCAAATATCCGCAGTGCGTGAGGGCAGGGAGCGACCCTTGCTGGGATATCTGTCGCCCGGCGCCAATCGTCATTCAGTGATGGGAATTTATGTTTCGGGACTGTTCAAGGATCGTCGCTTTGCCATGTCTACCAGCACCCAGGGTAGTGAACGTGCCATGGTGCCTATTGGCGCCTATGAGAAAATAATGCCCCTGGATATTTTGCCAACACAATTACTGCGGGCATTGATAGTCGGTGATATCGAAACCGCATTGAATCTCGGCGCCCTGGAACTTGATGAAGAAGACCTGGCACTTTGCAGCTATGTTTGCCCCGGCAAATACGAGTATGGTGCGATCCTGCGTGACAATCTGACTCGTATAGAGAAGGAAGGGTAACGCTATGGGATTGCGCAGAGTACTTGATGACCTGGAGCCACACTTTACGGAAGGTGGCAAATACGCTCGTTTCTATGCCCTGTACGAAGCCGTAGACACGATTTTTTACTCTCCCAGTAAAGTCACTGTGGCAGAGCCGCATGTACGGGATGGTATCGATTTAAAACGGGTAATGATCACGGTGTGGATTGCCGCGTTCTTCCCCATGTTCTATGGCATGTACAACCTTGGCTTCCAGGCCAACAGCGCCATCGTGGCAATGGGTCTGGACGGCAGTGGAGATTGGCATGAGCCCCTGATCAGTCTCGTGGCCGGACATGATCCGGGTAGCCTGTGGGATAACTTCTGGTTTGGTGCGATGCACTACATTCCCATCTATGCAGTTGTATTTATTGTAGGTGGATTCTGGGAAGTGTTGTTCGCCATCAAGCGTGGACATGAAATCAATGAAGGCTTCTTTGTCACTTCAATCCTGTTCTCGCTGATCGTTCCACCCGATATCCCGTTATGGCAGGCAGCGTTGGGAATCAGTTTTGGCGTAGTTGTTGGTAAGGAAGTATTTGGTGGCACCGGCAAGAATTTTCTGAATCCGGCGCTAACCGGGCGAGCCTTCCTGTTTTTTGCCTATGCACCACAGATGTCAGGTGATTCGGTATGGACGGCGATCGATGGATTTTCCGGAGCCACACCTTTGAGCCAGATCGCCGCCGAGGGCCTGCCTGCGATTGCGGTAGCCACTGGTAGGGAGCTCACCTGGCTGGATGCATTCTTTGGCCAGATGCAGGGATCCATCGGTGAAACTTCCACAGTGGCCATACTGTTGGGCGCGGTGTTGTTACTGGCAACCCGTATTGCTTCGTGGCGCATCATGCTCGGGGTTTTTCTCGGCATGTGTGCAACCGCAACGCTGTTTAACTGGATTGGTTCAGACACGAATCCCGGTTTTGCCACTCCCTGGTACTGGCACTTCGTGTTGGGTGGCTTCGCATTTGGCATGGTCTACATGGCCACCGATCCTGTTTCCGCCTCAATGACAAATACAGGCAAATGGATTTTCGGCGCACTGATCGGATTCATGATCGTATTGATTCGAGTAGTTAACCCGGCTTATCCCGAGGGCACGATGCTGGCTATTTTATTTGCCAACCTGTTCGCGCCTCTGATCGATTATTACGTGGTCAAAGCCAATATAAAACGCAGGAGGGCGCGCGGTGTCCTCTAGAGAATCCATCCGTAAAACCCTGCTCGTTGCGTTTAGTCTCTGTGTGGTTTGTTCAGTAGTGGTGTCGGGCACCGCAGTCGTGCTTAAACCCATGCAGGATGCCAACCGTGTACTGGATCGCAACAAGAACATCCTCAATGCCGCAGGTTTGTTTGAACCTGATATGACGAACGAGGAAGTGGCTGAAGCGTTCATGCAATTTACCCCGCGCATCGTCAATCTCAATGCTGGTCGTTTTGCCACGGATGACGAGATTGCAGCTGCCGGCATTGACCCGGTCAGCTATGACCAGCGCCTGGTAATCAATGACCCGGCACTATCTGAAGCGATTCCGGCCGAAGATGATATCGCTGATGTAAAGCGCAGGGCGCTGTACCCGATGGTCTATCTGGTAGAGTCCGGAGATCAGTTCGAGACGATTGTCCTGCCCGTTAAAGGTTATGGTTTGTGGGGCATTATGTATGGTTATCTCGCCCTGGAAGGCGATGCCAATACGGTCAGGGGTCTGGCGTTTTATGAATTGAAAGAAACGCCCGGGCTGGGAGCCGAAGTGCGCAACCCGAACTGGACTGCTCTGTGGCCTGGCAAAGAAGTCTATCGCGACAATGGCGAAGTGGGGCTGACTGTGGTCAAGGGTGCCGGGCAGGGTGATTATCAGATTGATGGTCTGTCGGGTGCGACCCTCACCAGCCGGGGCGTTGCCAATCTCGTTCAATACTGGATGGGCGAGCAGGGCTATGGTCCATTGCTGGAGGAATTGCGTACGCAATAACAGGAATCATTATGTCTACTGCAAAGAAAGTATTACTAGCGCCGCTGTTTGAGAACAATCCAATTGCCCTGCAAATCCTTGGGGTATGTTCAGCGCTGGCAGTAACAACACAACTCTCGGTTACGCTGGTGATGTGTGTGGCACTGACTACCGTTGTGGCGTTTTCCAATCTGTTCATTTCGATGATTCGTCATCACATGCCATCCAGTATTCGCATCATCATTCAGATGACGATTATCGCCTCATTGGTAATTGCAGTTGACCAGTTCCTGCAGGCTTTCGCTTACGAAGTGAGCAAGAGCCTGTCAGTGTTTGTAGGTCTTATAATTACCAATTGTATTGTCATGGGGCGCGCTGAAGCCTTCGCCATGAAAAACCCGCCGGGTATCAGCTTTCTCGATGGTGTCGGTAATGGTCTCGGTTACAGCCTCGTATTGATCGTTGTGGCCAGCGTGCGCGAATTGTTCGGATCCGGCAGCTTGTTGGGTTATCAAATCTTGCCGCTGATCGAAAACGGCGGGTGGTACCAGGGCAATGGTCTGATGCTACTGTCACCCAGCGCTTTCTTTATTATTGGATTTTTTATCTGGGCACTGCGCAGCAAACGTACCGAGCAGGTCGAGATCCGCGAATATCGCATGGCACCACATAATTCCAAAAAAGGGGCGTTTTAATGGAAGCCCTGCTAAGTCTTTTCGTCCGGGCAGTTTTTATCGAGAACATGGCGCTGCAAATGTTTCTCGGTATGTGCACGTTTCTGGCAGTTTCCAAGAAAATCGAGACGGCCATCGGGCTTGGTGTCGCCGTGGTGGTTGTACAACTGATTACGGTGCCGGTTAATAACATCATCTTTAACCAGTTGTTGCGCGAAGGGGCGCTGGACTGGCTGGGCCTGCCGGATGTGTCTCTGCAATTCCTCGGCTACTTGTGCTACATCGGCGTGATTGCTGCCATGGTGCAGATTCTGGAAATGTTTCTCGACAAGTTTGTACCCGCACTCTATAACGCGCTGGGTGTGTTTCTTCCCCTGATTACAGTGAATTGCGCAATTCTTGGCGCCACTTTGTTTATGGTCGAGCGTGATTATTCCTTCTCGGAAAGCGTGGCATTCGGATTAGGCTCCGGTTTCGGCTGGGCACTGGCAATCGTAGCGCTGGCAGGTATCAGAGAAAAACTCAAATACAGCGACGTGCCCGATGGGTTACGCGGACTGGGTATTACTTTTGTTACTGTTGGACTGATGTCCCTCGGTTTTATGTCACTGAGCGGTGTTTCACTTTAAGTATTAAGAATTGAATCTGAGATGATTGATCTAACAACCATTTTTGGTGGTGTAGGCTTATTCACAGTAGTGGTCATGCTGCTGGTTGTCGTAATTTTGTTTGCGCGCTCCAGGCTCGTGAGCAGTGGTGATGTACACATTGAAATTAACGGCGACCCGGAGAAGTCGATCACGGTACCAGCCGGTGGCAAGTTACTCAATACACTGGCAGACGCGGGCATTTTCCTGTCTTCGGCCTGTGGAGGCGGCGGCACCTGCGCGCAGTGCAAGTGTCAGGTGATCGATGGTGGTGGCTCTATGTTGCCGACTGAGGAAGGGCATTTCACCCGCGGTCAGGCACGGGATAACTGGCGGCTTTCGTGTCAGGTAGCTGTCAAGCAGGATATGAAAATCCAGGTTGCGCCGGAGTTCTTCGGTGTCAAGCAATGGGAATGCACGGTGCGCTCAAATGACAATGTAGCGACCTTTATCAAGGAATTGGTATTGGAAATACCCGAGGGGGAGAGCGTCGATTTTCGGGCTGGCGGCTACGTGCAGCTCGAAGTGCCTCCTCATGAAGTTTTCTTCAAGGACTTCGATATTGCGGAAGAGTATCGGGGAGACTGGGAGCACTTCAAGCTCTTCGATCTTAAGTCAAAAGTTAACGACACCACGATACGTGCCTATTCGATGGCCAACTATCCGGATGAGAAAGGTATTATCAAATTCAATATCCGCATAGCAACTCCTCCGCCTGGTACAAATTATCCTCCGGGAAAGATGTCATCTTATGTATTCAATCTGAAACCCGGTGACAAGGTAAAAGTGTTCGGGCCTTTCGGTGAGTTCTTTGCCAAGGATACTCAGAATGAGATGGTATTCATTGGCGGTGGTGCTGGCATGGCGCCCATGCGTTCCCATATTTTCGATCAACTGCGGCGTTTACACAGCAAGCGCAAGATTTCATTCTGGTATGGTGCTCGTAGTCTGCGTGAACTGTTTTATGAAGAAGACTACAACGAACTGGCCGCTGAAAACAAGAATTTCGAGTGGCACCTGGCACTATCTGATCCACAGCCCGAAGACAATTGGGAAGGTATGACTGGGTTTATTCACAACGTGGTGCTGGAGAACTATCTCAAAGACCATCCTGCACCAGAGGATTGTGAGTACTACATGTGTGGGCCGCCCATGATGAATGCCGCTGTGATCAAGATGCTCAAAGACCTGGGAGTGGAAGACGAAAACATCGCGCTAGACGAATTCTCATGAAAGAAATACTGCGTCAGCACAGTTTTTCTATTGCATTTCTTGTGGTGTTGTTCGGTGTCGTATTCTATCCAGACGGCGGCGGCGAGATCGAAGTCTTTGAGGGCTTCACAATGGGCACGACTTATCGTGTCCAGGTGGCAGACTTCGCTGACTCACTCGAGATCGAGCAGGTAAGCGCCGACATCGCGGCATTGCTTGAACAGATGGATCGGGAAATCTTTTCAACCTACGCCCCGGATTCAGAACTGTCCCAGCTTAACCGATTTGAGGTTGGCAGGCCGTTTCCAGCATCAACCCATATGATGAAAGTCATGTCACTGGCGCGAGAAGTCAGCGTGCTAACCGGCGGTGCCTTTGATGTCACAGTTGGACCGCTGGTTGATTTGTGGGGCTTCGGGCCAACACTCAGGGTTTACGAGAATGTACCCGATCAGGCTGCCATCAATAGCGCCCTGGACCGGGTAGGGTTTCGCCACGTGCTGTTGAATCATGAGCGCAATGAGATTATTCGGACGCGGGATGTGGCAATTGATCTAAGCGCAATCGCGAAGGGTTACGCAGTAGACGAAATTGGCGAGTATCTGGCGAACCAGGGTATGGAAAATTATTTCATCGAGGTTGGCGGCGAACTCAAAATGAGCGGATTCAAGGCGGAGGATGAAGGCTGGGTGCCAGCCATAGAGGCTCCGGTTGATGCGGCGCCGTCTATCTACGAAGTGTTTTACAGCAGGGGTGATAGCCTTGCGGTTGCCGGCTCAGGAGATTATCGTAACTACTTCGAAGTGGATGGTGTGCGATATTCCCATGAAATCGATCCGCGCACTGGATATCCCGTCACGCACAATCTGGCAGCAGCCTACGTGATTGACGACTCGGCAGCGCGCGCAGATGCGCTGGCAACTGCATTCATGATTCTGGGGCTTGAGTCCGCCCAGCAATTAAGCGATGCAAATCGCATGGCCACGTATTTTATTTACAAGCAATCCGGGGACAGTTTCGCAGAACAGGTGAGTACGCCGTTTAACCGGTACCTCGCACAGGAATAATATGCAGCTGATATTGATTACATTTCTGGTCATCGCAGTTGTCGTGCTGATCATGTCAGTAGGGGTGCTGGCAGGACGAAAACCCGTGCAGGGTTCCTGCGGTGGCCTGAACAATATAGATGGCATGCAGGACTGTGAAATCTGCGGTGGTGATCGCAATAAATGTGAGGAAGTGGCGCCAGGGAAGAGCATCTAAATGAAAAAGCAAAAGGACCATTTCGATATTGTCGTTATCGGCAGTGGGCCAGCCGGCGAGGCGGCCGCGATGAACGCCAAGAAGAAAGGCCGCAGTGTCGCGGTGATCTGCTCATTGGAGCAGGTGGGTGGTAACTGTACACATCTGGCAACCATTCCTTCAAAGGCATTGCGTCACACCGTCAAGGAACTCATGCAGTTCAATACCAACCCCATGTTTCGGGATATCGGTGATGCGCGCAAACTCAGCTTTCAACAAATTCTCAAACATGCTGATCGCGTTGTGTATGAACAAGTGCATATGCGTAACGATTTTTACGAACGTAATCGCATACCCATATTCAAGGGCAAGGCCTGTTTTCTGGACAAGCACACAATAAAGCTCGTCAGTAAACGCAAAAAGATTTCGGCAGATTATTTTATTGTTGCCACAGGTTCGCGCCCCTACCATCCACCGGATGTAGACTTCGATCATCCCCGCGTATTTGATAGCGACACCATACTGGGTATGGAATTCTCACCGCGCAAGGTCACAGTTATCGGTGCGGGTGTGATTGGTTGTGAGTATGCCTCGATCTTTGGTGGATTGGGCTGCAAGGTGGAATTGATCAATCCGGCAGCGAGTCTTTTGAGTTTCCTCGATATGGAAATTACCGATGCGCTGGCCTACCATCTGCGCAACCTCGGTGTGCGCAGTCGCCACAATGAAGAGTATGCAAGCCTGGAGTATCGCAAAGACGGCGTCGTGACTTATCTGCAGTCAGGTAAAAAGATCAAGAGCGATATTGTGTTCTGGGCTAATGGCAGAACCGGCAATACCCAGGGTCTCGGTCTTAACTCAATTGGCTTGCGCGCAAACAAGCGTGGCCAGATTGCAGTGAACGATCAATACCAGACCAAAGTGAAAAACATTTACGCGGTCGGTGACGTGGTGGGTTGGCCATCTCTGGCTGGCGCTGCTTACGACCAGGGCAGGGCGGCCAGCAATGCCATCGTGGCGCCTGAGGAGAGTTACCGGGTAGAAGAAGTGGCGACCGGAATCTATACGATTCCCGAGATCAGCACATTGGGCAAGACAGAGGCCGAACTTACCGCGCAAAAGATACCCTATGAAGTTGGTAAGGCATTTTTCAAGAACACCGCCCGGGCCCAGATTACCGGTGAGCAAGTGGGCATGTTGAAGCTGATATTTCACTTTGACACCCTGGAAATCCTTGGCATTCACTGCTTCGGTGACCAGGCCTCAGAAATCGTCCACATTGGGCAGGCCATCATGCGTCAGCCAGGTTCGGCCAATACCATGAAATACTTCCTGACCACGACCTTCAATTACCCCACCATGGCTGAAGCCTATCGCACCGCGGCGCTGGATGGTCTTAACAGGGTCTTCTGACCCGATATTGCGTCCTGCCGCTCTCCTATTGCCTTGCTACCGAATCGACGGTAGTTTGTAGCCCATAAATATTGCTATCCCGTGTGGGGTACGCTGGAGAGTGCTATGAAAAGAACTGCCAAAGATATTCTGCAAGAAAAAGGTGGTCATATGGTGACCATCAATTCAGATGCGACTGTATTTCAGGCCCTTACCGTCATGACCCAGAATAAAGTGGGTTCAATCGTTGTGGTTGAAGACGAGAAGATTGTTGGTATCTGGACCGAGCGAGATCTCATGTTCCGCGCACTGGAAGAAGGCTTCGACCCGAAAACCGCGCGCCTGCGTGACAATATGAGTATCAATCTGGTCTCGGCCAATGTGAATGAGCAGGCTTATCAGCTTTACGACAAATTCCTGGGACGCCGTATTCGTCACCTGCTAATCGAGGAAGACGGTGAGTATATCGGACTGTTATCCGTGGGTGACGTCATGAAAGCCAATTTGCAGGAAAAAACTGAGGCTATTGATGAACTCAATCAAATGGTAAGTCTGGAGTATTACGAAAACTGGAAGGAAACGCAGGCGCAGCGATAGTGCAGTAAATACGCCGTCTTGCGATTGGTGAGCCGGACAAAAAACTTGCTATCGATCATTGATGCGTGTAGATTTTCAGCATCTTTGTGCAACAGATTCAATGTGCATAATGCGTTGTAAAACGCGGCCTGAGCGGTACTTGAGATACCAGTAAGGCGATACATATAAAAAGAAGAAAAATCGACGTAGTACATACGTGCTATCCGATTATCAAAAAGCGCAATAACAATAACGAGAAGTAGAGCCGCGGTCTTTAATATCTTCGTCATCCTGTAGCATGCAGCACATCACGTTCTGCAATAGTTGACAGCTTATCGGGCTCCCAGACAAGAGTGGTATTACTCGATGGGAAGTGACATACAGTCCCCTGGCTTTTTTGCCATGATTTCGGCGTGTAGCCTTAATACGGGATGGTCTCAGCCCCATTCAAAAAAGGTCGATCAGCATTCGGCCGTCAAAACGATCCTTTTTTCAGTTCACAATGGACTCCAACTGTTTTCCCTGGGTCGCGATTACTTTGTATTTCTTTGTCTTTGTTTAGCGCGGACAATGAGTTTTAGGGTGACATCGGTTGAAGAGGTACGCTGGATGATTCTGTAGTATGACAGTGCTGGTAGCGCCAATTGGCGCAGTGCCAGGGAGCTGTCTGAATCTTGGCGTCATAACTGGAAGGTCCGGGAATGCTGGAGTATTAGATTGGAAGTTAGCAACGAATTAACACCGTTTTTGATCTACTTTGCCGCAGTGCTGGTAGTGGTAGTTACCATGCTGGGGCTGTCATATATTCTTGGTCAGCGTGTATCCCGGCCATCAAAAGACCTGCCGTACGAATCAGGAATTGTCTCGGTAGGCAGCGCACATTTTCGTATCTCGGTGCATTTTTACCTGCCCGCTATCCTCTTTATTATTTTCGATCTCGAAGTGGTCTTCCTGTTTGCCTGGGCTGTTGCCGTACGTGAATCCGGCTGGCCCGGCTTTATCGAAATCTGTGTATTTATTCTCATACTCCTCGCGGCGCTGTTTTACCTGTGGCGCATCGGTGCTCTCGACTGGCGTACGCAAACCCAGAGACGGGAACTGAAAACCCTTGCCGGTCCTGGTGGGGTCGTTAACAAGAAGGAATTCAAATTATGAACTGGCAACTGCAATCTGTGGATGAGGCCTCGTCACCGCAGCCCGGAGGCAGCTCTTTCGATGAATTTATCCGGCGCAATGTCGTCATGGCCAAGTTGGAAGACATGGTGTCATGGGGCCGCAAGAACTCCATATGGCCATTCAACTTTGGCCTGTCTTGTTGCTATGTCGAAATGGCCACAGCCTTCACCAGCCGCCATGACCTGGCCCGATTTGGCTCAGAGGTGATACGGGGTACACCGCGTCAGGCTGACATGATCGTGATTGCCGGTACTGTGTTTCGCAAGATGGCGCCGGTGGTAAAACTGCTTTACGACCAGTTGCTGGAGCCGAAATGGGTCATCTCGATGGGTTCTTGCGCCAACTCTGGCGGTATGTACGACATCTATTCAGTGGTGCAGGGGGTGGATAAGTTCCTGCCTGTGGATGTTTATGTGTCTGGATGCCCACCGCGGCCGGAAGCCTTGTTGCAGGGTCTGATCTTGCTGCAGGAACAGATTGGCCGCGAGCGGCGACCGCTGAGCTGGGTAATCAATGACCAGGGCATTATCCAGCGCGAAAAAACGCCGGTGCAACGGGAGATTCGTCACGCAGACCGCATCGCGGCACGTGAGCTGCGCTCACCAGATGATGTATAAAAAACAATAATAACAATAAGATAAATACTATATATAAAGTAGATTAAGATGGAAGCTGTGGGACACCCACAAACTGAAAGTGCAAGCTCAGATTCGCTGCTGGCGGATCTCAGGGAGCGCTTTGGCGACCAGATTCTGGCCGAACAGGTCACGTGTGATGCGATCCCGACTCTCTGGATTGACCGCACCAATGTGAAGGCCTTGTTGCGCTGCCTGAGGGATGAGGCATCACCCCGTTTCGAAATGCTGTTCGATATCACCGCCATTGATGAACGCATGCGCACACATCGCGCCGGGCAGCCCGCCTGTGAATTTACCGTTGTTTATCACCTGATGTCTTTTGCAGGTCGCCGTGATTTCCGTGTCAAGGTGCCGCTCATGGACAGCGATCTGAGTGTGCCGACGATCTGCGAATTGTGGCCCAACGCCAACTGGTATGAGCGCGAAACCTGGGACATGTTCGGTATCAAGTTTGACGGCCACCCCAATCTTTATCGCATCGTTTTGCCTCCTACCTGGGAGGGCCACGCGCTGCGCAAGGAGCATCCGGCCCGGGCCACCGAAATGGAGCCCTTTGCGCTGAGTGACGAGCAGGAAGACATCGAGCAGGAAGCGCTGAAATTCAAGCCTGAAGAATGGGGCATGAAACGCAAGTCCGAGAGTTCCGAGTTCATGTTTCTGAATCTCGGCCCCAACCACCCCAGTGTGCATGGGGCATTTCGTATTGCCCTGCAGCTGGATGGCGAGATACTCGTGGATGCCGTGCCAGACATTGGTTACCACCATCGTGGCGCCGAAAAGATGGGTGAGCGCCAGTCCTGGCATACCTATATTCCGTACACAGATCGCATCGATTATCTCGGTGGGGTCATGAATAACCTGCCATATGTACTTGCTGTCGAAAAAATGGCCGGTATCGAAGTGCCGCCACGGGTACAAACGATTCGCGTAATGCTCTGCGAAATGTTTCGCATCTGCAGCCATTTGCTGTTCTACGGGACGTTTGCACAAGACGTGGGACAACTGTCACCTATTTTTTATATGTTCGTAGAGCGCGAACGCATCTTTAATATTATCGAATCAATTTGCGGTGCCCGCATGCACCCAGGCTGGTTTCGCATCGGAGGCGTTGCCCAGGATTTACCTAACGGCTGGGAAAAACGGGTCGAGGAATTGCTGGATTTTATGCCTGCCCGACTCGATGAATACGACAGCATGGTGATGAATAACGGCATCCTCAAGCGTCGCACCCAGGGCGTTGGTGTATACGACACTGCAGAGGCATTGAACTGGGGTGTCACTGGTGCCGGCCTGCGGGCTACTGGAATGGAATGGGATTTTCGCAAGGAACGCCCCTACAGCGGCTATGAGAACTTTGAATTCGACGTGCCAATCGCTGTTAACGGTGATTGCTATGACCGTTGCGCGGTACGCGTGGAAGAGATGCGCCAGAGCCTGCGGATTATCAAGCAATGCCTGGTTAATATGCCGTCTGGACACTACAAGTCTGATCACCCACTGACAACTCCGCCGCGCAAAAACAAATCACTGAAAGATATCGAAACTTTGATTAATCATTTTCTCAGCGTCAGTTGGGGGCCGGTGATTCCGCCGAATGAAGTTACGATGGCCATAGAAGCCACGAAAGGTATAAACAGTTATTACCTGGTGAGTGACGGCAGCACCAACTCATACAGAACGAGAATTCGAACGCCTTCATTTGCGCACTTGCAGATGATTCCGGAAATCAGTCGTGGCTTTATGGTAGCTGACCTTATTGCCATTATCGCCAGCATCGATTTCGTGATGGCAGACGTGGACAGGTAGGAAAAATGTCAGACAGCGCAGTCAAACAAGCCAGTGTTATCGCAACGAGCGGAAGCCGTGCGCGCACCCTGACTGCGGAAGAACGTGCCGAGATAGATCACGAATTGACGTTGTATCCGGACAAGCAGGCAGTGGGGCTGGAAGCACTCAAGATCGTGCAGAAGCATCAGGGCTGGGTATCTGATGAAAGCTTGCTGGGAATTGCAGCTTATCTGGATATGTCGCCGAGTGACCTGGAAGGAGTGGCAACTTTTTTTAACCTGGTTTACCGCCAACCCGTCGGCCGGCATGTGATTCTCTTTTGTAACAGTGTCAGTTGCTGGATCATGGGCTGCGATTCAATCAGGGCGCATATAAAAGAAACACTAGGTGTGGATTTTGGCGAAACCACTGCCGACGGCGAATTTACTTTTATTCCGGTGCCGTGCCTGGGGGATTGTGACAAGGCGCCAGTAATGCTGGTTGGTACGGAGCAACATCGTAACCTCACTCCGGAGAAAATCGACGAGATTGTCGCGCGAGTACGGAGTGGGTCATGACAATATATTTAAATAAGAACAGGAACCAGCTTTAAGGTAATGGTAACTAATCCGCTCACAAAGAATATTGACCTCGGCCGCGGCCCCATGGATATGTCTGGCTATGAAGCGGCGGATGGCTACCAGTCGTTGCAGGCCATTGCCAGGGGTTTGAGTCCTGAGGATGTATTGCAGCTGGTCAAGGATTCGGGCTTGAAGGGGCGTGGTGGCGCTGGTTTTCCAACGGGGCTCAAGTGGAGTTTCGTACCCATGGGTGACAACGCTCCCAAACAAAAATATCTGGTGGTTAACGCCGATGAGATGGAGCCGGGCACATTCAAAGACCGCCTGCTCATGGAAGGCGACCCACACCTGCTGCTCGAAGGCATGATCATTGCGGCATATACAATCCAGGCATCGAAAGCCTATATCTTTTTGCGCGGTGAATACTTCGTTTCAGAAAAGGCCCTGCAGAATGCCATCAAGCAGGCTTATGAAAAAGGCTATCTCGGCAAGAATATCCTCAATACCGGATTCGATCTGGATATCATTCTGCATACCAGCGCCGGGCGTTATATCTGCGGTGAAGAAACTGCGCTGCTCAATGCGCTCGAAGGCAAGCGCGCCAACCCCCGTGCCAAGCCACCGTTTCCCCAGGTTAGTGGACTTTGGGGTAAACCTACCATCGTCAACAATGTGGAAACCATTTGTAACCTGCCTGGCATTTTGACCTATGGTGTGGCCTGGTACCACGGCCTCACCAAAGGCATCGACCACGGTACCAAGTTGTGCGGCGTGAGCGGCAAGGTAAAAAATCCAGGTTGCTGGGAATTACCGCTTGGCACACCCATTCGTGAACTCCTGGAAGAACGCGCTGGCGGTATGCAGGCAGGTTTGAGTCTGCGCGGTTTTCTGCCTGGTGGCGGCTCTACGGATTTTCTGTTGCCGGAGCATCTCGATCTCAATCTCGATTATGACGAGATTGGCAAGGCGGGTAGCCGGCTGGCAACTGGCACCATGATCGTACTCGACGACAAGACTTGTCCGGTTGGGATGGTGGGTAATCTGATGAAATTTTTCAGCCATGAGTCTTGTGGCTGGTGTACACCCTGCAGGGATGGTTTGCCGTGGATTGACGAAATATTCAATCAACTTGAATCCGGGCAGGGCAGCGAGGCTGATCTGGCAATACTGCATGATCATCTTGATTATTTAGGGCCGGGTCGCACATTTTGCGCTCTGGCACCCGGTGCGATGGCACCATTGGGAAGTGGCTTGCGACACTTCAAGGAAGATTTCGAACAACATATAAAACAGGGCTGCTGTCCATACAGGCATTAAAAACTGCAATACAGTAAAGGCTGGATTTAGATGAGTAAAATTATCATTGATGGAGTGAGCTACGAGGTAAACTCCGATAATAACCTGCTACAGGAATGCCTGTCGCAAGGGCTCGATCTGCCTTATTTTTGCTGGCATCCCTGCATGGGATCTGTAGGTGCTTGTCGTCAATGTGCGGTAAAGCAATACAAGGATGCCGATGACGAGCAGGGCATGATTGTCATGGCCTGTATGACGCCTGCCACCGATGGCGCAATCATCTCCATCGAAGACCAGCAGGCCAAAAAGTTTCGTGCCCAGGTGATTGAAAGCCTGATGATCAGTCACCCACACGACTGTCCCGTTTGTGAAGAAGGTGGTGAGTGCCATCTGCAGGATATGACGCTCATGTCCGGCCACAATTACAGGCGCTACGACAAGAAGAAAGTCACCCATCGCAACCAGTACCTCGGGCCCTTCATCAACCATGAGATGAATCGCTGCATCGCCTGTTATCGTTGTGTACGCTATTACGATGACTACGCGGGCGGGACTGATCTCGCCGCACAGGCTGCTCATCATCATGTGTATTTCGGTCGCCATACCGAGGGTGTACTGGAAAGCGAATTCAGCGGCAACCTGGTTGAGGTTTGCCCGACTGGTGTGTTCACCGACAAAACCTTTAGTGCTCATTACACCCGCAAGTGGGATTTGCAGACGGCACCGTCCGTGTGTGTCGGTTGCGCAGTGGGCTGTAACACAGCCCCCGGTGAGCGTTATGGCACTCTGCGCCGTGTGGTTAATCGGTATAACAGTGAAATCAATGGTTATTTCCTCTGTGACAGGGGCCGGTTCGGTGCTGATTTTGTTAACAGTGCCGAGCGCCTCACTGCACCTCTGCGCAAGATGGCTGGTGAGGTATCTACTATCTCAACTGCCGAAGCCAGGGAGGTGTTAGCGCAATCTCGCCAGAGCGGGCCGATTGGTATTGGTTCACCACGAGCCAGCAATGAAGCCAACTATGCGCTGCGATGTTTGGTGGGTGCAGACAATTTTTATAGCGGTAGCAGTGATGCGGAGCACGAGGCAGTGCAATTGATGTTGAACCTGGCTCGCGATCCGGCATTCCATATTCCGAGTGTCAGGGACATTGAAAGGTGCGACGCCGTGCTAGTTCTCGGCGAGGATGTGACGAACACCGCGCCGCGTATAGCGCTGGCCGTACGCCAGGCGGTGCGCAATAAAGCACGGGACATGGCGCAAGACTGTAATATTCCCCAGTGGCAGGATGCTGCCGTGCGTGAACTGGCACAACATGAACGTAGCCCGCTCATCATTTTGAGCCCGTTCGGTACGCGCCTGGATGATGTGGTTACCGAGAGTCATGCATTGTCGCCACAAGGTATTCGGGACTTCGGAATTGCGCTGGCCAATATGCTTGACGGTGCGGCGCCAGCGGCTAAGGCAGCCGAACCTGATAAAGTGTCAGCTGTTGCTGAAACGCTGACGCAGGCACGCAGGCCTTTGGTTATTGCCGGCACCGGGTTACATGATCCAGATATGGTGCGCATCGCAGCAAACATCGCCAGAGCACTGGGTACTGCCCGCGAGCAAGGTGCGGTGGATTTATGTCTGGTCACACCGGAAGTGAATTCCATGGGAATGGGCTTGCTGGCAGAGCCTGCCAATTCACTGGGCGCTGCGCTGGCGCGCATGGAAGCAGGCGGCGCCAGCCAGGCTGTCGTGCTGGAGAATGATCTTTTCTGTCGTGCATCACATGATGCGGTGGGCTCAGCGCTGGACAAGCTTGATTGCCTGATAGTTCTTGATCAATTATCAACTCCCACTACCGAACGCGCCAATTACGTCTTGCCAACCACGAGCTTTGCAGAACATGAAGCCACGTATGTGAATTATGAAGGGCGCGCGCAACTGAGTTTTCAGGTGCATCGGTGTCACTCGGAAGCTCAGCCAGCCTGGCGTTGGCTGGGAGAAGAACCGGATAGCTCAGTGGAATCTTTTGTTAACCGCTGTGCAGAAGAGTTGAAAAATTTTGAGTCACTGGATGACTTGTTACCTGATGCGTCTCGCTTCGTTGCAGGCATGAAGATTCCGCGTCAGTCCCATCGCTATTCAGGCCGTACTGCGATGAAGTCCAATCTTAATGTGCACGAGCCCAAGCAGGCAGTAGATACAGATTCTGTGTTTTCCTTTTCCATGGAAGGTATACCTCCGCAAAAAGATTCGAGCCTGATTGCCTCATCCTGGGCGCCGCGCTGGAACTCCAACCAGTCCATCAGCAAATTTCAGGAAGAAATCAATGGAGAACTGAAACAAGGGCACACCGGTACACGCTTGCTGCCGAAAACAACAGAGCCAGGCGACTATTTGCAAGTTGCAAGTGCGCCTGCAGACGCAGGAGCCGGGCTCGCGTTGGCCCATGCACAACAAATATTTGGTAGTGATGAATTAAGCGCCAGGTCTCCCGCCATTAAGGAGCGCATGACTGCGCCATATATTGGCTTGTCCCGCGAAGATGCCGAACGTCTGCAATTGACTACCGGTGACTGTGTCTCGTTGAATGGCAATGGTGCGTTGGCACTGGTTTGTGTGCGAGCGCGAGTCCCCGCCGGGACTGGCGTGCTATATGCGGGTGCTGGAGAGATAGACACTTATGCCATTAAGGGGCTTGATGGTATTGAAAAATCTTCTGCTCAATTGAACGGCACCCTGGGTAATCTGATCATTAGCGATCTGGTAGCAGAGGAGGGGCCAGCATGACCTGGGAGGTTGGCTCAGCGCTGAATATCGGCGTCATCCTGTTCTCGGTAATTGTCATTGCCGCGATGCTGATTTGGGTGGAACGTCGCCTGCTCAGCCTCTGGCAGGAACGTCTTGGCCCCAATCGCGTAGGACCATTTGGCTTGCTCCAGGTAGTGGCCGATATGATCAAGATTTTTACCAAGGAAGACTGGGTACCGCCGTTTTCGGACCGCTTCAGTTTCGTTCTTGCGCCGACCATCATCATGATGGTCGTACTGCTGAGCTTCAGTGTAATTCCTTTCGCGCCCGGAATGGGCGTAATCGACTCCAATATCGGCATTCTGTTTGTGCTTGCCATGGCTTCACTCGGCGCGTACAGCGTGATGCTGGCTGGTCTTGCCTCTGATAATAAATATGCACTGTTAGGTGCTTTGCGAGCTGCCGCGCAAATGGTGAGTTACGAAGTCTTTATGGGCATATCCCTGTTAGGCGTAGTGGCACTGTCAGGATCATTCAACTTGCGTGAAATTGTGTTATCACAAAGTGATGGCTGGTATGTGATTCCGCAGCTAATAGGGTTTGTAATCTTCCTCATTGCGGGTGTTGCCGAAAGCCATCGTCTGCCATTTGATATTCCGGAGGCCGAACAGGAAATTGTCGCGGGATACCATACCGAGTACTCCGGGATGAAGTTCGGTATGTTCTTCGTGGGTGAGTATCTGGGGCTGGTGCTGATTTCTTCGCTTATTACCGTGTTGTTTTTCGGTGGCTGGTTGGGGCCGGGCTTTCTGCCTCCGATCGTATGGTTTGTATTAAAGGCATTTGTGTTTGTGGCATTTTTTATCCTTATGCGCGCAGCCATACCACGTCCACGCTATGACCAGTTGATGACATACGGATGGTTGTTTCTGCTGCCGCTGTCGCTGGTGAATCTCATGGTGACAGGTGTAATCATCCTGTTGGGGCAATAGTAACTTTTGAATACATTTTGTAATCAGAGAATTTATGTTCAACCTAATTAAAGACACATTAACGAGCCAGATAGTCACCTTGTGGCGGGTATTCAGTCATGCCTTTGTCAAAGCGGACACGGTTGAGTATCCGGAGCAGGAGCCTTATATGTTCCCGCGCTGGCGCGGCCGTATCATTCTCAGCCGCGATCCTGATGGCGAGGAACGTTGTGTGGCTTGCAACCTCTGTGCAGTAGCTTGCCCGGTTGACTGCATTGCCCTGCAGAAAGGCGAAATGGAAGACGGGCGCTGGTATCCGGAGTTTTTCCGCATTAACTTTTCCCGTTGCATTATGTGTGGTTTCTGTGAAGAAGCCTGTCCTACCAATGCCATTCAACTGACTCCGGATTTTGAAATGGCTGAGTATGTGCGGCAGGACATGGTATGGGAAAAAGAAGATCTGCTCATTGATGGCACGGGTAAATATCACGATTACAATTTTTATCGAGTCGCCGGCAAGCAGATAAGCGGGAAAGACAAAGGCGAAGCACTGCATGAGGCGCCACCGGTAGACGTAAAGAGTTTATTGCCATGATTTTACTATTTTATCTGGCAGCCATGGTTGCCGTTATTTCCACACTCTGTGTTGTCCTGCAGAGCAATATCGTGCACGCCCTGATTTATTTGATCCTCTCGCTGCTTGCGGTTGCTGTCATGTTTTATGTGTTAGGTGCACCTTTTGCTGCAGTGCTTGAGGCGATCGTTTATGCAGGTGCCATTATGGTGCTGTTCCTCTTTGTCATCATGATGTTGAACCTTGGGCAGTCGAGCAGGGAGCAGGAGAACGCCTGGTTGGCGCCGCGGATATGGATTGCACCAGTCATCATGGCGGCGATTCTGCTTACACAGCTAATTAATGTGATGAGCCAGTATGACCACGCCTTGACGCCGAACACTGTAGGTGTGTTGGAGGTCAGCGCGCTGTTGTTCGGCCCCTATGTATTGGCGGTTGAGTTGGCTTCCATTCTGCTTCTGGCAGGCCTTGTTTCGGCTTACCACCTGGCGAAGAAGTAATGCGTAAAAATATGGATAAGGAATAGCAATGCAGGCGATACCGACAGAACACGGACTCATAGTGGCAGGGATACTGTTCACGTTGGGCCTGATCGGCGTTCTGACCCGGCGCAATATTGTCTTCGTGTTGATGTCACTGGAGATCATGCTTAACGCCAGCGGTCTGGCATTCATCGTCGCGGGCGCGCGCTGGGGCCATGCTGAGGGCCAGGTTATGTTCATCATGATTCTGACACTGGCAGCGGCCGAGGTGGCGGTAGGGCTTGGACTGATCATTCAGATGTATCGCCGTTACCATACTGTGGATCTCAACGTGCTGAATCAGATGAAAGGCTGACGGAAAAAGGAACTGTATTCGTGATTGATTACATCTGGTTACTACCGACATTCCCGCTACTGGGCTTTCTTGGCCTGGTATTGAGTGCTGGTATGTTGTCCAAGCGAGTAGTCGCAGTAATCGGTGCGGGATCGGTGGGTTTGTCATTTCTTTGCGCCGCCATCATTGCCTTTCAATTTCTTGGTAGTGGTGAGGAGCAGGTCGTCAGGGAAGTCTATACCTGGATGGCTGTCGGCAATTTCAAGCCAGGCTTTTCATTCTATCTCGATGGGCTATCCCTGGTGATGATATTGATAATCACCGGTGTCGGTTTCCTCATTCATATGTATTCCACCGGGTTCATGATCGATGACCCCAGTTATAGTCGCTTCTTCTCATACATGAACCTGTTCGTCGCCGCCATGCTCATGCTGGTGTTGGCTGACAACCTGGTACTGCTCTACCTGGGTTGGGAAGGCGTCGGATTATGCAGTTATTTGCTGATTGGGTTCTGGTATGAGAATCCGGACAATGGCTATGCCGCGCGCAAAGCCTTCGTGGTAACACGGGTCGGCGATACGTCCATGGCCATTGGTTTGTTTTTGTTGTTTAGCCAGTTGGGCACACTCAATATTCAGGACATGCTTCACGCAGCAGAGGCGGAGTGGGCGGTTGGTTCCGGCCTGGCGGTAGCGGCAGCGTTATTACTATTGGGTGGCGCAGTGGGTAAGTCGGCGCAGTTACCGCTGCAAACCTGGTTACCGGATGCCATGGCAGGCCCAACACCAATCAGTGCGCTGATTCATGCGGCGACCATGGTGACAGCCGGGGTCTATCTTATTGCGCGCACTCATATACTGTTTGAACTGGCACCTACGGTGCAGATGCTGGTGGCCTGGATCGGCTTGATCACCTTGTTAATGGCCGGCTTTACTGCCATGACCCAACGTGACATCAAGCGCATCCTGGCCTATTCCACGGTAAGCCAGATTGGCTACATGTTTCTGGGGCTAGGAGTCGGCGCCTGGTCCGCTGCAGTGTTTCACCTGATGACCCACGCATTCTTCAAGGCATTGCTTTTCCTGGGTGCCGGCACAGTAATACTCAGTCTGCATCATGAACACGACATCTTCAAAATGGGCGGCAAGCGCAAGCAATTACCCATCGCATTCTTGTGTTTTCTGATCGGCTCTTTGGCATTGGCGGCATTTCCGGGCACGTCCGGGTTTTTCAGCAAGGACGAAATTCTGTTGGCTGCCTATGAGCTTGAAGGGCCGGGCAAGTTGCTGTGGCTTGGCGGTGTAGTAGGGGCCTTCTTCACCGGCATTTACAGCTTTCGACTGGTATTCGTCGTCTTCTTTGGTGAGAGTCATGGGCATGACAACGAGAAGGAGGTGGCTGGACTCAGTATGGCTACACCGCTCATCATTTTGATGGTGCTGTCAGTCTTTGGTGGTTTGATCAGTATTCCTGTCGATAGTGTGTTCAGCCACGGTGAAGTGCATGAAGAGCATCACGCGAGCCTGTGGATAGAGGGAATCATGATTGCAGTACCACTCATTGGCATAGGGCTCAGTTACCTGTTTTATGTATCGGGCCACCTTTCTACCGAAAAGCTGATGAGTAGTGGGCTGGCTCGTGCGCTGCATAAATTCTGGTTTAGCGGTTGGGGCATGGACGCGCTGTACCAGGCGCTTTTTGTCAATCCATTCCTGTTTCTGGCGCGCCTGAACCGCAAGGATGTAATAGATGCAATTTATGGTCTCATAGTCTCCATTACCCGTTTTGGTCATATGCGCCTGGCGCGCACTCAAACCGGGTATCTGCGCTGGTATGCGCTGAGCGTAGCCGCGGGGCTTGTCGTCATCATCTCACTGGGGGTCATGCTGTGATACTGGTTGTACTAATCAGCCTGATGTTTCTCGGTGGCGTACTGGCCTGGCTGTCTGAGAATCTGGACCCCAGGTTCCCTCGTCTTGTGGCACTCACGAGCGTCATCCTGATACTGCTGATCTCGTTACCGCTGTTGGGGGCTGACACCGGTTCGATATGGTGGGCAGAATTCAACGCAAGTTGGTTACCACGGTTCGGCATTTCCTTTCATTTTGCCGCCGATGGATTATCGGTATTGATGATAGTCCTCACCGTTTTTCTGGGGCTGATGGCCATTGGTTCGGCCTGGGATGAAATTACCGAACGCCCTGGCTTCTTCTATTTCAATTTACTGTGGACGCTCGCCGGTGTGCTGGGTGTATTTACAGCGCTGGATTTGTTCCTGTTCTTCTTTTTCTGGGAAGTCATGCTGATCCCGATGTATTTCATTATCGCCATCTGGGGGCATGAGAATAAAAATTATGCAGCGATGAAGTTTTTTATCTTCACGCAAGTGACCGGCATGATGATGCTGGTGTCTATTCTGGTACTGGCTTTCTTCCATAGTCAGCAATATGGCTTTTACAGTTTCGACTATGTGGATTTGTTGAACGTTGAGCTCGAACCCGTGCTTGCCATGTGGGTCATGCTCGGATTCTTTATTGGTTTCAGTACCAAATTACCTACAGTGCCATTTCATTCCTGGTTGCCTGATGCCCATAGTCAGGCCCCCACTGCCGGTAGTGTCATCCTGGCTGGCGTGTTACTTAAAACCGGTGCCTACGGGTTGATTCGCTTTGCAGTACCACTGTTCCCGGAAGCATCGGCCACGTTCGCGCCTATTGCCATGACACTTGCCGTGGTCAGCATTCTCTATTGTGCCAAGGTGGCTTTCGCCCAGGATGACATCAAACGCCTCATCGCCTATACGAGCGTAAGCCACATGGGGTTTGTTATGCTCGGTGTCTATGCCTGGAATGAGCAGGCATTACAAGGGGCGGTAATGACGATGCTCGCGCATGGACTCAGCGCGGCGGCACTGTTCATGCTGGCAGGTGGGCTGCAGCATCGTATCCACACGCGCAACATGTCCGAAATGGGTGGTTTCTGGAAAGCCGTGCCGCGTATGGCAGTTGTGGCATTGTTTTTCTCTATCGCTGCCCTGGGTATGCCGGGTTTGGGTAACTTCATCGGCGAATTCCTGGCATTGCTGGGAGCATTCCAGGCCAACATTCCTCTCACAGTGTTGGCGGCACTGGGGCTTATCTTCGCCTCGGTGTATTCCTTGTGGGTTATCCAGAAAGTGTTTCACGGGGAATTTTCAACCACAGCATTTGATGCGACAAAACTGGTGGACCTCAACCGCAGGGAGATGGTGTATTTCGCTGCAATGATGCTGGGGCTGATATGGATGGGCATGTATCCACAGTCCTTTCTGGATATGTCTGCCGGATCACTGCAAAACATGATGACACACGCAGGAGAGGGGTTGGCAGCCCTGGTACGTAACTGATGATGAGTCTTGGTGATCTTATTCCACTGATTCCACTGCTGCTGGTAACCGGCACGGCAGTCATTGTCATGCTGATGATTGGTATTCGCCGCAATTACGTGTTGACTGCGGCGTTGAGTATGGTGGGTTTTCTTGCCACCATCATTGCGGCGTTGCTGCAATTCAATGCACCAGCAGCCCAGATTACCCCACTGCTTATCATTGACCAGTACACGCTGTTCTTTACGATTGTCGTGTGTGCGCTGGCGCTATGTATTTCCATCTTCAGTTTCCCCTACCTGTTCAACCTGAACGACAGTCGTGAGGAATACTACTTGTTGCTTGTAGTTGCCACTATCGGCGCAGTCGTAATGGTGAGTAGTAATCACTTTGTCAGTGTCATTCTTGGCCTGGAAACATTGAGCATGGCGCTTTATGGCATGGTGGCTTATCCGCTGCATTCGAAAGAATCGGCGAAATATCCGCTGGAAGCCTCAGTAAAGTACCTGGTGTTATCAGCAGTCGCTTCAGGCTTTATTCTGTTCGGTATGGCGCTGGTATACGCCCAAACCGGCACCCTGGCATTCGCTTCGTTAAGCGATGGGAGCGGATTGAGCGACGGCATCAGCATAGTGGCACTACTGCTGATATCTGCTGGCATGGCCTTTAAATTATCCCTGGCGCCTTTCCACATCTGGACACCCGATGTGTATGAAGGATCACCATTGCCAGCCACTGCCTATCTGGCCACGGTGGGCAAGGCCGCAATGTTTGTTATTCTGTTGCGCTACTTTGCCAGCGCGGAAGCATTCGAGTTTGAAGCTGTGCTCACGGTGTTTGAATTGATTGCCGTGTTATCGATAATCGCAGGCAACCTACTGGCGCTAATGCAGGAAAATCTTAAACGCATACTGGCGTATTCCTCCATCGCCCACATGGGTTACTTGCTGATTGCATTGATTGCCGCATACGGAGCTGATGGATCGCTGAGTATAGAAGCGGTCACGTTTTACCTGCTTGCCTATGTGGTTATGTCATTAGGAGCGTTCGGGGTTGCTTCGGTGGTTTCATCCAGTGAAAAAGAATTCGATGTAGTGGCAGATTATCGAGGTCTGTTCTGGCGCGCCCCCTGGCTGGCGGCAATCTTTACCGCCATGTTGCTTTCGTTGGCAGGGATACCGCTGACTATAGGCTTTATTGGCAAATTCTATATTTTCCTCGCTGGCGTTGAAGCGGAAATGTGGTACCTGTTGGCAGCTCTGATCATTGGCAGTGGCATTGGTTTATATTATTACCTGCGAATCGTCTATCGCATGCTTACGCCTGCCTCAGAAGAAATACCTTTTCGTGTTGCGGGCATCGAATCACTCAGCTCGTATGCTGTGTTGGCACTGCTGGTGGTTATTCTCCTGGTGTTGGGTGTTTATCCTGCGCCTGTCATGACCCTGATCGAAACCATTTCTGCGCTAATCTGATTCAAACCGGGCTGGTTTGGTTCTCTTGTCAATAAATCGGTGAGTGACTGCCATGTTCAAGGATCATTTTTCCGGTCATGCTGCCCAGTACGCAGCAGCGCGTCCAGTCTATCCCGCTGCGCTATTTGACTATCTTGCCAGCCAGTGCGAGCAACATGATCTGGCCTGGGATTGTGCAACAGGTAATGGCCAGGCCGCGGTTGCATTGACTGAATTCTTTACCCGCGTATTTGCCACCGATGCCAGCGCCGCACAGCTCTGCGCAGCGCGTGAGCATCCACAGATCGAATACCAACAATTGATTGCTGGCGAAGTTCCAGCACTTGCACAGCAAGCCGATCTGATAACCGTTGCGCAGGCACTGCACTGGTTTGATATTCCCGCTTTTTTTAAGAGTGTCGAACAGTGCCTGAAGCCGGGGGGTGTGCTGGCAGTCTGGTGCTATGGTGTGCACAGCGTGAGCCCGGCCGTCGATAAGGTCGTGCATTATCTTTATGCAGATATTCTCGGTGAATTCTGGCCTCTCGAAAGGCGTTTCGTTGAAGCGAGTTATAACGACATTGAGTTTCCCTGGCCGCTTGCACCCACTCCAGTTTTCGATCTGACTGTGCAATGGAACCTGGAAGCGCTGCGTGCCTATCTGCGTTCCTGGTCTGCATTGCAACGTTATCAGAAGAGCAGGAATGAAGATCCGTTACTTCTGGTGGACCGTGAATTGGCCGCGGCCTGGGGAGAGACAAAGGAGCGGCAGGTAAATTGGCCAATCCACCTCAAGTTGAGCCAAAAACCGCTTTGAGCCGGA
The DNA here is from genome assembly GCA_964405225.1 of uncultured Pseudohongiella sp. Lineage (GTDB taxonomy): Bacteria > Pseudomonadota > Gammaproteobacteria > Pseudomonadales > Pseudohongiellaceae > UBA9145. The sequence continues at coordinate 55,738 of CAYOND010000004.1, forward strand.
CATTGCGCTTCTTGGTATTGGAAACCTATTCGCCTATCATGAGGCAGCATTCGCTCACAGCAATGGATTGATAATGGCACAGGATAAAATTGCAGTTCTCGGCGGTGGCAGCTTTGGCACGGTGATAGCCAATATCACTGCCAATAATGGTCACAGTGTTAAATTCTGGATGCGTAGTCCTGAATCGGTTCAGGCTATTAATGAGCAACATGAAAATCCGCAATATCTTCCTGGTTATGAATTGAGTCCACTGGTGGTCGCCACCGAAGATATGCAGGAGGCGGTTGCAGAGGCTGACGTGATTTTTGTTGCCGTACCCAGTTCGTCGTTTCGCGATGTGGTCAAGCAGATGCTTGTTCATAGCCGACCAGAAGCAATACTGGTGAGTACCACCAAGGGAATCGAGCCGGGTACTTTTTTATTGATGAGCCAGATATTGTCGCAGGAAGCACCTGGCTCACAAGTCGGCGTATTGAGTGGGCCTAACCTTGCCAAAGAGATAGCCGCAAGAAATTTAACCGGTACTGTGATCGCCAGTAGTCACGAGAACGTACGCGAAACTGTGAAGAATGTTTTGCGATCGGACTTTTTTCGAGTGTATACCAATGACGATACTTTCGGTGTGGAACTCGGGGGCTCGCTCAAAAACATATATGCCATTATTGCGGGCATGGCCGAGGCTATTGGCATGGGTTTCAATACCAATAGCATGCTGGTAACCAGAGCCTTGACTGAAATGGCGCGCTTTGGTCGGAAACTTGGCGCTGACCCAATGACCTTCCTTGGGCTGGCTGGAGTGGGCGACCTGGTGGTTACCTGTTCAACGCCGTTAAGCCGAAACTTTCGCGTGGGACAGGCGCTGGGCAAAGGCAAGTCTATCAAAGAAGCGACTGCCGAAATCGGCCAGGTTGTAGAAGGAGTCAATACGGTCAGGCAGGTGAAGGAGAAGGCCGACGAGTTGGGTGTGTACATGCCACTGGCCAGCGGTCTTTACAAAATCATCTACGAAGCAGAATCAATCAATAGCATTATTTCCTCACTCATGCTGAGTGAACAGGCGCTGGATGTGGAATTTGCCGCGAATGATGAGAAGGTAATGGAGGATTTGTAGATGCGTTGCCTTGACAAGCCGGTGTGCAAAGGCAACAGTTAAGGACCTTCTGCATGAGTCAGGTGGTCCCTCATGCAATGTAATGTGCAATATAAGTAATACAGGTAAAACAGGAAGCAGTTATGTCTGACGAATTTGACGATATTGTTGATAATCTACGCGAACCTTCTGCCTGGATCCGGGTGCTACTCATGATCGCCTTCGCCGTAGTGTTATACCTGATCATCGCCCCGGTAATTTTTGTCCTTATGGTCGCGCAGGCCTTGTTTGCCTTGATTAGCGGCAAGGACAATCGCAATTTGCGCTATCTTGGTGGGGCGCTGGCACAATATGTTTTACAGATTCTGCACTACCTGAGTTATAACTCCGACGTCAGGCCATTTCCATTCTCGGAATTCCCGGCATTGGAAGACGAAGTGCCGGAAGTGCACGACGCTGATGCGTCGGCAAAGGACAGCGCTGCCCCCAAAACCACTCAGAAAAAAGCTGCCAAAAAAGCACCACGCAAAAAGACCGCGAAGAAGAAAGCCAGCGTGAATAAATCCAAAATGTCATCTGAGCCGGATGACGACGATCAACAAGCCAAAGAATAGAGCGCAAACCCTGCATTTATCATGCTGAAAAAACTATTCAATACCTGTTTTGCATCATTACTTGGTTGTTGCGCAGTTAATGTTTACGCGCAACTCCCGGATCCCGATGTGGTGTATCTGGATCATCCATTACTGGATGGCTTTGCCTATTCAGAAATCGTTGAGTATGAATATCAGGAAGACGTGAATCATCGGGTTGTATTGGGTAGCCTGCAAAGAACCCAGCGCGAGGTAATTGCAGAAGATTCGGAGTTGTTGCGCGGCAATGTGACGAAGATTTTGTATGAAGTTTCCCAGGAGTTCTCAGGCGCCGATGCCTATGAGTTTTTCCGGGATCAAATGGTGTCAAAGGGCTATGAGGAAAGCTTCGCTTGTTCAGGTAGTGCGTGTGGCAGCAGTAATTACTGGGCCAATGACATATTTCGGAATCGCATACTCTATGGCCCCGAGCGTAATCAATACTACCTGGCGATGGAAACCAATCTCGGCCTCGAGGTTGAGCCGCGCATCAGCATTTACATCATTACCCGTGGCAACCGTCGAATTTATGCCTATGTGGAAATAGTGGAAGTGGGTGGGGTCGATGTCACTGAAATCCTTCATAACACGGAAGCACTGCTAATTGGATTGCGCACTGAAGGCAGTATCATTCTGCCTTCAGTTGAGTTTGATGCGAACGACCAGCTATTGCCTGGCAGTGATGTATCGACAGCGACTGACTTGCTGGAAAACGATTTGTCTCTGAATGTCTACGTGGTCGCACATTTGCAAGATTCAGGTTCATTGTCGCAGTTAATGCAGCGCTCACGTGTGCGAGCAAACTCGGTGCGTCAGGCGCTGATCAATGCAGGCATTGCAGCGGGGCGAATAGTTGCTGAAGGGGTTGGGCCGCTTGCGCCAAACTGCGCGGCCACTGAATGCGAAAACCGCATAGAACTCGTACTGCAATAAGTCTGGAAAAGTTCTGATTAATTCAGAAAGTTTTTGAATCAGCGCGAGTGAATGAGCGAGAGGAATTCGTTACGCGTATTCTGGCTGTTTCGGAATGCGCCAAGCATACACGAAGTTGTCATTACCGAATTTTGTTTTTGTACGCCTCGCATCATCATGCACATATGCTGCGCCTCTATGATGACACCTACGCCGCGTGCGTCAGTTTTATCCTGAATGCAACGAGCGATATCGCTGGTCAGGTTTTCCTGGATTTGCAGTCGTCGCGAGAATACATCGACCAGTCGTGCGACTTTTGATAATCCGATAACCTTGCCGCTGGGAATGTAAGCGACATGGCACTTCCCAATGAATGGCAACATGTGATGCTCACACATTGAGTAAAGCTCAATGTCTTTCACAATCACCATTTCATCGGAGTCGGACGGAAACAGCGCATTATTGACGACTTCATCGACATTCTGGCTGTATCCCTGCGTGAGGAATTCCATGGCCTTGGCGGCACGGCCGGGAGTGTCCAGTAATCCGGGGCGCTGTGGATCTTCTCCGATGGCCTTAAGTATATCGAGGTATGATTTTTCCATTGGTACAGGCGCATTTGCTGGTTCAGTGAGGAGGCTACCCTACGATAACATCAGTTGTTGGTAAAGAGTTTTTGTCACGGAGGCGCATGCTTCCTTTGGGGACGCGGGGAGCAAATGAACATTGCGGACTATATCGAGCAAGCCATAGAACAATTGGAAGCGGCGGATTTGTGCTATGGCCACGGCACCGATAATGCTCACGATGAAGCCTACTATCTGGTTTACGGAGTCTTACGGGTCAATGTGTTCGATGACCTGACGCTCGTAGACAGGCCTTTGAGCAGTGGAGAAGTAAAGCAGCTTGATGCGGCGCTGCGGGCCCGGATTGGCAAGCGTATACCTGTTGCATACCTGGTGGGCAAAAGCTGGTTTGCGGGTACAGCTTTTTACAGTGATGCCCGGGCACTCGTGCCGCGGTCCCCGCTGGCAGAGACTATCGAAAACGAGTTTCAACCTATGTTGCCCAAGGCGCCGGAGCGGGTACTGGATTTGTGCACCGGATCCGGTTGTATTGGCATCGCGACAGGTCTGGCATTCCCTGATTGCAGGGTCGATCTGGCGGATATTGATGGGGATTGCCTGGCGTTGGCCCAGCGCAACATCGATCTGCATGGTGTCGGCGATCGTGTGAAAACCTGCCAATCTGATCTATTTGAACAGATCGATGGCCGTTACGACCTCATAATCACCAATCCGCCCTATGTCAGCGCTGAAGTGCATGCTGATTTGCCTCCGGAATTTCTGCATGAGCCCATTCTCGGGTTGGTGAGCTCTGATGCCGGCCTGGATTTACCTCTGCGGATACTGCGGCAAGCCTCGCAGCACCTGACGACAAGCGGTTGGCTATTTATGGAAGTGGGATATCAGCAGGAGGCGTTGCAGGCCCGGGTTGGAGATTTGCCGCTACTGTGGCTTGAGTATGAATATGGCGGCGGTGGAGTTTGTGCCATACAGGCGGAAGCGCTACTGGCCGTGCAGGATAGCGCCTAATTAGTGTACAATGCGCAGCCTTTTTGGCCTCGCATTGAGTCGCTTGCCTGCTTTGGCAGGCAACATAGAGATAGAGCATGTCAGGGAATACTTTCGGTAAATTATTCACAGTCACCAGCTTTGGCGAAAGCCACGGGCCGGCGCTGGGCTGTGTAATTGACGGCTGTCCGCCTGGTCTAGAGCTATCCGAAGCCGATATGCAACGTGATCTGGACCGGCGCAAACCCGGACAATCGCGCTTCACCACCCAGCGACGTGAAGACGACGCCGTGCGTATTCTCTCCGGGGTTTTCGAAGGCAGGACAACCGGCACTCCCATCGGGCTATTGATTGAGAACACTGATCAACGCTCCAAGGATTACAGCAAGATCAAGGATCAATTCCGGCCGGCGCATGCGGACTACACTTATTTCAAGAAATACGGCATCAGGGATTACAAGGGTGGCGGGCGCTCTTCGGCGCGCGAGACGGCTATGCGCGTGGCGGCCGGGGCAATTGCCAAGAAATACCTGAAGCAGGTTTGCGGTACAGAAATTCGCGGATATCTGAGCCAATTGGGGCCTATTTGCATCGAAAATGTCGACTTTGCCGAAATTGAGCGCAATCCATTCTTCTGTCCTGATGCCAGTAAAGTCAGTGAAATGGAAGAATACATGGCGGCCTTGGGCAAAGAGGGCAATTCAATTGGTGCCCGCATCAGTGTGTGCGCCCAGAATGTACCGGCTGGCCTGGGTGAACCCATATTCGATCGGCTGGATGCAGATATTGCCAAAGCGCTAATGAGCATCAATGCGGTCAAAGGCGTCGAAATCGGCGCTGGATTTGCCGCAGTCGAGCAAAAGGGCAGTGAGCATCGGGATGAGATCACGCCTGAGGGCTTTCTGAGCAATCATGCCGGTGGCGTGCTCGGCGGGATCTCCAGCGGGCAGGATATTGTGGTGCATATGGCCCTGAAGCCCACTTCCAGTATTCGTATCCCGGGAAAATCGATTAATATACACGGCGAGCCGGCCGAGGTAGTAACTACCGGTCGTCACGACCCCTGTGTGGGCATTCGCGCTACCCCCATTGCCGAGGCCATGCTGGCCCTGGTGTTGATGGATCATCTACTGCGCGACCGTGGCCAAACAGGCCTGCAGCGCACGGTGACGAAGACCCCGCTGTAGTCCAGTCTGTTTTAGTTAAAAAAAGCATTAATACAATAGGTTACAGGTGTAACTTAATCTTATATATGAGTTGGTGAAAGTATGAAGGGAAAAACTCTCTACGACAAAATCTGGGACTCCCACCTGGTTAAACAGCAGGAAGATGGAACGGCGTTGATTTACATAGACCGGCACCTGATCCATGAGGTCACGTCGCCCCAGGCATTCGAAGGCTTGCGTCTGGCAGGGCGTCTGCCATGGCGGGCTGATGCCAATTTCGCCACTCCAGACCACAATATTCCCACGCTGGCTGCAGAGCGGCGCGAAGGCCTGGCCGGCATAAAAGATCCTGTCAGCAAGATCCAGGTGACGACACTGGATGATAATTGTCGCGAATTCGGCATATTCGAGCTGGAAATGAACGATCAGCGCCAGGGCATCGTGCACGTAGTGGGTCCGGAGCAGGGTGCCACATTGCCAGGCATGACTATTGTCTGCGGTGATTCCCATACTTCCACACATGGCGCGTTGGGCGCCCTGGCCCACGGCATTGGCACCTCTGAAGTAGAGCATGTGCTGGCTACACAGTGCCTGATGCAACGCAAAATGAAGAATATGCTGGTGCAGGTAAATGGCCAGCTATCGCCGGGAGTAACCGCCAAAGACATCGTACTGGCGATTATTGGCGAGATCGGCACAGCAGGCGGTACAGGCTATACCATCGAATTCGGCGGTGAAGCCATCCGCTCGTTGTCGGTGGAAGGCCGCATGACAGTGTGTAATATGGCCATAGAAGCTGGCGCGCGTGCCGGTTTGATCGCAGTGGATGAAACAACCCTGGAATACATCAAAGGTCGCCCTTTCGCCCCGTCCGGGGAGATGTGGGAACAGGCCTGCGAGGCCTGGCGTGGACTGGTGTCCGATCCGGATGCAGAATTTGATCGTGTGCTGGAGCTCGACGCCAGCACTATCGAGCCACAGGTTACCTGGGGCACGTCGCCGGAAATGGTGGCGCCGATATCTGGCCAGATACCCGACCCCGCTTCAGAGGCAGACCAGACCCGGCGTGGCAATATCGAGCAGGCGCTTAAATATATGGGGCTCGCTGGTGGCACTGCAATACGCGATATCAAGCTGGACTGTATATTTATCGGGTCCTGCACCAACTCGCGCATTGAGGATTTGCGCGAGGCAGCCAAGGTAGTCGCAGGCAAGCGCGTCGCTGCCAGTGTCGAAGTCGCCATGGTCGTGCCGGGCTCAGGCCTGGTGAAGAAGCAGGCCGAGGCAGAAGGGCTGGACAAGATATTCATCGACGCGGGCCTGGAATGGCGCGAGCCCGGTTGTTCTATGTGTCTGGCGATGAATGCCGACCAATTGGGCGAGGGCAAGCACTGCGCTTCCACTTCGAATCGTAATTTTGAAGGTCGACAGGGCTTTGGCGGGCGCACTCACCTGGTCAGCCCGGCCATGGCTGCAGCCGCAGCGATCCATGGTCACTTTGTGGACATAAGAGAACTAAACTAAGGGAATTAATAGGTTAGGTAATAATCATGAGAAAGTTTCTAGTTGAAGATGGATTGGTCATGCCGCTGGACAGGGCCAATGTCGATACCGATTTCATTATTCCCAAGCAGTTCCTGAAGTCCATTAAACGCAGTGGGTTCGGCGTTAATTTGTTCGATGAGCACCGCTACCTGGACAAAGGGCAGCCGGACGCTGACAACAGTAAACGGCCGGTCAATCCGGATTTCGTCCTGAACCAGCCCCGCTATAAGGGGGCTTCCATACTGCTGGCGCGTGACAACTTCGGTTGTGGTTCCTCGCGGGAGCATGCCCCCTGGGCGCTTGACGATTATGGCTTCAGGGTAATTCTGGCCCCGAGCTATGCTGATATATTTTTTAACAATTGCTTTAAGAATGGCTTATTACCCATTGTATTAGATAGGGAAATAAATTCCGGCTTGTTCAAGGAAGTGGAAGCCAGTGAGGGTTATAAGCTGGTTGTGGATCTCGAACAGCAAGAAATCCGCAAACCAGACGGCAGTACCATCAATTTTGAGGTCGATGCCTTCCGCAAAGGCTGCTTACTCAATGGATTGGACGATATCGGCCAGACCCTGGAGCACGCCGATACGATCAAAGCGTTTGAAGATAACTGGCGCCGCCAGGCCCCGTGGTACTTCACGACGGGAAAATCAGCCTGAAAGCTGCACACCGTAAGCTTCGAATAACCAGTTAACCCCCAGAACACCAGAGAGTCAGGTAATGAGTGAATACAATGTAGCGGTCGCAGGCGCGACTGGCGCAGTAGGCGAGGCGCTGATAGAAATACTGGAACAGCGCCAGTTCCCCGTAAAACAGCTTTTCCCGCTGGCCAGCGAAAGATCTGCCGGCAGCACGGTTATGTTCAGGAACAAGCCGGTGCAAGTGCAAAACCTGGCGGATTTTGACTTTACACAGACCCAGATAGGCCTGTTTTCTGCGGGCGGCAGCGTGTCAGCGGAATTTGCTCCCAAGGCAGCGGCGGCCGGCTGTGTGGTGATCGATAATACCTCCCATTTTCGCTACGAAGACGACATTCCGCTGGTGGTCCCAGAGGTAAACCCGGAAGCCATCGCGCAATACGCCAATCGCAATATTATTGCCAATCCCAATTGCTCCACGATTCAGATGCTGGTTGCCCTCAAGCCAATCCACGACGCTGTTGGCATCAAGCGCATTAGCGTCGCGACTTACCAGGCCGTTTCCGGCACTGGCAAGGCAGCGATTGAAGAGCTGGCGGCCCAGACTGCGGCCTTGTTGAATGGGCAGGATGCAAAAACTGAGGTATATCCGCGTCAGATTGCTTTTAACGTGCTGCCGCAAATAGATGTTTTCCTGGACAATGGTTACACCAAGGAAGAGATGAAAATGAGCTGGGAGACTCGCAAGATATTTGGAGATGACAGCATCCAGGTCAGCGCGACTTGTGTGCGGGTCCCCGTATTTTACGGGCATTCGGAAGCGGTGCAGATCGAGACCCACAAGCCGATCAGTGAGGCGGAAGTCAGGCAGCTATTGCAAAATGCCAACGGTGTCACAGTTATAGATGAAAGGAAGGATGGGGGATATCCCACTGCCGTGCATGATTCTGCGGGCCAGGACTCAGTTTTTGTGGGTCGGATCAGGCAGGATATCTCTATGCCAAATGGTTTAAACCTCTGGGTGGTGGCCGATAACGTGCGTAAAGGTGCGGCTCTCAACTCGATTCAGATTGCTGAAGAGTTGATAAAAAGCTATTTGTAATGAATACTTGCAAGCGTCTGTGAAGGAATTTTCTAAACACTATTAGTGATCACTAACCAAGACTAATAACCTGATCATAGAAGAACCGATATTAAGCCTGTGACCAGGGCTTGTTATCCTGTTTAGCGAGTTGAGAGAAAAAGGGAATATGCTACGTAAGTCCACTGTTATCCTCGCCATGTTGTTCGGCTTTATGGCGACGCAAGTCTATGCGCTGGGCCTGGGAACTGTGACCGTAGAGTCGGCGCTGAACCAGCCATTACGTGTGCGTATTGAGATTCTGGATCTCGGTGAGACCAGGCTGGAAGATGTCAATATCAGCATGGCATCTGGCGATGACTTTCAACGCTTCAATGTTGATCGCGCACTGTTCCTGAATAACATTCGCTTTGAGGTGGTCGCTGCCTCCCAGGGCAATTTTGTCATCCTCACCAGCAATCAAATCGTTCGCGAACCCTATCTCAGTTTCATTCTCGATACTCGTTGGCCCAGTGGCAGGCTGCTGAGTGAACACACGGTTTTACTGGATTTGCCGGCATTTGACGATCAGCAGCAATCCACTCCAGCTATTTTAGCACCAGTAAGCCCGGTTGCTCAGGCACCGGTTAACAATGACACTCCGGTTTTTGAAGCAGAGGAAGCAGAACCGCAACCCGCCGAACAGGTTACCGCACCGACAGTAACCGAACCCGCTGCTACACAAGAACCAGCAGCCGTCGCGCAACAGGAGTCTTTAGCAGGTCAAGAGCCTTCAGCCGATGAGGAGCCCTCAGCCAATCAAGAGCCAGAAGCAGTTGCCAACGCCATTGATGCTGGCCCGGGAAATACCGCAGAACCGATTCCCGACACGATTGAAACCCTGCCCAATGATACGTTGACCGATATTGCACAAAGAGTGCGACCCGACTCTTCCGTTACATTGCAGCAGACCATGATTGCGCTGCAGGAATTAAATCCGGATGCCTTCGCAGGTAGCAATATCAATCGCTTGCGTGCAGGTGAGGTGATGCGGGTTCCAACCCTCAACCAGATTCAGGATGTAGATCCGCGTCAGGCTATCGACGAAATTAGCCGACAGAATCAGGCCTTGGCGAGTGCAGAGCCGCTTGCTGCCCCAACGCAATCTGCAGGTAATGCAGACGACGGAGCGCAGGGTCAATTAAGCGTTGTAACCGGCGATGAGGATACTGACGGAGCAGGTGGCAGTGATGCTGAACTGGATCAACGGATCGCAGCACTGGAAAATCAGCTCGCGTTGCAAGAGGAAGCTGCGGATCGGGCTCGCATAGAGCGCGCGGAGCTGGATTCCCGTATGGCAGAGCTTGAAGGGCAAATCGCGGCAGCTCAGGAAGTCATTCGTCTGCAGGATTTGCAGCTGGCGCAGTTGCAGGAATCGCTCGCACAAGCGGCAGCGGAACAGGAAGCTGCACAAGCCGCGGCCCTGGCTGCACAACAGGCTGCCAATCAGCAATCCAGCCCGACTGCTGGCAGTGGTGGCGTTGCCGGGTCGTTAATGAATCTTTTCACAAGTAATCTCTATATCTACGGCGCTCTTGGTGTCGTAGCGCTTCTGATAGCTTTCTTTTTGGTTCAGCGCACACGCGCTGCGAGAGCAGGGGCTGCTGACGAAGATTCACACGACCTTGATGACTTCGATTCCGATGATCTGGACAGCGAGCTGGACACCATTATTGGTAAAGCAGAGCCTGAGGCCAAAACAGAATTTTTCGGCTCAAGCGCAAGTGATACTAAGCTTGAACGCGACGACGTTGCGGCGACGATGCTGGATGATATGGGCATTGATCTCGAGTTCTTTGATGACGAAGATGACGAAGATGACGAAGAGACTGAAAAGCCGGACTCGGATGCAACACCGTCGGATTCTGCCGAAGATGACTTCGACCTGGATGACGACACCGCTCCTGATACTGACTCTGAAGAAGCAGCAGAAGATGATGACGAACTGGACCTGGAGTCATTTGCTGCTGAGCTGGATGATGATGAGGAATCAGCACCCGCCACGCAGGCAGATGAATCAGACTCATTTGAGTTCGACCTTGATGAAACTCCCGATGCTGACGACGATGGCGAACAAGCCTCGGATAGCGACGGGGATAAGGCTGAGTCAGACCAGAAGCTGGAAACTTTCGACTTCGATCTGGATGACGAGGACGACGCTGATAAAGCAACCGAAGCAGAGGCTGAGCCTGCCAAAGCGACAGACAATGATGAGCTTGAAACTTTCGACTTTGATCTGGATGACGATGACGACGCTGATAAAGTAACCGAAGCAGAGGCTGAGCCTGCCAAAGCGGCAGACAATGATGAGCTGGAAACCTTTGACTTCGATCTGGATGACGATGACGACGCTGATAAAACACAAGCTGAAGCGCCGGCAGCAGAATCTGCAGCAGCGAGCGATGATAATTCTCTTGATTTTGACACATTCGACATCGAGGAAGAGGCTGCGGACTCTGATGCAAAGTCTGAAGAAAACTCCGATGAGAAAGATGATGACCTGGAAACTTTCGATTTCGACCTGGATGACTACACCGCCGATACGGTGGTAGAGAAACCTCAAAAAGAGGCCCCCGCATCGGCTTCCGATGATGGTGTGAGTTTTGATCTTGATGAGCCAGATGACACTGACTCTGAAGAAGCCGGGGCTGAAGAGGTTGGCGAGTCGGATGATAGTTTTGATCTGGAGTTCGATGTCGACGAGACTGATGAGCCAGATACAAAGGATGACACCGAAGACAAGCCCCAGGGAGTTCTTGATGATGAGGACATGGAAATCGAGGCAATCGATTTCGATGAAATCACGGATCTGTCTGATGATGATGAAGCTGCTACCAAACTTGAGCTAGCCTATGCCTATCAGAAGATGGGTGACCCTGAGGGTGCCAAGGAAATCCTGCAGGAAGTAATAAAGGAAGGTAACGAGAAACAGATCAAGGAGGCTCAGGATTTGCTGAGCTCACTTGATAAGAAAGCCTGAACACCTTCGCCCTTATAATCTGACGGGGCGAGACAGCCATTGAGCGAGTCCAATAAATATCCAGTTCGTATCGCACTGGGCATCGAATACGATGGCTCACGGTTTTCTGGTTGGCAACGCCAGCGTGATCCGGATCTTCCGACAGTTCAGGCTAATCTGGAGTCGGCGCTGAGCCAGATTGCCGACCACCCTGTTCAACTGGTTTGTGCGGGCAGGACTGATTCCGGTGTGCATGCCACGTGCCAGGTTGTACATTTTAACTGCGCCATAGACCGTGGTGAAAAAGCCTGGACGCAGGGAACCAACAGCCTGTTGCCGCCGACTGTCAGGGTAACCTGGGCGGTCCCTGTGGACGAAACCTTCCATGCCCGGTTTAGTGCCGAGGCACGGCGTTATCAGTATGTGATATTTACCCGGCGCACGGCATCTGCGTTATTAGCGGGAAAAGTTACCCATATTCGCACTGCGCTGGACTTCGAAGCTATGCACGAAGCCGCCCAGTCGCTATTGGGAGAGCAGGATTTCTCCAGTTTTCGTGCTGCAGGATGCCAATCGAATTCACCCAATCGCAATGTTTCCGCAGTGAGTGTTACCCGACGAGGGCAGTTTATTATCCTGGATATCGTAGCCAATGCTTTTCTACAGCACATGGTGCGCAATATTGCTGGTGCATTACTGGAAATCGGCAGAGGTGACCGGCATGCAGGATGGATTGCTGAGTTACTGGCGGCAAAAGATCGTACGCAAGGCGCGGTTACTGCGCCGCCTGATGGGCTGTATCTGGTTCATGTGCAGTACCCAGCAGCTTTTAAGCTGCCAATTACGCTGTCTTCGCCGCCAATTCTGGGCTAGTGGCACTTGTTTTGATAGAATTACCGGCTTTCGAGAGTCACACCCGCCTTGTCGAATATCTGGATTAAAATCTGTGGCATTACCCGCAACCGGGACGCCCTGAGCGCATTGGACGCCGGCGCCGATGCGCTTGGTATGGTGTTTTTTCCTGGCAGCCCACGCGCGGTTGAGCCAACTGCTGCGGCTGCGATCATGGCGGGTGTTCCGGATTCTGCTGCGATCTATGGGTTGTTTGTTAATCCTTCCCGAGACGAAGTGGAGTCGGCAATCGCCAGTGGGGCAATTAACTGTCTACAGTTTCATGGCGATGAGACAGAAGCATTCTGTAGTAGTTTCGAACTGCCTTACATGAAAGCAATCAGGGTCGAAGCAAGCACAGATGTCGAAGGCCAGGTGAACCTGTATGCTTCTGCAGAAAGAATTCTACTGGATACTTATAGCAATAAAGCGCCAGGTGGCACAGGTAAAACTTTCGACTGGTCCCTGGCGACAGGCGTAACCCCAAAACAGGGGCAGTCGCTGATCCTCGCTGGTGGATTGAATGCAGATAACGTGCAGTGCGCAATCACGATGGCGCAACCCGATGGTGTGGATGTAAGCACCGGCGTTGAGGACAAGCCGGGTATAAAGAACCCCGAGCTTATACGAAATTTTATTAGAGAGGTGAGAAGTGTCTGACACTGATGCAGTGAACAAGCAATATGACGGTCCTGACCTGGAAGGTCATTTTGGGCCCTACGGTGGTGTATTTGTTGGCGAAACTCTTATTGCGGCAGTTGAAGAACTGGCGCAGGTTTACGCACAGTTAAAACAGGACGAGAGTTTTTGGCAACAGTATGATGCGGAGCTCAAGCACTATGTAGGACGACCCTCGCCATTGTATTTTGCCGAGCGTCTGACTCAAGCCAGTGGCGGTGCACGAATCCATCTCAAACGCGAAGATCTGAATCACACCGGTGCTCATAAGGTAAATAACACGATCGGCCAGGCGTTGTTGGCCAAACATATGGGGAAGACCCGCATTATCGCGGAAACTGGCGCAGGGCAGCACGGCGTAGCCAGTGCAACAGTGGCAGCCAGGCTTGGTCTGGAATGCCACGTTTATATGGGCGCCGAAGATATCGTGCGGCAGGCCCCGAATGTGTACCGTATGAAACTGTTGGGCGCCAACGTGGTGTCGGTGGAATCCGGTTCACGTACTCTGAAAGATGCCATGAATGAAGCTATGCGCGACTGGGCGACCAACGTGGATAACACGTATTACATTATCGGTACCGTGGCAGGGCCGCATCCCTATCCGCAACTGGTGCGCGATTTCCAGTGTGTCATCGGACGCGAAGCACGCGCCCAGAGCCTCGAACAGCTCGGGCAACTTCCTGATGCGCTGGTGGCGTGTGTCGGTGGCGGTTCCAACGCTATTGGGCTGTTCCATCCGTTTCTTAAAGACAAGGATGTAGCCATGTTTGGTGTCGAAGCGGGCGGACATGGATTGGCCAGTGGCGGACATGCCGCTCCTTTAAGTGCCGGCATACCTGGTGTCTTGCACGGTAATCGCACCTATCTGATGACTGATGAAGGTGGTCAGATAATGGAAACACATTCGATCTCGGCAGGTCTGGACTATCCAGGGGTTGGGCCGGAACATGCCTGGTTAAAAGATACCAAACGCGTGCAATATGTTGTGGCGACTGACGACGAAGCAATGGATGCTTTTCACAAGCTTACTCGTCTTGAAGGGATTATTCCTGCGCTCGAGTCCAGCCATGCGGTAGCGTATGCCATGCAACTGGCAGCTAAAATGGATGCGGAACAGAACATCATCGTCAATCTTTCTGGTCGCGGAGACAAGGACATTGAAACTGTGGCGCGTATCGAAGGAATTAAACTCTGATGAATCGGCTCAACAAGGTTTGCTCTGCTGCGCGTGAAGCTAAACGCAAGCTCCTGGTACCTTATCTTGTCGCTGGTGATCCGGACATTGCAACGACATTGACGTTGATGCATGAGCTGGTAAAGCAGGGCGCTGATGTAATCGAACTGGGATTTCCATTTTCTGATCCAGCGTCGGATGGTCCGGTGATACAACGCGCCATTGAGCGTGCCCTGGCGGCAGGAACAAAGCTCAGCGATGTGCTGGCGCTGGTCAAGCGCTTCAGAAGTTCTGACCCGACCACGCCTGTGGTGTTAATGGGGTATCTGAACCCGGTCGAAATCATGGGCTATGAAAAATTTGCCGATAGCGCTGCCGATTCCGGCGTAGACGGCGTATTAATAGTCGACATGCCTCCTGGAGAGTCCGCCGGACTGAAGACTGCACTGCGAGCCCAGGAGATTGAGAGTATTTTCCTGGTAGCGCCGACTACGACCGAAAAAAGAACAAAGGCGATTGTGGCCCAGTGCAGTGGCTACCTTTATTACGTCTCCCTTAAAGGGGTTACCGGTGCAGCACTCAGCGACGAGGGCGCGGTCGGTGAAAAACTGTCTTTTTTGCGCCAACAAACCGACCTGCCAATCGTTATTGGCTTCGGCATCAAGGATGGTGCGAGTGCCAAAGCGATGGCAATGCTGGCTGATGGCATAGTCATAGGTAGTGCGCTGGTTTCCCAGGTTGCCCTGCTGGATCCGGCAGCGGGAATAAGCGATTCGCAGATAGCAGACACTACTGCTATTATCAGGCAGGCCAGAGAAGTCATAGACAGTATTAGCTAAGCCCTATAACTAACTGAATTTAATGGATTTATAGATGAGCTGGATAGACAAGATCTTACCCTCGATTTCGACTTCATCGACCAATGGCAAGAAGAAGACCTTGCCTGAAGGCGTATGGAAGAAATGCCCGCGCTGTGACGCGATGCTCTATAAAAAGTCATTGAGTGAGAATTTCGACGTCTGTCCCAAATGCGACCACCACCTGCGAATCGACGCGCGCCGCCGTATTGAGCTGTTTCTCGATTCAGGAAAACAACATGAGCTCAGTGCCGACCTCGAACCTGTAGACCTGCTCAAATTTCGCGACCTCAAGAAATACCGTGATCGTTTGAGTGCCGCCCAGAAAAGCACCGGGGAGAAAGACGCCCTGGTAGTGATGCAGGGCAGAGTCAATGAAGTGCCAGTCGTAGCGTGCGCCTTTGAATTTGGATTTATTGGGGGCTCCATGGGTGCTGTGGTGGGCGAGAAGTTCACCCGCGCGATAAATACCTGTATTGCGCAGCGCTTGCCGCTGGTGTGTTTTTCGACGAGCGGCGGGGCGCGTATGCAGGAAGCCCTGGTCTCGCTTATGCAAATGGCCAAAACATCTGCGGCGCTTGAACGGCTGCGCGGAGAAGGCCTGCCTTATATCTCGGTATTGGTCGATCCGGTCTATGGTGGTGTCTCTGCCAGTCTGGCCATGCTTGGCGATATCAATATTGCCGAGCCCAATGCGCTGGTCGGATTTACCGGGCCGGATGTTATTCGGCAAACAGTCAGGGTGAAACTGCCTGAGGGATTTCAGCGCAGCGAATTCCTGCTGGAGCATGGTGCGATAGATATGATTGTCCATCGCCGCGACTTGCGCGATCGTATTGCTTCGTTGCTCAGTAAACTGCAGTACTACAGCAACCGAGCTGTCTCCTGAGCAACCTTGTCATCACGCTCACTCTCTGATTGGCTGCATTACATTGCGGCAATCCACCCCCGCGAGATAGAACTCGGCCTTGACCGTATCAGAAAGGTCGCCAGCAAGCTTGGCATTCACAAACCCGCTCCCTGTGTTATTACCGTCGCCGGCACCAACGGGAAAGGTTCCTGTGTGCAGACGCTGAAAGTGGTATTGCGCTCCCAGGGATTGCGCACCGGTGCCTATACTTCTCCCCATATTGAAAGCTTCAACGAGCGTATTCGCTGTAATGGAGAAGAGGCCACCGATATCCAATTGGTCGCGGCTTTTAACAAGATCGAAGCTGCGCGTGGCAGTATTTCTCTAAGCTACTTCGAATATACAACCCTGGCAGCCCTGGTCATTTTCCAACAATCCAATCTGGATGTCGTATTGCTTGAAGTCGGCCTTGGGGGACGACTGGATGCGACCAATATCATAGATGCAGATGTCGCTATCATTACGAACATCGCACTCGATCATCAGGACTGGCTGGGTACCGACAGGGAACAAATAGGCAAGGAAAAAGCAGGCATACTGCGTCGCAACCAGTTTGTGGTGATTGGGTCACAAGACATACCCGTAAGCATTTTGGATCTGGCCGCGGAGTTGCAGTGCAAGGTATTCCGCCCCGGTCGCGAATATGAGTTTGACACCGCTGCCGATGGCACCTGGTCATGGCGGGGGCGCGATGCTGCTGGTGAATCGCTAGTGTTTGATAACTTGCCGGTCCCGCAGTTGGAATTGATGAACGTTGCCGCTGCGTTACAAGCCTTGTGCCTCACAAATCACGCTTTGCCTGACACAGATACATTGAAAAAGGTGATGCGGACTTTGGATCTGGCAGGACGTTGGGAGTGGCGCCTGGATTGCGCACAGCAGATCCCGGTTTTGCTCGACGTGGCCCATAATCCGGCGGGCGCTGAACTGGCGGGCAGGAAACTGGCCTTATGGCGTAAAAATGCCACGTCCAGGGCAAGAATCATTGCAGTCATGGCGGTGATGGCAGATAAAGATATAGAGGCTATGGCGCACGCTTTAGAATCACTTTTGGACATCTGTTATATTGCGCAATTTGACGATGCGCGCTGTATGCCCGCCGCAACTGCCAGGCAGCGTCTGGCAGCCTCTAGCCCCGGTTTGCATGTCGTTGAATTCGAATCGGTGCGCAGCGCCTATCAACAGGCGCTAAGCAGTTTTGCAGCGGGAGATTTGATAGTCGTCATTGGGTCGTTTATGACTGTGGCTGCAGTGCGGCCTCTGACAGAACCGCTTCCACAATCGTTTTAACAACAGTAACGAGCATCTTCATCGGACACTACGCGTGAATCAAAACACCAAACAACGAATAGTCGGCACTATCGTGCTTTTGGCACTGGCCCTTATCTTCCTGCCTCTTATTTTTGATGGCCAGGGGAGCTATCAGCCGCAAATTGCCAGCCGCATTCCGGATACCCCAGTCGTACCGCTGCTGAATGAGCCACTGCCGACAAGGCCTGTCATCCTCGGTGACGAAGCAGACGCTACTGCGGTTGAACCGGAAGAGAGTGCTACGGATAATGCAGAACCTGTTGCCACTCCAGTCGAAGTGGTTGAAACGGCGCCGGCGGATGATTCGACCGCGCCGAATAGCGCGGAAGTCGTAGATTCTGAACCAAGCTTTACCCGGGGTGTTCCCGAACTGGCCGACAATGGTTTGCCCCAGGGCTGGGCCGTGCGCCTGGGATCATTTTCCGATGTCAGTAACGCAGATGCATTAGTGGAGCGATTGCTGGCTGGCGGATACAGGGCTTACAAGCGCACTATTAGTTCCAATCAGGGTGCCTTGACTGCAGTGTATGTTGGTCCCTGGGTGGATCGCAGCACAGTGGACGAGTACCAGCGCCAGCTGCAGGAAGAGTTTCAATTGGCGGGCATTGTCGTCGCTTTTGAAACGGAACAGCTTTAGTTGGGCGCGTGCAGTAGTTAAATATGAATGAAATTGATGCAGTCATATTAGCTGTGACGGGGGTGTCCTGCGCTTTTGGTATATGGCGCGGACTGGTCAAGGAAGTGCTGTCTTTAGTGACCTGGATCGCAGCTTTGATAATAGCCAGGTTATACAGTGGGGAATTCTCAGCGCTCCTGGCGGGACTTATCGACAATGAGAGTGGCCGTTATGTAGCGGCATTTGCCATTCTGTTTGTCGTGGTAATGATGCTGGGCACATTGCTCACGCATTTGTTTACCAAACTGCTGACCCTGACGGGTTTGCGTCCCCTGGACCGGATTCTCGGTGGCGCATTTGGAGTCTTGCGCGGTGTCATTATAGTCGTGGTAATACTGTTTATTGCCGGTCCATTTGTCTCGGATACGCCGAGATGGCAAGAATCTGTAATCATTCCGTACGGAGAGCAAATAATTGAGTGGTCGAGGTTATTTGTTGGAGATTTAGGAGATATTGAGGACCCCGATGTGGGACAATAGTCCCTCACTAGAAATCAACGGAGCATATTATGTGTGGATTGGTTGGCGTGGTAACGGATGTTGATGTAGGCGTATGTCTCTATGACACGCTGACAGTGCTGCAACACCGGGGCCAGGATGCGGCCGGAATCATGACCAGCGACCAGGGCAAGCTCAATCTGCGCAAGGATAATGGCCTGGTGAGGGACGTATTCCGCACCCGCCATATGCGTCGTCTGACCGGACAAATGGGAATTGGCCATGTGCGCTATCCCACCGCGGGCAGTTCAGGCCCGGCACTTGCCCAACCATTCTATGTAAATACTCCCTACGGCCTCGCGCTTACCCATAACGGTAACCTCACCAATACCGCAGAACTCAGTCGTGACCTGTTTCGCGAAGATCTGCGTCACATCAATACTGATTCCGACTCCGAAGTCCTGCTCAACGTGTTTGCCCATGCATTGCAAAAACGCGGCAAGATGAAACCAGAACCTGAAGATATTTTTGCCGCAGTAAGAGGCGTTCACGAGCGCTGTCGTGGTGGCTTTGCTGCGATCGTGATGATCGCTGGATATGGTCTGGTTGGTTTTCGTGATCGCAATGGTATTCGCCCGCTGATCTTCGGCAGCCGCAAGAGAGCGGGCAAGACGGAGTATATGATTGCTTCCGAAAGTGTCGCATTGGACTCGCAAGGTTTCGATATAGAAAGAGACGTGGCACCAGGTGAGGCAGTTTATATCGATGTCGATGGCAATCTTCATACCGAAATCTGTACTGAACCCGGTGAGCATACTCCCTGTATATTCGAGCACGTATATTTTGCCCGCCCTGACTCGCTAATGGATAGCATCTCGGTGTACAAGGCACGGCTGCGAATGGGCGAGAAGCTTGCCAACAAGATCAGAAAAGAACGCCCGGATCACGATATTGATGTGGTGATTCCCATACCTGATACGAGCCGCACCTCGGCACTCGAACTGGCCAAGCACCTGGGGCTGAAGTTCCGCGAGGGGTTTGTCAAAAATCGTTATATTGGTCGCACCTTTATCATGCCTGGGCAGAGCCAGCGCAAAAAATCAGTGCGGCAAAAACTCAATGCCATCGAACTGGAGTTCAGTGGCAAGAACGTGTTGCTGGTGGACGACTCCATCGTACGCGGTACAACCTGCAAACAGATTATCCAGATGGCCCGTGATGCTGGTGCCAAGAAGGTTTACTTCGCCTCGGCTGCTCCACCCATTCGTTTCCCCAATGTTTACGGTATCGATATGCCAACCGCATCTGAATTGATCGCCAGCGGTAAGACGGAAAAGGAAGTGGAACAGATGATCGAGGCTGACTGGCTGGTTTACCAGGATCTGGAAGACCTTATCGACACAGCAACTGAAGGCAACCCGGACATCAAGAAGTTCGAATGCTCTGTCTTTAACGGTGAATACATTACCGGTGATGTCGATGAGGTTTACCTGAAACGCCTCGAGAATTTACGCAATGATGCTGCCAAAAATGCCCGTAAGAAAAATGGCAGCAGCAATCAGCAGAATCTGGTAACTGATCTGCATAGTGACGCTTAACGCATTCCCGGTTATGACGAGGCGCAGCAGGTAGCTCGATGGACATGTTTTCGCTCAATCTGGACAAGCAAGACACGGCTCGCGTTAAAGTCGAGGACAACAAGGCTTCCCGACAAGTAGACGCAGCCGTTCTTGAGGTCAGCAAGGCGCTGCTGGGTAAGGATCATCAGATTCGTCTGGCTTTATGCTGTCTGTTCTCTGGTGGCCACCTGCTGATTGAAGACCTGCCTGGCATGGGTAAAACCACATTGTCTTATGCGCTGGCGCAGGCCCTGGGGCTGGGATTTAACCGTATTCAGTTCACCAGTGACCTGTTACCGGCAGATATTCTCGGAATCTCGGTCTTTGACCAGAGCAGCGGTCAATTTACTTTCCATCCTGGGCCAATCTTTTGCGAACTGGTGCTGGCGGATGAGATAAACCGGACAACACCTAAAACCCAGAGTGCCTTGCTGGAGGCTATGGAAGAACGTCAGGTTACCGTCGAAGGTGAGACGCGCGAGCTACCAGAGCCGTTTTTCGTAATTGCCACTCAGAACCCCTCAACCCTGGCAGGCACTTATCCGTTGCCCGAGTCGCAGCTGGACCGTTTCCTGATGCGGCTGCGCCTGGGTTACCCCGATCAGCAGGCAGAACGCGAACTGCTCGAGATGAATACCGAACGCGACAAGATCAGGGAAGTGCAGCAATGCCTGAGCAAAGCCGATGTGGCCCGGTTCCGTCAGGAATCTGCCAACGTGAATGCCAGCGCAGCACTGCTTGATTATGTGCAACGTCTGATCGCATTCACGCGCGGCAAGGAAGAGTACCATTTCGGATTATCACCCCGGGGTAGCCTGGCTGTAATGCGGGCGGCCAAGACCTGGGCTCTCATGTGCGGCCGGGATCATGTCATTCCTGAGGACGTACAGACTATTTTACCGCCGGTGGTTGAGCACAGACTACGGGCTACTTCCGATGAGGATGGCCACTCTGGAGCATCGTTCGTACAGCGCTTGCTGAATGAAGTGGACGTCATCGACTAGTCGGGACTGACATACCCGTCCACCAAACAGAATTGTTGCCGTGGCCAATCGTCTTTCTACAAAACTTCGCAACGCCTGGAATGCCCAGTTCCAACGCTGGGTGTCGCGGCATATTCCACCACAGCAAAGTATTACACTGAACCGCCGCAATATATTCACATTGCCAACACGCAACGGCATGTTGTTCGTGCTTGCCTCGATCCTGATTTTCATCGCAGCGATAAACTACGCAGTCAGCCTGGCTTTCGGTTTGGCATTTTTGATGATCGCTGTGTTTATTCTGTCAATTCTCTACGCTTTTAATAACCTGAATCAGCTAAAGCTGGAAGGCCTGGCATCACCGCCGGTTTATTGCGGGGAAGCAGCCGGTTTTAAAGTGCTGATATCGCGGATGGCAGATCGTCGCCATGAGAGCCTGGAGTTGGTTTTTCCCGATGGTGCCACTACCCATGCCGACCTGGTGAGTCTGGATCAGCAGGAGGTCACGGTCTTCGTACCAACAACTCGACGCGGAGAGTTCAAGGCTCCACGCTTGCGTATAACGACTTTCTATCCCCTGGGTTTGTGTCGGGCATGGTCTGTGGTGGATTTGAATTTACAATGCCTGGTCTACCCCAAGCCCATAACTTTTGTCATGAATGAGTTCAACAGTGGCTCATCGGGCAATGATGATGCGGCTATCAGCAAAGAGGGCAGCGAGGATTTTTACGGCCTGCGCGAATATGTGGTCGGGGATCCCATGCGCCAGGTGGCCTGGAAAAATGTCGCGCGGGGCCAGGGCATGCAGGTCAAACAATTCGTAGACTACGTGGATGACCGATTGTGGCTGGATTGGGACATGTTCTATGGCTTTAGCACGGAAGAGCGCCTGTCTCGACTGTGCTACTGCGTGCTGCAACTGAGCCGCGCCAATAAACCCTACGGACTGCGCATTCCAGGCATAACCATTCCGCCGGCCAGCGGCGTAGGGCAACGTAACAAAATCCTCCGCCAGCTGGCGCTATTTGAAGGCGGTGCATAACCATGGATATCGCCTTGCAAATTCCCCGTAATGCGCTGATCTGGACATTGGTGGCGGTGGTCGCAGTAATGCTGCCACAAGTCACGCGCATGCCATCCTGGGTGATTTTCATAGCAGCGATGTGCGTGGCCTGGCGCCTGTTAATCTATGCCGGCAAGCTGGACTTCCCAGGCAGACTGCTGCGCACTGGGCTGGTGATATTTACTCTCATTCTGACCATGACCCAGATTCGCAATATAGGAGTTGGTCTCGATTCTGCCGCCAGTCTGCTGGCTCTTGGTTTCGTCTTCAAGTTGATCGAAATGCGTTACAAGCGTGATATCTACATTGTGATCTCGCTGTGCTTTGTAATGACACTGGTTATTTTTCTATATTCCCAAAGTGCATTAACCACTCTCTATGTAGGCCTGACGGTGACCATCATCATCAGCGCGATGATAGCGCTTAATCGCTCTGGCATCGTAAATGACAATCGTGGCACCGCCATGCTGGCTGCACGCATGGTATTACAAGCCATACCGCTGACTGTCGTGCTGTTTATGGTGTTTCCTCGTATTGCGCCACTTTGGGCTGTGCCGTTGCCCAGTGGCGGTGGCATGACCGGGGTATCGGATGAGATGTCCCCTGGCGACCTGGCAATGCTGGGTCGTTCGGCCGACCTGGCGTTTCGAGCGCAATTCGAAGGCGACTCAGCACCAGGCCATGAAGATCTGTACTGGCGCGGACTGGTTCTGGATAACTACGATGGTTTTACCTGGAGCAGGACACGCTCCAACTCGGCTTTTGATAACGCCATGGACACTGCCGACTTCAGGTTTCGCTGGGAGGGGCGCGTGGAAACATCCGGTGAGCCCGTAAATTACAACATCATCCTTGAGCCCACCCGCCAGCCCTGGGTTTTCGGATTACACCTGGCGGAACCAGCGTCGCGTAATCTGAACCAGACACGTAATTTTGAAATGTTCAACAGCGGCCTGATCACGCAGCGCATCAGTTATGACGTGACTTCCTATATGGAAAACCAGACAGACCTGATTCTGCTTAGCTATGCCCGGCGCCGCAGCTTGCAACTACCCGAGGGAGGCAACGAACAGTCGCGGCAATTTGCCGAGCAGTTACGCGCCAGTGTTGCCAGCGACATGGATTATGCCAATGCGGTGCTTGCGCATTTTCGTACTAATGAGTTTTTCTATTCACTCAATCCACCGCTGCTGGGCGACAACCGCGTAGATGATTTTCTGTTTAATACCCAGGAAGGGTTTTGTGAGCATTACGCCAGCACATTCGCCTTTCTCATGCGTGCGGCAGGTATCCCAACGAGGGTAGTCGTGGGTTATCACGGTGCCGAGTACAACCGGTTTGAAAACTACATGATGGTGTATCAATACAATGCGCATGCCTGGAATGAAATCTGGATAGAGGGGCAGGGCTGGGTCAGGATGGACCCTACCGGCGCGGTATCGCCTGATCGTATCAGGCTGGGCGTGGAAGCCGCCTTGCGTAACGACCCGGCATTTATGGATCAATCCTTGTTTTCCGCGGCCCGGTTAGGTGGCATTAACTGGCTAAATAACCTGCGGTTGCGCCTCGATGCCATCGAATACGAATGGAACCGGCGCGTGGTGAACTATGATGAAGACGTACAAATTGAAATCTTCGAACAATTCTTCGGTGATGTCACAGAGCGCAAAGTGCTTATCGTATTGTTCGTGATGGCAGCAATAGCGATTGGCGGCGTGGGCTTGACGATTATTAATCTGCGACCAACACACCATAGAACACAGGCGGACAAACTTTACTTCAAGGTCAGCAAGGAACTGGCCCGCATTGGGCTGGCGCGCAACAAGGGGGAAGGGCCACTCAGCTATCGCGACCGTGTGGTTGCGCAAAGGCCTGAGTTGAAAAATGAAATGGATACCTTTGTGGGGCACTACCTCGCGCTGACTTATCAGTCGAAATCCGGGGGAGAAGGTTCACGGAGCGAGCTGGCGACATTACGGTCAGCCGCACTCCAATTGCGTCGACGCCTGCCACCTTTGCGACGTTTTGGGATCAGGGCAGGGTAATCTGTAGCTGAGATGCCACGCAGTAAGCGCGTATGTGCAGAGTTCGATTGAGCTACGCCTGATGCCGGGGGTGTAATCAGAAGAGTGGGAGTTTGCGGGCCGCACCGTTCGATTCCATCAACTGCGCTATGACCCAGTGCGATGGGTATACCAGCCTGTGGCATTAATGATGAATGCCTATCCGCCTGCGAGCTTGACGTTGTAAGAGGCGCTGAGTTTTTCCTGCAGCAATTCCCGGTGATCGCCCTGAATCTCGATCACGCCGTCTTTGACTGTACCGCCACTGCCGCACTGGGATTTGAGCTGTTTCGCGAGCTTTTGCAGGTCTTTTTCAGGAAGCGGAATACCGCGGATCACACTGACAGTTTTACCGCCTCTGCCTTTGCTTTCCCTGCTGATTCTTACTATGCCATCGCTGGGCGTGGTTTTTGTGTTGGTCTTGCACTGACATTTGCGAAGGGGTTTACCGCAAGACTTGCAGTGGTTGTTGCCGCCGGTGGAATAAACCAGTTTGCTGTCGGACATGGATGAGATCAGGAGCGATACAGGGGAGGCAATTCGTAACGGGCACGCCTGGCGTGTTGTTTGGCCTCGCGGCGCTTCTCGCGGCGCACACGCTCCAGCAACTGTAATAAACCGCGGCTGTCCGGCGTGACGGGCGCAGCATCGCCCTTGTTGAACAGTGCAGTCTGTATCTGGTTGGCGTACTCGTGAAGTTCTGGTATCTGCCGCTGTTGCAGGATGTCTTCCATACTGTTGATACTGCGATCCGAGAAACAGTGATTGGCCCAGCGGATCAGGCTGTCGCGGATGCGTATCAGGTTCTGGCTTTTACAAGCCTGGCTAAGTTGCTGGAACGCGACGCGTTCATTGTTGCTGGGCAGGTAGTGGTTGTGAACCCGTTGCCGTTGTGTGCCCAAATAATTGCTTATCTGTTGCCGATTGGGTGCGATAACGAGGCTGTAGATACTGAAAGCCACCACGACAAAAGCAAAACCAATGGCAAGATTCATCCAGCCGGCATCAACTTCAATAAATTCCGCTTGTGCCTGTTCGTCTACCATGTCCTGATCCACGACAGGATCGCGCGCCAATAATTCCTGCAGATTGCCGGAACTGGCCACTGCCTGCTCTGAAGGTACTGCGCCCTGCACGCTGGCAATCTCAATACGGGTTGCCGGAATCACTGAGACTTCAGCCTGGTCGGTCGTGATATTCCACCAGGGAATTGCCATCTCCGGAATTTCGATGGCTCCACCTGTCGTGGGGACCAGTGTCATGGTTTCGCTGCGAGTTCCCACTATACTGCCATCGACAAAACTGCGGTCGATGTCGGGCGGGTCCGGGTACAGATTGAGTCCGTCAACCTGGGTCGGGCTGAAGGGGGGGAGTACCGCACCATCGAGCCCAAAGGCGGTCATTTTGACGGTTCGCACAACGCTGTCACCGATCTGCAGGTCGTTGATATCGTTACTCCAGCTCTCCTCCAAAACCAAATCGCTTACTGGCAACCAGAATTCAGAATTGCGTGCCGCAGCAGGGCGCTCCTGCACATCGATGGTGATGCCTTCGATGAATGCAGTCACGCGGCGGGTATTCAGATTGCGAAAAACGAAATTACTACTGCCATCGGTAACTTCGCCGCGAAACAGAATGTCAGGAATTTCCAGATCGCCGCTGCGTTGTGGAAAAATAACGTAGCGCTTTTCATAAACGCCGTAGCGAACACCATCAATAGGTTGCTCATACTGGCTGGGTGAGCCGATCAACTGAATTACCGTGTCTGGCATCTCCAGTTCAGTGAACTGCGGGTTGCGTATGCCGTTGATGGTGTAATAAAGACGTACAGTGAACAACAGCTGTTCCTGTACATAAACAGTTTCCTTGTTGACCTCTATTTCGAGAAACAAATCATCACTGTTCTGGTTGGATCGCGGACCTTCATTAATGACGTTGACAGTGATTGATTCAGTTAACGTGTTATTGATTGTCAGGCTGGGTATCGTCAGCTCGCCTTCGTTCAGCGGGAACAGGGTCACAATATAATCAGTCCAGGATTCTACTGCGCCGTTAATGCTGCGTATCTGGCTCGAAGTACGTGTACCGAGCACATCGAAGTCTTCTGTAAGAGGGGTCAGGTCTAACTGCATTCCCTGACGTTGGTCATACACCCGAATATTCAGGGTTAAGGTTTCGCCCCGGGCGAGCTCAGGCATTTCACCTGGTGCGACTTCCGGGTCAGTGATGCTGATTTCGATATTCTGCGCGGTGGCAACGCAAGAGAACAGCAGCATCAGAATGGCGAGGCTTCGCCTGGCTATGTTTACCATATCTGACCTCCGTTCTGGATGCTGTTGGCGGTACCGTTCAGTTGTCGCTGGCGATACTGATATCTGAATTTGCGACGCAGTAATTCACCCGGATCGTCTTCAATACGGCGCAGCCATTGCTCGAGCGCCTGTTGTTCTTCAAAGTCTTCATTGCTGGTATCAGTGGGCGTATTTTGTTCGCTATTGGACTCGGAACTTTCCTGTTCTTCAGGTGCGTCGTTCTGTTGCTGTTCCTGCTCTTGTTGTTCCTGATTGCCTTCCTGGCTTTGCTCATCCTGGTTCTCGGACTGCTCTTGTTGCTCCTGGGATTCATTCTCGGAGTTTTGCTCCGACTGGTTTTCCTGGCTGTCACCATCCTGTTCTTCGCCGCTCTCGGATTCCTGTTGTTCCAGGAGTTCCTGCACGATTGCCCTGTTTTGCAAGGCGTCGGCATGCTCAGGATCTATTTCCAGAGTGCGATCATAGGCAGCGATTGCCTCAGGATAATTGCCGGCCAGGGCCAGGGAATTGCCTCTGTTGTAGTTGCTGTCAGCAGTATCCATGCCGCTGAATGCGGCTATGGCTGCGTCATAGTTTTCCGAGCGGTAGGACGCGGCGCCTTGCCATTGTGAGGACTCAAAGAGGCTGGCGGCCATAGCGTGCTCATCCCGTTCGAATGCTTCCGCGGCCTGCTGGTCCCTGGTCTTCCAAAGATCATCCCACCAACTCTGGGCGTGGGCTGGCTGGGCCGGGAGCATTACGCCGGAAAGGGTGATAAGGGCAAAACTGAATAACCAGCCACGCCGAAAGCACAGGGCACACATGGGTAGCACAAGTAATAATAGCCACGGGCCTACTTCGTACCAGACGTCGAATTCTTCTTCTACATCCGACAAACCCTCGTTGTCGAGAAAGTCGAAATCAGTAAGCAGATATTCCAGGTCAGAGTCAGACAGTTGTATGTCGTGATAGCGTCCGCCGACCCGGTTGGCCAGAGACTGCAGTACATTGCGATTCAGTTGCGGGATTACTGTCTGGCCGCGTTCGTCAGTGAGGAAGCTGCCATCGCTGGTTCGAATCGGCGCACCTTGTTCAGTGCCAATTCCCATAACTAACAATTGATATTCGGTTTCATTGATTTGTTCAGTCAGTATTTGTTCCTGGTCAAAACCGCTAATGCCGTCAGTCATGAGCAGGATTTTGCCGCGGACAGCTTCCACGTCATCGAGCAAGCCTATAGCAAGGTCGATAGCCGCCATGGGGTTGCTGCCAAATAGCGGCATGATATTGGGGCTGAGTGAGGGCACCAGCGCGTCGATGGTTACTACATCGTCAGTTAGTGGAGTGACAACGTGGGCGTCGCCGGCATAAACCACCAATGCGGTTTGGCCTTCTTCTCGCAACGCGAGAATGTCGCGAAGTTTACGCTTGGCCAGATCGAGGCGGCTGGGTTCATGATCGGGTGCGAACATGGAAAGCGACAAATCCATGACGATAACCAGTGCGTCATCCCGCTGCTGCACGGGTTGCGGGAGTTTCTCCCAGACCGGGCCAGCGAGGGCAATGATGGACAGACTCCAAGCCGTTAATAGCAGTAGCAGCGGTGTGCGCTGCGCGGTGCTTTTACTGCGATCCAGCAGGTAGGGCAGTAGATTTTTGTCGATAGCTTTGTCCCACGCGGTTACCACACTGTTAACGCGCCACATGGCGATAAAGAAAAGTAATGCCGGCACAAGTGCGAGGAGCCAGAGCGGACGCAGGAAGTGGAAATCGGTAAATAAACTCGCTGGCAGCAGGAAATCCATCAGGCACGACTCCCTGCAGGGTTGCTGCCGAGGGACTCATCGTCAGAAGGTGCAAGGCGAGCCTTGCCAGCCAGTGACATCCACGGAATGGAAAACAGTGCGAGGATAAAACTGATGATCATCGCCGCGCCTAATGGCCAGTAAAAAAGGACACGGGTGGGGCGATAGGTCTGCTCGTCCTGCTCAATTGTTTCCAGTCGATCCAGTTCTTCGTAGATTTCCACAAGATCATTGACATCACGCGCGCGGAAATAGCGGCCACCTGTTGATTCAGCAATTTGGGTCAAGACGGCTTCGTCCAGTTCCGCAGACGGATTAATGGCGCGCGCGCCGAAGAAGGTACGTTGCACTACCTGGTCAGCACCTATGCCTATGGTATAGACGCGAATATTTTCTGAGCGCGCCAACTGGCCCGCCTGTTCCGGTGACACGGCGCCAGCGTTGTTAACGCCGTCAGTAAGCAGTATCAATACACGGCTGTTTTCCGGGCGATTGCGCAGGTGGATAACGGCCAGGCCGATAGCGTCGCCGATGGCAGTGGCCGACTCCTCGATAATGCCAATATCTGCCTCTTCCAGCAGTGTGCCCACCGTGCCCCGGTCAAAGGTCAGGGGAGCCTGCACGTAGGCGTGTGCAGCAAACAGAATCAGCCCCAAACGATCGCCTTCGCGGCGTTCGACAAAGTCTCCTACCACGGCCTTCACCACATCGATGCGGGACGCCTGGCGGTTGCCAACAACCATATCCTGCGCTTCCATAGAGCCGGAGATGTCGACAGATAGCATCAGATCGCGACCAGTTGACGGAAGTTGTACAGGATCGCCGAGCCACTGTGGACGGCTCGCTGCCAACACCACCAGTAACCAGATCAGGGTGCAGCAAATGAGGTTCAGCAGGCGTGAACTGGTAAGGTTTTCGTTATCGGATTGCAGACGCGACAGGCTGCTGAAAAACGGCACATAGAGGGCAGCATCCTGCCGGGGGGCGCGTGACCACAGCCGATAGACGATCAGCGGTAGCGGCAGGGCCAAAAATGCATAGGGCCAGGTAAATTCGAGCATTAGCCAATGAGTTCCTGTTGCTCGGAGCGAGCTGCTGGAGGACGGTCATACAAACTGCGAATCCAGTCCTGTCCGAGTCTGTTCATGGCCTCCACATCTACCTCGCATTTGGTCTGAAAACGCCCATAACTCAAGGCGTTAGCTATATCTTCATCAAGCCGTTTAGAGTCACCTTTTTCCTGAATAAAATCAACCCAGGCCGCCCCTCCCAGGCTTGCAACATTGGCATGTGGGAAGTGCACCAGGGCGACCCTACGCAATACTGAATTGAACTCATTGACGTAGCGCAGACGTAATTCGTCCGGGTCGCCGTCAGCACTGGCGTATTTCTCATAGCAGCGATCCAGTTCCGCCAGGGCAGCGAGTCCAATCTTGCGGCGATGGCTGGCTTGTATCAGGTAGTGAATTCCCACACCCGCGAGCACGAGCAGCAGCACGCCAAGCACCCACCAGCCCGGTGCCGGTGGCCAGAAGCTCACCGGTTCAGGTAAGTGTATATCGGCTAGCTGGGCTAGTAGGTCTTCGCTATCCACTGACGAATTTGCTCCACGACCAAATCATTGGTGCGCATTTTGATTAGTCGAATCTGTAGACGATCGAGTTCCGCTTCGATTCCGGCCAGTCGTTCCTTGAACTGGTCGCGATATCGAATCCGGGCACGGTTGCTGTGGGTGTTGAGCGCGCCTTTGTGTGAGCCATCGGTAATACTGTAGACACCGGGCACCGGCAGACTTTCCTCAAGTGCATCATAAATGAAGCAACAAATCACGTTGTTGTGGCGCGAAAGCTGATTCAGGTACTGCAGGGCCTTCTCATCCATCGTCGCGAAATCAGAAATGACATATAGCGTGCTACCCGGTTTGGTAATGCGACGTATCTGGCCCAGAGCATGCGCCAGGCCAGGCTGGAAATCGCTGTCATGGGGCTGCGGCATGTCCTCGGGGTGGGTCACGTTCTGCAGGTTCTGGTTAAACTGATACACCTGATTCAGCAGGTGCAGTGCAGAACGCCGGCTGCGCTTGGGCCGCACCAGGCTGGCTTCATAATCATTAAAGACCAGGCCACCGACGCGGTCGCCATTGTCAATTGCGAGCCAACAGAATACTGCGGCAGCCTGGGCCGCTATGACCGACTTGAAAGCGACCTGACTGCCGAAATACATGTTATGTGTCTGGTCGACGGCAATGATCACTGGTCGTTCCCGCTCTTCCCGGAACACTTTAGTGAACGGTCTGCTCGTGCGGGCGGTGACACGCCAGTCTATAAGGCGAATATCGTCGCCCGCCTGATAGGGCCGGAATTCCTCGAAGTCGATACCCCGACCTCGCATCTTGGACAGGTGCAAGCCGGAAATACCGGCAATAGAGCGGGAGTGAGCGAGATATTCCAGTGTGCGCGCTGCATAGCGCTGAATCAATAGTTGCTGCAGGTTAACGACAGCACCAGTAGCCTGGTAGCGTTCGTGTTCCGGGTCGATTTGCAATTTCGCCGACATGTCGGTGAGTGTCCGGGGATCAGGCTGAAGGGACGCGTTCGCGTATGGTTTCCAGGACCTTGTCAGGAGTCACGCCGCTGGCTTCGGCTTCAAAAGTAAGCAAGATACGATGGCGCAGAACATCGAACATGATTTCCTGCACATCATCCGGGCTGACGAAATCACGCCCCTGTATCCAGGCGTGGGCTCTGGCGCAGCGGTCCAGTGATATAGTCCCGCGCGGGCTGGCGCCAAATTCCAACCACGAGGCCAGGTCATCCCCATACACTTCGGGCTTACGCGTGGCCATGATGATCTGAATAATATATTCCTCGACCTCAGGTGCCATATGCATCGCTAAAATATCCTGGCGTGCCGCAAACAGGTCGTCCTGCACCACGATCTTGGGAGGTTCCGGGATCTTGTTGGCCGCTTCATTGCGCACCAGGTGCAGAATTTCGCGTTCGGCTTCGATGGTTGGATAGCCTATGGTGACGTGCATCAGAAAGCGGTCAAGCTGAGCTTCCGGTAATGGGTAGGTACCTTCCTGCTCGATGGGATTCTGGGTTGCCATCACAAGAAATAAAGGTGGCAGAGTGAAGGATTCGCGCCCGACACTGACCTGATGTTCCGCCATCGCTTCCAGTAATGCGGACTGGACTTTGGCTGGTGCACGGTTAATCTCATCAGCCAGAACCAGGTTGTGGAAAATAGGTCCCTGCTGAAATCGAAATGTGCCATCTTCCGGTCGAAATACTTCGGTACCTGTGATGTCACTGGGTAACAGGTCCGGTGTAAACTGGATGCGATGGAAATCACCCTCAATCGCGCGTGATAAATCCTTGATTGCCTTGGTCTTCGCCAGACCCGGCGCGCCTTCAACCAGCAAGTGTCCGTCAGCCAGTAATGCTATTAATAGACGGTCGAGTAAACGCTCTTGGCCAATGATTTGCTGCGATAACCAATTCTTCAGTTCTGTTATTATTCCGTGGTGGCTCATATCAAGAGATCTCTTCTGTCGGCGGAGCGCGTAGGGCGAAGTCAGGGATTGTAAACGTTTTATAATGTATGTCTAGGCGGAGTTTGTAGCGGAATGTGGCGTACACATACCCTGCAAAAGGTGCCTGAGCATGTTGTTTTTAGCATTGCTGAAACTGGCCACAAACAGACAATTCAACGCGGATTTCCTAACATGATACAAATTTTTCAGTACGTTATCGCGAATGGAGTATACGGCTTATGAAAGATGAAAATCTGGCCTCTCACTCTGCGTTGCTGAATCTGGATAAATTAATCACAAAAACGTACTCCGCAGCGCGCGCACAAAACCTGAAATTATTTGCTCGTCAGTATTTTGCCAGCACCTCACGCTCGGAATTGCAGAATAGCGCTACCGAAGTACTTTTTGCGTCATTGAAAGATGCCTGGGATTTTGTGCAGCAGCGCAAGGGCGCGTTACCCAAGATTGAAATTCATGATCGCACTGTGCGGCACAATGATCGAGACAAGCACGCCACGTTCATCTATGTGCTGGCCAATGACAAACCATTCATTGTCGATTCTTTACGCAATGGCATTAATCAGGCGGGGATCGCGATCAGCAAAGTCAATAATGCTGTGCTACATGTCAAGCGCGTATCTGCTTCGGCAAAACAGTCAGGTCGTCTCAAAGAATTGCATTCCAGTCAGGAATCCGGGTTCAGGGATGAAGCGCTCTGTGTGATTCAGTGCGGCCAGATTAGCGAGCAGCGGCGTCGTGAACTGGAAAAAGATCTCAAGGAAATACTCAAACATGTGCGGGCCGCCGTAAAAGACTATAGCCCCATCTGTCGACGGGTAGAGGAAATTGCCGAAAGCCTCGCAGCGTCCAAGGATCTGCCGGTCTCCGGGCAGCAGCAGAAAGAGACGGTGGAGTTTCTCAACTGGCTTGTCGACAATCATTTTACCTTTCTGGGTTATGAGGAATACCGGGTGCGTTATTCTGCAACCGGGGGTGCAATCGAATTACAGGAAGATTCCCTGCTAGGGGTTTCACGCTTCAAATCCACGCTGAAAAAGCGTGCGACTTTTTCCAGTTTGCCAGACAGCGTGTCTGAGTTTATCCAGAAACAGCAGCTCTGCAGTTTTGCCAAGTCGGGGTTGCGCTCCAAAGTTCACCGTCCGGTTTATCTTGACTATGTTCTGGTCAGGGAGTTTGACAGCAAGCAGCGAGTAATCAGGCAGCACCGGCTTATTGGTTTGTATACGTCATCGGTGTATTTTCGCGCAGTGACTGACATTCCATTGCTGCGTCGCAAGGTAAAACGTGTGCTACAGCAATCCGGCTTTGCCCCGGGAGGGCATAGCAGCAAAGACTTGCTGCAGGTGATTAATCAGTACCCTCGCGATGAGCTGTTCCAGATAAGCGGCAAAGAGTTACTGCAAACAGCGGTTGAGATTGCGCGGGTTCAGGATACCAAGAGTTGTCGTCTATTCATCAGGCGCGACCTGTACGGCAAGTTCTTTTCCTGTCTGGTTTATATCCCGCGGGATAATTACAACACTGATGTGCGCCTGGCAGTGCAGCGCCTTTTGGAAGAAGCGCTGCATGGTGAAGAGGTGGAATTTAATACCTTCTTGTCTGAATCCGTTCTGGTGCGTGTCCATTTCGTGTTGCGTGCGCCTGAAATATACCGGATCAAATACGACCGGCGTGAGTTGGAGCAGCAAGTCGCTGCGCTGATCAAGCCCTGGAGTGATGAGTTGCGGGATGTGCTAAGTGCCGAATTCGGTGATAGCGCAGCTTTCGACCTCATGGATACTTATGGAAGCTGCTTTACTGCGGCATACCAGGAAAGTTACAGCGCCGATGTAGCCCTGGCAGATCTTCAACATGTTCGACAGGTGGAAGAAGACGGCCAACTCGCTCTCAAGCTGAGGCACTGTCAATCCTCCAATGGGGCTGAACTGGGTTTCAAGATATTCAGTCGTGACCAACAGCTCTTTCTTTCTAACGTAGACCCCATACTTGAAAACCTGGGTCTCAAGATTATCAGTGAGAAAGCGTTTCCGCTGGAAGCCCGTGAAAAGTGTCTGGTTTGGTTGCATGATTTTTCCCTCTACCGAAATCAGCAAGATGACGGAAAACTGAAGCCGGGAATTATGCGCAATTTCGAAGACGCGTTCCGTGCTGTATGGGAGGGCCGGGTTAATGATGACGGATTTAATGCGCTGGTTATTTCTGCGCGGCTTGACTGGCGAGATGCCGCATTGCTACGCGCCTATGCCGCGTATTTAAAACAAATTCAGTTTGGCTACAGTGCGGACTTTATCGCAGAGACGCTCTCCGCGCATAACAAGGTCAGCAGCTTGTTGCGAGATTATTTCTATGCGCTGTTTGCGCCAGCGGATGCTTCAGGCAAAAGCAAGCGCAGCGCCAAATCCATTCGCAAACGTATTCTTGGCAAGATAGATGCAGTAACCAATCTTTCAGAAGATAGTGTGCTGCGCGCTTTTCTCAATCTAATTGATGCGACTCAGCGGACAAATTACTTCCAGCGCGATAGTGCCGGAAATCTCAAGGACTATTTTTCATTTAAATTCAAACCTGAGTCTATCGAGGGCATGCCATTGCCCCGGCCAAAGTTTGAAATATTTGTTTTCTCGCGTCAGATGGAAGGTGTGCATCTGCGTGGCGGTAATGTAGCAAGGGGTGGTTTACGCTGGTCAGATCGTTCTGAAGATTATCGAACTGAGGTGCTGGGGCTGGTCAAAGCGCAGCAAGTGAAAAACTCAGTGATCGTCCCTGTTGGTGCCAAGGGTTGTTTCGTGGTCAAGGCCAGCGATGCCCGCCTCGATCGTGACCAGAAACAGCAACAGGGTATTAGCTGTTATGAAACTTTTATCAGCGGGTTGCTGGATCTGACAGACAACCTTGTCGATGGCGCCGTTGTGCCGCCACCGGGAGTTGTGCGGCGTGATGAGGATGATCCTTATCTGGTCGTGGCCGCCGACAAAGGCACGGCAACTTTCTCTGACATCGCTAACAAGATGGCTGCCAAATACAATTTTTGGCTTGGTGATGGATTTGCCTCGGGTGGTTCCAATGGTTACGACCACAAAGCGATGGGTATCACAGCGCGAGGCGCGTGGGTCTCTGTACAACGACATTTCAGGGAGATGGGAGTTGATGTCCAGCTCGAGGACTTTACCGTAGTAGGCATCGGCGACATGTCTGGTGATGTGTTCGGCAATGGCATGTTGCTGTCGGAGCATATATGCCTGGTAGCAGCTTTTAATCATTTGCATATATTTATCGACCCGAGCCCTGATGCCGGCAAGAGTTTCAAGGAACGCCAGCGGCTGTTCAAGTTGCCACGCTCAAACTGGGCCGACTATAAAAAAGAGCTGATTTCCAAAGGCGGTGGCGTATTCGAACGCACCGCCAAATCCATCACCCTTACTGCTGAAATGCAGGAACGCTTTCATATTAGCGCAGAAAAACTGACACCGGATCAGTTGATCAAGGCGATTTTGCAGAGCCCGGTTGATCTGATCTGGAATGGTGGCATCGGTACTTATGCAAAAGCCTCTCATGAATCCCATGCGGATGTGGGAGACAAGGCTAACGACAGTCTGCGAGTGGATGCCAAACATCTGCGTTGCCGTGTGATAGGTGAGGGCGGCAATCTGGGTATTACCCAGGATGCCCGTATTGAGTTCGCCCAGCATGGTGGTACTTCATTAACTGACTTTATCGATAATTCGGCAGGCGTTGATTGTTCGGATCACGAGGTCAATATCAAGATCCTGCTTAATGGCGTAGTCGATAAAGGGTCGCTTACCACAGCACGCCGCAATAACTTACTGGAAGCCATGACCGAGGA
Organism: uncultured Pseudohongiella sp.; assembly: GCA_964405225.1. Taxonomy (GTDB): domain Bacteria; phylum Pseudomonadota; class Gammaproteobacteria; order Pseudomonadales; family Pseudohongiellaceae; genus UBA9145. The sequence continues at coordinate 91,532 of CAYOND010000004.1, forward strand.
AGTCGCTGGACTGGTGCTGGATAACAACTATAGCCAGGTGCAGGCCATCAGCGTGGCCCATGCCCAGATGCAGGATCGTGGCAAGGAATTCGGCGAACTGATTAATTTCCTCGAACAGCACGCTGGTCTCAATCGCGAACTGGAGAACCTGCCGAATCGCGAAGAACTGGAAGAGCGCATGGCCAAGGAAATGTATCTGACGCGGCCCGAAATCGCGGTTCTTACTTCTTATATAAAGATTCATTTGAAAGCGGAATTGCCGGATGCTGACTATATCGATGATCCGTACCTGGAATCATTCCTGCTACGCCCGTTTCCCGCCAGGCTGCAGAAATCCTACCGGGAAGAACTGCGTGCACATCCATTACGCAAACGCATTGTGGCGACCCAGATCGCCAACATGCTGGTAAATCGGGTCGGGCCAAGTTTTATATATCGCATGGCTGACGCAACAGGTACCAGCACTGCAGAGGTGGTCCGCATCGCGCTGATTGCGCTGGATGTTTTTGATATCGAGCAACACTGGGATGCGGTGGAAGCGCTGGATTATGAAGTGCCTGCTGCGCAGCAGATAGACCTGATGTCGCGCATCATTCGGTTGGTTAGACGTGTGACGCGCTGGATGTTGCGGCACCATCGGGACAGTATCCATTTTGGTTCTGATCTGGCCCGGCTCAGAAAAGATGTCGCCGCCGTGCGGGATTTACTGCCATCAATGTTACCTGATGACTATCAGTCCATGCGCGAAGAGAAAATTGCGGCCTTGATTGACGCCGGAGTGCCGGCCAAAACCGCCGATAATATAGCTACCTCGGAATTTCTGTTTCCGGCCGTCAGTTTTATCGATATAAGCAGTGCCACTGGAGAGAGTCTCGAAACGGTTATTGAAACCTATTATTCACTGAGCGAGGCGTTACAGCTTAACTGGCTGGGCAAGATGATTAATCAATTGTCAGTATCAAATTACTGGCAGGCACTGGCACGGGAGACCTTCCTCGATGACTTGTCCCGCCAACAGCAGGCTCTGTGTATAAATCTTATGCAATCCAGTGATGGTCGGAAGAGCACAGAGGTCAGGGTGGAAAGCTGGCTCGACCAGCACGAAAAACCCATAGAGCGAGTAAAACAAATGCTGAAGCAGTTACAATCCGAGTCGCAGGCTGATTATCCGATGTTCTCGGTCTCGCTGCGTGAACTGAGTAATTTGTCCAATACCACGATCGAACAAGCCTGAATTGTATAAACTGATTCAACAATTGTTATTTATGCTCCCGGCAGAAGCGTCGCACAATGTGGCACTAACCGGTATGCGGTGGAATCATCGTCTGGGGCTGGACAAACTGGTCGCTGCGAACATTACCGGGCTGGCGGAACCAAAGGAGCTACTGGGACTTACATTTCCGCACCGGGTAGGTTTGGCGGCGGGATTGGACAAGAGTGCCGAATACTTCGATGCGCTGGCTGCACTGGGTTTCGGTTTCGTCGAAGTGGGTACCCTGACCCCGCGCCCGCAGGACGGTAACCCCAAGCCGCGTCTGTTTCGATTAAAACAGGACGAGGCCATCATCAATCGCATGGGTTTTAATAACCGTGGTATCGAATACGGAGTAAATAACCTGCGCCGCAAAAAAGGCGAGCGAATCGTAGGCGTAAATATCGGGAAGAATTTTGATACACCGGTAGAGCAGGCAGCGGATGACTATCGTCTTTGTATGCGCGCCTGCTATGAGGTCGCTGACTATATTACCGTCAATATTTCATCGCCCAATACGCCGGGACTTAGGTCTCTCCAGCATGGCGATGAACTACGCAGTTTGCTCGCGCTGTTAAAAGAAGAACAGCGTAAGCTGCAGGAACGCCATTCCTTCTATACACCGATGCTGGTGAAGCTGGCACCTGATCTCACTGAAGCCGACATCAAATCCACTTGCGAGCAGATAATGCAGGCGGAAATGGATGGCATCATCGCCACTAACACCACTCTTGCCCGCACGGGTGTGTCAGATAACCCCCTGGCAGCCGAGCAGGGTGGCTTGAGCGGTGCGCCATTGAGTATCCAGGCAACTGAGGTTATTACCCAGATCAGGAGTGAGGTAGGACCGCAACTGCCGCTCATCGGTGTCGGGGGCATAATGAGTGCTGCTGACGCCAAAGCCAGGTTAGAGGCGGGCGCCGATCTGCTGCAACTCTATTCCGGGTTTATCTATCATGGTCCGGAGCTCATCAGCGATATTCTTCGCGCTATTCACGATGCCTGAGTTAACCTTGTATACCACAGCCGGCTGCCACCTATGTGAAGAGGCAGCTGCCATGCTTGAACATATGCAGGCGCAGGATCAATGCCTATACGTCGCAGTGGACATTGTCGAGGATCCAGCATTGATGGAATTATATGGTATCCGTATTCCGGTCGTGCGGAACGAACGTCAGCAAGAAATTGGTTGGCCGTTTACACTGACTGAGCTGGAGCAACTGCTTTAGGTTGCAAGAGAGATGCCGAACAACCGCTGCGCGTTGGCCGTAGTTTCCTCAGCCAACTGAGCGCTGGATCTTTTTGTGCATTGACTCAACATATCCAGTACTGCAATTAAATGACGTGGTTCATTGCGTCGGTCTTTGGGTTTGGGTGAAAGCGTGCGCGGTAACAGGTAAGGGGCGTCTGTTTCAATCAGCAATCTGTCTGCCGGTATGTCTGCCACCATTTCCTGTAATTCGACTCCACGCCGCTCATCACAGATCCAGCCGGTAATACCGATATACATATCAATAGCCAGATAGTCAGACAGCGCGGCAGCGTTGTCGGTAAAGCAATGAACTACACCCCCGGTAATCTGTGATCGATATTGTCGCAGTAGCTGAATGAAATCCTCATGCGCATCACGCTGATGCAGGAACAGGGGTTTGCCAGTTGCCGCGGCCAGCTGTAGGTGCATTTCGAATGCCGCCAGCTGCGCATCTTTTGGTGAATAGTTGCGATTGTAATCGAGCCCGGTTTCTCCTATCGCAACCAGTTCTGGAGCTGACGCCAGCCGACGTATTGTGTCCATGGCTGTGGCATCACAATCGCTGGCAACATGAGGATGAAAGCCGGCAGTGCAGGAGAGGTAACCCGGGTAGCGAGCGCACAGTTCCTGCGCCGCTTCACTGGATGCAATGTCAGTGCCGGTTACCATGATATGCGCCACATGGGCAGACCTGGCCTCGGTGAGCACCTGTTCCAGGTCGCTCTCGAAGGAGGCATGAGTGAGATTGGCGCCGATGTCGATTAGCTGCATTACTGGGACTACAGTGGATTATTCGCAGCTCAGGAGTCTAGCAAGGCAGAGCGCGACTCAACAGAGGAACGGGATGGATATTGCAGTTTTTATCACAGATAATACAGCGTTCTATTTATAGGGACTTCATTGCCCGAAAAATTGAACCAGAATCAGGAACAGAACTTTGAATGTGGACGCAAAATTGAGCAAGCCTGAGAAAAAAGCACTCAACTGGCAGGAGCTTGGATTCCAGTACGTCAAGACTGAGTACCGGTTTCGCGCGCTGCACGAGAACGGTAGCTGGAATGCGGGTGAGCTGATTGAGTCGGAAAACCTGAGCGTGCATGAAGGGGCGCCAACCCTGCATTATGCGCAGCAGTGTTTCGAGGGTATGAAAGCCCAGACAGCGGCCGACGGCAGGGTGCTGTTGTTTCGTCCAGACCTGAACAATGAACGCATGAATCGCACCGCACCGCGCTTGCTTATGCCGGAAGTTCCCAGCGAGTTATTCATGCGGGGTGTTGAAGAAGCAGTACGGGCTAACTATGCCTGGATTCCCCCTTACGGCTCCGGTGCGGCCCTGTACATTCGCCCAATGCTGATTGGCGTTGGCGAGAACCTTGGCCTCAAACCTGCCAAAAACTATGAGTTTCGCGTTTTCGTGTCACCAGTTGGGCCTTATTACAAGCAGGCAGGTCTTGCCTGTATCAGCCTGGCAGTGTCGGAATATGATCGTGCTGCTCCAAATGGCACTGGTAGTTTCAAGGCCGGCGCCAATTATGCGGGGGGCTTACTCGCTACGCGCAAGGCCCAGGAGCTGGGAGCCAATGAAGCACTTTACCTTGATGCAGCGCAGCACAAGTATATAGATGAAGCAGGGTCGGCCAATATCGTCATTGCCATGCGAGATGGCACATTTGTAACGCCAAAATCCCAGGCCATCCTGCCCAGTGTCACCCGACGTTCCGTCATGGTGCTGGCAGAGAAGAAACTGGGCCTCAAAACTGAAGAACGAGCGATCGACTTGCGCGCAGAGCTGGATCAGTTCGAGGAGGCCGGGGCCTGTGGTACCGCTGCGGTGCTGTCGCCTATTGGCAAAATCTGGGTCGATGGCCAGTGGCATAATATATTCAAGGACGGCGAAACCGTGGGGCCGACCATGCAGAAGCTATATGACCTGCTGGTGGGAATGCAGCGTGGCGAGCTGGAAGACGAGTTTGGCTGGTGCTTTGAGGTCGAGATTTAAGCCTGTTATCCGCGTATTTATCGCGCAGCGCACAAATAGTGCGAGCTGGCACTTTTTATTGATTTGGCATGCTAATCCCCATAAGTACTGTCAAAATACCGTCGCATATGGCGGCCTCTTGCGTTGCCATTCATACCCCTCACGGTAAAAATCTTTTTTGAAGGCTTGTGAGAATCCCTCTGAAGAGGCGTATTTACTGGGCTGCATGGGGATTCAATAATGCGCTTCTTTGCGACCTGGTTAAATTTTTTTCACCTAAAAACTTGACCCACCTGTCACTTATCCTTATATATGTGCGCTGCCGCGATGGGCACAAGCCGATAATTTAAGGAAAACACCGCTAATCATGTCGAAATCCCTGGTCATAGTTGAGTCTCCTGCCAAAGCAAAGACTATTAACAAATACCTGGGTAACGATTTTATTGTTAAGTCCAGTGTCGGGCATATACGCGATCTGCCCACCAGTGGGAATGGCAAAAAGGTTGACACCAAAGCCCGCGCAGCAGCCGCTGCCGCGACGCGCAAGATGGCGCCGGAAGAAAAGATAGCCTTCAAGAAAAAGCGAGCCAAACAGCAGCTTGTCAACAGAATGGGCATCGATCCGGAGCATGACTGGAAGGCAAAGTACGAAATCCTGCCCGGCAAGGAGAAAGTCGTTGCCGAACTGCAAAAGCTTGCGGAAAACGCTGATCATATCTACCTCGCGACTGACCTCGACAGAGAAGGAGAGGCCATTGCATGGCATCTCAAGGAATCCATTGGCGGCAATCCGGAACGCTTCAAGCGCGTCATCTTTAACGAAATAACCAAACGCGCTATCAATGAGGCCTTCTCTGAGCCTGGCGAACTCGACATGCGTTATGTGGAAGCGCAGCAGGCGCGGCGCTTCCTCGATCGTGTGGTGGGTTTCATGGTTTCGCCCCTGTTGTGGGCCAAAGTGGCCCGGGGCCTGTCTGCCGGGCGTGTACAGTCAGTCGCCATGCGTCTTGTGGTGGAGCGCGAAAGCGAGATACGCGCCTTTATTCCTGAAGAATACTGGGAAGTCTATGCAAAGCTGGCAACGGCTTCCAAAGCCAGGATGCGTTGTCAGGTAATTCGCGAAGACGGGGAGAAGTTCCGCCCCAATAATAAAGAAACAACTGACGCGGCTCTGGCAATTCTTGAGTCTGCACCGTATACGGTGCTCAAACGCGAAGACCGTCCTACTTCTTCGAAGCCAAAGCCACCCCTGATTACATCTACACTGCAACAGGCCGCCAGCACACGTCTGGGTTTTGGTGTGAAAAAGACCATGCTAATGGCGCAGCGCCTGTATGAGGCTGGATATATTACTTATATGCGAACTGACTCCACGCATCTCAGTAATGATGCCATCAGTATGTGCCGTAACTTTATACAGAGTTCATTCGGCGATGATTATTTGCCAGAAAAGCCATTACTCTACAGTGCGCGCGAAGGCGCGCAGGAAGCGCACGAGGCGATCCGCCCCAGTGACGTCAAGGTCAGTGCCGAGAAGTTAATGGGCATGGAGCATGATGCCGTTCGTCTCTATACCTTGATCTGGCAGTACTTCGTTGCTTGCCAGATGCCACCGGCCAAATATCTGAGTAGTACAATCACTGTCGCCGCAGATAAATTTGAGATGCGCACCAAGGGTCGCATCATGAAATTCGACGGTTACTTGCGAGTCATGCCTTCCAAAGACGAAGACGTAGTGCTGCCTGACGTGAACGAGGGCGACAGCCTGACGCTTCAGGAACTCGAACCCTTCCAGAATTTTACCAAACCGCCAGCCAGATATACCGAGGCTAGCCTCGTCAAGGAACTGGAGAAGCGCGCAATTGGTCGGCCGTCTACCTATGCCTCAATCATCTCTACGATTCAGGATCGCGGCTATGTAAAAGTAGAAAACAAACGTTTCTATGCGCTGAAAATGGGTGACATTGTTGCTGAACGTCTGGTGGAAAGTTTTTCGGAATTAATGGACTACGATTTCACTGCGCGCATGGAAGACTCGCTGGATGAAGTGGCCGCAGGTAAACGCGACTGGAAAAATTTACTGGATGAATTTTACGAGGGTTTTACCGAAGAGTTGGCCAAGGCTGAAGACGCCGATGGCGGTATGCGTAAGAACGATCCGACCGATACCGATATCAAATGTCCGACCTGTGGCAGGAACATGCAGATCAGAACCGCCTCCACAGGTGTGTTTCTGGGTTGCTCAGGTTATGCACTGCCACCCAAGGAACGCTGTAAAACCACGATCAACCTCACCCCTGGTGATGAAGCCATTCGCACGGATACAGCGGAAGAGGCGGAAGCGCAGGAAAACGCATTGCTGCGCAAGAAGCGTCGCTGCTCAATTTGTAATACAGCGATGGATGCCTACCTGATTGATGAGAAGCGCAAACTGCACGTATGTGGCAATAACCCTGACTGCGCAGGCTTTGAAATAGAAGAGGGCGAGTTCAAGATCCGTGGCTATGATGGCCCGGTAATCGAATGTGACAAGTGTGGTGCAGATATGCAGCTCAAGACGGGCCGATTTGGCAAGTACTTTGGCTGCAGCAGTGACGACTGCAAGAACACTCGCAAATTACTGCGCAATGGTGAACCGGCTCCACCGAAAATGGATCCTGTGCCGATGCCTGAACTGCAATGTGAAACCGTGGACGATCACTATATTTTGCGTGATGGTGCCTCTGGTATCTTCCTTGCCGCCAGTCAGTTCCCGCGCAATCGTGAGACACGCGCGCCATTGGTTGAGGAGCTATTGCCTCACAAAGATGCGATTGATCCCAAATACGATTATCTGATGGAAGCGCCAACCCAGGACGATCAGGGTAACAAGACGCTGGTACGCTTTAGTCGCAAGACCAAAGAGCAGTACGTGCAAACTGAGGTTGATAAAAAGGCCACTGGCTGGAAAGCATTCTACCGTGACGGTAAATGGGAGGTGACCAAGCCAGCCAGTAAGAAAGCGGCGCGGAAAAAATCAGCGAAAAAGAAAGCCCGCAAAGATTAAGGTCAGAGACGCATCCGGATTAATCCGATGGTCTCTAGATATCGCGCCGTATTACTCCGACGCTAATTCCCTCAATTGCAAAATCCGTTTCGCGTAAATCTACTTCTATCGGCGCGAAATCCTGATTTTCGGCAATCAGACTCACTTTATATTTGCTGCGTCCGGTTTCCAGTCGCTTGACGGTTACTTCATCCCCAATGCGGGCCACAACGATGTCACCACTGTTGGCCTTGTCTGTCTTGTGCACCGCCAGCAAATCATCTTCATAGATGCCGATATCAATCATACTGGTGCCCTTGACGGTCAACAGATAATCCGCCGCAGGTGAAAACATGGTGGGGGGGATATTGCAGTAATCTGCAATGCACTCTTCAGCGAGGATCGGGCTGCCTGCTGCAACCTGGCCAATAATAGGCAAGCCCAGTTGCTCGCTGATCGGCAACTTGATACCGCGTGACGTGCCCGGCAGCATTTCGATGGCACCCTTGCGCGCCAGTGCCCGCAAGTGTTCCTCTGCGGCATTGGGGGAGGCAAAGCCCATTTCCTGGGCAATCTCAGAACGCGTAGGCGGGAAACCAGTTTCCTGCATATATTCGCGGATGTAGGCAAGGATCTGCTCCTGCCTGGTTGTGAGCTTGTGCATGGCAAACCTCAGCTAAGCAATTTAACTGTAATTATATACAGTTATCTGAACGAGGCAATAAAACTTTAGGAATTACAGCGAAGTGAGTGGGTATGTCCACAAAGCTCTGTAACAGCAGGTGTGGGCGGGTAGTAAATATACTTTAAATCAGCAGGTTAGGGGATTTACTTAAAGTATACCGAAGTCGTCTTCGAGGTCTGATATATCCGGTTCCAGCTCGGATAGCACACCTGACAGGTTGTCAGGAACCATCGTGTCATCAGCGTAAGTGGAGTCTTCCTGGTTTAACTCGAAGGCACTGTGCCAGTCTTCCGGTGCGGGCGCAGGAGACAGAAACAGTTCTTTCCAGGCGGCAGTATCATATTCGCCGACTTCACCGTCTACCATCTGGTATTCGATATAGCCGGAATCTTCATCGTACGCTACGACTTCAAACAAGGTGCCGGTTATTACGTCCTGGTACCATGCGGACACTTCGGGAATGAGGTGGTTCATTAAAGACCTCCGAGTGTCGCGGAAATTAACTGCTTATTACTAACTCCTGCGTGACTTGATATTGCTAAGGTTGCACTCTCACTATAGTGACTTTTGCAGGAAAATAAACAGGATTCTGACAAGTTCTTTTGGCGCATTTCAGTTTTCGAATTAAGTGCGAATGCTAAGCTGCTGAATGAACTTATATTATGATTTTGCCTGCGAAAAACTTATTTGTGATAATCCGCCCACATTAATTGGACTCCCCTATGGCCACAGAAGTAAACGCCCCGGCGTTATTAATGCTCGATCTGGTTGGCACCGAAATCCAGCCCATGGAAATTGATTTGCTGCGTCATTCGGCAGTGGGTGGATTGATCCTGTTTTCCCGTAATTACGCAAGTCCGCACCAGCTTCGGGAACTGGTGGCTGAGGTGCGTGAAAAAAATCCGCAGTTGTTAATAGCAGTTGATCAGGAAGGCGGGAGGGTGCAGCGCTTTCGTGAGCATTTTCTGCCGCTGCCGGCGCTGCGCAAATTGGGCAAAATCTATGAGAAAGACCCGGCGGCTGGCCTCGATGCGGCACAGGAATGTGGTTGGGCCATGGCGAGTGAGATTCGTTCTTACGGAATTGATATCAGCTTTGCACCAGTGCTTGATCTGTATAGTGCAGAAAGTGCTGTCATTGCAGATAGGGCTTTCAGTGCCGACGTGAATTCGACCGTGGAACTGGCGCGCGCCTACATCAAGGGTATGCATGAGGCAGGCATGGCGGCAACTGGCAAACACTATCCTGGTCATGGCAACGTGGCAGCAGATTCGCATCATGAATTGCCGGTTGATGAACGTGATGCGGAAAGCATTCTCGGCCATGACCTGCAAGTGTTTGCTGGTTGTGTGGATGTGCTTGATGCGGTCATGCCTGCACATGTGGTTTATCCGGCATTGGCACCGGATTGCGCAGGGTATTCAAGTTACTGGATTCAGGATCAGCTCCGCGCCAATCTTCAGTTCGATGGCGTGGTGTTCAGTGACGACCTTACCATGGCGGCAGCTGGCAGCGTCGGTGATATATCTGCGCGCATGCAACGAGCGCTGCAGGCGGGGTGTGATATGGTGCTGGTCTGCAACGACCAGGAACTGGCGCAAACCGCTGCGAATTGGCTGGATCGGGAGTTTCCAGCAGACTGGCAAGATGCGGCGCGGCGCAGCGAACAGAGAATTGCGGCAATGCGATTGTCACCACCGCAAGAACCTGAATCGCCACGGGGCGAACGCTGGGAGCGCGCCAGTGCATTTATCAATGAACTGGCGAATCAGCAATAACACGAACTGCAAAGCTGAATAACTGAGGACAAGATGGAAGAATTGCTATCACTGGAAACTTTACAGAACCTGGATTGGCGCGCTGAATTATTTGCCGTTGTTCTGTTAACACTGCTTATCCGTTTTATCGCCCTGCGCATGCTGAAGATGGCAGAGAACCAATTAAGTAAAACCGATAATGTCTGGGATGATGCACTGCTGGAAGCCGCACGGGCTCCGTTAAGCCTGTTTATCCTGATCATGGGGCTTATATGGGCGGTGGATATCAGTACGGGCTATGTCGACAGTACATTGTTCTCCGAATCAAATCTGGCAATTTTCCGTCAGCTGACCTTTGTGTTCCTGATCATGCTGTTCCTGGTGAAATTTATTTCGCTGGGTGAGGCGCGCATGAAAGAGCGGATCATGACAGGTGATCCGAAAGATGAAAATCGTATGGACCCCACCACGCTGGCTGCACTGGCCAAGCTTCTGCGCTTGTCTGTCATCATCTCTGCGGCGCTGGTGGCCTTGCCGACCCTGGGTATCGAGATAACAGCATTGTTGGCATTTGGCGGCGTGGGTGGTATCGCGATTGGTTTTGCCGCGCAGGATTTGCTTTCCAATTTCTTCGGTGGCTTGATGATCTACCTCGACCGACCATTCGCAATAGGTGACTGGATACGCTCACCTGATCGCGAGATCGAAGGTACGGTTGAAAACATTGGTTGGCGCCTGACTATCGTGCGCACCTTTGATAAACGCCCGCTCTACATCCCCAATTCCATTTTTAACAAGCTTGCGCTGGAAAATCCGTCACGCATGACGAACCGGCGCATCAAGGAAACCATTGGTATCCGTTACAAGGATTCAGCCAAAATGGGCACCATCGTAGCGGCGGTCAAAGATATGCTGCAAAACCATAAGGACATCGATACGAACCAGACCCTGATTGTGAACTTTAATGCGTATAACAACTCTTCTCTGGATTTTTTCGTTTATACCTTTACCAAAACCACTAACTGGATAGAGTTCCATGAAGTAAAACAGGATGTGCTACTGAAGATTGTTGAGATCGTGCATGAGCATGGTGCTGACTTCGCTTTCCCTACACGCACACTCGATGTTGAAGGCATGGACGAATTAATTGCCAACGGCGCTAACCGGGGCGAAGTTATTCCCGAGTCATGAGACCAGAACAGGCTAGCCAGGTATTAGAGCGTGCCACGTGCCTCTATCAGGAAGCTGAGATAGAGGCGGTGCTGGATAACATGGCCAGCGCCATTACGAAGCGCCTTGGTGCAGATAATCCAATCCTGACTTGTGTCATGAATGGTGGGCTGATCACCGCAGGCAAACTGGCGACGCGGCTCAATTTCCCACTCGAGATTGATTACCTGCATGTCAGCCGCTATCGCGACAAAACAAGCGGTGGTGAATTCCAGTGGCACCGCCATCCACAGGCGAGCCTCAAAGGGCGAGTAGCCCTTATAGTCGATGACATACTCGACGAAGGTGCAACGCTTGACCACATCGTGTCCTATTACAAGCAGCAGGGTTGCAAAGAGGTTTATGTAGCGGTGTTGGTGGAGAAACTCCACGACCACAAACTGGCTTCAATAGAAGCAGACTTTGTCGGCGTGCAGGCCCATGACGAATATCTGGTGGGTTATGGAATGGACTACAAGGGTTATCTGCGCAATGCGCAGGGAATCTATGCGATTGCAGCGCAAGACTGTGATTAAAAGCGTTACCTGGGATCAGCTTACTTCAACAAGGCCCGGGATGCTGGTGAAATACAGCGCCACCTTGATCGGTTTGTTTTCCAGAGCCTCAAATAGCGCCTTGTAACGGGCCAGTTGACCCCGATATTGTTCGCACTGGACTGAGGCAAAACTGTCAGTGTCTTCTTCATAGTACGGTGCAGTCTTGTAGTCGATTATCCAGCGTGTGCCGTCAGCATCAACAAAACTCCGGTCGATGACATAGTTGGAGATAAAATTGCCATCACGCTTGCTAATTCTTAATTCGCAGCGACTGTCTTCCTGATCCGGAGAAAAGACCCACTGATTGGTTTTGTCATTCAGGCAGTTTTCTACGCCTTGAGAAACAAAGCTCACGGCCTTATCCAGATCTTCGCCCTCTGGCAGCCTGGTCTTTAACTGATTGCGCCAATATTGACGCAGGCGCTGCAGGCGAACTGCATCCATTGGGGGATTGCCTGACTGCACCTGAGCCTGCAGAAATTCGTGTATCAACGTACCGCACAACGCAGCAGCGCCGGACTGCTGGTAGTCCATAACTGCCAGCGTGCCGGGTTCATCATCACTGGCTGTTGAATCGTCAGGCAGCGGATCCGGAGTCATCAGCTTCCTGATACGTCGCAGCGGTGTGCCTGAAGTTGCGGGATTACTCTGGCTCACACCAGGCGTCACAGGCAATTCTGATAGAGGTATACGGGAAATTTGCCCGGGATCCAGTTCTTCCAACTGCTCCCAGATGCGCGCCAACAAGCAATTGGCTTGCGGAGAGTGTTCGCCTTGTTTGTCTGCACCAAGGCAGGCCAGTAGTCTGGCTGATTCTTTCGCCCGGGTTACTGCGATATAAAGCAGACGAGTTTCTTCCAGCAGGCTCTTTTGCTTCGCTTCATGGCTTAATAATTCGAACAGGGCTTCTGAATCCTCCCCGGCAGCGGCCCGCGTCGCGATAAACAATTTGCGTTCACCGTCGGCATTGATCCATTCGTGCCAGCGTAACAATGGCTTGTCATCGCTGCGCGGTTTTCTGGCGAGGCCGGGAATGATGACATGATCAAACTCCAGTCCCTTGGCCTTGTGCATGGTGAGTATATGTAGGCCACCTTCGCCTGCTTTTGTATCCTGCGTACCAGGCACATAGGCACGATTGACCTGTTCTTCAAATTCGAACAGGTTCTCCACTCCGTCACCCCAGGCGTGTTCTGCCAACAGGCTGAAAAAGCGATCGACGCTGCGGCGCTCCGCATCATCCCGCACCAGAGCCGACCCGCCGAGCCGGGCCCAGGCCAATTCAATTAATTCCCGCAACTCCATGCGTCCGCGCGCAGCGAGTACGGGTGACAATGCCTGTGCCAGATGCTGAACGCGATCGCCTTCCTGCAACGCCAGATGGCTCAAATGCTGGTCATTACCAATCACAGACCACAGGCTGTTTGATGCGGCGGCCAGATGCAATTGATGAATATCCTGCAGCTTGATGCCGCACAATGGTGAATGCAGCAGCGCGAGCCAGGCCAGATGGTCGGCTGGATTGCAGACTGCCTTGGTAAGACTTAACAGGTCATCTATCAGTGGCAGGCTGTCCAATGGATCAATATCAGCAGCGCGCCACTGCAGTCCGGCGCTGCGCAGAGCAGGAATGATTTTTTGCAGATGCGGTCTGTTGCGTACCAGAATAGCAATACTCTGCTCGGGGAAACGGGATTGTAAATCTTGCACGTGGGCAACCACGCGCAAAGCTTCTGCTTCTCTTGCCTGTTCTCCCTCTTCGGTTTCGTGTTCGATTATTTCAACACTTACTCCGGAGTTCGCCAGCGCCTCGCGTTGGGAACTGGAAGGCGAGTAGGGCACAGCGCCTCGTGAGATATCGGTTTGGGACGGGAACGCATCCCTGAAAATCCTGTTTACCCATTCGACTACCTCCGGTCGTGAGCGAAAATTGGCCTGCAGGATCAGCGATTGCAGCGGAATATCACCGAGGCCGCGTTCACGAACACCGAGGTAAATGCCGACATTCGCATTGCGGAATCCATAGCAGGACTGCATGGCATCGCCAACCAGAAATAAAGTGCGACCATCTCCGGGCTGCCAACCGGCAGTCAGGCTTTGCAATAGTTCCAATTGCAGGCTCGAGGTATCCTGAAATTCGTCAACCAGAATATGATTAATGCGATGGTCGAGGCTAAGTAATAAGTCGCTGGGATTGTCTGCGCTACCCAATGCCTGCCTTGCGGCCAAACTGGTCTGCGTGTGATCGACAAGGCGGAAGCGGCGAAATGACAAAAGTAATTGCAGGTTGAGCTGATGCAAGACACGCGTCAATGCGGCAAGGAACTGCCACTTCGCTTCCCCGTAGTTGGGGTCTGGTAGCAATCGCAGATAGGCGAGTGACAACCTGAGTTCATCGTTGTCACTGAGCTGCGCCAGCAATGCTTTAATGCTGGCCTTGTTGTCATTGCACGTTGCTTTGCTTTCTTTATCCAGCCCGTCTCCTTTGGGAAACCCGATTGTTTTGCTGATGCCTCGCTCTTTGCGCCAGTTGCCTTCTTTTACCAGAAGCATATTGACCAACAGGCGCCAGTTGGCCAGATCCTCAGGTGTGGCATCGGGCAGCGAATCAAGTGGTGTGAATGCGGCATAATCAGCCTCATCAGGTTTGTCCTGCTGCAAGTTGGCGATAGAGAAATTTAACAATTTGAGCAACTGCTCGCTGAGCGGTGCCAGTTGCTCAGTCACCGTGGCAACAGATTCAGCAATGAGTTCGAGCAGGGTTTGTTGCAGATACTCCCTTGCATCGGTAGCCGCGGACTTGATTTCAAGTACATAGGACAGCCACTGGTCACGGCTATGCAGCAGTGTCATCAATAGTCTTTCTACGGTTGCTGCATCATTATCAAGGTGGCGCATGAGCGCGGCAATATCGTCCGCAATAGCTTCGCCGGATTCCAGTTGCGCCATGGTGTTATTGATCGCATCACTGAAGCAGGTCTCGACATCGGTGCTGATGCTGGCGTTACCACCAAGTTGTGACTGCACAGGTAGCTGGCTGGCCAGAAACCGGCAAAAGCTGTCGATGGTTTGTATACGCAGACGCGAAGGGTTCTGTAATAACTGCCATTGCTGTTTGGCATCCTGACTGATTACTGCCTGAGCCAGTTGGAAACGTTGCGCATCGAGAGCGTTGTCGAAACCTGCGGTGGCGTCATAGTCTGCCGCCCACGCAATACTGTCGGTAATTCTGTTGCGCATTTCCGAGGCGGCTTTGCGGGTGAATGTTATAGCCAGCATTTCTTCCGGCGCCTGACAGCGACTCAGTAAATTGAGAAAGCGCAGATTAAGCAGTTCTGTCTTGCCAGAACCGGCAGGCGCCTGCACGATAAATGAACCTTCGTGGTCAATTCCAAGATGGCGTTCCCGGCTGTCTGGAAGATTACTCAAGTTCTTCTTCCTCTTCGGCAAAGCCCAGTTCCTGCTGCAGTTCATTGATACGACAGAACGAATGCAGGTTGCAGTACCTGCAAGTACCTGGGGGTTTGACCGGATCGACTTGCAGAGTACCCGCAGTGAAGGCGTCCAGGGTGTCGGTTACCAGGGTTTGCCAACGCTGACTTAATTCATGCCAGTCGCAGTCAATCTTCTGTACTTCTTCTATGGGTTTGATTTTCTTGTGCACCTGATCGGTTGCACTGATGCCTTTATAGGTGATTTCTGCAGCATTAACCTGGGCGATCACAAGTGCGGACACGGGTACGTCCAGGTTGGAACTTGCCACAGTGAGATACAGTGGCAATTGCATGTTTTCCGGTCGTTCACTTAGCCAGTCAGTTACACCGCTGGTGTATTTGCCACTCTTATAGTCAATGATGGCCAGGGAGCCATCCGCGAGTCGGTCAATGCGATCGATTTTCAGTGTCAGTTGCAACGCACCATGTTGCCAGCGCTGCGATTGTTCCTGTGCGAGCACTGCAAACTCTGGTCGCTCCAGTTCCAGTGATATAAACCCCTGTATCAGGTTGCTGAGTCGCTGCTGTTCCAGTTCGCAAAACCTGGGCGTCATCGTATGGGGGTGGCGTTTCTGCAGATAGCTGACGCCGAGATTGGCGGCAGCAGCGACGATGGGCCGGAGATTTTTCTCACTCAATTGCGACAGTGCAGTCGAATCTGGTATGGACTGAAAGCAGGATTCCAGGGCTTTATGCAGGGCACTGCCGCGATCGGCTGCATTGAGGCCTTCGGTGAAAGGCTCCAGTGCTTCCGCGGACAGCCTGTGGGTTGCGAATCCACGAAAAGCGCACATTGATTGATCACTGAGTATGGCCTGACCCCCGCGTGGCGTTTCGCACTCCTGTAACGGGATTGGCGGTGAATCTGCTACCAGTTCCAGCTCGTCAGAATAGGTATCAGGTGCCACACTTTCAGCTTGTGGTTTGATTTCAGTAAAGCCTTGCGCAAAAGGGCTGACGCGGTACTCGCGATCTTCTGCCAATTCATGATGGCTGCAGATAATCTCATCAGTCGTGCTGGCCTGTAGTATTGAGAAGATAGCTTGCGCGGCCTTGTGTTGCACATCGCTATTGCTGGCTGGTATCTCCCATTCTCTTTGCAGACTGTGCGGGATGAATGCTGAAGGATTGGCTGCTGCGGGCCAATGCTGATCGTCAAACCCTGTTATCCAGAGTTTGTCGAAGTGCAGCCCGGCGGCTTCTTCCAGTGTATAAACTGAAACCTGTGAAGCTGTGTTGCGCACACTGTCAGGGGAAGTGTGCAGGCAGAGTGTGCGCAATTGCGTCAGTGCAACCCCTACTGGAACATTGTCAGCGAGCATGCTCATGCTTGCCAACACATCGAGACGCGAGAGAAACGCTTCGGCGATCTCATGTTCCTCGCCAGTGAGTTGGTTCCCCGGCCAGCCTAAATTTGCCAGTTGCTGGCGGAACAGGGCCGCCCATTGGTCACCAGAACTTCTTTCGCCGAGACGCCTGGCAAGGCTGCGGTTTTGTAAAAGCGCAGCGCCTATCAGCGGGCAGGAATAATTTGCGTCACTTTCCTGCATGAGCTGCCCAATTTCCGGGCTGGGCATACGCGCGGGCTTATAGCGTCGCAAGAACTTCTGCAAATGAATACGTGGTTCCCGTTCCTCGGCATGACCAACAATATAAGAGGAGTGCAGTAACTGGCAGACCGTTTCGCTCTGCACCATCTCCTGGTTCAGGCTCAGAAAACCCAGGGCGTCACGCACGATGCCACGCTCGGTTAAAGCGCCGGAGCCGAGACTACTCATTACCGGGGTATTTTGTGTGTGCTTGAGTTGCTCGTTAAGCGCATGTTCCAGATCCTGGCGAAAGGGCAGATCCTGTTCGGTCAGCACGCCAATGTGTTGTTCGCCTGGGTTTTCCAGTTGGTGCGCCACCCATGAGGCGCAGGCATTGATTTCACTGCTGGCATCTACAAAGGCACGCCTTGATTGAGTAGCGCTGCAGTTCGTTGGGGTGGTTTCAATACGGATAATTTCGCCGAGCTCGGCCAGCCGCTTGAAAATTTCTTCATACAAAGCGGGCGGGTTGCTGAAATTGACGATGTATATGCGTTGTGGCAGTGCCAGTTGTTCTAGCTCAGTCATGTTGCGCAGCATATGGTTGAGGTCAACGAGACTGATCAGATGATATTGCTCGCAGCGTTCCTGGAATTTTTCACACCAGAATCGAAACAGGCGCACATTGGCGCCGCTGAAATCAGCCAATGCGGTTGCGGGGTCTTGCAGTTGCCATTGCCTTAAAGCCTGATAACTGCGATTTACCTCAAGCGCTGTATCTTCAGGATTGAGCAATGGTGCCTCAGCACTGGATTCATCGATGATGGTTTCCCAGAGCAGGATTTCTTCTGCGCGCTCCATGAGCCGATAGTTGCAGCATGGTTCAATGCCGACACCGGCGCCGAATCGCCAGCGCTCTCTGAGCCATATATCGATTGCTTGTACATTGGGCGTGCGCCAGGCGTGCTCGGATTGAAGCGATGCGTAGTGTTCAAGAATGGCCTGGCGCATGCGCTGGTTAGGCACCAGTAGCAGTTCATTTTCTGTCAGGCTAGAGGGAAGGCTCTCAGGATTGATGCGCTGTATCGTCATGAATTAATACGGCGCGATTGCGAAACATCCATGTGTGCGGACCAGCGCAGAAACTCTTCACGCGTGCCGCGAAACACTACGCGCTGCAACTTCTTATTCAGTTGATAGTCATACATGGGGTCATAATAGCCTTCCAGCAATTCGCGAATCCATTCGGCATGTGCCTGGGGATCCTGTTTGTTGAACTGCGCATCAAGGGCTATCACCATTTTCTCCCTGATGATCCGATATTTTTCTCCTCCCAGACGCCGTTCGATACGCTCGAGTGCTTCCAGCAAATGATCAGAAAATGCCAGAGGCGCGTTGTCTTTACTGACGCTTGCAAACTCAGAGAAGGTGTACAAAATATAATCGTGCATGATGGTTTGCACGCGCTCTTCCATCGTGGTCTCTATGACTGCCAAGGGTGCTTCTCGCATACGAGCGTGCAATTGTTGCGGTACGGACAATGAGCCGATTGCGCGGCTTTCGTCTTCAAGGAATACCTTATTGGGTTGTTGCTGTTCCAGCCGCAGCATGGCTATGGCCAGATTGTTTTCAAAGTTAACCTGGTTGGGCTGCTTGTGATAATGACGGCCGAAAGAAGATCCGCGGTGGTGTGCCAATCCTTCCAGATCGACAGAATTGGGCAATGAATTGATCAGGTGGGTCTTGGCAGAACCGGTCTTGCCGGCGACCACGATAAAATCGTTCTCGTGGCAAAGCCGTTCCAGCGCTTCTAGCATCAGTCTGCGAAGTCGTTTGTAACCGCCAGCGACTCGCGGCACATGGCAACCTTCAGCCGCTAACCACTCCTGTACAGTGCGCGAGCGTAGCCCGCCTCGAAAACAATAGAGTATGGCGTTGGGGTTAGCCGCTATGTATTCCTGCCACGCCTTTATCCGCATGAATTTTACGTCGTCGCTCACCAGCGACTCCGCGAGGGCGATGGCAGCAACTTTGCCGGTGCGTTTGTAACGAACTCCCACCTCGTGGCGCTCGGCATCCGTCAGCAAGGGCAGGTTGGTAGCAGTCGGGAAAGCTCCGCGCGCGAATTCGACCGGAGCGCGCACATCAAGCAATGGTGTTGCATCTGTCAGGGCCTGTAACAGCACCTGGTCTTTATCTATTTCTTGCATAGAGTGCGTTGCGGAGCGGCAGATTAAACAATCCCCAAGTGTATCACCCGAGGCGCAATCTCATAACGCCTGAGTTTTTGGATTCGAATGCAACTCAGTCTTACTAGTGCAGAGCGAAGCACTTGTGGGATTGCGACGATATGGCGGTTTGATTGGCCTTTAATCCCGCTGGGCTGGCGTTTACACTGGGAACGAAGCCTCACAGATAAACCGGAGCCCGTGACTAAATCCAAATCAAGCTCACCAGACCCCTTCAAGATGGCGCGCAGTATCGAAACCCAGGGCCCGGCACCGGTGCACCTGTGGGATCCGCCATTCTGTGGTGACATGGACCTGGTTATCCGCCGCGATGGCACCTGGGTTCATGAAGGCAAGCCGCTCCGACGCAAGGCCATGCGCAAGCTGTTCGCCTCAATATTGAAAAAGGAGGAGGATGGGGAATTCTATCTGGTCACACCCGTCGAAAAAGTTCGGATCCAGGTCGAAGATTGCCCATTCATAGTTACTGATATGGAAGTACAGGGCGCTGACGCTGAGCAGCTGATAAGCATGACCACAGATACTGATGAGACATTCAGGATCGACGGGGATCACCCCATACGCGTGGAAGGCGGTGAAGATGGAGCGGAGCCCCATCCTGTGGTGCATGTGCGCAATGGTCTGTACGCGCTGATCAGCCGTAATGTCTTCTATCGACTGGTAGATATGGCCGAACAGAGTGAAACGCCAGAGGGCACCCTGATATCAGTGCGCAGCAGCGGTGAAAATTTCGTATTGGGAAACTGCTGAAACCAGCGCGAACAGGGGACTTTGTTGACCTGACCCGGTAAACGCGGCATTATTGCGTCCTTTTTTTGACAGCGAGAACTAAAATCGCTGCCTGTCGCATCACGATCAAATTCAAGTGAAAATCTGGAGAATCCATGAAGGTTCTTGTAGCAATCAAGCGCGTCGTTGACGCCAACGTTAAGGTCCGGGTCAAGGCCGATGGCACCGGGGTCGATCTGACCAATGCCAAAATGGCCATCAATCCATTCTGCGAGATCGCCGTTGAAGAAGCGATCAGGCTAAAAGAGGCCGGCACGGCTGACGAAGTCATTGCGGTTTCTATCGGACCACAATCTGCCCAGGAGCAGATTCGCACGGCGCTGGCGCTGGGTTCTGACCGCGGCATTTTGGTGCAAACCGAAGATCAGGTAGAACCACTGGCCGTGGCCAAGGTATTGAAAGCTATCGTGGAAAAAGAAGGTATCGATCTGGTTATCCTCGGCAAGCAGTCTATTGATACTGATAACAACCAGGTAGGCCAGATGCTGGCAGCACTTTGCAACATGCCACAGGGCACATTTGCCTGTAAGGCTGAGATCAAGGATGGCAAAATCGAAGTTACCCGCGAGATAGATGGTGGCGAACAGACTGTACAGTTGTCCTTGCCTGCAGTGGTAACGACAGACCTGCGTCTTAACGAGCCGCGCTATGCCTCATTGCCTAACATCATGAAGGCGAAGAAGAAGCCTATCGACACAATGACTGCAGCCGATCTCGGCGTGGATATGGCATCCAAACTCAAAACCCTCAGTGTGGCACCGCCTGCGGAGCGTTCCGCGGGGGTCATCGTTGAGTCTGTGGAAGAACTCGTCAACAAACTGAAAACCGAAGCCAAGGTTATATAAGGAGGCACCATGTCTATATTAGTAATTGCAGAACATGACAACGCCTCTCTGAAAGGCGCAACGCTAAGCACGATTACTGCCGCGCAGGCGATCGGTGGCGATATTGAAGTCCTGGTGGCTGGAGCTGGCTGTCAGGCGGTCGCCGACGAAGCTGCCAAGGTAACCGGAGTGAGCAAGGTATTGCTGGCCGATAATGCTGCTTATGAGCATCAGTTACCCGAGGCTGTAGCACCATTAATTGCCGAGCTTGGCAAAAACTATTCACACGTTCTTGCCCCGGCTACGACCACGGGCAAAAACGTCATGCCCCGTGCCGCTGCATTGCTGGATGTGGCGCAAATCTCTGATATCACCCAGGTGGAGTCTGCCGATACCTTCGTGCGTCCAATCTATGCGGGCAACGCCATGGCCACTGTGCAATCTGAAGACGCGGTGAAGGTAATTACTGTGCGTACCACAGCATTTGATGAAGCCGGTGCTGAGGGTAGTGCAGCGATTGAGGCCTGTGATTTTGTTGCTGAGCAGTCCATTGCCAGTTTCGTAAGCGAGCAATTGTCGAAATCCGAGCGACCAGAACTCATCTCTGCCTCAATCGTAATTTCCGGTGGCCGCGGTATGCAGAATGGCGAGAACTTTGCCTTGCTGGAAAAGGTGGCTGACAAACTCGGCGCAGCCATTGGTGCATCTCGTGCAGCAGTGGATGCGGGATTCGTACCCAATGATATGCAGGTTGGGCAAACTGGCAAGATCGTTGCGCCCGATTTGTATGTTGCCGTCGGTATCTCCGGCGCTATTCAGCACCTCGCAGGTATGAAAGACAGTAAGGTCATTGTGGCAATCAACAAGGACGAAGAAGCCCCGATTTTCCAGGTGGCAGATTACGGCCTGGTAGCTGATCTGTTCAAGGTCATGCCTGAACTGGAAGCTGCTTTGTAAGTTTCAGCAGGATAAAAAAAAGCCCGGTTTATACCGGGCTTTTTTATGGGCGAGATATTTACTCGCTTTGTTGTGAAGCCTGCTCGCGCATCTGGCGCCGTTTGACTTCGCGCGGATCATTCGGTGCGCGTCCGTCAGCAGAGCCTGGCAATGTGACACCGGACTGGGTATTTGTTACCGGTTTCGGTGCAGGCACTGCTTCTGTTGCTTTGGGCTGAGGTGGCTGCGGCGCAGGCGCGACCGGTTCGACAACGCTTGCTTCCTGATTGGCGGCAGGCGCAGCCGGGGCCGGTTGTGATCGCTCAGGCCTGGACTCGGCAACCTGTTCTGTCTGCTTTGGTGCAGGCGCAGCTTGTTGCGAATCGTTACCCGCTTCAGCAGATTGTGCTTCCTGTGGCTTGTCCTGATCTACAGGCTTGGGTCGTCGCGCCGGCTTGTTCTGTGATTCTCCCTGTTGCGCTTCAGGCTGCTTGCCTCTTTTCTGGGCTACAGACTGCAGCGGGGATACATTGGATTGCTCCGCCTTGTCACCAGGCTCATTTGCAGGCTTGGGCTGCGAATTGCGTTGCTGGATGTCTTGCTTGAATTGTTCCTTGGCCTGGACGCCGGCGTCTGCAGTGTCATTGCTCGCTGCGGCATTGTCCTGGTTCTGTTGTGGACGTGGACCGCGTTTGCGTTCACGCGTATTGCGCGGGCGCTTGCCGGAAGGGCGGCGTTCGGCCTTATTGCCGTCACTCGCCTCCTGGTTGCGATTGTCATTGTCATTGCTGCTGTCCTGGTTAGCCGCCTTGTTATCAGGTTTCTTCTCGCCATCAGGACGACGGCGTTGGCGCCTGGGTTTGTCATCTGATTTCGCGCGTGAAGACGAATCACCGTCAGCATTTTGTTTGCGGCGGCCCTGATTACTATCACTACCGGCACGATTGTCTTTACGCTCGCGATTATCGCTGCGCTCGCCACGGGGCTTACTGCCAGATTTGGCGCGACGGGCCTGCTGACCTCGTTGACCACGGTCGTCTGAACGACTGCGGTTACGATTTTGACTGTCGCGGGCAGGTTTCTTTGGCGCTTTTTTCTGCTTACTTTCGCCGCCGCCAAACAGGCCGGCCAGTGCACTAAACAGTGCTGCAAAAAAACCTTTCTTTTTGGCAACTGGCGCAGGGCGGGGCGGTGGTGCCGCAGCAACAGTGGGTGATTGCACAGCGGGTTGTTCCGGTTTTACATCCGGAGAACGGCTGTTAGGAGTAGCGGCAGGCTCAATGCTGCCATCGACCTCATATTCTTCTGCGTTGCGATTAAGCCCCGTAATTTCGTAATGCGGTGTCTCCATCTCCGGATTGGGAACGATGATGACACGCGTTTTACTCTGGGTTTCTATTTCAGCCAGAGCAGCACGTTTTTCATTGAGCAGATACGATGAGACCACAAGCGGTACTGTTGCCTTGACTTCCTGACTCTTCTGCTTGTTCGCTTCTTCCTGCAGGATGCGCAGGATTGACAGTGACAGTGATTCCACATCACGGATGCTGCCCTGGCCAGAACAGCGCGGGCAGATAATGGCACTGGTTTCGCCCAACGAAGGACGCAGTCGTTGACGTGACATTTCCAGCAGGCCAAAGCGTGAAATACGACCTACCTGAACTCGGGCGCGATCCGCTTCCAGGGCTTCACGCATACGGTTTTCTACTTCGCGCTGATTACGGTTGGCATTCATATCGATAAAATCGATGACTACCAGGCCACCCATATCGCGCAAGCGCAATTGTCGGGCAATTTCGTCCGCTGCCTCAAGGTTGGTGTTCAGCGCTGTCTCTTCAATATCGGCTCCGCGTGTGGCACGCGATGAATTGATATCGATAGAAATCAGGGCTTCGGTGGGGTCGATAACCACAGAGCCACCGGAGGGCAATTTCACTTCGCGCTCAAAAGCGCTCTCGATCTGTGCCTCGATCTGAAAACGGTTAAACAGAGGTAGTGGCTCATCGTAATACTTGATGCGACTTTCGTACTGAGGCATGACCTGTTTAACGAAAGTCAGGGCCTCGTTATAGGAATCTTTCGTATCGAACAGTACTTCGCCAATTTCCTTGCGCAGGTAATCGCGAATCATGCGGATGATGACGTTGCTTTCCTGATAAATGAGGAAGGGGGCCTTTTTGGTGGTGGAGGCTTCCTGAACGGAGTCCCACAAAGCCAGCAAGTAATCCAGATCCCATTGCAGCTCGTCCTGTTGTTTGCCAACACCAGCGGTGCGCACAATCAGGCCCATGCCATCCGGGAAATTCAGATTCCGCAGGGCTTCACGTATTTCGGAGCGCTCATCTCCTTCAATACGACGGGAAATGCCGCCAGCCTTGGGATTGTTGGGCATTAATACCAGATAGCGGCCAGCCAGGCTGACATAGGTGGTCAGGGCTGCGCCCTTGTTGCCACGTTCTTCTTTCTCGACCTGCACGATGACTTCGGTGCCTTCGGGCAGCAATTCCTTCAGATTGGAACCGCTTTGGGGGTCCCGCGTGAAGTACTGGCGCGAGATTTCCTTCATTGGCAGGAAGCCATGGCGCTCGGCGCCGAAATCTACAAAAGCAGCTTCCAGGCTGGGCTCTACACGGGTGATTTTGCCCTTGTAGATATTGGCCTTCTTCTGGATACGGGTACGGTTTTCGATGTCCAGGTCATACAACTTCTGGCCATCGACGAGGGCAACCCGGAGTTCTTCTTCCTGGGTCGCATTGATTAGCATTCTTTTCATAGTGGTTCTTAGTCCTTGAACCAGGAATCTCGGAAAAGTGCTAATTCGAATCCGGAGCAGGCATTTGGCCTGATTCGGCTAGACAGGAGTCCGACAGAATGGGGCTCCGATAAGACACAACAGTATTTCCTAACCACAAGCACACTCTAGATGTGCTCGTTTCGCCTACTTCAACCT
This sequence comes from uncultured Pseudohongiella sp., assembly GCA_964405225.1. Lineage (GTDB taxonomy): Bacteria > Pseudomonadota > Gammaproteobacteria > Pseudomonadales > Pseudohongiellaceae > UBA9145. The sequence goes on from CAYOND010000004.1 coordinate 116,018, forward strand.
GAACTGAGGTTGTTGATAATTCATTAAGTTATTGAATTTATTAAGAATTATGTATGTCTAACTGTTTATCCAGGCTGCCGCATACTGCTGGCAGTGCTGTATCGAATTAGTGCTTCTGAAATCTCTGGTCGCGCAAACATGCCCTCGGGCATGATGTTTGAATTTCAATAAAATAGTTACGATGGCTTCAGCCTGTGGCGGGTGAGCACCTGTTTGTACCGCATCCATTATGTGTCCTGGATGGGGTGCTCCCGGCCTGATCCTGAAGCTATCCTGTGACCTCCTGGGGTCGTACTCTGTCTACAGAGTTACCGGCGGCATATTCATCTCAGCCTGCCGAACCTGTGACCTGCTCTGTTTCGTAAAATTCGAGTCAGGTACGTCCAATACCGCGTCGATTGTGTCGTTACTACGGTATATGGCGCTGAAATATAGCAGTAATAGATAACCGACTCAATGAATTTAATGATTGAGTCATGATTTTTTGCCCATAAAACAAGGCCCTAGAGAAACTACCGGAGAAGCTTCGCGGAGAGGAAGGAGTATGTTATCGACAGCGTTGGCAATTTCTTGATTCGTAAAAATTCCTGTGGTTACAATAGCCGCCCCACGTGGCTTTGCCGTTGCAAAGACACATTGACACGGTCCAGGTGGGTAAAAATTACAATAAAAACAAAGAATTATAGAGGGTGAGGCAGTCGATAAGCCGGCCAGAATGAGCCCGGCAGCAACACAATAATTCATACCGGTTACAGTGAAAACCGGATTTTGCGGGCCAACCCGGTCTCCCAGGGGGATTGCTGGCCAGCGGGGCGCACCAAAATGACGATTTATTCCTATTGCCGGACATCTGAGCTGGAAGCAGGGATGGAGCAGGACGAGCTTGATGCCATCCTGGAGCCAGAACTGCTGAGTATTCAAACTTACTGCCTGCGACAGCAGTGGTACATGACAGAAACCATCCGTGACCCGGCTTGTAGCTGGAATGAGGAATTGACCAGCCGCGACGGTGGTCGGCGTTTATTGTCGATGGTCAGACCTGGCGACGTGATTCTGTGCAGCAGACTGGAGCGTATTGTCAGCTCCAGTCAGGAAGCCGCCAGTCTCACCCGCATGCTCAAAGAGCGTCAGGTGCAGCTCCACATCGTCGAACTGGGGGGTGATATCACCTCAGCCGATTTCAATGTGAATTTTGAAAAAATTGCAGCGATCTTCTCATCCCTGGAAAAGCGCAAGTCTGCCGAGCGCATCAAAGGCGTCAAACAAAGGCAGCGCAAGCAGGGCAGATACCTTGGTGGCAGCCGACCCTTTGGATACATGATTCACGAAAATGGGCGCTTGATTGAAAATCCCATGGAACAGCGGGTGCTGAAGAAGATCATGGAGCTGAAGAAGGAGGGTAAGTCCCTGCGCGCTATCTCCAATGAAGTATCGACCCCAGTAATGCCCATCAGTTTCAAGACTGTGCAGCGCCTTTTGCAACGACACGCCGACCAGATCTAGCTCGGTGACCGTTGCGCACTGGAATCTGGCAGTGAACTTATAACAAGCAGGTAAAGAGCAGCGCCGATGTTCAGACCTTTCCCACTCTTCGTCGGCCTGCGTTATTCCCTGACCCGCAAACGCAATTTCTTCCTTTCTTTTGTGTCGCTGATTTCCATGCTTGGAATCAGTCTCGGTGTGTTGATTTTGATCGTCGCCTTGTCGGTGATGAATGGCTCCATCGCCGTGCTGCGCGATGAAGCGCTCAAATCCGTTCCCCATGTCACGGTTGAAGGCGGTGCCGTGACAAACGATTGGCAACTAGCTGCCAATGCGGCATTGCAGGATGTCAGTGTGTTGGGTGTGTCACCTTTTATGGAAGGGGAAGTCACTGTGCGCTACCAGGGTCGTGACAGCTTCATCCAGTTGCGCGGCATAGATCCTGAGCGGGAGGCCAGTGTGCTCAGCAACCCCGGGCGCATTTATGACGATATGCTCGAGCTGTTGGCGCAAACCGATAACGGCATCATCCTCGGTACGCAGCTGGCAGGGCAACTTGGAATCTACGGCACATCAGAAATCAGCGTCATACCACTGAGCAGTTTACTGCGGCGGGATTTTGATGACTCCCGGGGTTTACAAGTCATCGGCTTTGCCGACTTTGGTGTCTACGGCAATAACAATCTGGCGCTGGTCAATCTGGCGCAGGCGGCTGACATGTTTGCTGATGCACCGGGAGTAAATCTGCAGTTACGATTGCGCGTGGATGATGTGTTTGCCGCGGAAGAGATTGCCGGGCGCGCGCTGAATGAATTTGATGGCCTCAATATTGCCCCGTGGAATGTTACCCGGGCATCGCTGTTTAATGCGTTAGGCATGGAAAAAATCATGACAACCTTCATGTTGCTCATGATTGTTGTCATCGGTGCGGTAAATATTGTCTCAACACTGGTGATGGTCGTGTCGGACAAGAGCGCAGACATCGCTATCCTGCGGACAATGGGTGCCAGTAGTGGCAATATCATGCAGGTGTTCATGGTGCAGGGGCTGATTGCCGGCGTTATCGGCACGGTCGCCGGTGCCGTCCTGGGCATCATACTTGCCCTGAGCATCACCGACCTCAGCCTGATGCTGGAGCGCTTAGTGAACAGTCTGTTGGAAAACGGTAATTTTTATTTGATATCACACCTGGAATCGCAGGTGAATGTGGGAGAAGTGACGCTCGTATGCGTGGCAGCTTTGGTAATCAGTTTCATTGCAACATTGTATCCTGCCTATCGTGCCAGTCGGGTGCAGCCGGTCGAGGTGTTGCGTTATGAATAATGCTGACCTGGTTTTACGATGTGATCACCTGCGCAAGGTTTACTCGCAGGGTCCACAGGAAGTGGAAGTGCTAAGCGATGTTAATCTCAGCGTGGCACCTGGCGATCAAATTGCTGTCGTGGGCTCTTCGGGTTCCGGCAAGACCACTTTGCTCAATTTGCTTGGTGGATTGGACTTGCCGACTTCGGGGCAGGTGTATGTGGCTGGCCAGGATGTCTCGCAACTTAACGAAGCAGCGCGAGGCAAATTACGCAACCAGTACCTGGGCTTCGTTTACCAGTTTCATCACTTGCTGGGAGAGTTTACCGCCCTGGAGAATGTCGCCATGCCGTTGTTGATTGGCGGACTGGGTGTGAATGATGCCAGCGAACGTGCTTCCGAAATCCTCAAGCGGGTTGGGCTCGAGTCCAGGCTGGACCACAAACCCAGCGAGTTGTCCGGCGGTGAACGGCAAAGAGTGGCGATCGCTCGCGCGCTCGTGACAAATCCCCGTTGTGTCTTGCTCGATGAGCCAACAGGTAATCTGGATCGTGGCACGGCCGGGGAAATCCAACAGTTAATGACAGAGCTCAATCAGACTCTTGGCATCAGCTTCATTATCGTTACCCATGACGAACAACTGGCCAATTCCATGCAGCGGCGTTTGACGCTGAGGGATGGGGGCCTGCATGAAGAATAAGCCGGTTAATCTGGCGCGCCATATTGCCATGCGTTATGTGCGCCTCGGCAAACGCAGCCAGTTAGTGGCTTTCATGTCAGCAATCGCCGTCTCGGGTCTGGCCGCCGGGGTGGCTATTCTCATCATCGTGTTGTCAGTACTGAACGGTTTCGATTACGAGATGCGACAGAACGTGCTCGGCATCGTGCCGCATATCACCATACGCGCCGAAGATCGACTCAATCAGGAGCAATGGGATGAGACCATCGACTTTATCGCGGCGCACGACAGAGTAGCCCATGTGGCGGGGCTGGCTGAAGTGACAGGTGTCATTGCCACGCGCAATGGCAGTCAGGGAGTGCTGGTTAATGGAATTGATATTGAATCAGATGCCATTGCAGGGGAACTGTCCCGATTTGTCACCAGCGGTGCTGTTGAAAGTCTTGCGGAGCAGCGCTGGTCAGTGGTGCTTGGTGCCACTCTTGCGCAGCGCCTGGGGGTAGGGCTGGGTGATTCGATAGATTTGTTCTCGCCCAGTGTCAGTATCAATCCCCTGACTCCCCTGGCCACGTTTCGCAGTTTTGAGGTCGTGGGTATTTACCGGGTTGGTAGCGAAGAACTGGATGGTCGCTTGGCGATTATTCCGCTGCAATCTGCCCGCGCACTGTTTCGGCTGCGCTCTCCCTACAATACATTGCGAGTCAGTGTCGACGATGTGCTGCAGGCTGATAGCGTAATGAACAATCTTGCAGACGCTATGCCGCCTGGATTTCTGCTGCAAAGCTGGAGTGCCCAGTTTGGCAGTATCTATGAAAACATCCGCTTCTCTCGCGGCATCATCGGTTTTATGTTGTGGCTTTTGGTGGGAGTGGCTGCGTTTAACCTGGTAGTCAACCTGATCATGATCGTGCGCGATAAAACTGGTGATATCGCTATTCTGCGAACACTCGGTGCAGAGCCGCGCACCATTTATCGTATCTTCATTTGGCAGGGTGTATTGATTGGCGCGCTGGGATTGCTTATCGGTATTTTTCTTGGTGTGCTGGGTGCGCTGAATATCTCGAGCTTCGCCAGCGGCCTGGAGTCTGCCTTTGACATCCAGTTCTTCAACGCCGAGGTGTATCCCATCGATTTTCTGCCGTCGCAGCTTGCCATGTCTGATGTGCTAACAGTCAGTATAGGGGTAATCATATTATCCTTGCTGGCAACGCTTTATCCTTCGCGTCGCGCCGCGGCAGTCAATCCGGCAGCAGCATTACGCGCTGATTAAGCAACACTTGACCGGGCCAACTATAATCTTAATTAGAAAACTGAATTAGCACGTAGCCCCGGGGACTGCGGCGCTTTGTTATTGCTGTGTCTGGTTGTGATTGCTTGAGATTGGTTGTGATCGGTTGTAATTGGTTGAGATAAAGGGAACCAAAAGAACAGACAGGGAAAGAGGAGAGGCGAGTGCGTGCAGGGATGTTGGCATATTGCGTCGGCATTATCCTGGCAATCCGGATGCCATTGCCGGTACTCACACCATTCTCGGTTTACTTCCTGTTGCTGCTTGTTGCGGTGGTCGCATTTATTCTCACCCGGTGCGCTGGCCGCTACCGGCATCTGCTGATTGTTGTGATCGGTCTACTGCTTGGTACTGCGTGGCACATGTGGTGGGCAATTCAACTGATGTCGCAACGTTTGCCACCACACCTGGAAGGCATCGACCTGCAAGTCAGCGGGCAAATCATTTCGTTGCCCCAGCAACGTGGGCCGGGGCAACCTTTTCAATTTCGCGTGAACGGACTGGATAGCGTGTTGCCCGGGCGTCGGCTGTTGTTGCAATACTATGGCGCAGAGCGCATGTATGGCGGCCAGCACTGGCGCTTCACTGTGCGGCTTAAACAACCCCATGGCATGTCGAATCCCGGTGGTTTTGATTTTGAGGCCTGGCTGGCGCGCAACCGCATGCATGCTACTGGTTATGTCGTTGACGCACCAGCACCGGTGCTAGTCCAGCAATCCGGCTTATCTTTAACGGCAGCGCGCGAGATGTTGCGCCGGCGCTTGCTAAACTTAATATCAGATTCTCCGGTGCGCGGTCTGGTCCTGGCCCTGAAACTGGGTGACCAGGGCGAGATCGACGACAGCCAGTGGCAGCGCTTTACCGACTCCGGCACCAATCACCTGTTTGTGGTTTCCGGATTACATATCGGCATGCTGGCGGGCCTGGGTTACGCCGTCTCTTTATTGTTATTCCGCATGCTGATCGTGCCGCAACGCTGGCCGGCACAGAAGTGCGCGGCTGTTGCAGCGCTATTGATTGCCGGCTTGTATAGCTTGCTGGCGGGTTGGGGGCTGGCGGCGCAGCGGGCAATGATAATGCTCGCAGCGTTCATGCTCGGCTATTGCTTCGCCATACGCGTGCCGATGGCGTGGCGATTCATCGTGGCACTCGCACTGGTGCTCACCCTGAATCCGCTTGCGGCCACCGGTGCAGGCTTCTGGCTTTCCTTTTGTGCGGTAGCGGTGCTGGTAGCCAGTGGTAAGGCCAAACCTGCGCAGAGTGATCTGTCCCCAACACACAATAACGCGCTTGACCTGGTGCAAAACTATGCCGCGCCGCAGTGGCGAATTTTTCTTGGCCTGGCGCTGCCTTTGCTGATCTGGAACGGGCAAGTGTCGGGATTGGCGCCGCTGGTTAACCTGCTGGCAATTCCCGTTGTTGGTTTCCTCATTGTGCCCCTGTGTCTTTCGGGCATGGTACTGACGTGGATTAACGTCAGCGCCGCCGGTTTTGTATTACGCGGCGCAACCGCGTTGCTGGAATTCGCCTATTACTGCCTGGAACGTCTTGTGATGTTTTCAAGTGATGTTGCCATTGTCAGCCTGCCGCCGCCTGCTCCCCTGGTGTTGATTTGTGCCGTACTTGCCATCTCTTTATTGCTGTTGCCGCTGCGGTTATTCCCGTCGTGGGTCAAAGGGATACTACTACTCCCGTTGCTGTGGCCTATGCGACAGCACTCGGAAGCGTTACTGGAATTACATGTAGTGGATGTAGGGCAGGGTCTGGCCGTGCTCGTTCGGCATCACAACTACACATTGTTGTACGACACCGGTGCGAGTTACCCCTCCGGGCTCAGCATGTTGGAGGCCAGTGTAATGCCATTACTGCGACAACTGCGCATAACTACAATTGATACGCTGGTGATCAGTCATGGGGATAACGACCATGCCGGTGGTGTACCAGACCTGTTGGCGAATTATCCGGTGCAGCAAATTTTCACCGGTGACTACCTTGACTCGATCAAGGAAGATTCCGCCACTCAGCAACTTTGTGAAGAAGTGATCGACTGGCATATCGCAAACCTGCACTTCAGATTTCTGCACCCGTCAGATGGAAGTTACATTGGCAATGATCGTTCCTGTGTCTTGCAGATACGAGGGCAGGGATTTAACGTGCTGTTGCCTGGAGATATCAGCCGCGCAGTAGAACGAAAACTTGTGCCGCAGTATGGCGAGACGCTGCAAAGCGATGTGATGATCTCTCCCCATCATGGCAGCAATACCTCGTCCGGTTATCCATGGATTAAAACCGTGGCGCCAGTAATCACTGTTCACTCTGCCGGTTATCGCAATGCATTTAATCATCCTGCACCAGTTGTGCAGTCGCGCTATGCGAATTTGGGGATAGAACAGCTCAGCACCTTCGATACCGGCCACATCCTGCTGCGTTTTTATGATGGCCAGGTGCCTGACGTTGTGGTACATCGGGATCGCTACCGGCGTTACTGGCATTATCAGAGTTTCAGTACCCTTGCCGATAAATAGGGATTGAGGAGTTTATTGTTGTAACGCACACAACAGACAGCGAAGCGTGCGAAAACTTGCGCACCTTCACAGCATGTACGCCCGGGGGCTGTGTTACAGTAGGTCGCCCCCAGCAGTGAGATTGGAGACACCCTGTGGTAGAGATAGTACAAGCCGGCGGTTGGCTGATGCTGCCGATCATTCTGTGTTCCATAGTAGCGATTGCCATCATTATCGAACGCTTCTGGACGCTCAGCACCGCGCGTATCACACCCAAATATGTTTTGGCGCAGGTATGGACCTGGCTGAAGAACAACCAGCTTGATTCCAACAAGTTGCGTGAATTGCGCCTGTCCTCGCCACTGGGTCAAATTCTTGCGGCCGGACTGCTGAATTCCCGCTATGGCCGTGCGGCCATGATTGAAAGTATCGAGCAGGCCGCTGCCCAGGTTATCCATGACATGGAGCGCTATCTCAACACGCTGGGCACTATCGCTGCCATTACGCCGCTACTGGGGTTACTGGGCACGGTAGTTGGCATGATCCGGGTCTTTAGCGAAATCATGCTGCAAGGCACAGGCAACGCTAACGCACTGGCCGGGGGTATTTCCGAGGCATTGATATCCACCGCAGCAGGGCTCACGGTTGCCATACCAACTTATATGTTTCACCGTTACTTCACTCGCAAGGTGGATTCCCTGATCCTGAATCTCGAACAGGAATCCATCAAACTGGTGGACGCCCTGCACAGCGACCGCAAGGTCGAAGTCAAATAATGTTGCTGTGAGTTCGCAGGAAGGCATTTTGAAATTCAAACGCAAGATTCGCGAAGATCTATCGATTAACATCACGCCGCTCATCGACGTGGTGTTCCTGCTGTTGATTTTCTTCATGGTAACCACCACGTTCAACAGGGAAACAAGGCTGCTGGTAGAATTACCGGAAGCCGACGCCGAACTGGCAGATGGGTCAGTAGATTATATTGAGATACTGGTTTCGCGCGATGGGGACTACCTGATTAACGGCAGAGCGCTGGTGAATACGCAGGTAGCCACCCTGATTCGCGGGCTGCAGGAAGAAAGCGGCGGTGATACCAGTTTGCCTGTTTTATTGATCGCCGATGCTGATGCCACGCACCAGGCCGTGGTGACAGCTATGGACAGTATTGGCCAGGCGGGTTTTACTCGGCTTAATATAGCGACACAGCGCCCCCAGGATGGGGACAATCCAACGGATTCCAATTGAGGCCGCATGGCTAAAACCGCAAAGCAGCCGCGAGACAAGGCAGCAGAAAAATTCAACAGGCAAGAAGCATGGCGGCTTTACAGGCGCCTGCTGGGTTATGTCGGCGCGCACAAACCGGCGTTCTATGTCGCGATTCTGGGATACATCATCTTTGCGCTAACGACACCGGCCACAACCGAGTGGCTGGGATGGACGCTGGATGCCATCACCTCGGAGAATTTCGAGCAGGCCAGGATACTAAGTCCGATTCTTTGTGTGGCCATTGTTATCGTGCGTGGCATAGGCGGATTCATGGGCAGCTATTCACTGGCCGCCATCGCCAATGCAGTGATGCACAAATTACGCTGTGAACTGATCGATCACCTTATTGTATTGCCGGCGGTTTACTATGACCGTCATGCTTCCGGCAAACTCGTCTCCAAACTTACCTATGATGTGCAGCAAATCACCGGGGCCAGTAGCGGTGCTATAGCAGTTATCCTGCGGGAAGGCTTCACGGTCATCGGCCTGTTGGCTTATCTGTTCTACATCGACTGGCAATTGAGCCTGACATTTCTGCTCATTGCGCCCGTAGTAGGCAAAATCGTCAGCATTGCCTCAAAGAAGTTTCGCCGTTACAGCACACAGATGCAGGACTCCATGGGTGATGTGACACAAATAACCAACGAAGCCATCAAGGGTCATCGGGTGATTCGCACCTTTAATGCTGAAGACTTTGTCAGTGAAAAATTGCAGGGCGCCAGCGAAGCCAATCGCAAACAGAATATGAAGATGGAGCTGACCCGCAGTGCCAGCACCCCGATCGTGCAGTTTATTGTGGCGATGGCGTTGGCTTTCCTGGTATGGATGGCGATGTCGCCGGATTTCTTCCAGGACAAAACTGCAGGTGACTTCGTTGCCTTCCTCACTGCAGCCGGTTTGCTGGCCAAGCCAATCCGTCAACTGACCCAGGTTAATTCCGTAATACAGCGAGGCATATCAGCTTCGCACAGTATCTTTACCTTGCTGGATGAACCCATCGAAATCGATCAGGGCTCACACAAGGCGGATAAGGTGGAAGGGCGTATCGAGTATGAACATGTGTCGTTTGCCTATGACGGTGAGAAGCTCGCCCTGGATGACATCAGCTTTGTTGCTGAACCAGGCAAGATCATTGCGCTGGTAGGCAAATCCGGTAGCGGTAAATCCAGTCTGGTAAGCCTGCTGCCACGTTTCTACGAATATGGGCAGGGGACAATTACGCTTGATGGTGTGCCGATCCGCGAGTATGACCTCCATAACCTGCGCCACCATATATCCCTTGTGACGCAGCAGGTGGTGTTGTTTAACGGCACGGTAGCTGAAAACATCGCCTATGGGGAAGAGACTCTGGACTACGAGCGAATTACGGCAGCGGCCAAGGCGGCCCATGCCTGGGAATTTATCGAGCAGTTGCCGCAGGGGCTCGACACGCAGGTAGGAGATGATGCCAGCCAGTTGTCTGGCGGACAGCGCCAACGCCTGGCTATCGCACGCGCCTTGTTAAAAGATGCGCCTATTCTGATTTTTGACGAAGCGACTTCAGCGCTGGATTCAGAATCAGAACAACATATACAGGAAGCATTACAGACTCTGGTGAAAGGGCGCACAACGTTTGTAATTGCACATCGATTGTCTACGGTAGAAAACGCCGACTTGATTTTGGTGCTCGACAAAGGAAAGATAATAGAGTCAGGTACACATGAGCAGTTAATCGCTCAGCAAGGGGTGTATCGCAAGTTACACAAAATTCAGTTCACGGAGTCTGACGCAAGCGATAGCGCATGAGTAAACTGGAAAAGGCATGGTACAGCAAAGCGGGTTGGCTGATCGTGTTATGGCCGCTCGCATTTGTGTTTCAATTGATTGTTCGCCTGCGTCGCCGCCTGCAACAAAAACAGGAAAGACCAGCCAATCTGAACGTTCCTGTAATCGTAATTGGTAATATCTCGGTTGGTGGCACCGGCAAAACACCCTTACTGATTGCGCTGGTCAAGCATCTGCAGACACAAGGCTTTAGTCCCGGGGTTGTCACGCGCGGATATGGCGCTGATACCCATGCGAAAAAAAGCGCCAGTTATCCCCTTAATGTTACTGAGAGCACCCCTGTTGCTGTTTGCGGTGACGAAGCCCAACTCATTCACACTCAAACCGGATGCCCGGTAGTTGTCAATCCGGATCGTCCTGTCGCCGTCGCTTGTTTGCTGGCTGAACACGATGATGTGGATGTCGTCCTTAGCGACGATGGCCTGCAGCACTATCGATTGTGGCGCGACCTGGAAATTGCGGTTGTCGATGGTCAGCGACTTTTTGGCAATGGCATGTGTCTGCCTGCTGGTCCGTTGCGTGAGTCAGTGTCACGACTTGGCGAAGTCGACTTTATCGTCATCAATGAAGGCGAACCTGACGCGCTGGCACAATTGAGCAACTGCCCTGTAGAAAAAATTGCCAGCATGCATCTCAAACCCAAATCGCTGGTTAATATGGTTAATGGTAAAAAATTACCCTTTAGTGGCGCGCCGTTTAACATGGGAGCCAGAGTGCAAGCGGTCACTGCACTGGGCAACCCTGAGCGCTTTTTCGAGACGCTCTCGGCGCTACCCTATGAAGTAGAACACTTCACATTTGCCGATCACCATCTTTATAACGCCGATGATTTTGGCAGCGCCGGAATCGACAGTCATCAACCGGTCGTCATGACCGAGAAGGATGCGGTAAAATGCCAGGACTTTGCCAAAACCAATTTCTGGGTACTGTCCACCGCATTGAAAGTGGACAAAGAACTGCTGGAGCGGGTTAGCGCCAGAGCGCAGGCAATTGGCAAAGAGATTGAGCAACAAACAAGTCAATCGACAGGGCAGTCTTCAGTCACCGCACGAGCTGCTGGCAAAACAAATGCGGCTATAAATCAAGACAGGCAATAAGAGAGTCTTAATGCTCGATACCAAATTACTGAGTTTACTGGTTTGCCCCATCTGCAAGGCCGATCTTCACTATGATCGACAGCAAAATGAATTGATCTGCACAGGCGACCGTCTGGCCTTTCCAGTTCGCGATGGCATTCCCGTGATGCTGAGCGAGGAAGCTCGCAACATCAGCCTCGAAGAACGAGAAAAATATTAATGGCATTCAGCGTCGTTATCCCGGCCCGTTACGGCGCTACGCGCCTGCCGGGTAAGCCGCTGCTGGATATCGCCGGCAAGCCCATGCTTCAGCACACCTATGAGCGGGCCTCGGCCAGTTCGGCTACTGCGGTGTATATCGCGACCGATGATGAACGCATCAAGTCTGCCGCTGAGGGTTTTGGTGCCAAAGTTTGTATGACCGACGCCAACCATCGCTCGGGCACAGACCGGATTCAGGAAGTGGCAACCCAACTTGGTTTGCCCGATGACGCCATCATCGTCAACGTGCAGGCAGATGAACCGCTGTTGCCGCCAGATGTGATTGATCAGGTGGCCGTCAACCTGCAAGCCCACGCGGCAGCCGGCATTGCGACTTTATGCGAGCCCATGAGCTCGAAAGAGGAGATCGAAGACCCCAATGCCGTCAAGGTAGTCATGAATGAGATCGGCATGGCCCTGTATTTCTCCCGCGCCACAATCCCCTGGCAGGCCAGCACTTCAGCCCGTAATTGCTACCGGCATGTGGGTATTTATGCCTATCGGGTAGCTGTGTTGAACCAGTTTGTGCAATGGCCACCCGCTGAACTTGAGGTGCAAGAGAAGCTTGAGCAGCTCAGGGCCTTGTATCACGGTATTCCTATCCACGTAGCAGTTTCCGCCGCGCGCATCCCTCCGGGTGTGGATACCGAAAAAGACCTCGAGGCAGTGCGTGCTCACATACGTGCTGACCCCGCAAAACCCGCAGGAGCAGCATAATGCCTGCGGGCTCAAACAGCAGCCGACAGGTGAAACTGCTGATGGTGTGCCTGGGCAATATCTGCCGCTCGCCCACTGCCCATGGCGTTATGGAAAAGCTTATAAAAGACAAAGGTTTGGAAGGAAGTATTCAAGTAGATTCCGCTGGTACCAGCACCTATCACATTGGCGAACGCCCCGACTCGCGATCGGTCGCAGCCGCTGCCAAACGGGGTTATGACCTGACCACCTTTCGGGCCCGCCAGGTTAGCCCTGCAGATTTTCAGGAGTTCGACTATATTCTGGCCATGGATCGACAAAACCTCCGTGAACTCCGCAAAGACTGCCCCGGGGCAGCCCATGGCAAGCTCAGCCTGTTACTGGATTACATCGATAATGAACACGATGCCGTGCCAGACCCGTATTACAGCGGACCTCATGGCTTTGAACTGGTGCTGGATCTGGTGGAAGCGGCCTGCAATGAGCTGCTGGAGCAGGTTTGCCAGGAGCATTTTACCGCCCATGGGGCGTCCTGAACTCATTGAACTGACCATCGACCTATGAATATCCAGGAAAACGTCAATCTGGCGTCGTTTAACAGCTTTGGTGTGGCCAGTCAGGCACGCCATTTCGGCACGGTAACCTCGGTTGCCGAGCTGGAATTTGCCCTGGATTTCGCGGAAAAACAGCGGCTCCCAGTGCATATTCTGGGCGGCGGCAGTAATACGCTGTTTGTGGCGGATTATCCGGGCCTGGTGTTACGTATCGCTATTGCCGGTATCGAGCCGCTGGAAGCGCCCGGGCAGCTACGCATCGGGGCGGGCGAGGAGTGGCATCACCTGGTTATGCATAGCTTGAAAAAAGAGCTATATGGTCTTGAAAATCTTGCATTAATTCCAGGCCTTTGTGGTGCGGCACCGATTCAGAATATTGGCGCGTACGGGGTGGAACTGGAACAGTTTTTTGTCAGTCTGGAAGCTTTCAATCTGGCGACCCGGGAGATAAAGACCTTCGATGATGACGCCTGCGAATTCGGCTATCGGGACAGCCTGTTCAAGCAGCCGGGCAATCCCTGGGTAGTGCTGTCCCTGACCCTGCAATTGCACACCGAGCCCGCGCCGGTACTCACTTATCCTGCGCTGGTTGAGGCCCTGGGCACCGCAACGCCGACACCCCAGCAGATATTCGATTCAGTGTGTGCCATTCGCTCCAGCAAGCTGCCAGATCCGGCCAAACTGGGCAATGCCGGCAGTTTCTTCAAGAATCCGGTGGTGTCACGAGACAAATACCAGTCCCTGAAGGCCGACCACCCGGATTTACCCTGCTATGACACCGAAGATGCCGATCTGGTGAAGCTACCGGCGGCATGGTTGCTGGATACCCTGGGCTGGAAAGGCCGTCAGCGCGGGTCGGCGGCAGTGCATGACCAGCATGCCCTGGTGCTGGTAAACCCGGGCGATGCCTCGGGTGAGGATATTCTGCTGCTGGCGCAGGAAATGAGCACCTCCGTGCTGGAAAAATTTGGCATCGCTCTCGTGCCGGAAGTACACCTCATTAGCGGTTGATCACCCACCATCCCGCGTTTCCAGTGGTATTTAGGAAAAGTGTGAGCCAGTTCATGTTTTGTTGACCCAAATTTGTTCCCCTAAGGTTCGTGTGTTACTTATTTAACATCTTTCGTGTGAAGGGCGACACAAAACGCCCAAAGAGCCTGCCATGAATAATTTCGAAACTGGTCACGAGCAAAGCAACAGCAAAATTTCCATCCTCCTGGTGGAAGACCAAACACTGGTCCGACAGGGCATCGCCCGCCTGCTGAATGATGAACCGGATATGGAAGTCATCGGTCAGATTTCCAGCGGTGAAGGTGCCCTTAAGTATATGGAGCAGCGCGGTGCCGATGCACAGCCCGATGTAGTGGTGATGGATGCCCGCATGAGTGGCATTGTCGGCATCGAGGCGGCCCGGCAAATGCTGGAGAAGTATCCCCAGACCCGCATTGTTGCAGTGTCATCCGTGGCTTCCGGCGTCATTCCTTCACAGATGCTGCGTGCAGGCGCCCAGGCCTTTGTGACCAAGAACGTTGACCGGGAAGAACTGATCAAGGCCATACACATGGTCAGCAAGGGACATCACTACGTGACACCTGAAGTGGCTGTACAACTCGCAACCGACCCGTTCAGCCAGGAAGGCCGCTCTATCTTCGACAAACTGTCGCGGCGCGAACTGCAGATTTCCCAATTATTGACTGACGGCAAGAAAGTCAGCCAGATTTCCACCTTGCTTAACCTGAGCCCGAAGACGGTATATAGCTATCGCTATCGCATATTCGAGAAGTTCGGTATCCGCAGTGATGTGGAACTCACCATACTCGCAGTGAAGCATGGTCTTGCCCATGATTCCGGTGATCACGCAGATCTGATGTATCTCGAACGCGCTGCCAGTTGAGCCACTGACCCGCATCGGCTAACCTGCACCTGACTCCATTGTCAGTCGTGCAGGACAATGCCCGCAAAAAAAGTTCCACCCAAGAAATCGAAAGCTGTTAAGCAGACTTCCTCCCCATCCGCATCGCGCAAAAAGCAGCCCGATGGGGATGGCGCACGCTTCGATCACAAGCATTTTCTCAAGAGTCTTACCAATCGCCCTGGCGTGTATCGCATGCTCGATGCGGACAACAAAGTGTTGTACGTGGGCAAAGCCCGTAACCTGAAAAACCGGGTGGGCAGTTATTTCCGCGCCAGCGGATTAACCACACGCACCATGGCCATGGTTGAGAAGATTGCCCACATCGAAGTTACTGTAACCAATAGCGACACCGAAGCCCTGTTACTCGAACAGAGTCTCATCAAATCCCACAAGCCGACTTATAACATTCAGCTTAGGGATGACAAATCCTACCCCTACATCCTGTTAACAGATAAAGACGAGTATCCGCGTCTGGCTTTTTATCGTGGCACGCGCAAACGAGCAGGGCGTTTCTTCGGGCCTTATCCAAGCGCGCATGCCACACGGGAAACCCTGGGCATACTGCAAAAAGTATTTCGTGTGCGCCAGTGCGAAGACAGTTATTTTCGTAATCGCACACGACCCTGTTTGCAGTATCAGATTGATCGCTGCACCGCACCTTGCGTTAACCTGATCTCGCCAGAAGAGTATGCGCAGGATGTGCGTTACTCCACGTTGTTTCTGCAGGGCAAGAGCGACGAGATTACCCGCGAACTAACCAGGCGCATGGAAAAGGCAGCGGCCAAGGAAGAGTTTGAAAAAGCCGCAGTAATTCGTGACCAGATTGTCGACCTGCGCCGCATCCAGGAGCAGCAGTTCGTTGCCAACCAGGGTGGTGATGCCGATGTGATTGCAGCCGCTATCGAGCAGCCCTATGTGTGTGTGCATATGATCTATGTGCGCTCGGGGCGCATCATCGGCAGCAAGCAATACTTCCCGCGTTTTCGACTGGCAGAAGATACCGGCGAGGTATTAAGCGCGTTTATTTCCCAGGCCTATCTGGGTGATGACAAGAGCGCCAACCTGCCAGCGGAAATCATCGTGCCGGAGAGGCTGAACAAGGAAGGCGAGGACGAAGAAGAATTAGAACAGGCACTTTCTTATGTGGCCAATCGCAAGATCAAACTTTCCACCCGGGTACGCGGGCATCGGGCCAAGTGGGTGCAACTGGCGCAAACCAATGCGCTGGAATCCCTGCAGGCTCATATTAGTAACAAACAGAATGCCCACAAGCGTTTCGAAAGCCTGCGGGGCGCCTTGAAACTGGAGGAACCGGCAGGGCGCATCGAGTGTTTCGATATCAGCCACACAGCAGGCGAGGGTACCGTGGCCTCTTGTGTAGTGTTTGATCGCAATGGGGCGGTAAAGAGTGACTACCGGCGCTTTAACATCAAGGATATCCAGGGTGGTGACGATTACGCCGCCATGGAACAGGTGCTTGACAGACGCTTTACACGGCTGACCAAGGAAGGCGCCAAGTTGCCGGATATATTGCTGATCGATGGTGGCAAGGGACAATTGAGCCAGGCGCAGAAGATCCTGGAGAAATTCCAGTTACCGGAATTGATCCTGCTGGGCATCGCCAAAGGCATCAGCCGCCGCGCCGGACAGGAAACCCTGTTCATGCGAGTTGGTAGCAGCAACCGTGAGATCGCGCTGCCGACCAATTCTCCTGCATTGCATCTGCTGCAGCAGGTGCGGGACGAAGCCCATCGCTTTGCCATCACCGGCCATCGCCAGCGGCGCAGCAAGGCGCGCAAACAGTCATTACTGGAAGAGATTCCGGGGCTGGGGCCAAAGCGCCGCCGCGAACTGCTCAAGCATTTTGGTGGTCAGCAACAGATCAGCAAGGCCAGTGCCGATGATATTGCCCGCGTGACTGGGATCAGCAAGAAATTGGCCGAAAACATATATGCGCACCTGCACAACGGGTAACATTCATCATTCTATTTATGTAGTCAGAGCAATAATAAAAGCCAAGTGAACTCAGCCAATTTAGTCACCTTAAGCCGCATCGCCCTTATCCCTGTAGTCATTGCCTGTTACTACTCAGGGCTGGCCCAGGCGCACCTGATTGCGGCTGTAATCTTTATCATCGCCAGCGTTACCGACTGGCTGGATGGTTATCTGGCCCGCAAACTGAACCAGACCTCGGCCTTTGGCGCCTTTCTCGATCCGGTGGCTGACAAGCTGCTGGTAGCCTGCATATTGATCATGCTCACAGCGGTGTACGAGAGCCTGCTGCTGGCCACAGCGATTATCATCACGCGTGAGCTGCTGGTGTCGGCTCTGCGGGAGTGGATGGCCTCCCAGGGGGAGCGAGATGTGGTGAAAGTGGCATTTATCGGCAAGCTCAAGACCACAGTGCAGATGATTGCCATCAGCGCCTTGTTGCTGGTGAGCGCCACTACGCCGGAGCTGCTCTGGCAACTGGGTTACTGGCTGATCATGCTGGCGGCGCTTTTGAGTATCTGGTCCATGATCGAGTACTTCAACAAGGCCCGCGGCATATTGTTCAAGGATTCCTGACGCGTGCAGTCAATGTGGGTGGAAACCCCCGTAAACACTGATAAATCCTTGACTTGGAGAGTTTTGGGATTAGAATAGGCGCCTCGTTTTAGCCCGGTGCCTGTATGACAGCGCATTAAGCCTGCTAAAATAGATCTCAAGCGGGAATAGCTCAGCTGGTAGAGCGCAACCTTGCCAAGGTTGAGGTCGCGAGTTCGAACCTCGTTTCCCGCTCCA
>CAYOND010000005.1:0-3175 GCA_964405225.1 uncultured Pseudohongiella sp.
AGCCTCAGCGAGCCAGTCATTTTTGACGGCCGTAACCTGTATGACCCGGAGAAAATGCAGCGCCTGGGGTTCACCTATTATGGTATTGGGCGGGGCGCATCAGTCGTAAAACCCGGCTAGCCAGGCTAAATCTCATCCTGACGGGAATTACCGGATCTTTTTTGCTGCAGGCAATCCGATTGTCGACATTATCTTGAAATAAAGTGGTATTTGCTGCATTATTGCCGCCGTTTTATCACTATTGTCGACAATATCTATGGATACCGCTGTTACTCCAGCGCAACAACCGCAAGATGAGGCCCTTGAAGCCACTGTGCCAGCGCCTGTAGCCACCCTATCCAGCAATGTCTTCGATCAGCTCCGCGCCGACATCATCAAAGGCGCACTGCCACCTGGCACCAAGATCAATGAACCCCAACTCAGCAAGCAATACGGGATCAGCCGCGGGCCGCTGCGGGAGGCAATTCGCCGCCTCGAGGGCTGTAAGCTGGTAGAGATCAAGCCCAATGCCGGGGCTAAGGTAATTTCTCTAAATACACAGCAAGCTATTGAAATTTATCAAATAAGAGAATCACTGGAAGGCCTGGCCTGCAATCTGGCCGCCGCCAGGGTCAGCCCGGAAGACATCAGCAAGCTCCGCGCCGTATTGGCCCGCCACGAAGAGCAGATCGCCTCGGTAGAAGGCCGCGAGTATTACCAGAAAGAAGGCGATCTGGACTTCCATTTTCTTATCGTGCAGCTCAGTGGCAACGCGCGACTGTTCAATTTGCTCTGCGAAGAGCTGTATCACCTGCTGCGCCTGTATCGGCGCCAGACCAGCACTGAGCCCACCCGCCCTATTCAGGCCTTCCGCGAGCATCACCATATTGTCGATGCCCTGGAGCAAGGCGATGGCGAACTGGCTGAACTGCTGATGAAACGCCATATCAGCAGCGCCAAGAACACTTTGCTCAAGCAATTAGCAGAAGAAATTCAACAAGATAGCTCGTATACTTAAGGAGACATCGATGACCAAACCTGCATCCCCCGGCGCCAAATTCCGCGCCGCACTCGCAGCCAATCATCCGCTGCAGGTGGTCGGCACCATCAATGCCTACTGCGCCATGCTGGCTGAAGATGCCGGCCACAAGGCGATTTACCTTTCGGGTGGCGGTGTGGCAAACGCCTCCTACGGCCTGCCCGACCTGGGTATTACCAGCCTCAATGACGTCATTATCGATGTGGAGCGTATTTGCAATGCCAGCGAACTGCCCTTGCTGGTGGATATCGACACCGGTTGGGGCGGTGCCTTCAATATTGCCCGCACCATCCAGGCCATGGAGAAAGCCGGCGCGGCTGCCGTGCATATTGAGGATCAGGTAGCCCAGAAGCGCTGCGGCCACCGGCCCAACAAGGCTATTGTGAGCAAGGAAGAGATGGTTGACCGGGTCAAGGCTGCCGCCGATGCCAGGCAGGATGCAGACTTCGTTATCATGGCCCGCACCGATGCGCTGGCCGTGGAAGGCATGGATGCTGCTGTCGAGCGCGCCCAGGCCTGTGTCGAGGCTGGCGCTGACGCCATTTTTCCTGAGGCCATGCAGGATCTGGCCCAATACAAGCAATTTGTCGATGCGGTAAACGTACCCGTGCTGGCCAATATCACCGAATTCGGCCAGACCCCGCTATTTAACTGCCAGGAACTGTGCGATGCGGGCATCGCCATGGTGTTGTATCCGCTGAGCGCCTTCCGCGCCATGAGCAAGGCGGCTCTTGAGGTTTACCAGACCATTGGCATCACGGGCTCCCAGTCTGGAGTGCTCGAAAAGATGCAGACCCGCAGCGAACTCTATGAGGTGCTGGGCTACCACGCCTATGAAGAGAAGCTGGATCAATTATTTGAGGGACAAAGCTGATAATAATCAGCTTTTTACCTGCTTTTATTAATCTGAATTTATAGCATTAAAACAGATTGGGGCAGTCCCCAATCTGGTTTTAACAGGGGGAATGAATATGACACAGAAAAAGCTAAGCGGCGCAGGCCTGCGGGGCCAGGTAGCGGGTGAAACTGCCCTTTGCACAGTCGGCAAGACGGGTTCCGGCCTCACCTACCGTGGATATGACATCTCGGAACTGGCCGAAAAGGCCACATTCGAGGAAGTGGCCTATTTACTGCTGCGCGGCAAGCTCCCCACCCAGAGCGAACTGGATGAATATATTAGCAATCTCAAGGGTTTACGCGAACTACCTCAGGCACTGAAAGATGTGTTGGAGCGCATTCCCGCCAGTGCCCACCCCATGGATGTCATGCGCACCGGTTGCTCCATGCTGGGTAACCTGGAAACCGAGACCGATTTCGGTCAGCAGGACGCGGCCATCGACCGCATGCTGGCCCTGTTTCCGGCCATTATTTGCTATTGGTACCGATTCTCACATGATGGCAAGCGCATCGACACCGTGCTGGATGATGACTCCATCGGTGCTCATTTCCTGCATATGCTCGGGGATGAGGCCCCCAATGAGCTGTGCAGCCAGGTCATGAATGTATCCCTGATTCTGTATGCAGAGCATGAGTTCAATGCGTCCACGTTCACCGCCAGGGTTTGTGCCTCCACCCTGTCAGACATCCATTCCTGCATTACCGGCGCCATCGGCAGCTTGCGCGGACCCCTGCACGGCGGCGCCAATGAGGCGGCCATGGACATGATTGAACAATGGAGCTCAGCCGATGAGGCCGAGGCCGGCATTCTCGGCATGCTGGAGCGCAAAGAGAAGATCATGGGCTTTGGCCATGCCATTTACAGCGAATCCGACCCGCGCAACACCATTATCAAGCAGTGGGCCGAAAAATTGGCCGATCACGTGGGTGACAAGGTGCTCTACCCTGTTTCGGTGCGTTGTGAGGAAGTCATGTGGCGCGAGAAGAAACTGTTCTGCAATGCAGACTTCTTTCATGCTTCGGCCTATCACTTCATGGATATTCCGACCAAACTGTTCACGCCGATCTTTGTCATGTCGCGTCTGACTGGCTGGGCGGCCCATGTGAAAGAGCAGCGGGCGAACAACCGTATCATTCGCCCCAGTGCAGATTACACCGGGCCAACAACTTCCCAATGGGTGGATATCACCGAGCGTTGATTACTGCGATCTGGTGAAAGGCGTTGAAGTTTGCAGGCAGCGCGTAAGTCGCGCCTGAAAA
>CAYOND010000005.1:3275-9857 GCA_964405225.1 uncultured Pseudohongiella sp.
AATGAGCTGGCGCTTTAAGTGAATTTGAAGTGTGTTATGTACTGTTGAGGTGCATTAGAAAGTTATGGATTGGAGAATATTTTTCGTTGTGTTCGCGACAGTCTTTATCGCTGAGCTTGGCGATAAAACGCAACTAGCCACGATGCTTTTCGCAACAGACAAGGAAGTGAGCAAGATTACAATCTTCCTGGCAGCATCCGCAGCGCTCATTGTTGCATCTGCGCTCGGCGTTCTCGCTGGCAGCCTGTTGTCGGAGTACATTAATGAAAAATATTTGCACTATATCGCTGGTGTCGGATTCATCGGTATAGGTATGTTCACTCTCTATAATGCCTGATATTCAGAACAAACAAATGAGGATCAGCTGGATGGGCGCAGGTCTGTCATTGCAGATCCTGGGATAACCGAGGTCAGATAACCGGGGTCAGAGTAAAAATACAGTAGTTCTACTGTATTTTTACTCTGACCCCATATATTCCTGACCCCAAATATTAACCAATTTCTACTTACACAAACTCGAGGAACCAATAAGTAATATGTCAGCCAATGTAGATATGAATACCCGGCCAGAACCTGACAAGGTACTGGTGGACATCGCCGATTACGTTTGTAATTTTGAAATAGACTCCACCGAGGCTTTCGACACCGCCCGTAATTGCCTGATGGACACCCTGGGTTGCGGTTTCCTCGCCCTGCGCTTTCCTGAATGTACCAAGTTACTTGGCCCGCTGGTTGAAGGCACCGTAGTACCCAATGGCGCGCGCGTGCCGGGCACGCAATTGCGTCTTGATCCGGTCAAGGCAGCCTGGGACATTGGCTGCATAGTCCGTTGGCTGGATTACAATGACACCTGGCTCGCAGCAGAATGGGGTCACCCTTCCGACAATCTCGGCGCCATTCTCGCCGTTGCCGATTTCCTGAGCCAACAAAACATTGCCGCCGGCAAGGCGCCACTGACCATGTATGATGTGTTAGTTGCAATGATCAAGGCGCATGAAATCCAGGGAGTGTTGGCACTGGAGAACAGCTTTAATCGCGTCGGTCTGTGTCACGTATTATTGGTGCGCGTGGCTTCCACGGCGGTCGCCACTCGCATGATGGGTGGTACTCGCGAACAGGTCATTGATGCCCTTTCGCAGGCCTGGCTCGATGGTTCCAGCCTGCGCACTTATCGCCATGCCCCCAATGCGGGACCCCGTAAATCATGGGCAGCCGGTGATGCGACTTCGCGCGCTGTGCGCCTGGCCGACATCACCCTGCGCGGCGAGATTGGTTATCCGAGTGTGCTGACTGTTCCCACCTGGGGATTCTACGACGTGTCGTTTAAGGGCAAGGAGTTCACCTTTCCCATGGAATACGGCAGCTACGTGATGGAAAACATCCTGTTCAAGATTTCTTTCCCGGCTGAGTTTCATTCGCAAACTGCGGCGGAAGCGGCAGTCAGATTACACCCCCAGGTTAAAGACCGCCTGGAAGAGATCGAACGCATCGATATCCATACCCATGAGTCTGCAATTCGTATCATCAGTAAATCTGGTCCACTGAATAACCCGGCCGACCGAGACCACTGCCTGCAATACATGACTGCGGTACCGCTGGCATTCGGTAATCTGGTGGCAGAGCATTATGAAAACAGCTTTCACCAGGCTCACCCGATCATCGATCAACTGCGGGAGAAGATGGAGATACACGAAGAGCCACGCTACTCCAATGAATATCTGGAGCCATCAAAGCGTTCCATCGCCAACAGCTTGCAGGTGTTCTTCAAGGACGGCAGTTGTACCGATCGCGTAGAAATCGAATACCCGGTTGGGCATCGCCGCCGCCGCGAGGAAGGCATCCCCTTGCTTGAAGACAAGTTCAAAGCCAACCTGGCCACCCGTTTTCCGGCTGCCCGCTGTGAGCAAATCTTCAGCCTGTGTAAAGACCAGAAGCGTCTCGAGCAGACCCCCGTGAATGAATTCATGGATATGCTGGTGATATAGGCAGGCCATGGCGCACCTGCCAGCGGCACATTCATGACTTTTCAAGCGACCGTCGGGCCCCGCTCGGCGGTTTTTTTGTTTTAAACCCTTTGAAAAATTCGCGCCCGACCTTATATAACTAGGCACAGGCAAGGCTCATAGGAGCTTGCCTCGCAAACCGCCCGATCATTGTGATGGGCACTTAAAACATATTGCTTAAACATGAGGATATGACTATGAGAAGTTATGATTTATCACCCCTTTACCGAACCACTGTTGGTTTTGATCGCCTTTCGTCCCTCCTGGACACTGTGAACCGTAGCGATACCAACTCCAATGGTTATCCCCCATACAACATCGAATCACTGGATGAGAATCAGTACCAGATCACCATGGCGCTTGCCGGATACACGGAAGACGAACTGGAACTGGTTACCGAGCATCAAACCCTTACGGTGAAAGGCCAGAAGTCTGACAATGATGACAAAGAGCGCAATTATCTGCACCGTGGCATAGCCACCCGCTCTTTCGAGCGTCGCTTCCAGCTAGCCGACCATGTGGTTGTGAAAGGAGCGCGTCTGAATAACGGCCTGCTCCAGATTGATCTGGCCAGGGAAATTCCTGAAGCCATGAAGCCCAAAACGATTCAGATTGAAACCAGCAAACCCAATCTGATCGATGTGGACAAGCGCGACGCTGCCTGATCTGTAACCAGACAGTCTTGAGTGCTAACTAGTAGCGGCGCTCTGTTCCATACTGGAACAGGGCGCCGTTTTGGTTAAGACACCTCATCGGTTTGTCGCTGGATTCAGTAATTTATCTTAAATTTGTAAACCTTTTTGGCGCTGGAATCGTTTAAGACATAACTTTTGCAGCCCACCACTATGAACCGACGCTGCAGATACTCAAAAATTGGGAAATACCAGAACAGGAATCATCAGACAGGGTGATTCTGGAGAGCAAAATGAACAAGATAAGCAAAGCATTCAAAGCAGGGTTTATGCACTACGTGTGCATGCGGTTGAGATTCCGCAGCACCATGCTGCATGAGATCACCACTTCGATCACGAACCCTTGCAGCAAGCAGACCTGCTGTCAGTCACACGCAGGCTAGCGCATCAATCCCTGCGCAGCGATTGATGCGCTGCGCTGTTCCCGCCAGTTTCTCTTTGCCCGGTTCAAAAACCGCGCACAAATTTTTAATCCAGTACGTGAACAACCAGTCCACTTTTCAGCTTGGGTTCAAACCAGGTGGATTTCGGCGGCATGACCTCACCCGCATCAGCGATGGCCATCAAACTTTCCACTGAGGTGGGATATATCGCAAACGCGGCCTGGCACTCGCCACTGTTAACCCGCTTCTCCAGCTCCTTCATACCGCGAATACCGCCGACAAAATCGACACGCTTGTCTGTGCGCTGATCTATGATGTTCAGCAGCGGACCGAAGATGGCGTTCTGCAAGATGCTCACATCGAGACTGGCAACCGGATCACTCTCATCAATACGCCCCAGCAGATTGGCATTGGCGGTGAGTAAATACCATTGCCCGTCGACATATAAACCAAATTCACGTGCCTGCGATGGTTTGGCCAGGTCGCGATCGCGCCTTTCCAGCATAAAGTCTTCTTCAAGTTTGGCCAGAAATTCAGACACTTCATGGCCATTAAGATCCTGCACGACGCGGTTGTAATCCAGTATCTGCATCTGGTTATGGGGGAACACAACCACGAGGAAGAAATTATAGGATTCCTCGCCTGTATGGTTGGCGTTGCGCGCGGCGCGTAATTTTTGCACACGACTGGCTGCCGCAGAGCGGTGGTGACCATCGGCCACGTACAGGCACGGCACCGTATCAAATGCAGCCTGCAATGCAGTGGTGGTTTCGGCGTCTTTTACAACCCAAAACACATGACGCGTGCCATCGTCGGCGTCAAATTCATACTCGGGCTCCTGCCCGGTGACCTGGCTGACCAAGGCGTCGACTTTCTCTTCGGCCTGGTAAGTCAGAAACACCGGTCCTACCTGGGCATCGAGTGCATCCATGTGATTCACCCGGTCATCTTCCTTGTCCGGGCGGGTGAACTCGTGTTTCTTGATCAGGTTGTTCTCGTAAGCCTCAACTGAAGCCACGGCAACCAGACCGGTTTGCACATGGTCACCCATGATCTGGCGGTAGACGTAAAATCTTTCTTCCTCATCCCGGCGCAGGATGTTTTTGGCAATAAAGTCCTGCAGGTTGCTGGCACCTTTCGCATACACCGATGGGTCATACACGCTGACTGCTCTATCCATATCCACCTCGGGTTTATTGATGTGGAGAAAACTGACGGGGTTATCCTTGGCCAGTTCATAAGCCTCGTCTCGGTTCAATACATCATAAGGGTGCGAGGCCACCTTGGCGGCGAGATCCCTGGCGGGTCGTAATCCTTTAAACGGCTTGATCGGTTGCATGCATACTTCCAGATAGTTTTTTTAATTACTTGGTGCTGGTGAAATTCACGTCAGCTCGCGAACAATACTCATCACTTGGTATCGAATTCGAAAACACCATCCCAGTTTCCGGCATACGCTGCGGTTTGGGACTGTTCGTTTTGTTCGAATTGAGAAATACGATCGAGAAAAAGCTGACAGAGATCCGTATTGTCGCATTTTTGGGCGAGCTGAGAAAACAAATTGCGCGCCTCCGTCCAATCGCCTGCCTGGTGGCGTGCCAGTACCGCGTTAGCCACCTCGCCGGGCGGCCAGATTTGGCCAATGACGTGGACTCAGTCTAGATAGGATTGCAGCGCTTTGCTGATCTCCATGGGTTGGAAGCCACGGGACTCGAGAAAGCGCTTCACTCTGCCGTGATCACGGGAACCACATTGCAGGCGGGTGTCGGCCCTGAGCTTTTTCTGTATGAGTTGGTGAATCGTTGTTTCCCAATCGGCATCATCGGCAAACAGGTAGCGCTCTATCAACTCGTTATTCACATGACGGCGCAGCAGGTCGCTACGAATATGCTGATAGCCAAACCCGCGACCCTTGCGGTATCGGACAAAAGATTCGGCGAAGCGCGCATCTGACTGAAGGTTTTCTTCGCGCAGATTCTGCAGCACACCTTCTATGTCGGCGACAGGAATCTGTTCGAAGCGCTCAAACATCTTTTGCTTGAGTTCGAAAAAGGAATGTTCCCGACGAGCCAGATAGTCCATGGCAGCTCGTCGGAGAACGGGGACATCAACCGAAGGGCGTTCCCTGCCCTCCGCGTCGGTATCGGTGATGAACGGGGACACGTTTGTACTGATACCGACGATGTGATTACTCTCGCGCCAGCCTAGCTTTTGCTGCTGCTGGCTTTGGCATCAGCCAGGTTGACTACTTCACCGGAATCAGAAGACTTGGCTTTGGGTTCGTCTTCGCCGTTGGTGAGTAGTTCTGCACGAATCGCATCTTCAATTTCTTTGGCGATTTTCGGGTTTTCCTCAAGATAGGAGGCAACGTTTTTCTTGCCCTGCCCGATCTTCTCACCCTTATAGGCATACCAGGCGCCGGATTTTTCAATCAGGTTTTGCTTCACGCCCAGATCGATAACCTCGCCAAGGTGGAAAATACCCTTGCCGTACATGATTTGAAATTCGGTTTGACGGAACGGTGGTGCCACCTTGTTCTTCACAACCTTCACGCGGGTCTCGTTACCTACTACTTCATCACCTTCTTTCACCGCACCGATGCGACGAATATCGAGACGCACTGAGGAATAGAACTTCAGCGCATTACCACCAGTGGTAGTTTCCGGCGAACCGAACATGACACCGATTTTCATACGGATCTGGTTAATGAAAATCACCAGCGTGTTGGAATTCTTGATATTGGCAGTCATCTTGCGCAATGCCTGGGACATCAGGCGTGCCTGCAAGCCCATGTGGCTGTCGCCCATGTCGCCCTCGATTTCCGCCTTGGGAGTGAGCGCCGCGACCGAGTCGATGACCACGACATCCAGCGCGCCTGAGCGCACTACCATGTCACAGATTTCCAGCGCCTGTTCACCAGTGTCTGGCTGGCTGACCAGTAGATTGTCTACATCCACACCAAGACGCTTGGCGTAGATCGGATCCAGTGCATGTTCGGCATCGATAAAGGCGCAGCTGCCGCCGACTTTTTGTGCTTCGGCGATCACCTGCAATGTCAGTGTGGTTTTACCCGAGGACTCCGGACCGTATATCTCAACAATACGGCCCCGAGGCAGACCCCCTACTCCCAGCGCAATATCCAGCCCGAGAGAGCCGGTAGAAATAGCCGGAATGGCTACTCGCTCATTGTCACCAAGACGCATCATGGAACCCTTGCCGAACTGTCTTTCTATTTGCGACAGGGCCGCTGCAAGTGCTTTCTCTTTGTTGCTGTTGTTTGAGTTATCTTCAACCATGTTGTTTTCCTTTTCCTGAAATTCCAGTGCTGCAGGCTGTTTAGCCTCCTACACCGCGAATACAACTGAAGCCTGGTTCCGTGAGTAATGCAGTTGCTTTCTATTGAGGGTAGTCAGTCCCGAACTACCGCGCCACTTTTTAAACTTATTTCTTATTTCTTATTTCTTGTTTCCTAGTTTCTAGTTTCTAGTTTCTAGTTTCTAGTTT
>CAYOND010000005.1:9957-54351 GCA_964405225.1 uncultured Pseudohongiella sp.
CTAGTTTCTAGTTTCTAGTTTCTAGTTTCTAGTTTGGTGGCTTAGACTCGATGTCCCGGAACCGTTTTGGTGGGTGGTACCCGAGAAACATCGAGTCTAGCCATGAATCAGGCTGTGGAGCCTTCTATACATCAGGTCTGCGACCCGTTTTCCAGACTACTGTATATTTGAACAGTGGAAATTTAAGCAAAATTTTACTGTATATACAACCAGTATATTGGCAAAAACTGAAATTCCTTTAGTGCCCCGCTGGCAATATTTTCAGACAGCCCCGCAAAGCCTCAAGAACCGTAGCGTTGCGCACTGCTTCCCGATCCCCATCAAATTGAAAGCGCTCAGCCAGTGCCCTGTCATCATATTGCCAGGCGATCCATACCGTCCCCACGGGCTTGCCCGGCGTGGCACCATCAGGCCCGGCAATGCCGCTAACCGCCACCGCGAGCCGCGCCTGGCTGTTGGCAATAGCCCCCGCCGTCATGGCCATTACTGTCTCCTCGCTCACGGCCCCGGGCCCATCTTGTGCCAGAATTTCGCCCGGCACCTGCAGCAGACGTTGCTTGGCCGCATTGGAATAGGTGACAAAGCCGGTATCGAACCAGTTCGAGCTGCCCGCGAGCGCCGTGAGATGTTGTGCGATGCCGCCGCCGGTGCATGACTCGGCCGTGGCCATCATCAATTCCATGGCTTGCAGCCTCTCGGCGAGTTGCTTAACCAGGGCGGGAATGGAGGAAGATGGGTCATCATTCATGGACTGTAAGTGTAGCGCGAATCCCCCACCTCACAAGACCAGAATCAAATTCACCAGCATTATCGCGAGCAGAGGTAGGTGCTAACTCCTGATTATTATCCTGCTGGAATTTGGCAGTGACTGCACAGGCGCTGGCAGGCGATTCAGTCAGGAGGCGTCCGAGGCATAGATGCAGAGGCCGAGCCCACAGGGACGTGGGTTTGCGATCTCCAGACTGTATTACCTGCCGGCGCCCAAATCCTGCGCAACACATTGGATTCATTCCAAACTGAACGACCCATCGAGATAGTTTTAAAGTGCCCCGTCATTGCGTGTAGAATCACCCCTTCTGTTGTAACCCGCAAAACAAGACCGATAACACCTTGGCAGACGCGCAAAAACACACACCCATGATGCAGCAATACCTGGGCATCAAAGCCCGGCATGCTGACAGCCTGTTGTTCTACCGCATGGGTGACTTCTACGAATTATTCTATGACGACGCCAAACGCGCCGCCGACATTCTCGATATTACGCTTACCGCCAGGGGCAAATCCGGCGGTGAGCCTATTCCCATGTGTGGCATCCCCTTCCATTCTGCCGATCGCTATCTCGTCAAACTGGTCGATGCCGGAGTCGCTGTCGCCATCTGTGAACAGCTCGGTGATCCTGCCACCAGCAAA
The DNA here is from genome assembly GCA_964405225.1 of uncultured Pseudohongiella sp. Taxonomy (GTDB): domain Bacteria; phylum Pseudomonadota; class Gammaproteobacteria; order Pseudomonadales; family Pseudohongiellaceae; genus UBA9145. Next base: position 11,368 of record CAYOND010000005.1, read on the forward strand.
GGCCCGGTGGAGCGCGACGTCGTGCGCATCATCACACCAGGTACGATCAGTGACGAAGCACTACTGGATGAACGGCGCGACAATGCGTTGCTTGCTATTGCCGAGTCAGGCACCCAACAAAAGATCTATGGTCTGGCGCTGATGAATATCAGCAGCGGACGCTTTGTATTGAGTGAAGTGCGCACACTGGAAGCGTTGCTGGCAGAAATCGAACGCATCAAACCGGCCGAAGTATTATTGCCATCCCAGTCGCTGGAATTACAGGCCAGCATCAAACACAGCGCCGTCCGCAAACGCGAGCCCTGGGAGTTCGAACTGGACAACGCGGTGCGCAAGTTAACTGAACACTTTGGCACGCGCGATCTGTCTGCCTTCGACTGCGACACCCTGGAAATTGCCCTGCAAGCTGCCGGTTGCTTGTTGAACTATGCCCGGGAAACGCAAAAGTCTGATTTACCCCATATCCAGAGCATGCAGGTTGAAGCTGTGGAAGACAGCGTTGTGCTGGACGCAGCGAGTCGTCGTAACCTGGAAATCGACTATAACCTGGCCGGCGGGCGCGACAATACACTGCTGTCCGTTATCGACTGTAGTGCAACCCCTATGGGCAGCCGATTGCTGGGACGCTGGCTCAATCGGCCACTGCGTAATACCGGACAATTACAACAGCGCCAGGAAATCGTCGCCGCACTGCAGCAGGATTTTCATTTTGAAAAACTGGCCGGGATATTGAAACAAATCGGCGATACCGAACGCATTCTGGCACGACTGGGTTTACGGTCGGCGCGCCCGCGCGACCTGGCACGGTTGCGTGATGCACTCGCACTCCTGCCCGAACTGCAATCTGCGTTGGCACGAGTCGACAATGAACATGTACTAGCGCTGGCTGTACGCATCAGCGAATTTCCCGAGCAGACAACACTGCTAACCCAGGCCATAGAAGAGAATCCGCCTGTGGTGATTCGCGAAGGTGGTGTGATCTCACGCGGCTACGACAATGAACTGGATGAACTGCGCGACCTGAGCAGTAACGCCGGGCAATACATGGTCGACCTGGAAACGCGTGAACGGCAACGCACCGGGCTCAGCACCTTGAAAGTTGGCTATAACCGTGTGCATGGCTACTACATAGAAATCAGCAAGGGCCAGGCTACTGCGGATCTGCCTGCAGAGTATGTCCGGCGACAAACGCTCAAGAATGCCGAGCGTTTTATCACACCGGAGTTGAAAGAATTTGAAGACAGGGTACTCAGTTCCCAGAGCAAAGCACTGGCGCGGGAAAAATCATTGTACGATGCCCTTCTTGAAACGCTCTGCGCAGACCTCGCTGCATTACTGCGCAGCACCGAAGCCTTGTGTGAACTCGATGTATTGCAAAGCTTTGCCGATACCGCCGCCAATCTTGAGTATTGCCGGCCCGAACTGACTGAAGAGCCCGGTCTGTTTATCGAGGGCGGGCGTCATCCGGTTGTAGAAAAAGTGAGCGAGCACAAATTTATCGCCAACGACCTGTGTCTGAACGACAAGCAACAGATGCTGATCATCACCGGCCCCAACATGGGTGGCAAGTCCACCTACATGCGACAAACAGCACTCATCACCCTGCTCGCCCTGTGCGGCAGCTTCGTACCGGCCAGCAGTGCCCGCATTGGTCCGATCGATCGGATCTTCACCCGCATTGGTTCGTCTGATGATCTCGCGGGCGGTCGCTCCACCTTCATGGTGGAAATGACCGAAACTGCCAATATCCTCCACAATGCCACGGCCAATAGTCTGGTGCTGATGGATGAGATCGGGCGCGGCACGAGCACGTTTGATGGCTTGTCACTGGCCTGGGCCGCGGCCGTGTATATTGCCGAAAAACTCAAGGCTTACACACTGTTTGCCACCCACTACTTTGAACTGACCGCACTGCCTGAACAATTCGACAACATCGTGAATGTGCATCTGGACGCCACCGAACATGACAGTGGCATCGTGTTTCTGCACAGTGTCAAATCCGGGCCAGCCAATCGCAGCTACGGACTTCAGGTTGCTCAATTGGCAGGCATTCCCCGTGAAGTAATCGCACAGGCGCGGGACAAGCTGGCGGCACTGGAAACCGGCGCCCCGCCGGCACCGAATCAACGGCCTCCGGCAGCAGGACCCCGGCAGAATGAGCTGTTTGCCAGTATGCCGCACCCGGCGGTTGAATATCTCGAGCGCCTGAATCCGGACGAAATCAGTGCCAAAGAGGCGCTGGCAATCCTTTATGAATTGAAGAAGAAAACCGATTCCTGAATTGGTAAAGCCCCCGCAAAAGCTGGTAGAATGCACGCGTTTTGGTGGCTCGGAGTACAATCTCCGGCTTCAGAAGAACCAGTTATTGGCCATGCCGAAGCCAGCATTCAGGTTTTGAGCAGGTAATGAGAGACAGCCAAGGAAACAAGACAAAATGACGTTCGTAGTTGGTGAGAATTGCATTCGCTGTAAGCACACAGACTGTGTTGAAGTCTGTCCGGTAGACTGTTTTTATGAAGGTCCGAATTTTCTTGTCATTCACCCTGACGAGTGTATCGACTGCGCCTTGTGTGAGCCCGAATGTCCGGTAGATGCCATCTACGCCGAAGACGAATTACCGGAAGAGCAGCAGGAGTTTCTCCAACTCAATGCTGAACTTGCCGAAGAGTGGCCCAATATCACTGAAAAGAAAGATGCATTACCCGATGCAGAAGAGTGGACCGACAAGCCTGACAAGCGTCAGTATCTAGAACGCTAACAACCCATCTATCTGACAAATGCCCTGAAAACCTGCAGGGTCCTGACAAAAGACTTTAGTGTCTTGGCAAAAGCCTTTAGCGTCTTGGCAAGAGCCCTTGCGGGTCAATCGATTTGCCATCCAGACGAATTTCGAAATGCAGCATGGGCACACCAGTGGGATTCTCACCCAGCTCAGCGATCTGCTGCCCGGCTTCTACATGATCGCCTTCCTGTACCAGTATGGCCCGATTATGGGCATAGGCACTGAGATAGCGATCGTTATGGCGGAGAATTATCAATTCACCACTGCCCTGAATACCGCGACCGGCATAGACAACATCTCCGGCACCTGCAGCCTGCACGCTGTCACCTACACGACCACCTATATCGAGACCCTTGCTGGAACCTGCCGCAAATCCCTGTAATACGCGGCCACTGTAAGGCCATTGCCATTCCGGCTCGGCATTACGCGTTGTACCCACCGGTGCCCGCAACAAACCACCGCCACCGCTGGTACCCTGAGAGCGGGCAACCTGATTGTCGCCCACTGGTGTACCGAGGTCAGTCCCCCGCCCGGCAGAACCTGACGCAGGCTGATTAACGTTCAGACTCAACTCCTGACCAACGAATATGGTGTAAGGCGGACGCAGGTCATTGGCCAGTGCCAGCGCCCTGAAGTCCAGGTCGTGCTGGTAGGCAATGGAAAACAGTGTATCGCCTGCCCTTACCTGATGGGTCCCAGTGGCACCAGAGGAACCAGAGGCGCGTGGCGATGAAGTAACCGGAATACTGTTGTTACGCACGATAGGTGTGGAGTTTGCAACCTGCGGCCTGCTGTTTTGGGATTGCAGGACACTGCTTGGGGAAGAACTGGTAACAATGATGGGACGGGTGCGCTCCAGCACTTCGCTGCGCTCCGCCACAGGTGCAGGACTGCCGCCACAGGCAGTCAGCAAGCTCACCAAAAGTACTGCGTACAATAATTGCAAACCTTGCATACTATTCAGAAACTTCTTCATCAGAATGATCAAACAGTTTTTGCAACAAAATGACCAGTAACAATCCTGCCACCAAACAAACGACAGTCAATCCCGTTTTGGCGTCCTGCCCAGTCGCCTGGTAGAACTGCGCAGGCAGTATATTGGCGGTTTGCAGCGCCTCGCGCGTACCGTCGCTGTGTTCGAAGTAACTGACAACCCGCTGCCAGGGCCATAACACCGACAACGAACCCAGCAACAAACCGATAATGAAGCTGTAGCTGAGTTGGTGATAGTGATGCAACAACCAGCTCAGCAAACGCGAGAATAACATCAGCCCCACTACACAACCGCTCATGAAAACCAGGATAACAACCAGATCGAAACTGGTAAGTGCCGTCAGGGCATATTCGTAAGCGCCCAACAGAATCAGGATAAACGCACCAGACAAGCCCGGTAACAGCATGGCACAGATGGCTATCGCGCCACACAGGAACAGATATGCCAGACCAGGCTCAGCCGACGCAGCAGGCAACATGCCAACACCCACAGTGACAAAAATTCCTGCCAGCATTGCATACAGATTGCGCGCGCCTTGCGCCGAAGCTTGCCACGTAACTTCAGTGCGCAACAGCCAGCAACTCGCCAACACCAGGCCAATGAAAAATCCCATCAGTGCCTGAAATTGATTATCGAGCAAATAAAGCACGGTGTTGGCAGAGACCAGTAACCCACTCAGTATGCCCAGCGCCAACAGCGCAAGGAAATTACCATTAATGTGAGACCAGGCGCCTTTTACATCTCCTGAAATCAGCTTCCGCAGCGCTCCGAGGTCGACAGACTTTATGGAGTCAATAAATTCATCATAAATACGGGTGATAACTGCAATCGTGCCACCGGAAACGCCAGGTACCGAATCTCCAAGACCCATACACACGCCCTTGACGTACAACAGCACCCAGCTACCAGGTTTGCTGCGAGTAGCAAATTCTGTAGAAGGCTGTGATGATGGGGTTTCACTCATAGCGGGCTGAATTTCAAATCAACGTGGTACCTGCCCAGGCAATAGAGGCACAAAGCGGACGGTATTGAGCACTTCGGTTTCATAGGAATTGCCTGTGCGGGTAATAAGTTGCAACTCCTGGGAATCGCCGGAACCCACCGGAATAACAAGTCGCCCGCCATCCTTGAGCTGTTCCAGTAACTCGCCCGGCACCGATTGCGGTGCTGCCGTGGTAATAATGGCATCGAACGGTGCTTTTTCGGGCCAGCCGAGACTGCCATCGTCATGCTTGTAGTAAACGTTACGCACACCAATCTTGCGCAGTGTTTTGCGTGCCTTGTCCTGCAGTGGTTTGATGCGCTCAACGGTGTACACCGAGCCTGCCAGACGTGCGATCACTGAGGCCTGATAACCGCACCCAGTACCGATCTCGAGTACCCGCTCCAGCGGACCAGAACGAAACACTGCCTCAGTCATGCGGGCGACAATGAAGGGTTGCGAAATGGTCTGGTTGTAACCGATAGGCAAGGCAACATCTTCATAGGCTCTATGGGACAGTGCCTCGTCGAGGAAAATATGCCGGGGAGTCGAACGGATAATGTCCAGCACTTCCATGCTCTTGATTCCCTGATCCAGCAAGCGCCCGAGTAATCGCTCCCGGGTTCTTTGCGAAGTCATGCCAATGCCACTCAAATTCACTTGCGTATTCACCTGAAAAACATTCCCCAATACTACTTGGATGGTTCGTTAATGACACATAACTCGCGCAGCAGACTGGTTGCATAGCAACCGCGAGAGAGAAAAAACTGGAGTAACAAGTCCCCGTCCTGCCATTGCCACTGCAATTGGCCGGGTCTGAAACGCAATGATCTGCGCGCAACAACAACCCCCCGGCTCTCCAATCCAGCCAACAGGTCCGGGAATTGCGTTAATACCATCTCTTCAATATCGGCCGCTTCGCCGCTGGTTGTATATCTGTCGCCACTTTCCCTGCGCCCGGCGAGCGGTCCGGTGATATGAATATCAAACTCCGCCAGGCGCCGTTCCAGTTCCGCATCCCAGGGGCTGTTTGGTCCCGGCACAAAAAATCGCGTGGTGCCATCCAGCCCCATCACGTCGCCGGGGACATACTTGTTCCAGTTATTCTGCTCAATGCGCGCTGACAAGACCTCGTTAAACAGGTACGAGCGAGCTGCTGACAGCAACATGCCATAGCGTTTCCCTTTGCGCTGACGGCTGTTCTGCGTATCTTCCTGAAACAACGCATGGACTTGCTGCAAGTTACTCATGTTGTGCCCGAAGCGTTGCTGACCAAAATAATTCGGCACGCCTGTGGCCTGGATGGATTGCAGCCGCTCTTCAAACGCGCCCTGAGTGCCCTCGCAATTGCGCAGCCGTAAGCGGAAATGATTGCCCTTGTGGCTGCCGATGCGAATCTTGCGCTGATTGCGTGCACTGCCAAGCACCCTGAATGAATCGTCCTCACTGGCAGCGAGTCGCTCCAGCGCGTGTTCATGCCAGGGAATGCTGAACCACTGAGTGCAGATACCGCGCCGGTCTTTCATGCCGGCATAGCCGATATTCCTGTCGGACGCGCCCACCACCTCGGACAAACGCCGTGCGATGTCTGTGGTTGAGAGATTGGTTTTGCTCACGTGCAGGCACAAGTGCTCACCCTCGCCTGTGGGAGTAAAGCCCAGGTCTTCATCGACCTGAAAATCTTCAAATGCCTGCTTGATTGTGGCACTTAACCTGGGTGCGCCGAGAGCGAAGCGCCACTGGGTGGCATGTGAAGCTGCAGTCTGGCCTGGGGTTAACGAATCGTCACTACTCATCGCTGCCCAACAACACAACTGCGTGGCAGGCCACGCCTTCTTCCCGCCCCAGATAGCCCAGGCCTTCTGTAGTCGTGGCCTTCAGATTGACGCAATCTTGTGCCACACCCAGCAGTTTCGCCAGCTGTTCACGCATGCTGGCTTTATACGGACTCAATCGGGGCACCTGCGCGATCACAGTAACGTCAGCATTGATGAGCGCCAGACCCTGCGCTTTGGCGAGCGACAGGACTTCGGCCAACAACACACTGCTGTCAGCACCGGCAAAACTGGCATCGGTGTCCGGGAAATGTTCTCCAATGTCACCCTTGCCCAATGCACCCAGAATGGCATCACACACGGCATGCAGAACCAGATCGCCATCGGAGTGGGCAAGCAGGCTTCTGGATTCAGGTAGCGTGACACCCGCGAGGATGAGTGGCTTGTCAGCATCGAATTGTTCAGCGAAGCGATGCACATCGAAGCCATGTCCAATACGCAGCTTCAACGGGATTGCTCCTGGTATTCAAGAATCTTGCTGGCCATAACCAGATCTGCCTCATGGGTAATCTTGATATTGTCCTTGGCACCCATCACCATTTGCGGCGCCATACCCAGCGCTTCGACAGCGCCAGCCTCATCAGTGGTGGTGTTGCCCAATGCATGGGCCTGCTCCAATGCGTCGCGCAAGATGCCATAACGAAACATCTGTGGTGTAAAGGCATGCCAGCAGTTACTGCGGTCCAGAGTATTCGTGACAACTCCCCGCGCATCGATCTGTTTCAGCGTGTGATCAACCGGTGCGCCGAGCAAGCCACCAACGGGATGTTCGCGCAGCACTTCAATGAGATGGCGAATGTCGGTGCAGCGCACGCAGGGTCTTACGGCATCGTGGACCAGCACCCAATCATCGGCCGCCGCATCCAGTGCGTGTAATCCATTCAGCACAGATTCCTGACGCTGTGCGCCCCCGGTGGCGGTGACGATGCGCGGCTCATTGGCTTCGGGCAAGCTGGCAAACTCTTCATCGTCTTTAGGCAGGGCAACCACGATGCGTTTGATGACATCTATTTCCAGCAATCGCTGCAAGCTGTGACTGATGACAGCACTGCCACTTACGGTGAGGTATTGTTTGGGGGTTTGCGAACCCATCCGGCGGCCATGGCCACCTGCCGGCACTATTGCCCAGATGTTCATAATTTGCGCTTGTCGTTACAAGCGACAGACATGGTCTGTCACTCTATGATCAGGTAAAAGGTTTCGCCTTCACCGATCATGCCCAGTTCGGAGCGAGCCCTTTCTTCAACGGCCTCAAGGCCATTCTTCAGATCCAGCACTTCGACCTCGAGCACTTCATTGCGCGACTCGAGCCTGGCGTTAATCTCGCGCTGCTCATCAAGTTCTGTTTCCAGCATATTCAGCGCGCGCACGCTGTCATCACCCAGCCACAACTGATATTGCAGGGTGAGTAACAGAACGAACAAAATGCCGAACAAGGTTTTCATGTTTTATTGTTTTAACCCGTAAAGCGGGCAAATTCCTTGATGCCGTTGTACATGGATGCGCTGCCCAGTTCTTCTTCGATGCGCAGCAAGCGGTTGTACTTGGCCACCCGATCCGAGCGGCACAGTGAACCAGTCTTTATCTGCCCGGCCGCTGTTGCCACTGCCAGGTCAGCAATCGTCGTATCCTCAGTTTCTCCCGAACGATGGGAGATCACCGCAGTGAAACCCGCTTCCTTCGCCATATTTATGGCTGCCAGGGTTTCTGTCAGAGAACCAATCTGATTGAACTTGATCAGAATGGAATTGGCGATATTCTCCTTGATGCCACGCTGCAGTATGTTCGTATTGGTAACGAATAAATCATCACCTACTAACTGTACGTTATCGCCTATTAGCCCCGTTAATTTAGCCCAGCCATCCCAGTCTGACTCGTCCATACCGTCCTCGATGGACAGAATCGGGTAGTCCTGGGAGAGCTTCTGGAGATATTCCGCAAATTCTCCTGAATTGTAGTTTGCCCCTTCACCCTTGAGCTGATACTGGCCATCGGTATAAAACTCGGAGGCAGCACAGTCCAGCGCCAGATGGATATCACTGCCCATCTTTAATCCCGCTTTGTCCACTGCCAGCAAAATGGCGTCCAGTGCCGCCGCGTTGGAAGGCAGATTAGGCGCAAAACCACCCTCATCGCCCACCGCTGTGCTCAAGCCCTGTTTGGCGAGTACGGATTTCAGGGCATGGAACACTTCAGCGCCGTAGCGCAGTGCCTCGGAAAAATTCGGTGCCCCAGTGGGCTGGATCATGAATTCCTGAATATCCACGTTGTTATCGGCATGTTCGCCGCCATTGACGATGTTCATCATTGGCACAGGTAATGAATACATGCCCTCGGTGCCATTCAGGCTGGCGATATGAGCATAAAGCGGAACGCCTTTTTCCATGGCTGCTGCCTTGGCCGCCGCCAGCGATACCGCGAGAATGGCGTTGGCACCCAGATTGGCCTTGTTCTCGGTGCCATCCAGTTCCAGCATGGCCTTATCCAGGGTTTCCTGGGCGGTCGCATCATGGCCGATCAAGGCTTCGCGAATCACGCCATTCACATTACCCACGGCAGTCAACACGCCTTTGCCCAGATAACGGGCCGGGTCCTTGTCACGCAATTCCAGTGCTTCCCGCGAGCCAGTAGATGCTCCGGATGGTGCGCAGGCTGTTGCCTCGACGCCGCTGGCCAATATCACATCGACTTCAATGGTGGGGTTGCCGCGTGAGTCCAGAATTTCGCGAGCTTTAATATCCTTAATTGCTGCCATTTCAATACCTTATAACAACTTCTTAAATTAGATTTTAGATGGGTTTGAGGTGCGAATCTACTGCGTATCCAGCGGCTGCATGCCTTTAACCAGGTCATCCAGCGCCTTGATCTGTTGCAGGAAAGGCTCCAGTTTTGCCAACCGCAACGCACAAGGGCCATCGCATTTGGCCTTGTCCGGATCGGGGTGGGTTTCGAGAAACAGACCCGCAATACCTTGGGAAACGCCTGCTCGTGCCAGGCTCAATACCTGTCCTCTGCGACCATCGGCACTATCCATCCGCCCGCCGGGTTTCTGCAGGGCGTGTGTTACATCGAACAGCAGTGGAAAACCGGTAGCCTTCATGATGTCAAAGCCCAGCATATCAACCACCAGGTTGTTGTAACCAAAACTGCTGCCGCGCTCGCACAGCATGAGGCGATCGTTACCCGCTTCCTGGAACTTGGTCAGGATATGGGTCATCTCTGCGGGTGCCAGAAACTGGGCCTTCTTGATATTGATTGCCGCGCCGGTTTTGGCCATAGCCACCACAAGATCAGTCTGGCGGGAGAGAAATGCTGGTAGTTGCAGCACATCGGCTACTTCTGCCACGGGTGCCGCCTGTGCGGGCTCGTGAATATCGGTAATGACTGGTACGTCATATCTGGCCTTGATATCGGCCAGCCATGTCAGCCCCTGTTCCAGGCCGGGGCCACGATAGGAATTTATGGAAGAGCGGTTGGCCTTGTCGAAAGAGGCTTTGAAAACCCAGGGAATGCCCAGTTTGCTGGTCACTGCCTGCAGCTCGCCCGCGACTTCCTGCGCCAGTTCCAGGGATTCGAGCACATTCATCCCGGCGAACAGCACCAAAGGTTGGTCATTCGCCAGGGCAATATCCGCAAACTCAATTACTTTGCTGGTCATAAGGGTGATTATAGCTGGATCGGATTGTTTTTATTGCAGGTTTTAGGGATCAGACCTGCACCACCTTGGCCTGGGGCAACTCAGGTGGCGCTGTGCCCAACTGTGCATCGGAATCCCTGCTCGCTCGCAACTCGGCTGCCGCCTTGATGAAGCCGGAGAACAGCGGATGCCCAGCGCGCGGGGTTGAAGTAAATTCGGGGTGAAACTGACAGCCCACAAACCACGGATGGTCAGGCACTTCGATGACTTCCACCAGCATGCCATCCGCCGATTTACCCACCAGCTTCAGGCCCGCTGCGCTGAGTGCATCGATATAGTCATTGTTGAATTCATAGCGATGTCGGTGGCGTTCGATAATTTCCTTTTTGCCATAACAGGCAAATGTCGTGGAGTCTTCATCGAGTATGCACTTCTGCCCACCCAGACGCATGGTGCCACCCTTGTCTGATCCTGCATGGCGAGTTTCAGTGTCACCTGTTGCAGTAGTCCATTCGCTGATCAATGCAATCACAGGATCCTTGCAGTCGGGTTTGAATTCGGAACTGTTGGCGTCTTCCATGCCGGCCACATTACGTGCAAATTCGATAACTGCAGCCTGCAGTCCGAGACAAATACCGAGATAAGGCACCTTGTTTTCGCGCGCAAACTGCACTGCACGAATCTTGCCCTCAACGCCGCGCTCACCAAAACCCCCGGGCACCAGAATCGCGTCCTGATTGGCAAGCAGGTCTGGACCCTTCGCCGCCACGTCTTCGGAATCGATATAGGTAATATTGACGCGAGTGCGTGTGTGAATACCCGCATGGGTGATTGCTTCATTCAGGGATTTATACGCGTCGAGCAGTTCCATGTATTTGCCAACCATGGCCAGATTGATTTCACGCTCGGGGTTACGCTGGTTATCAATCACCGTATCCCACTCACCAAAGTCCGCCTTAGGACAATCCAGTTGAAACTTCTTCACGACGATATCGTCTATGCCAGCCGCACCGAGAATTGACGGAATACGATAGATAGAATCCGTGTCCGGCAGGGAAATCACCGCAGCTCTCTCCACATTGGTAAACAGCGCGATCTTCTCACGCGCGCCGGCGTCTATTTCCTGTTCTGAGCGACAGACCAGGATATCCGGCTGGATACCAATGGAGCGCAGCTCCTTGACTGAGTGTTGTGTGGGCTTGGTCTTGATCTCTCCAGCAGTGCTGATATAGGGCACCAGGGTCAGGTGCAGAAACAGTGCGTGCTCACCCCCCAGCTCGACCCGTAGCTGACGCACGGCTTCGAGAAAAGGCTGGGATTCGATGTCACCCACAGTACCGCCGATTTCCACCAATGCCACATCCGCGTCTCCGGCGCCCGCAATTACCCGGCGCTTGATCTCGTCTGTGATATGGGGAATAACCTGGATGGTTGCGCCAAGATAATCACCACGGCGTTCGCGCTTGAGTACTTCCTCGTACACAGCACCGGTAGTGAAATTGTTTTTCTGCAACATGGTGGCGCGACTGAAGCGTTCATAATGCCCCAGGTCGAGATCGGTCTCGGCGCCGTCTTCTGTGACAAATACTTCGCCATGTTGAAACGGACTCATGGTTCCGGGATCCACATTGATGTATGGATCGAGTTTCATCATGGTGACGTTGAGGCCGCGAGCCTCGAGAATAGCCGCAAGTGACGCTGAAGTAATGCCTTTACCCAGTGAGGAAACAACACCACCGGTTATGAAAATATATCGAGTCATTGAGGCCCCATCTAAAATGTACTGGCCAACTGGGTGCTGGCCCTCAGATGGAACTACAGCTTACCAGAAGGCCCTAACGACCACAATCACCAATACACTCTGCAGTAGTTCGGATTGCAAGTAATCAGGCCTTTAATTTCAGGAGCAATGCCTTCGTGTGTTTTAGCGCAACCTCGGGAGGCTCCCAGTTGATTAGCCATCCCGCCTCATCGGGTGCAGCACTGGCATTGGCACTGACGCCAATGACCGGAACGCACACCAGTTCATCCTGCTGAAACAGCAGCGGCATGCGACTACGCAACCAGGGCTCAACTGCCTGCTCTTGTAACAGCTTCTTCAGGGGTTTGCGTGGCCTGCCCGGCAAGCTGCAGTCTTCTCCTCCCTGGCGATAGCGAACAAGTAGCTCACTACAGTGCTGCTGGCTGATACCCGCTCCAGTTGCAGCAGTAGCACGTAACCTGCCATTGCCCGGCAGAACCAGCTCAGGTTGTTGGCCTGGCTGCCAGGAAAACTCTGCGCCGCCATCGATCTCAGGTAAGCGGGGTACGATGTAGAGGTATTTTTGAAAAACTCGCAGCACTACATCCCCCAATTCCATCTGGGCCGCACTGTCCGCACCGGCAGGCACCAATTCGCTGACCAATTGCTGCAAACCTTGCCAGCCGGGATCCGGCAAACCTGCCTGCTCCAGCCAAAAACGCAGCAGATTGCGCTGCCTGGCCTCGCTCAACTGGGCAACCCCTGCCAGCGGCAATTGAGTATTCAGGATATCCGTATCTTCGCTACGCAACCGGGCCAGATCCAAACTCGCCAGATCTTCCAGCAAAGCCCCGCTCTCCTTCGCTAACGCTGTGGTCTTGCTCCAGCTTTCCCGGTAACCCGACCAACGTGATTGCAGTCGAGGCAGAATTTCATGACGCAAAAAATTACGGTCAAGGTCGGTATTCTCATTACTGCCATCCTCGATCCACTGTAATTCTTCAGCCTCGGCATAATCACGCAAGGCAGCACGGTCTGTTTCCAACAAGGGGCGTAACAATGTTGCCTCAGCCAGTTCGCGCTGCTGTGGTATGCCAGCCAGGCCGCGCATGCCGGCACCGCGCATCAAACGCAATAACAGCGTCTCCATCTGATCGTCACGATGATGCGCCAGCAGCAGATAACTTCCGCTATCGAGATGTTTGGTGAAAGCGGCATAGCGCGCTGCACGAGCACGGGCTTCGATGCTGCCACTGCCCTGCTCCAGATCAACCTGCGCAGTAATCAGTGGCACCTGCCATTTCCCACACCAGACTTCACAATGGTCACGCCATTGACCGGAATCCTGCTGCAGTTGATGATCCACATGAATAGCCCGTAGTGAGCCAGGCAGGCGGTCGGCATCGCGCAATTTTACGAGGGCATGAAGCAGCACAGTAGAGTCCAGCCCGCCACTGTAGCCGACAAGCAGATTACTGCCGGGAGGCAGTGTTAATACTGTGGTGAGTTGTGTGGGGGAAAAGCCCATGACAGCCCCATCGCGGTGGCTGGATCCAGCCGTTATTCAGAAATGCCGAAACTCATCAGGCGCTCATAGCGACGCCGCACGAGTTCGTCAACATCCATACCCGTTAGCCGGTCGAGTTGAGTCAGCAGTGATGCTTTGATGTTCGCTGCTGCAGCGGCGACATCCCGATGCGCACCACCGAGAGGTTCGGGAATAGTTTCATCGACTATGCCCATCTTCTGCAATCGGGTTGAAGTTACGCCCATGGCTTCGGCTGCAGCGGCGGCAAACTCTGACGACTTCCACAGAATCGTGGCACAGCCTTCAGGCGTGATAACGGTGTAGGTTGAATACTGCATCATATTGAGCTGGTCGTTAACACCAATGGCGATGGCGCCGCCGGAATTGGCTTCGCCGGTTACGATCGCAATGAGCGGTGTTTTGACCCGTGACATGATTGCCATATTTTCAGCAATCGCCTCGTTGATGCCGCGCTCTTCAGAATCCATTCCAGGATAGGCGCCAGGTGTATCTATAAAACTCAACACTGGAATACGATAACGCTCGGCAAGTAAAACCAGACGACGAGCCTTACGATAACCCTCGGGTCTCGGCATACCGAAATTATGTCGGACCTTTTCCTTGGTCCCCCGACCCTTCTGGTGACCTATGACCATAACCGGGCGATCATCAATACGAGCGATGCCACCGATCAGCGCCTGGTCATCGGCAAACAGGCGGTCACCATGTAATTCATCGAAGTCTGTAAAAATGTGCTGAATGTAATCGAGGGTGTAGGGACGCAACGGATGCCTGGCCACCTGCGAAATTTGCCAGGAGCTCAGGTTGTTATAGATTTTTTCGGTGAGCTTGGTGCTCTTGTTCTTGAGATTCTGGATTTCTTCATTGATATCCAGGTCACTATCACTGCCTACCAGACGCAGTTCAGTAATCTTTGCCTCAAGTTCAGCGATTGGTTGTTCGAAGTCCAGATAGTTGGGGTCCATATTCCTGCCAGCGTTTACTACTAAAAAATTTAATGAGGGAGACTCTGGCTCCCTTAGCTGGCCTGGTTCTTGTAGTCCAGGGCTATCCTGTCGCGACCAAATTCTGCCTTCAGGCGCTGAATCAGGTCATCCTCAGGGGTTACCAGCCAATCTTCGCCCAGCATTATACACCCTCTGGCGTCTGCTCGCTGATAATGGACCACTACCCGGCATCCATCGGTCTCAGCAGAAGCCCCGACCGTGGCAGGCTCTGCGCCACCGTTAACCACAGACAGGCCGCTCGCATGGGCGGCAGATGACGTTCGATATGGCTCGAGAATACGGGCCAGGTGTTCACAGAAATCCTGCTGCAGGCGCGAAGCCTCGAGATTGACCGCCAGCCTGCGTGCCATTTTCTGGCGTGCCTGATCCAGCGTCATAACATGCTTGGCCCGGCCTTTCATGCCACCACTGTGGTCGTCGATGCTGACAGTGCACTCCACGACCAGAATTGCATCTTTTTGCAGGAGGTCACGAAACTTCTCGTATTCCTTCGCAAACAATGACACTTCTATGCGTCCACTGCGGTCATCCAGCGTCAGGAATGCGATGGTGTCTCCGGTTTTGCTTTTCATAGTGCGAAAACCATGCAGCAAACCGGCAATCAGTTGCGGGCCTCGCTCAGGCTTCAACCGGGCGATGCGATCACGTGCGATATGTACCAACTCACTCAGGTACTCGTCGATAGGATGCCCAGACAGATACAGACCCAGAGATTCTTTTTCCGCTGTCAGACGCTGCTGTTCACTCCAGGGACGCGTGGCAGCCCTTGAAAAAGTGGCCTTACGCGTGTCTGTGGGTGCGATTTCGCCAAACATATCGTCAACACCACTGGCCTGGTTGCGATTGTGTTGTTCGGCAGCCTTTACTGCTTCGGGCAGATTGGCATGCAGATTTGCTCTGACAGTATCGATGTCGCCGGCAGCCAGCTTGTCGAGTGCGCCGGACTTGACCAACGCTTCCATAGCACGCTTGTTAACTGACTGCGAATCGACACGCTGGCATAAATCCAGCAGACTCTCGAATGGCCCATCGGCGCGACCTGCCAACAAGCCGTCGACAGGGCCCTCGCCCAGCCCCTTGATGGCTCCCAGTCCGTACACAATTTCTCCGGCAGCATTGACCGTGAAGTTAAAACTGCCCACATTCACATCCGGTGGCACGATTGTGAGCTCCATGGCGCGACACTCATCGACCAGGGTAACCAGCTTGTCGGTGTTCTGCATATCCGCAGACAGCACCGCTGCCATGAAATGTGCCGGGTAGTGAGTCTTGAGCCAGGCAGTCTGGTAAGACACCAGGGCGTAGGCCGCAGAGTGTGATTTGTTGAAGCCATAACCGGCAAACATTTCCATGAGATCGAAGATCGAGTTCGCCAGTTTACGATCTATACCACGGGCCTCCGCACCTTCCATGAAAGTGATACGTTGCTTGGCCATCTCTGCGGGGTCTTTCTTGCCCATGGCCTTACGCAAAATATCTGCGCCACCGAGCGTGTAGTTCGCGAGCACCTGGGCAATCTGCATCACCTGTTCCTGATACAGGATCACGCCATAGGTATTGGATAACACAGGTTTAAGTTCCGGGTGCGGATACTGCACCTGGGTACGACCATGTTTGCGGTCGATAAAATCATCCACCATACCGGACTGCAATGGACCAGGGCGAAACAAGGCAACCAGTGCGATAATATCTTCGAAAGAACTGGGCACCTGGCGTTTGATGAGATCTTTCATGCCACGGGATTCCAGCTGGAACACCGCAGTGGTCTCACCCTTTTGTAATAGTTTGTACACTGACTCGTCGTCCAGAGGCAGCTTGTTAATGTCGATTGGATTTTCGCTGGCGACCTGCTCGTTAATCATCTTCACAGCCCAGTCGATGATCGTTAACGTGCGCAGTCCCAGAAAGTCGAATTTCACCAGGCCCGCAGTTTCCACATCATTCTTGTCAAACTGGGTAACCAGGCCGGTACCGCTCTCGTCGCAGTAAAGCGGCGTGAAATCCGTCAACCGGGTTGGGGCAATAACCACACCGCCAGCGTGCTTGCCCACATTGCGCGTGATGCCTTCCAGCTTGAAGGCCATCTCCATAATTTCCTGGGCGTCTTCATCGCTATCGACGAATTCACCCAGTTGCGGCTCATCTTCGAAAGCTTTCTTCAGCGTCATGCCCGGCTCAAACGGTATCAACTTTGAGAGTTTGTCAGCCAGGGCATAAGGCTTGCCCTGTACCCGAGCTACATCACGCACTACGGCTTTTGCCGCCATAGTGCCAAATGTAATTATTTGGGAAACTGCATCTTTGCCATAAAGTTCAGAAACATGCTGGATGACCCGGTCGCGACCATCCATACAGAAATCCACATCAAAGTCAGGCATGGATACCCGCTCAGGATTGAGAAAGCGTTCGAACAGCAAGTCATACTTCAGTGGATCAATATCCGTGATCGCCAAAGCGTAGGCCACGATGGATCCGGCACCTGAACCACGACCCGGTCCTACCGGGATGCCGTTGTCCTTGGCCCACTGGATAAATTCCATCACGATCAGGAAGTAACCGGCAAAACCCATCTGGTTGATAGTATCCAGTTCCAAGTGCAGCCTGTCGGTGTAAACCTCGCGGCTGATGTCCGTTCCCACGCCTGCGGCATCGGCAGCGCTGAGTCGTCGCTCGAGGCCTTCCTCACTGAGCTGACAGAGATATTGTTCCAGCGTGACACCTTCGGGTACTGGATAGTTGGGCAAAGAGGGTTCGCCCAGCGTCAGCCCCAGACTGCAACGTCGGCCTATCTCATAAGCATTCTCCAGTGCTTCCGGAATATCTGCAAATAACTCAGCCATCTCTTCGGTGGAGCGCAGGTATTGTTGTGCGGTGTAGCTACGTGGTCGCCGTGGGTCGTCCAGTGTGCGACGGTCGTGGATACAAACCCGCACCTCATGGGCTTCAAAATCATCCTCCGCCAAAAAGCACACGTCATTAGTGGCCACTACCGGGCATTGGGCTTGCTCAGCCAGGGTGACAGCTGCAGCGATGTATAGCTCTTCTTCAGCCTTGCCGACGCGCTGCAACTCGAGATAAAAACTGTCAGGAAATATTGCGCGCCATTCTTCCAGCAGGTTTCGGGCTGTTTCCAGCTCACCCGACAGTAATGCCCTGCCGATGTCACTGAATTGGGCACCGCTCAATGCAATCAGCCCACCACTCAGTTCGCGCAAACGGTGCTTGCTGATGCCGGCGTTATGCAGACCGCTCTGGTCCGTATAAAGCTCAGAGATCAGCGTAGTAAGATTGAGGTATCCCTGTTTGTCTTTGACCAGCAACACCAATCTGGTGGGCTCATCCTGTTCACCGCTATTAACCTGGATTTCGCATCCGCAGATCGGTTTGATGCCGGCCTTCAGTGAGTTGCTATAAAATTTTATCAGTGCAAACAGATTACTGCGGTCAGTAATTGCCGCCGCGGGCATTTGCAGCGCGCGTAATCGTTCGATAAGTGGGGAGATAGTGACCAGGCCATCGCTGATCGAAAACTCTGAGTGCAGCCTTAGGTGAGTAAATGGTTTTAGCGTGTCGGTCGGCATGCAATGGTTAAATAATAGTCAGCTGATTCGGCCTGTATGGTGCTGCAAATATACTCTTTTTCGGGCCCGATGTTTAATCGGATTCGCAATCTACAACAACTGGGCAACCGGACCGAAGCTGCGCCGATGTACGATACAGGGCCCCAGCTCCCTGAGCGCTTCGAGATGTGCGGGAGTGGGATAGCCCTTGTGGCGCGCAAAGCCATACCCGGGATACATTGCATCCATCGCTACCATCTCAGCATCACGCGTAACTTTCGCCAGTATCGAGGCCGCCGCGATGCAGTCCAGGCTATTGTCCCCGCCAACTACCGCCTGGCTGGCATAGGGCCAGTCGGGGCAGCGATTGCCATCAACATAGACAAATCCCGGCTGCAGGCTTAGCGCCTCTACAGCGCGGCGCATAGCCAGCAAACTGGCGTGCAGAATATTCAGGCGGTCGATCTCTTCGACGCTGGCGCGTCCTACTGCAAACGCCAGACTCTGTGCCTGAATCTTCTGTAAACAGCTTGCCCTTTGCTTCTCGCTGAGCTTTTTGGAGTCTGCCAGGCCTGCGATGGGATTAGCCGGATCGAGAATGACTGCAGCGGCGACTACATCCCCTGCCAGTGGCCCCCGGCCAACCTCATCGGTACCAGCGATCAGACCGATGCCCTCACCTTGTAACTCAATGTGATCGGGCAGGGTCATGCTGATGCACCCGATAGCAGTTCGCTGATAGCAGTAGCTGCCTCGACTGAGGCATCGCACCGCAGTTTTTCGTGCATGACCCTGAACTCAGCCAGCATCGCCTGCTGCTCCTCACCGCCTTCGAGACCGCGTAGAATTTCATCGGCGAGTGTCTGTGGCTTGACGGCATGCTGGATATATTCTGGTACCAGTTCACGGCCTGCCAATAGATTAGGCAGGGCCACGTGGGGAATCTTCACCATGCGCGAAGCCAGCATATAAGTCAGTGCAGCGAGCTTGTAACACACAATCATTGGGCGGCCGAGCAACATGGTCTCCAGCGTTGCTGTACCGGACGCCAATAGCACCAGGTCGGCAGCGCTGATTGCGCCGTGGGAATCATCTACCAACTGGAACTGGGGCCCAGGCAGGATACCTTCGCTGCGCAGCAAGTCCTGAACTTGCTGGCGAGCATCGCCATTGACGCAAGGAATAAGAAACTGCAACTCGGGCCGTTGTTGTAATGCTGCTACCGCCGCGCCAATGAAGTCGGGCCCCAGCCGCTTGATTTCACCACTGCGACTACCGGGCATGAGTGTGACAACACAGGCATCCGCTTGCAGCCCGAAGCGCTCGCGAAAGGACTGCTGACGGTCAGTAAAGTCGATTGAATCTGCCAGCGGATGGCCCACGCAATGTACAGACACCTTGTGCTCCCGATAGATTGCTGTCTCGAACGGAAATAGTGTCAGCATCAAATCCACGGCCTGCTTGATCTTGTGAATGCGTCCTGCGCGATAGGCCCAGACGCTTGGACTCACATAGTGCACGGTTTTGATACCCGCAAGCCGCAGGTTGGCTTCGACTCTAAGATTGAAATCCGGAGCGTCGATACCGATGTAGGCATCGGGCTTGTTCTCAATAAAATGTTTTTCGAGTTGTTTCTTGATGCGCAGGAGTTCGGGCAACCTGCCCAGGGGCTCCACAAAGCCCATTACCGCCAAACGCTCCATGGGGGCCAGGGACCGGCATCCCAGTGCCTCCATCTTGCTGCCGCCAATGCCAGTGAATTTTGCGCCAGGGTAGCGTTCTAGCAAGGCCTGCATCAATCCGGCGCCCAGGTTGTCGCCAGATTGCTCTCCGACCACGATGCCGAAATGAGGAGATTGAGTCATACGGTTAGTTTACCGCCGTTACTGAAGAGAATTCCCATTATCAAATTGATGAATGGATAATCCTGGTAGGACAAACTGTGCGTTAGCGATGAATACCTTTTTCGGAGTTTTCCAATGAGTCTATCAGGGCCTGCAAGACAGGAAATTCCTCGCACATCCTGGATATCTGCTCCACGGCTTCGGACACAGTGAATTGGCGCAGGTAAATAATTTTGTAGGCCTTGCGAATAGCAGCGATAGATTCGCTGGTGAAACCGCGACGCTCGAGGCCGATGGCATTGATGCTGCGCACAGCGGCAGGTCTGCCACTGACAATAATATAAGCAGGTACATCCTTGACGATATGTGTCATGCCGCCAACCATCGCATGAGCGCCAATCTTGAGAAACTGGTTCACCCCCGCATAGCCACCCAGAATGGCCCAGTCGCCTACTTCCACGTGCCCTGAAATTCCGACGTTGTTGGCAAATACGGTATGGTTGCCAACAATGCAGTCATGGGCAACATGCACATAGGGCATCATCAGATTGTCGCTGCCAATTATCGTGCGGCCGCCCCCGACTCCGGTTCCCCGGTGTAATGTGACCCCTTCACGGAAAATATTGTTATCACCGACTTCGAGCCAGGTGTCTTCACCTTCAAATTTTTTGTCGGCTGGATCTTCACCGATCGAGCTGAATTGAAAAAAGCGGTTGTTCTTACCGATACGTGTATTACTGCGAATCACCACATGGGAATCAATAACCGTACCTGCATCAATCGTTACATCCGGGCCAATGATGCACCAGGGTCCGATCGTGACATCTTCGGCAATTTCGGCACCCGGATCGATTTGCGATGAGCTGTCAATCGACATCCACTTTCCTCTCGGCACACATCACTATCATGGTTCCTACCAGTTCATCACCCACAGAAGCCTTGCAATCAAACTTGTAGATGCCACGCTTATTGGTAACGATTGTCGCTTCGAGCCGCAGTTGATCGCCAGGCACTACAGGGCGGCGCAGACGCACATGGTCCGCACCGACGAAATAGTACAGATACCCATCCGCGGGCTTTTTCTCCTGACTCTTGAAACCCAGCACACCGGACGCCTGGGCCAGTGCTTCTATGATCAATACGCCGGGCATGATGGGCTGATGTGGGAAGTGACCCTGGAAAAAGGGCTCGTTTACGGTGACATTCTTGTATGCCACGATGGATTTACCCAGATCCATTTCCACTACTCGGTCGACTAACAGGAACGGATACCTTTGCGGCAGGTATTCCTTTATTTCTTCTACATTCATTATCATAAATTGCTCTCGAACTTCATTGCCAGGGATCCTTTGCAGATCTGCGTGGCGCACTAGTCTTTATCGGTAGAGTTTTCAATTTTCTTCAATCGTTTTGCAATATCATCCAGTTGTTGAAATCTCACGATATTGCGCTTCCAGTCCGTGGTTTTCATATGCCCGGTACCTGAAGAATACATGCCCGGCTTATCGATTGATTTGCTAACCAGCGACATGGCACTAACTTGTACCTTGTCGGCGATGGTGATGTGGCCGACCGCACCTGATGCCCCGCCCATGATACAGTACTTGCCAATAGTTACGCTGCCTGCAATTGCAGTGCATCCACATATTACAGTGTGCTCACCAATAATGCAGTTGTGCCCAATCTGAACTTGATTATCTATTTTAACCCCTTGTTCAATAATCGTGTCATCTATCGCGCCCCTGTCGATGGTGGAGCCGGCACCGATCTCGACATCATCACCTATCGTGACGCCACCGAGCTGGTGTATCTTGATTGATCTGGTGCCATCGAACGCAAAACCGAATCCATCGGCACCAATAACTGCGCCGGAATGAATGATCACGCGCTGACCCAGCTTGACGTTATGGTAGAGCATGACCCCGGCCTGGATACGGGAGTGATCGCCAATTCGAACGCCCTCCCCCAAAATCGAATTGGCTTCGATAACCACATGCGCACCTATCACTGCGCCCGCCTCAATCACGACATTGGGGCCGACATAACTCGTCTCGGGTATTTTTACGCCTTCAGCAATGCAGGCAGAAGGATGCACACCGGATTTATCGAGCGCTGCCGTGTCAAACAATCGACTTGCCAATGCATAGCTAACATAAGGTTGGTCTGAAACCAGACAATTGGCAGGACATGCATCAGCAAAACGAGCTTCCACGATAATCGCGGAAGCTCTGCTGTCTTTTAATTGATCTATATATGCTGAATTGCTGAGGAAGCTAAGCTGACCCTGACTGGCATTTGCTAAAGTGCCAAGACCATGAATCTCGCACTGGTCGTCGCCTTCCAGTTTAGCGTTGATTAGTTTTGCAAGATCGCCAAGTTTATAGCTTATTTTATGTGTCACCTGACACTATTCCACTGCCTAAAACTGTATTAGTTCTGGGCGTTTTCGTTCAACTTCGCTGTAACACGCGCCGTAATATCCAGCACCGGTGCAAAGTATGGTGCAGAGTCTGCATTAAGAATCAGGTCGAACCCGCCCTCGGCCACGACATCAGATACTGCGGCCGCAAGCTCCTCCTGCATGGTTTCTACAAAAACCTGGTTGCGCTCCTGTATCGCTTGTTGCAAGCGCTCACTGATTAGCTGCAATTGCACCTGCAAATCCTGCGCATTGGAATTCATGCGACGGATCTCTTCCTGTGACATAACAGCTTCGTTCTGTTGAAACTGTTCTCGCAAAGCGGTGAGCTGCTGCTGCAAATCTTCTGCACGCGAAGTATCTGGTTCAAATTCTGTTTCCAGTTCCTGCCGCACGACGTTTGCCGGCTCAGAATTAAACAGCGCTTGCATCACATTGAGCACGCCAATCTTGGTATCCTGCGCCAATACACTCTGGCTACCCAGTATCAAGGTAAAACAGGCTACATATCTAATTAATGTCTTCACGTTCATTCTCCAGTTCAAACTCCTGTAGAGTCGTTAAGTAGACCCACAGACATCTCAATTCCGTTCCTTACCCCCGTGGGGTAAGCTGAAAATTCCGCCGGCTCATTGCTGCAATCAGCAATTAAAAACCGGTCCCTACAGTAAAATCAAAGGTCTTCGTATCATCCCCATCTTTGCCAAATGGTTTGGCCAAATAGAACGTCAAAGGTCCAAACGGGGACAGATACGTCACACTGATCCCGGCTGAATACCTGATTTCACCCATATCAAAATTAGAGCAATTTTGTAGTAACTGTTGTCGCTCGGTGCAGCTCGTGGAGAATACATTTCCGGCGTCTATAAAAAAAGCCGATCTCACTCGACTTCTGTCTTCCACAAAGGGAATAGGGAACAACAGCTCCAGGGTTGCTGTAGCCAGTATATTACCACCAAAACTATCATAATCCTCGTCCAGGAAGAAATTTTCCACGGCCAGCGCTACTTCAGGATTGCCATTGGCGTCCAGCACCGGATTGCCGTTGGCATCAAACAAATTAGTGGTCCGGTAGCCGAACTCGTTCAGAAAACCCGCGGCACTGCCAGATTCCAGCCTTTCAATCTCGCCATTCTCATCGCGTCGCAACAAAATGCCGCCTTCCGCCAGATAGCGAGCACCTGGCGTACTCTCCGGTCCCAGGCTGTTTTCCTCAAAACCACGCACGACACCTTCGGCGCTCAAGCCGCCAGCGAAGAAGTTGTTAAAGAAAGGCAATTCGTCTGATTCACCATAACCAATGCCATATCCGAGATTGGTGCGTAGTGACACTACCCAGTCCCGGTTTTGCGAGATTGGCCAGTAAAACTGCCCGTTATAAGTAAATCGCGCATACTCCAGGTCGCTGCCAGGCAGTGTGACTTGCAAGCCGAAACTGTGCAATGAACCGTCGTTCGGGAGCTGACCGCGGTTCAACGTGTTGTGATACCAGTTACCAGAGATTGTGAAGTCATCAAAAGTATCGCCAAATTTGTCAATGAACCCGGGATCGGTGGGCATTTGCAGTTGCTCAGGACGCAATGCACTGACATCGCCAAGCACCGCATCGCGTACCGGCCCGTCGAAGACATTCGCGTTGGCTGGCTCGATAATATACTTGTCTACCCCGTCGAACAGGCTGGGACTGGAAAGAATTTCCTGCACTGAACCCAGACCAGCACCCAATTCGGTGTGCGTATAGCCCAGGTTAAAGCCAAGGCCAGATACTTCACTGATCGGATAGCTGAAGCTCACATTACCGCCGTAGGAACTGGTATTAAATTGGGAGACGTTAAACGGCGACTCGAGTTTTTGCGCAAACAGGCTGAAGCCACGGCTCACACCATCCGGCGTGTAGTACGGATCGATATATTGAAAATTCAGGCCTTGTTGAAAGCGACTGCGATTCACACCAACCTGCACTGTACGCCCGGTACCGAGAAAGTTCTGCGCTTGCAGATTGGAACTGATGAAGAAATCCCCTCCACCACCGGTACCTATCTGAAAACTGATAGCGCCGAAATTCTGTTCGACGACATCATAATTCACATCGATCTGGTCAGTGGTGCCCGGTACCTCTTCGGTTTCTACTTCGACAGTCTCGAAATATCCGAGTCGTTCCAGTCGTACCTTTGACTGTTCGATTTGCAGGCTGGAAGCTGGCGCGCTTTCCAACTGCCGCATCTCGCGTCGCAACACATCATCGGCAGTTGAATTATTACCGTTAAAATTAATGCGGTTTACGTAGGTGCGATTACCGGGCTCAATAAAGAACGTAACATCGACAGTTTGATCGTCCTCGTTAACTTCCGGCACACCCGTTGCAGCCGCAAAGGCATAGCCCAGGTTGCCGAGGAACTGCACCATGATTTCTTCTGTGCCTGTCACCAGCGCTTGTGAATAAGTCTGGCCAGGCCTTACGAATATTGCGGCACGCAGCAAATTCTCGGCATCAACCAGATCTCCCGCCAGATCAACTTCATTGACCGTGTACTGATCCCCCTCGGTAAGATTGACCGTGATATACACCTCTTCACGATCGGGGGTGATGGATATTGGCGTTGAATCAATATTGAATGCCACGTAGCCATTATCGAGATAGAACGACTCAAGACGCTCAAGGTCCCCCGTAAACTGTTCACGGGAATAACGATCACGGCGACTGAGAAACATGTACCAGGGTTTCGTGCCGAGCTCGAACAGACCAAGCAGGTCTTCCTCTTCGAATGCATTATTGCCGACGATGTTTATATTTCTGATACGGGATTCTTCACCCTCATTGATATCGAGTGTGATAGCAACACGATTGCGCGGGAGTTCTTCAACTTCTATTTCAACGGCTGCGCCATAGCGGCCGCGAGAGGAATACACATCCTGGATGCCCTGCCTGATTACTTCCAGAGTGGCACGTGTAAAGATTTGCCCTTCGGCAATATCTGCAGTGGCCATATTTTCCAAAATGTCTTCTGTTTCGAGAACACTGTTACCTTCAATGGTAATCTCGGCTACCGAGGGACGCTCGAGGACAGTGACTACAAGGATATTGCCTTCGCGGGAAACTTCTATCTCGTCGAAGTAATCAGATTCGGCAAGAGCGCGAATGATTTGTGCAGGCGTGGTGGGTGTAACCTCATCCCCAATTCCAACCGGGAGCAAGTTATAGATGATGCCAGGCGAAATACGCTGATAACCATCAACGATAATATCGGCAATTGTAAAGTTCTGGGCCTGGACCGTTTGACAACCAAACACCACCAGCAAGCAGAAAAATATTCTCTTCATTTGTAAAGCATACTCAAACTGAATGACTTTCTTGATGGCGGGTTTTGTTTCGAATTATCAGAGCAAACGAGTAAAGTCGTTATAAAATGCCAGCACCATGATGCCAGAAATCAGCAACAGGCCTAACTGTAAACCCCAGGCTTGTATCCGCTCCGGCACCGGCCGACGCGTTACTGCCTCAATACCGAAGTACAACAAATGACCTCCATCAAGCACTGGTATGGGTAAAAGGTTCAACACTCCCAGCGATATACTCAAAAGCGCCAGGAATCCCAAATACACATCCAGACCATAGGAGGCTGTTTCTCCAGCCACCTGGGCAATCGTTACCGGCCCATTTATATTTTTTACTGATATCAGGCCAACAACTAATTTCTTCACCGAGTCCAGGACAAATACCGACTTGTCCCAGGTCTCGCGCAGTGCAGGAACAACTGCACTGACCACATTGTAATTCACTTCGCGGCGCCATTCTGCCGGAACCAGTTCATCATAGCTGGTCGCTTGCACATAGGCCCCAATCGAGCCGATTTCACCACCATCTTCCAGCGCGCTGGCAGCCGGTGTAATTAGCAGCGGCACATCTATATCACCCCGTTTGACCACGACATCCAGCGGGAGTTCCGGGCTGTTGCGAATCACGTCTACGAAGTGATTCCAGCCTCTTATGGCACTGCCATTAATAGAAACTATTACGTCGCCGGTCATCATGCCGCCCTGCTCCGCGCGACTGCCTTCTATCAATTCGGCAACGCGGGCCGGAATTTCCATCTGTACTATGCCGAGATCGGCAACCGGATTGGGTTCAGTGCTATCACCCATCCACGCTGAGATTGGCAGGCGCACATCGCGCACGGTACTGGAGTTGGCCGGATCAATGGTCAGCGTAATGTTGCCGGTTTCTCCCAGACGCCCCAACATTTGCATGGTCACCTGTTGCCAGATGATCGTTTCGGTGCCATCGACAGCCAGAATTTCATCTCCTGCCCGTAATCCGGCGCGCTCGGCTACTGAATCTTCAACAACGCTGTTCACTACCGGAGCAATACCGCTCACACCGTAGGTGATGTTGATAATCCAGAACACCACAATGGCCAGCAGAAAATTGGCCAGTGGGCCTGCTGCCACAATTGCCATACGCTGCCATAGTGGTTTGAAGGCGAACGACTCGTGCCGTTGTGATGCCGGAGTTTGTTCAGCCTCAGACACCATCGTGTCTTCCTGCCCCAGCATCTTCACGTAACCACCCAATGGGATTGGCGCAATCACATACTCCACGCCATCCTTACCTACCCAGGTTTTTGCTGCTTTACCAAACCCAATGGAGAAGCGCAGCACTTTCACGCCACAGCGGCGGGCCACCCAGAAGTGTCCGAACTCATGAAAGGTGACAAGGATGCCCAACGTCACTATCAAAGCTAAAGCGTTAATGAAAAATTCAATTATCATAATCTGCGCGAGCGGTATTCACCGGGTAATTTTCGAGTTCCGGTCTCATTACCGAAATTTCTTTGTAATCAGTTCGTTAGCAAGCATTCTGGCCTGCTGGTCGATGCCCTGAATAATAGCGAGACTGGACGCCGCTTCACAAGGTATTTTCGACATAACCTCCTCAATGATGAGGGGAATTTGGTCAAATGCCAGTGTCTGCTCCAGAAAAGCCGCAACAGCGACTTCGTTCGCTGCATTGATGACAACCGGCATGGTACCAGATGCACGCGCAGCTTCCATGCCAAGACGCAAACAGGGAAAACGCTCCAGATCCGGCGCATGGAACTCCAGCGCCGGGCTGGCGGCCAGATCGAGTGGTGCGACACCGCTCAACAAGCGCTCTGGCCAACTCAATGCACTGGCGATGGGCACACACATATCCGGGTTAGCCATTTGTGCCAATACCGAACCGTCTTTGAAATGCACCATTGAATGCACAATGCTCTGCGGATGGATCAGGATATCGACATTCTCGACCGTGGTGCCAAATAAATAACAGGCCTCGATCAATTCGAGCCCTTTGTTCATCATCGTGGCTGAATCGACAGATATCTTGGCACCCATATCCCAGTTTGGATGATTGCAGGCCTCGGCCGGCGTCACCCTGGATAACTGATCTCGTGGCGTATTTAGGAAGGGCCCACCTGAGGCAGTAAGCACGATTTTGCGCACATCATTCAGCAACAAGCGATTACTGGCATCGAATGGCAGACACTGGAATATGGCATTGTGTTCACTGTCGACCGGAATCAATTGGCTGCCGGATTGCTGTGCCAGTTCCATGAACAATTGTCCTGACATGACCAGCGCTTCTTTATTCGCCAGGAACAGGCGTTTACCTGCAGTCACTGCCGCCAGTGTAGGTTCCAGACCTGCCGCTCCGACGATAGCCGCCATGACGCCATCCACTACGTCTGCTGCTGCAACCTCCGCCAGGGCTGCCTCACCCCACATGACCTGGGTCTCACAATCGGCTGCCTGTAATTGCCTGGTGAGCTGGTCTGCCAATTCAGCGGTGGAAATCACCGCGTACTGAGGCCGGTACTTAAGGCATTGGGCAGCGAGCTCGTCAACACGGGTATGCGCAGTCAGTGCATACAAGGTCCAGTCGGGATTGAGCTCAGTTACGGCCAGTGTGCTCTGCCCGATGCTGCCGGTCGAGCCCAGAATTGTGAGTTGCCGCGCCTGACTCACAACAAGACCTCGTTAACTTCCAGCAATAATGTCGTCATCAAGGTGAATGCAGGCGTCGCTGCCAACAAGCCATCCACTCTGTCCAGCAATCCACCATGACCCGGCAACAAGGTGCCGCTGTCTTTTACTTCACTATTACGCTTGAGCATACTCTCCAGCAGATCGCCGGTTACGCTAAAAAATGTGACAACTGGCGCTAATCCGATAAACAACAGAAATGCCGGAAGGGATAAGGCTGCAAAATAATTATGTACGACCCACGCGCATATCAGCGTTACGAGCAGGCTCAATCCAAGACCACCCCAGACCCCTTCCCAGGACTTGTTAGGGCTGAGATCAGGTGCCAGCTTGCGTCGACCAAAATATGTACCGGCAAAATAGGCGCCAATATCAACCGCAGCAACGAGCACCACAAGAGCCAGCACCAGCCAGCCAGTCGATGCGAGATATTTTAACTGCATAATGCCTGCCAAAGTGGGAAGCAAGGCAAATAATCCCATCGCAGCTATCCTGGATGGGTCGTTCCAGCGCGAACGGGACGCTGGATACTGGATTAATAACAGGAGTACAAACAACCAGAAAATAATTCCCAGGATCAGCAGTAATTCCACCCGTAGTACATCGATCGCAACTGCACCGGGAGTCACACCGAGTAAAAAGAATGTACCAGCGGCCATCAGCGCGATGGAAACGAGGAAGCCGATTTTAGCCTGACGCTGCGCCAGCCCGAGCAGCCCGCCCCATTCCCAGGCTGCAAGTAATACGATCAGAGCAATAACCAGGGCAAAGCTGAATGGGCCCAACAGGGTGGTCGCTCCGATCAGGAGCAGCAAGAGGATGACAGCAGTGATGACCCGTTGCTTAAGCACCGCCGTCTTCTCTGTCGTCTTCATCGTGCCCACCGAAACGGCGCTGTCGGCTGGCAAAGTCATCCAGTGCCAACTGCAATTGCGCATCGTCAAAATCAGGCCAGAAACACTCGGTGAAGAATAATTCTGTGTAGGCAAACTGCCAGAGCAGGAAATTACTGATGCGATGCTCGCCTCCAGTGCGGATACACAAATCAGGGTCCGGGAATGCGCTTAGCGAGGTGTACTGATGCATGGTTTCCACATCGATGTCTGCAGGCTCCAGATTACCGACTGCTACTAGCTCAGCAATTTTGCGGCTGGCCTCGGTAATATCCCAGCGCCCCCCGTAGTCGGCTGCCACGATCACTGTTGTGCCGGTATTATCTCGCGTCAGCTGCTCGACTTCTGCCATATTGGCCTGCAGCTTTGAGGAAAACGACGAGCGTTTGCCAACAAATCGGAGCCGCACATTCTGCTTGTGCAGTTGATTGATTTCCTTGAGTTTCAATACCGATAAAAACAACGCCATCAAGCCCTGCACTTCGCGTGTTGGACGCATCCAGTTCTCGCTGCTGAAAGCAAAGAGAGTGAGATAGGGAATATTGCGACGCACACAGGCATTGACGATTTCGCGTGCCGCGTCGGCACCATGGCGGTGGCCGGATTTCGGAGGCAGGTTTCTGGCTTTGGCCCAGCGATTATTGCCATCCATAATGATGGCAATATGCTGTGGCATCTTGGTATCAGTGTCAGATGTCATTATCAGCTTGAGTATATGTCATCGACTACCTGAATAATCGAACAACAACAGTGAGTAGACAGGCTAAATAGAGAGCAGGTCTTCTTCTTTAGCCTGGAACGCTGCTTCGATTTCGCCGATGTATTTATCAGTCATCTTCTGTATCTGTTCTTCGGCGCGGCGCTGGTCGTCTTCACTTATTTCTTTTTCTTTTTCCAGATCTTTGAAATCCGAGTTGGCATCACGACGGATATTACGTATTGCGATTCGGGCATTTTCCGCTTCGTTCTTGGCCTGTTTGGTGAATTCCCGGCGGGTTTCTTCGGTCAGCGGAGGCATGGGAACACGAATGGTGTCGCCATTGTTCGAGGGATTGAGCCCAAGGTCGGATTTCATGATCGCCTTCTCTACTTCCCCGATCATGTTCTTCTCCCAGGGCGAGATCACCAGCGAACGACCTTCTTCCACTGTGACATTGGCCAACTGGTTAAGCGGAGTCTCGGCGCCATAATAAGACACCATTACACCATCGAGGATACTGGGGTGGGCACGCCCGGTTCTGATCTTCTTGAATGCCTCATCCAATGCCGCAACACTCTTCTGCATTCTGTCGTCGGCATCAAGTATTATTTCATCGATCATAGTTATTCCTTTTCTGTATAGCCTTGCGGAAGCCCTGTGCGCGGTGATTATTCGATCAGCGTGCCATCGGGCTTACCCATCACGTTATCAAGTAGCGCTCCGGGGCGATTCATATTGAATACCTTCACTGGTACCTGATGATCACGCACCAGGCAAATGGCCGTAAGGTCCATGACGCCCAGCTTCTTGTCCAGCACATCATCGTATCCGAGCGTATCAAATTTCACGGCATCAGGGTGGAGTTCAGGATCTGCAGAGTAGACGCCGTCCACCTTGGTGGCCTTGAGAATAAGGTCAGCGTCGATTTCGATGCCTCGCAGGCAGGCTGCTGAATCTGTTGTAAAGAAAGGATTGCCGGTACCGGCGGAGAAAATGACCACATCTCCGGATTTGAGATGGCGAATTGCGGTGCGTCTGTCGTAGTGCTCTACCACGCCGCTCATGGGAATAGCCGACATAACGCGGGTTGCTATGTTGGCTCGTTCCAGTGCGTCGCGCATGGCCAGCGCATTCATCACTGTGGCCAGCATACCCATGTGGTCGCCAGTAACCCGCTCCATGCCCGCCGCATGCAATGCCGCGCCGCGAAACAGGTTACCGCCACCTATTACCATGCCAATCTGCACACCCAGGCCCACAAGCTGACCAACTTCCACCGCCATGCGATCCAGCACCTTTGGATCGATACCAAATTCTGCCTTGCCGGTGAGTGCCTCACCACTTAATTTCAGCAGTATTCGGTTGTACTTGCGTTCCTGTTTGGGCATATCAGACTATTCCGTGTTACTCACCTTTGGCTTGTTGGGCAACTTCAGTAGCGAAATCGACCTCTTCTTTCTCAATACCTTCACCCACCTCGTAGCGGGTAAAGTTGATGATGTCAGCTCCAGCTTGTTTTAGCAGTCCGGAAATCGTGGTGTCTGGATCCTTGACGAAAGGCTGCTCCAGCAAACTGACTTCGGCAACAAACTTGCGCAGCCGACCTTCGATCATCTTGGCAATGATTTCTTCCGGCTTGCCGCTTTCGCGTGCCTGCGCAGAGTATATTTCAGTTTCCTTGGCCAGCACATCTTCTGGTACGTCTTCAGCGCGCACCACCATCGGATTTATTGCCGCAATGTGCATGGCGATATCACGTGCAAGCGCTTCGTCGCCGCCTTTTAGCGCAATAATCACGCCGATGCGGCTGCCGTGCACATAGCTTTCAATGATGCCGTCGTCGGCTTGCTCAACACTCAGGCGTTCTACGCGTCGCAGATTGATGTTCTCACCGATCTTCTGCACGAGTGCCTGGCGAGTATCTTCGAGCCCGGCGTCCAACAAAGCAGCTACGTCGGCGTCCTTGTTTGAATAAGCCAGTTCCAGCGCCTGTTGTGCGAAATCCAGAAAATTGTCATCACGTGCGACAAAATCAGTTTCACTATTGATTTCCAGAATGACGCCATAGTTGCCGTCTTCAGCAATTTTGGTTAGTACAACACCTTCTGCAGCAACGCGGCTGGCTTTCTTGGCTGCCTTAAGCCCACTGGCTTTGCGCAGATCTTCAATCGCCTTTTCCATGTCACCATCGGCTTCGCCGAGTGCCTTCTTGCAATCCATCATGCCAAGTCCGGTGCGCTCGCGTAACTCCTTCACCATACTTGCAGTAATATTAGCCATTTCTTGCCTCGCATATCCGTTAATGCGCCTCAGCAAATCTCGTTTGTGAGGCCCTTACAATTTAATTAATCGATCATTTTAAAAAGGGGGCCTTGGCCCCCTTTTTTGTATCCAACCCTCTGCAATGCAGTGGTCTGTACAGGGCTCCGATATTAGTCATCGGATTTCTTTGCGGCCTTCTTCTTGGCAGCAGTCTTTTTCTTGGCAGGCGCCTTCTTCTTCGCAGGTGCCTTCTTTTTAGCTGCAGTCTTTTTCTTGGCAGCAGTTTTTTTCTTGGCTGGCGCCTTTTTCTTGGCTGGCGCAGCAGCCTTCTCTTCTTCAGCATCCGCAGGTTTGTCTTCAGCCGGTGCTGCTTCAGCCTTTTCCGCTTCAACAGGAGCCGCTTCCGCTTTTGGTTCTTCTTCAGCTACAGCTTCAGCTTTTGGCTCTTCAGGCTTGGCTTCTGGTGCAGGCTTCTCGGCTTTGGCTGCAACTACTGGCTCGTCATCGTCTATTTCGATGAATTCGCCGGCTGCGACATCAGCACCACCGCGCTTATGACCTTCCAGGCAAGCATCAGCTACCGCAGTTGCGTATAGCGAGATGGCACGGATAGCGTCGTCATTGCCAGGGATCACATGCTGCACACCTTCCGGATTGCTGTTGGTATCCACCACCCCGATAACCGGAATTTTCAGGTTATTGGCTTCGGTTACCGCGATGCGCTCATGGTCTACATCGATGATGAACAAGGCATCCGGTAAACCGCCCATATCCTTGATACCGCCAATACTACGCTCCAGCTTTTCCTTGGCGCGGTGCAACATCAGCGCTTCTTTTTTGGTCAGGTGATTAAAGGTACCGTCCTGCTCCTGGGTCTCCAGCTCTTTCAATCGCTTGATCGAACCCCGAATAGTCTTGTAATTGGTTAGCATGCCACCCAACCAACGATGGTTGACGTACGGCATGTTCGCCCGCTCGGCTTGCTCACGCACGATTTTCGCAGCAGCGCGTTTGGTACCAACAAAGAGTATTTTCCTCTTCTTGCTGACGAGATCAGCAGCCACTTCCAGCGCATCGTTCAGTGCCGGCACAGTGTGTTCGAGGTTGATGATGTGAATTTTATTGCGAGAGCCAAAGATATATGGCTCCATTTTGGGATTCCAGTAGCGACACTGGTGCCCGAAATGCACTCCAGCACGGAGCATTTCTTTCATGCTTACGTTCATGTTGTATCCTTCAGTTCGGGTTAGGCCTCCATACACCCCATGACTCAACCGAACCACTTAAAGCAGTGGTCAGGCACCCAGAGCACATGTGACGGTGTATGTGCGACGTTAAGTTAAATTTAATGCTGCGAGGGATTGAAAAACTCGACCCCCAGTTCACAGCGCGCGTTTTATACCATAAACACTGGCCCTGATAAAGATTTTTACCAATATCCGGCCGCGACGCCCGGATTGCCGCGCGCGTCCCGCGATGGTAGTAATTGGCTGTAATTAAAGGGGTTCAGGCATTACAATAGGCTGCTTTTGGCGCAATAATCCCGCGCCGACAAATCGCAGAACCCATAAATGACCATTCACATCAAAACCGACGAAGAAATCGCCCGTATGCGCGTGGCGGGCCGCCTGGCCGCGGAAGTCCTGGAAATGATAGGGCAGTATGTTGAACCGGGCATCAGCACCGGCGAGCTGGACCGTATCTGCCACAAATATATCGTCGAGAAGCAGCAGGCAATTCCAGCGCCCCTGAATTACAACGGCTTCCCGAAATCCATCTGTACTTCAGTGAATCACGTGATTTGTCACGGTATTCCCAGTGATAACAAGATTCTCAAAAAAGGCGATATCGTGAATATCGACGTCACAGTGATCAAGGATGGTTACCATGGCGATACCAGCAAGATGTTTTGTGTAGGCGAAACACCCGAGCATGCCCAGCGCCTGATCCGGGTAACCCAGGAATGCCTCTATAAAGCGATTGATATAGTCAAACCCGGTGCCACACTGGGAGACATCGGCCACGTCATTCAACAACATGGCGAAGCCAACAATTACTCTATCGTGCGGGAATATTGCGGACACGGCATCGGCAAGATATTTCATGAAGACCCACAGGTGCTGCACTATGGCCGCCCAAATACCGGCACCAAACTTGTCAAGGGCATGACCTTTACTATTGAGCCCATGTTGAACGCAGGATCGCGCTTTACCAAACTCTCCCGCAGTGATGGCTGGACTGTAACGACCAAGGACAGACGTTTATCTGCACAGTGGGAACACACCATGGCCGTAACAGACGATGGCGTTGAAGTATTCACCCTGCGCTCAGAAGAATCACTGTGATTATCGAGAATCTCTCGGTTGCCGAATCAGAAGCTGCGCAAACTGAAATAGCAGATAACGAGCTCTTCAGCATGGACGAGTTGCGTAGCCGTGTGGAAAGCGCCGGCAATGTGGTTGAGTGCCTGCGCAAGGTATTACAGGAATCATCCGACATACTCGATGCCCGCTACCGGGATAATCAGAACATCGTCGATATCGTCAGCGCCAGATCCCGTTTACTGGACCAAATCCTGACCCTCGTCTGGCAGCAGCAGGAATGGCCCTCGCCCGCAGATATCAGCCTCGTTGCGGTGGGTGGCTATGGACGTGGCGAATTATTCCCCCACTCTGACATCGACATTCTGATTCTCACCCGGCGTGACCGTAACAAGCATTACAAGGCAAGCATCAGCGCCTTTCTGACATCACTTTGGGACCTGGGGCTGGAGATCGGACAAAGCGTACGTTCCATCAAACAATGCAAGCAGGAAGCGAAGAGCGACATTACTGTCGCGACTGCCCTGATGGAAACGCGAACCATATTCGGTCCCCCGGAATTGCAACAAGAGATGTACGAACTGACCATGGGCAAGCGCGTATGGCCCATCAAGAAGTTCCTCCGCGCCAAGTGGGATGAACAGCTTAATCGCCATGACAAGTACCACGACATCGATTACGCACTCGAGCCCAATATCAAGACCTCCCCGGGCGGGCTAAGGGATATTCAGACTATCGTCTGGGTCGCCAAACGACATTTCGGCGCCAGCAGTTTCAAAATCCTGGTTGACCTGGGATTCCTGCGCCCTTCCGAAGAAACCATGCTGAACAAGGGCCAGGCGTTCCTTTGGAAACTGCGCTATGGATTGCACTTGCTCGAAGGTCGCCGCGAAGACCGGTTGCTGTTTGACAAGCAGCGCGAACTCGCGCGCCTGTTTGGTTACGAAGACGATGAGAAGAGTCTCGGTGTTGAAAAACTCATGAAACAGTACTACCGCGCCGTAGCCAACCTGCGCGAGTTGAACGATGTATTGTTGCAGCATCTTGATGAAGCAATCCTGCGCGCGGGTGAGAAAGAAATCATCAAGCCGCTGAACAATCGCTTTCAGATGCGCAATGGTTATATCGAGGTGGTTGCGCCCCATGTGTTTGAACGCACGCCTTTTGCGCTACTGGAAATATTTGTGTTGATGGCGCAAAACCCTGAAATTCTGGGCGTGCGTGCTTCGACCATTCGACTATTACGTGATCACCGCCGCCTGATCGATGATGAGTTTCGCAATGATATCGTCAATGTCTCGCTCTTCATGGAACTGCTCCGATCGCCGCACCAGCTTGCCTTGCAGTTAAGGCGTATGGCTCGCTACGGCATTCTCGGCCGCTACCTGCCGGAGTTCGGCCAGATAACCGGCCAGATGCAACATGATCTGTTTCATATCTACACTGTCGACGCCCATACGCTGCAAGTGGTGGAGAACATGCGCCGCTTTCGACTGCCCGATGCGGAAGAAGAATTCCCTGTGGCTGCACATATCGTGCGCAATCTACCCAAGGTAGAACTGTTATATATCGCAGGTCTCTATCACGATATTGCCAAAGGACGTGGCGGCGATCATTCGAGTCTTGGCATGCAAGATGCCGAGAACTTTTGCAAACGTCACCGCCTGAGTAATTGGGACGCCAAACTGGTCTCCTGGCTGGTAGAAAAACACCTGTTGATGTCCATGACCGCACAACGCAAAGACATCAGTGATCCCGAAGTCATCCATGAATTTGCTTCGCAAATGGGTGACAAGCTGCACCTGGATTATCTCTATGCCATGACGGTTGCCGACATTCGCGCCACCAATCCGGAGCTCTGGAACACATGGCGCGCAACGCTGATGCGCCAGCTTTACCTGAACACCAAGCGCGCGCTGCGTCTCGGACTGGAAAATCCAATTGATCGCGAAGACCGCATTGCTGACAAGAAAGAAACCGCACTAACCAAACTAACCGAACGCGGCCTGACGCAGGATGTTATAGAAGATATATGGACCCGGGCTGACGATGAGTATTTTCTGCGGGAGTCTGCCTCCAATATCGTTTGGCATACAGAGGCTATCGCTGGCTACGATGGTAGCGGCGCGCTAGTCTCAATAAAAGATATGACCGACAATACCGCGGAAGGTGCGACGCAAGTTTTCATTTATACGGTCAATGCAGAATTCCTGTTTGCCAACAGCACTGCGGCCTTTGAAAAGCTCAATCTGAACATTTATGGCGCGCGTATTTTTACTTCAACTAACAACTACTGTATGGATACCTACACAGTATTGGAAAATAACGGCAAACCGGTGGGAGATAACCCCAGGCGGCAGGAAGAAATACGCAATGTGCTTTGCGATTATTTGAAGACTGGCTCTAAAGCCATCGCACCAGCTCGCTTCCGTCGTAGCCGCAAGGAACGCTATTTCGGCAAGCGAGTCGAAACCAATATCATCAATAATCCGGAGAAGGATTACACGACACTGGAGATCAACTGCCCCGACCAGCCAGGTATTCTGGCCTGTGTAGGCAAGGTGTTGGCAGAAAACGACATCAATCTCAAGGATGCACGGATCACAACCCTTGGCGAGCGCGTGGAAGACTTGTTCTTTATCACAAATCTGGCTGGCCACCCCATTACTGATCTGGAATTGTTGAATGCACTCGTGGATGAAATCCGCACAGAACTTGAAGACAGACTATCAGGATAAGACACCGGTCATGGTTACGCTCTACGGCATTAGTAATTGCGATACAATCAAGAAGGTCAAAAAACTCTTTGATCAACACGGACTGGAATACGAGTTTCACGACTACCGCAAGTCAGGCTGCTCGCCGCAACTTATCAAGACGTTTTATCAGCACTTCACCTATACTGAACTGGTAAACACACGCGGCACCACATGGCGCAAACTCCCGGAGGAGCAGCGCAACAAAATCGATGCGGCCGCCGCCATACAACTCATGTGTGAGAACCCCGCTTTAATCAAGCGTCCTGTGATCAATTTTGCCGGCCACTGGGTACTCGGCTATGATCAGGCACAACTGAACAGCCTTATTAAGCAGCATTAACTCCAGTACCCGCAGCACGCAAGGATCCATTATATGTCTAACAGCAATCCTCTCAGCCTGGCTTTTGGTATAGCCACGCAAAATTCCCGTCATGAGATCATCGAAGTCTACTACCCTGCACCGGTTTTTGAGCCAGACCAGGCGCTGACCAAAGGTATCTGCAAGGCCTGTGACATGCCCTTTGCCAATGGCAGCAAGTTACTGGATAACGATGATCTGAATGCAGTTACAAGTGCTCTGACAGAAGCTGGCAATACCGAACTGACGACGCAATTGGAAACCTTGCAAAGTAGTAGCCAGATTGTGCTCTGTGTACTGGTCGAAGACGCTCCACCAGTCACTGTGGAAGAGGCCTACTTAAAACTGCATCTACTGTCGCATCGCTACGCCAAACCACATGCTTTAAATCTCGAGGGCTTGTTCGCGGTACTGCCAAATAATGCCTGGACGTCGCAGGGAGCGATCGCTCTGGAAGATTTGCCACAACGACAATTACAGGCCCGTCTGCAGGGGGAATTCCTCGATGTCATTTCGGTAGATAAATTCCCCAAGATGACCAGTTATGTTGTGCCGGCCGGTGTACGCATCGCAGATACCGCTCGCGTAAGGCTCGGCGCGTACCTCGGCGCAGGGACCACCATCATGCACGAGGGTTTTGTGAACTTTAATGCAGGCACCGAAGGCCCCGCGATGATTGAGGGTCGCATCTCAGCCGGCGTAATGATCGGGGCAGACAGCGACCTGGGTGGCAGCAGCAGTACGATGGGTACCCTCTCCGGCGGCGGCAAGGAAATCATATCGGTGGGCAAGAATTGCCTGATCGGCGCCAATGCAGGCATCGGCATTCCCCTTGCTGACGGATGCACAGTGGAAGCAGGTCTGTATGTGACCGCAGGCACCAAGGTAAAAGTACTCAATGCCAAACAGGAACTGCAAAGCACGGTAAAAGCCAAAGAACTGATCGGCACACCCAACTTACTGTTTCGACGCAATTCCATTAACGGCGCGGTCGAAGTATTGCCATTAAAATCGACTGTTGAACTTAATACAGAACTACACAGCCATAACTAGGAACGATCATGTCATCGACATTGGCACTTGCCAAAGAGCTCATTAATCGCGCCTCAGTCACTCCTGATGATGCTGGTTGCCAGGCATTGCTGGGCGCGCGGCTGGAGCAGCTTGGGTTCAGTGTGCAGCAATTGAATTTTGGTGAGGTGAGCAATCTGTGGGCGACACTGGGAGAGTCCTCCCCGCTGTTAGTGTTTGCCGGCCACACTGATGTCGTGCCAGCTGGTGACGCCGCACAGTGGAGTCATCCGCCCTTCGCAGCCACTGAAGCGGATGGTTATCTCTGGGGGCGCGGCGCAGCTGATATGAAAGGCAGCCTCGCGGCTATGGTTACCGCAACTGAAAGCTTCCTCGCGCAGTACAAACCCACAGGCAGTATCGGCTTTTTGATTACCAGTGACGAAGAAGGCCCGGCGGTTGACGGTACCAGCAAGGCCTTGGAAGCATTGCGCGCCGCTGGCGTGACAATCGACCATTGCCTGGTTGGTGAACCCAGCAGTCAGGAGCAACTCGGCGACGTAATCAAGATCGGACGCAGAGGCTCGTTAAACGGCTTGCTGCGCATCAATGGTGTCCAGGGCCATGTGGCCTATCCGGAACTGGCATCGAATCCTATCCATCTCTCCATTGCGCCATTGCAACAACTGCTGGCCATCGAATGGGATCAGGGTAACGCTGCCTTCCCGCCTACCAGCCTGCAGATTTCCAACATCAGGGCTGGTACGGGCGCAACCAATGTCATTCCAGGCAGTATCGAACTGGATTTCAATCTGCGTTACTCCACTGAAACCAGTCACGAAGAAATTCGCGAGAAGGTGGAAGCAATACTGTCTGAAACAGGTGTTGACTACACACTGGACTGGAATCTTTCAGGAGAACCGTTCCTCACTACCAGTGAAGAATTGTCAGCGGCGGTCAGTGAGTCCGTTCATGCCGTCACCGGTCTGACGCCCTCGCTTTCCACTGGCGGCGGTACATCAGATGGGCGTTTCATTGCAAAGACTGGCGCACAGGTCGTCGAACTGGGGCCGCTTAACGCAACGATTCACAAAGTGGACGAACGCGTCAGCATCGCTGACCTGGATTCACTGAGTGCTATCTATGCGGGGGTATTACAGCGCTTACTGCTGTAGATATACATCGAACCGGCTGCTGGAGCCCTTGAATTCCAATCCCGGGCTCTGGCCAGCCAGAGGTGGTGCAAGTTTGGGTCTTTTAACCACCACGCGTTTGCGCGCCACGCTGCAGGCAGTTGCGAACATTGCTTCTTCATCATCGGTAGCGGGTAACAATTCCTGCAACAAAGCCATCGATTTCCTGGATTTCCTCTGTTTGCGCTTCGCGGGAAACATGGGATCGAGATACACGACGTCATATTCTCCCGCTGCCATCCCCAACCCGGTAAATTCTCCCGGGGTCAGTGTCAGCCTTTTTATTGTCGCATTGAGCTCTGGTATCTCTCGGGCCCTGTGCAAACCGTCTTCAAGCAATGCACAAACCACCATTGAACGTTCCAGCATTTTAACTTCACAGCCCTGCACTGCCAGCAGAAAGGCATCGCTACCGAGACCTGCTGTGGCATCCACCACACTGGGAAGATAGTCTGGCTTAATGCCAACTGCCTTGCTCAGGTTTTGTTTGCGCAGGCTGTCGCGCGCGCGGCGCCGTAGCGTCGTCGCGGTAAAGTCCACATAGATTCCGCCAGGTGCTTGCGGCACATTCAGATGCAGTCCTAATCCGCGCTCATCAAAAGCGAGGACAAATTCTGCCCCGTCGGTATCCAGAGCTTCTGCTGACAATAACTTGAGATCGAGGCTTTCCGACAGTGCGATTTCTGCTGCAGAGGGTTGGGCTGCAGCCGTTTTAATAACAATTTGCGACTGGCGCTGGGCAGCACTCACGCAGTAACCGCAATACCCAGGAGTAGCACACCAATCACCATACGGTAAATCACGAAAGGCATGAAACCTATGCGACCAATCAGGCGCAGGAAGTAGTGGATACAGATAAAGGCGACAATCGCTGAAAGCACGGTGCCAAATAACATACTGACCCAGTCGAGAGGTTGGCTATCTGACTCTGCCAACTCCAGCGCGGTAAACAGACCACTGGCAGTAATAATCGGTATCGATAGCAAAAAAGAAAAGCGCGCTGCAGCATCACGCTGCATATTGCAAAGCAAAGCGGCGGTCATGGTTATACCGGAGCGCGATGTACCGGGAATCAAGGCCAACGCCTGGGCCAGCCCGACAAGACAGGCAGAACGCCAGTCCATTTCTGCCAGGGTTCGCCGCCTCTGGCCTTTGCTATCGGCATACCACAGCAACAAGGCAAAAATAATCGAGGTGGTTCCAACCACCGCAATTGAGCGCGCCGCACCTGCAACCAGGTCATTCAACAACAGACCCGCGACGCCTCCAGGTATCGTGGCGACAATAATAAACCAGGCCATGCGTGAATCGGCATTCATCATGGGATGGCGCAAATTGCGAATCCAGGCACTGAGCAATCTGGTGATATCGTGGCGCAGGTAAACCACCACTGCAGAAAGCGATCCGACATGCACCGCAACGTCGAATGCCAGACCCTGATCTGGCCAACCAAGCAACAAGGTTGGCAACAAGAGGTGGCCCGAAGAGGAAATTGGCAGAAATTCAGTAAACCCCTGCAGCATTGCCAACAGACTGAGCTGAATATAGTCGGGAGTCATGCTGTTAGAAAATCCTCAAGGCGAATCATATTGCATATTGTCTTTCACATAGTTCGGAAGAACCTGTTCCGGGGGTAATGCCAGCCCCGCTGCCAGACGTAGTTCAGCGATGCGTGCCAGCTGCTCTACGGGGCAGCCAATAAAAGGCAGCACTTGCAGGTCCGATACAGGTAGCACGGCGCTGAGAATCGCTGAGGTGCTGTCAGAGTCACTCACAAGCGCCACCTGCGATGCCAATGTATCAGGCAGGGTTGGGATATCCAGTAATTGTGGCTCTGCAACCTGCTCAATTCCGATTGGAGTGACCCCCAACTCTTCATCAAGGCGATAGGCCGCAAAATAAATTTCTTGCTGTCGCGCTGCGCTGGTCACTAATGCGATTTGATGTGAGGTGCCTGTGAGAGCCGCGTAGGCTTGCACGGCCATTGAGGAAACGCCGAGCATGGGGATATTCTGGGGAAACGCCAGACCTTGCGCAACACTCAAGCCAATGCGGATACCTGTAAAGGATCCAGGGCCTGCAAGCACTGCGATGGCATCCAGTTGCGCCAGCGTGACACCATGTGACTGCAACATCTCTTGCACCATGGGCAAGAGTACCTGCGCTGCCTTCCGTCCATCTTCGCAATATGCCGCATCAATCTCATTACCGCGCAATAAAGCCAGTCCGGACGTATTTGAAGCTGTGTCAATTGAGAGGATTGTCGCCATACTTTGCGCGCCAGATCGGAAGGTAGATGTTGAATGAAAAATCCCCCTTGAATTGCTTCAAGAGGGATTTATAGAGCCCCGAGCTAACACTCACTGCCTACAAACGGTGAAAAACAGGCAGTGAGTGTCGGGTTACTGCACCCGGTTGCAAAGATCCGGCCTACTTCTTCCTGGCGCGGGTCTTCTTCTTGGCAGTTTTACGCTTGGCTACTTTCTTTTTGGCTTTTTTACGAGCCGGTGCCTTACGCTTTACTGCTTTCTTCTTCGCAACCTTCTTCTTTGCGGTTTTACGCTTGGCAGCTTTCTTCTTGGCTTTTTTACGAGCCGGCGCCTTACGCTTGGTGGCCTTCTTCTTGGCTACCTTTTTCTTTGCAGCCTTACGCTTGGTGGCCTTCTTCTTGGCTACCTTTTTCTTTGCAGTCTTGCGTTTGGTGGCCTTCTTCTTGGCTACCTTTTTCTTGGCTGTTTTCTTTCGAGCAGGCGCTTTACGCTTGGTGGCCTTCTTCTTGGCGACCTTGCGCTTCGCTGCTTTTTTAGCCGCCGAACGCCGTTTTACTGCCCTTTTCTTCTTCGCAGTGGCCTTCTTCTTGGCTGGCTTACGCTTGGCTGGCTTGCGTTTGGTGGCCTTCTTCTTGGCTACCTTCTTCTTGGCTGCTTTACGCTTGGTTGTTTTCTTCTTCGCTACCTTCTTCTTCGCTACCTTCTTCTTGGCAACTTTACGCTTGGTCGTCTTCTTCTTGGCTACCTTCTTCTTGGCAGTTTTACGCTTGACGGCCTTCTTCTTCGCTACCTTCTTCTTGGCAGCTTTGCGTTTCACGGTCTTTTTCTTCGCAACCTTCTTCT